>AP018281.1:1290000-1935000 GCA_002368355.1 Chondrocystis sp. NIES-4102 | reverse complement strand
TAAGCAAACCTCCTGGTTGTCTATGCACTCCCACCTCCTTTCTTACTTAGTAGGTACTTGGGGACCTTAGCTGGTGGTCTGGGCTGTTTCCCTTTTGACGATGAAGCTTATCCCCCACCGTCTCACTGGTTGACTTTCATTGGGTATTCTGAGTTTGTCTCACTTTGGTACCGCTCTCGCAGCCCGCAGCGAAACAGTGCTTTACCCCCCAATGCTTTTTCCAACCGCTGCGCCTCAACGCATTTCGAGGAGAACCAGCTAGCTCCAGGTTCGATTGGCATTTCACCCCTAACCACACCTCATCCGCTGGCTTTTCAACGCCAGTCGGTTCGGACCTCCACTTAGCTTTACCCAAGCTTCATCCTGGACATGGTTAGATCACCTGGGTTCGGGTCTACAAATGATGACAATCTTCGCCCTTGTCAGGCTCGCTTTCACTTTGGCTGCGGATATTACTCCTTAACCTGCCACCACCTGTAAGTCGCCGGCTCATTCTTCAACAGGCACACAGTTAGACGTTTAATCGTCCTTCTATTGCTTGTAGGCTAACGGTTTCATGTTCTATTTCACTCCCCTCACTGGGGTTCTTTTCACCTTTCCCTCGCGGTACTGTTTCACTATCGGTTACACATTAGTATTTAGCCTTACGAGGTGGTCCTCGCTGATTCACACGGAATTCCACGGGCTCCGTGCTACTCGGGATTCAGTCTGGTGATTGCCACTTTCGACTACAGGACTTTCACCTTCTCTGGTGTAGCTTTCAACTACTTCGTCTAGCTTAGATCATCCTGATGACTGTCCCACTACCCCATCTACCTAAGTCGATGGTTTAGGCTTATCCCGCTTCGCTCGCCGCTACTAAGGGAATCGCTTTTGCTTTCTCTTCCTTCAGCTACTAAGATGTTTCAGTTCGCTGAGTTCGCTCGCTCCTGCCTATATATTCAGCAGGTCGTTCTTTTGGGTTGCCCCATTCGGATATCCTCGGATCAATGCTTGTTTCCAGCTCCCCGAAGCGTTTCGTCGGTCACCACGTCCTTCTTCGCCTTTGTGTACCTAGGTATCCACCGTTAGCCCTTTGTAGCTTGACCTGATTTTTATCTTTGATTTTAGGTTTTCTACCTTGGACTTAATCTAGATTTCGATAACTTTTTTGACTTAGTTACCTTTTTACTTAGCTCTTTTCGGCTCTTATCTTATTAGTCTTTATGCAGTTTTCAAGGTTCTTTTACTAGACTTGGTAAAGTCCAGCATCCTCATCTATTAGTAATGATAGTGCTGAATTTTCCTTCTCTTTGGTGGAGGTAAGCGGACTTGAACCGCTGACATCCTGCTTGCAAAGCAGGCGCTCTACCAACTGAGCTATACCCCCTCTCATTTTTTCTGTTACCACTGACCTAGATAGTAGATCAATGATTACCTCTTTTCTCAATGATTCGGTTGGTGGTGGGCCATCCTGGACTTGAACCAGGGACCTCACCCTTATCAGGGGTGCGCTCTAACCACCTGAGCTAATAGCCCATTTTTTCTCTTGCCTTGAACCCTAACAATTAGTTTGACGCTTCTTCTCGCTTCTTCTTTCTTCTTGAACCGACCTTCTGGGATGTTTTCTTCTTACTCAGTTTTATTTGAATCGAGCAAACAACTTGCCCTACTTCTTCTGGTAATTGAATTAGGTCTCCCTTTAAGGAGGTGATCCAGCCACACCTTCCGGTACGGCTACCTTGTTACGACTTCACCCTAGTCACCAGCCCTGCCTTCGGCATCCCCCTCCATATTGGTTAGGGTAACGACTTCGGGCGTGGCCAACTTCCATGGTGTGACGGGCGGTGTGTACAAGGCCCGGGAACGAATTCACCGCAGTATTCTGACCTGCGATTACTAGCGATTCCTCCTTCATGCAGGCGAGTTGCAGCCTGCAATCTGAACTGAGGCTGGGTTTGCTGAGATTCGCTTACTCTCGCGAGCTTGCTGCCCTTTGTCCCAACCATTGTAGTACGTGTGTAGCCCAGAACGTATGGGGCATGCTGACTTGACGTCATCCCCACCTTCCTCCGGTTTGTCACCGGCAGTCTTCCTAGAGTGCCCAACTTAATGCTGGCAACTAAGAACGAGGGTTGCGCTCGTTGCGGGACTTAACCCAACATCTCACGACACGAGCTGACGACAGCCATGCACCACCTGTCTTCGAGTTCCCTAAGGCACGCTCTAGTCTCCTAGAGCTTCTCGAGATGTCAAGTCCTGGTAAGGTTCTTCGCGTTGCATCGAATTAAACCACATACTCCACCGCTTGTGCGGGCCCCCGTCAATTCCTTTGAGTTTCACACTTGCGTGCGTACTCCCCAGGCGGAACACTTAACGCGTTGGCTACGGCACTGCTCGGGTCGATACAAGCAACGCCTAGTGTTCATCGTTTACAGCTAGGACTACAGGGGTATCTAATCCCTTTCGCTCCCCTAGCTTTCGTCCCTCAGTGTCAGTTACGGCCCAGTTGAGCGCCTTCGCCACTGGTGTTCTTCCCAATATCTACGCATTTCACCGCTACACTGGGAATTCCCTCAACCCCTACCGTACTCTAGCTATCCAGTTTCCACCGCCTCTCAGAAGTTAAGCTTCTGTCTTTAACAGCAGACTTGATTAGCCACCTGCGGACGCTTTACGCCCAATAATTCCGGATAACGCTTGCATCCTCCGTATTACCGCGGCTGCTGGCACGGAGTTAGCCGATGCTTATTCTTTAAGTACCGTCACTTTCTTCTTCCTTAATAAAAGAGGTTTACAACCCAAAAGCCTTCCTCCCTCACGCGGTATTGCTCCGTCAGGCTTTCGCCCATTGCGGAAAATTCCCCACTGCTGCCTCCCGTAGGAGTCTGGGCCGTGTCTCAGTCCCAGTGTGGCTGCTCATCCTCTCAGACCAGCTACCGATCATCGTCTTGGTATGCTCTTACCACACCAACTAACTAATCGGACGCGAGCTCCTCTTCAGGCTATAAATATTTTACCTCTCGGCTCATTGGGTTTTAGCAGCGATTTCCCACTGTTATCCCCATCCTGAAGGCAGATTCTCACGCGTTACTCACCCGTCCGCCACTATGTCCGAAAACATCGTTCGACTTGCATGTGTTAGGCATACCGCCAGCGTTCATCCTGAGCCAGGATCAAACTCTCCATGATGAATCTACTTCCATCAAGTTTTATTTGACTTTTCGACTCTTGTTTCTCTACTTTATTTTTTATTTATTCAAGTTGAAAAAAGCTTTTTACTTGGCTTGAAAAATTCGTCAAACTATTGCTTTGTCTAGGTTCGGGCTGCTGTTTCGAGGTCTCCCCTTTCAACCGCGCATTTACCAATATACTTTTATCCCCCCCGATTGTCAACCCTTTTGTTGAAAAAAAATTTCCTCTCTTCTTAAACCTATACACAGAGAGGATTTATCTTAATTTATTGAGGGTAATAATTTTTTAGTGAATGTTTTATAGGAAGATAACAAAATAATGTGCGATTCGTTGGCAGTAGTGCGACCTGAACTGGTCGTTTTAAATGGAGAGCCGACTCTTTTAATGGATTTTCACCCTCTACCCATACATAAAACAACTCATTATGAGTTGGGTTCAGTAACAAGTAAGTAATGAAAGGAAAATATGCAGAACCATGAATGTAGCCGATGCTAGTAGGGACAAACTGGTCTTGGAGCTAAGGGGCAGAGATAAAAGGTTGAACATAATCTAAAGTACTAATTAAACTGCGTTATACGAAAAACAGCCAAATGACTCTTAATAGGCTGTGACCAAAAAGGTAAGTACGTAGTGTGATGATTGCGTTTTTCATCAGATGTGAAAACAAAACTCCTATCCGCACAAGAGGTATCTAACCTAATCATCTTGATAACTTAAAACGATACAACAGGGTAAGCCCTACAAGGTCTAATGACAGTCGAATCATTAGTAAGTCTAAGGTAACAAAGACCGAATCCCTTGGAGGGTAAAAGATGAAGGAAAAGGCAAATGCCTGGAGTAATGTCCAGGATAGGGATTCAAGATTTGTCCCTGAGCGAAAGCAACAGCAGACTTGCTTTGGGTCATATACGAAATGGAAAACGAACTAGAAATCGAATCAAATGAGAAGTTTGATACTCAACAGAGTAAATGGACAGGCGAAACAGCTTACAGATTGGAGTCAGATAAACTGGCGCAAAGTCAACAAGCTGATTAGAAATCTACAGCGTCGGATATTTCGTGCTAGAAAACTTGGTCAATGGAAGCAACTCAGAAGATTGCAGAAATTGTTACTTCATAGCTACGCAAATCTTTTAATATCTGTAAGACAGATTACTCAATTAAATCAAGGCAAAAACACACCTGGAGTTGATGGGGAGGTAATAAAAACTCCAAAAAGTCGAGTAAAACTTGTCAACGAATGGAAAATGCCACAAGCAAAACCTACTCGTCGGGTATTTATACCCAAATCAAATGGCAAGAAACGTCCCCTCGGTATCCCAACCGTGAGAGATAGAGTCACACAGAACATAGTTAAAAACTATCTAGAACCAGAATGGGAAGCAGTCTTTGAACCAAATTCTTATGGCTTCAGGGCTAGCAGAAGTTGCCACGATGCTATCGAACAAATCTTCAACAGATTTAGAGATAACCACTCAGGCAGAAACAAATGGGTATTAGACGCTGATATCAAAGGATGCTTCGATAATCTTGCCCACAAATCCATTCTCAACAGTATAAAATCTACTCCAAAAGAGGATTTTATAAGAGACTGGATGAAAGCTGGATACGTTTATGAAGGGATTAATTACCCTACAGATACTGGCACTCCCCAAGGAGGGATTTGTAGCCCTTTATTATCAAATATCGGATTACACGGATTAGAAACCACAGTTAAATCTTTCAACAAGAAACTAGGAATAATTCGTTATGCCGATGACTTTATCATAACGTCAAAAACTATTGAAGAGTTAGAAAAAGTCATACCCAGAGTCAAACAATGGTTAGCCGAACGCGGACTAGAAATCAGCACGGAGAAAACACAAATAGTTCACATAGATGAAGGCTTTGATTTCCTGGGTTTCAACTTCAGATGTTTCAAAAACAAACTCTTGATTAAACCTCAAAAGAAAAAAGTCCTAGCTTTTTGCAAAAGGATAGGAGGAATTATCAAGGGTATGAAGGGTGTTAAACAAAAAACCTTGATTAAAAAGCTAAATCCTATTCTTCAAGGTTTTGCTAATTATTACCAGAGAGTAATTAGTAAAGAAACCTTCCAGTACATATCACACCGTGTGTGGCAGTACCTCTGGAATTGGTGCAAGCGTAGGCATCTCAAAAGAAGACTCAAGTGGGTTAAAAAGAAATACTTTCACGTAATTAACGGTAGAGACTGGATGTTCGGTTGTATGACAGAAGATAGAACAGGAAAAGAAAAACTACTCTATCTGTATAACATAGCTAAAACGCCAATTGTTCGACATACAAAAGTCACTGGTACTAATAGTCCCTTTGACGCAGAACTAGATATCTACTGGGAAAACCGCCAAACAAAACAGGGTAAACAATATTGGGCAAAAGGGAGCAAATACTACCAAGTAGCCAAAAATCAAGATTATAAATGCCCAAATTGCGGACTTTTCCTAATTAACTGTGAAGATATAGAAACCCATCATATAATTCCTGTAAAAGACGGTGGCTCAGACGACACTGAGAATCTCATCCACTTGCACAAAGCGTGCCATAAGCAGGAACACAGCAAAACCAAGTTTAAGGCTGGAAGTATGGCTTGAGCCGTATGATGCGAAAGTGTCACGTACGGTTCTTAGGGGAGGGGAGAGTCGCGAGGCTCAAACCTTACCCGACAACCTAGAAATAGGGAAGATTCCTAGCTTCTGTTAAGTAACCCTTTGGGTTGAGTTCGCACTTATAAATCCTTAACAGATGACAACTTTATATTGATGCAAGTGAGTGGAAAGTATCCTAGAAAACCATAAGTCTTGCTGCCCCAGTACTGGGTTAAAAGCATATTCCCCAGGTTCGAGACTAGCCATCAAAGCCTGAAGCGGGAATAAAAGCGGAAAGAAGAGGTAAACCTAATACCAAATCCCGTAAGCAAAATCTCTATGAATAGCAAGAGCGAAGAACTATTTAAAAACTGCCGTTACTCCGAACCAGTGAAATAAGGTTGATACACTGGGAGAACTAAAAAGTCACAAGGTCATATTTATATGACATCAAGGTGATAGAAGAGTGTTTTTCGCTCTATCAGTACTACCCAAAAACTCGGTGGAGTGGTTCATTCTAAGGAGATTAAAACGATGAATGTAAGGAACGAAATAATCTAATCGTTTACTCTTGTCAAGTGGTCGAACATCGACAAGTAGTCAGCTAAGACGCAAAATCTACACTCATATGTATGTAACGGTTAGAAAAGATTGAGTCAGAAGCTAATGCTCTACTGTAATGGTAAAGATACGCTGACGGACTCACGGTATTACGGATTGTAAAGCAAGGACTAGTAGTGCATAAGTCATGAACACGGTTGAACCGATGTATGAATGGTCAGATATTTCCAGGAGCAAGCTAGAGAAGACTGTCTACAAGCTACAAAAAAGGATTTACAAAGCATCACGTCGTGGTGATGTCAAATTAGTTCACCGATTCCAAAAACTTCTAATAAAGTCTAGATCAGCAAGGTTATTAGCGGTTCGTCGCGTAACTCAGGATAATCAAGGTCGTAAAACGGCAGGTGTGGACGGTGTTAAATCACTGACCCCAAAGCAACGTTTAATCTTGGTAGATAAACTAACACTGAGTTCAAAGGTCGCTCCCACTCGGAGAGTATGGATTCCGAAGCCTGGGAATGAGGAAAAGCGATCATTAGGTATACCAACAATGTATGACCGCGCCTTAGAGGGACTTGTAAAATTGGTCTTAGAACCAGAATGGGAGGCTCGTTTTGAGCCGAACAGTTATGGGTTTCGCCCTGGACGATCATGTCACGATGCAATTGAAGCAATTTTTAAAGTCATCAGATATAAGCCCAAATATGTATTTGATGCCGATATCAGCAAATGCTTCGATAACATAAACCACAGTAAACTACTAGAAAAACTAAATACCTATCCTACCCTACGGAAACAAATCCGAGCTTGGCTGAAGGCTGGTGTAATGGATGGACTTGAGTTTAAACCTACATCCCGTGGAACGCCCCAGGGCGGTGTTGGTGCGCTGCGAAGCGTACTTTGGTAATGCTCAAGGAGGGTAAAAAACTACCAAGAGATAGTGCATTCGCGCTTTGTACTAAGGCTGACCCAGCAGGCAGGGGACAATGAGTAAAAACCTGTTTGAAGCCTGGGAAACAAGGAACAAAATACTGACACTCTGTTACAGTATCAGGTTTCGAGCCTGAATTTAACTACGGCTACGAAAGGAATCTTCGCCCGAAACTCCTACACCTTGGACACGCTGCTAAACAACAGAGATGGCGTGAGACATCAGGTAAGTCAATGTCCACTCATTTGACTGAAAAGGACTTTATGTTCCGTCTGAATTGCTCTAATTATAAGGGTATAAATTATCAACTGATGTCAAGGATACTAGGTCTGTATCTTAAACGAGTAAAGAAGAAGCCTACGGTTAAATGTAATCACGTACCGAAGTACGGACATCTCACGGTGCTGAATGCGATTCAGCACCCGTGTTCTCATAAACGTAGGAAGCGCAATAATTGGTCTGAATACAGACTGGGTTAACTGCAACTGATGTAGTTATTGCGTGGCAGAGCCGACGTAGTAGTTCGAGCCAGAAAATAAGCTGGTACATGGCGAAGGTCGGTAGTCATTGTTAGAGCTACATATAGGAATTAGAGAGGATTAAGAAGTATGTCCGATATCATCAAAACCCAACGTAGTCTCGCCATAAAAGCTAAGTTTCAAAAGGAACATCAATTTGACCATCTTTATCGACTCATCTGCCGAAAAGATTGGATTACTGATACCCTGGAGACAATTCTCTTTAATAAAGGGTCAAAGACAGCAGGAATTGACGGGCTAACTAAGAAATCTCTTGAATCTGACGTAGCGAAAGCAAAATTGGTGAAAGAGATAGAAACGGAACTATGCTCTAAGCAATTCCGTCCAATGCCCGTTCGTCGAATATACATCCCCAAGTCTAACGGTAAAACTCGCCCATTGGGTATACCCACGATTAAAGACAGGGTAGTACAAATGCTTGTAAAGATGGTGCTAGAACCTATTTACGAAAGCGATTTCTTAAATTGCTCTAATGATTTTAGACCAGGACGTAGGACTCAAGACTGTATCGCTCGATTAGATAGCTGTGCGATTCGTTGTCTATAAACCATGCCACATAAGGCATTGGGAGGAATAGACGCAAGGGGAAATTTACTTTAATCATAGAGTAAGAACCTTGACAACTCAATATACATGTTGGTGAAAATCCAACCCGTTAGGTACAAACGTGACAGCACATCCACAGGGTAGAGAGTGGTCTTCAACCTCTGAAGCTGGATGGAATGGAGATAAGCTATTAGCCAAAATATGGTGACCCTCTCCTAGCAGTCTAGATAAGAACAGCGAAAGCGAACCTAAGTTTAAAACTATCGTCAGTTCGACCTTGCGAAATGGCTGATACGCAGGAGGCAAAAATATTGCCAATGTCATAAGGAATGAGTATAACTATGCTTTATTCAAGTGGGAGCTTATATGTTGGTATAAGTATCCTCGTACCCACAAGATGACACGGTAGAGTTTTAGGGTTCTAAGTCTAGAGCAAAATGGATATTGGGAACGAATTAACCCCCAGGATTGCTCTCAGAGTAGGTCGATACTTTGAGTAATCAACCAAGATGCAAAATCTATAGCAATATAGGCAACTTAGGGGGCAGGATTGAGTCAGAAGCGAATGCCTTGGCATTACCCAAGGCATTCGCTTCTGACTCACGTAGATATGGAATATAGAGGTATTAGTAGTAATGAAAATGTTCAAAGCCCAAGGAAACTTGAGGATGAAATGGGAAAACGATATACCAACACCAGATAAAAATTCATACTGGCAGGATATATGCTGGAAAGAGGTAAACCGTCGTGTGTACAAGTTACAAAAACGCATCTATAAAGCATCTAAACGTGGTGATGTTAAGACAGTTCGTGGACTCCAAAAAATCTTAATTAAATCCCAATCTGGAAAACTAGCAGCAACTAGACGGATTACGCAGGAAAACAAAGGTAAAAAAACTGCTGGAATAGATGGGAAAAAAATCCTCAATCCCCAGCAGAGAATCAAAGCAGCAATGGACATCAAACTCTCAGACAAGTGCAAACCTGTCCGCAGAGTATGGATTCCTAAACCAGGCAGAGATGAACAAAGACCTTTAGGCATTCCAACAATTAATGAAAGAATTAAGCAATATCTCGTCAAACTAGCACTAGAACCAGAATGGGAAGCCAAATTTGAACCAAATTCTTATGGATTCAGACCTGGAAGGTCTGCCTATGATGCAATCGTAGCAATCTACACCTCTATTAGCAAAAAACCCAAATATGTGTTAGATGCTGATATAGTTAAACTAAACATCTTTGGCGACAAAGATGTTTAGTTTAACTATATCAATCGGCGCAACAAATACTATTGGGTCATCGAAGGAGATATCAAAGGGGCATTCGACAGCATAAACCATCAAATACTAATGAAATTGCTGGCAAAACGAATTGCTGATAAAAGATTCCTAAATCTGATGGAACTCTTTCTCAAAGCAGGTATCATGGAAGGTCACTTGTTCAAATTCACTCTCAAGGGAACACCGCAGGGTGCAATATGTTCACCAATTTTTGCGAACATCTATTTACACCAGCTAGACCTCTACTGGTGGAACAAATACGGAAACCTACACCGCAAACAGAAAGAACGTCGTCGAATAAACCACATGGGAAACTGTGCGCTGATTCGATATGCCGATGATTGGCTACTACTTACCAACGGTGGGAAAGCAGAAGCCATCAGGCTAAAAGAAGAGTTTCAGGCTTTCCTCTGGGAAGAATTAAAACTAGAACTCTCTCCTGAAAAAACGCATATAACTCATGTAAATCAGGGTTTCGACTTTTTAGGTTTTCACGTTCAAAGATACGTCAAATCGAATGACCGACCCAAAATGTTGGTCACTCCAGCCCAGGAGAACATTAAAAAGTTGAAGCTCAAGATTAAAGAGATGACACGACGCAAGTGGTTTCAAGATTCACCATTGCTCAAAATCTCAGCTTTAAACGCAGTACTCAGAGGATGGATTAACTATTATCGCCATACCAACACCAAGAAATTAGCCAAAGATCTAGACTTCTGGGTTAACGAAAGGCTGTTTCTCTGGTTAAGCAAACGGCATAAAGTGTCCAAACGAAGAGTACTCGATATGTTTAAGCTCCGTGAAAACGGCAAGAGATGGAACTTTGGTGTGGTCAACGGAGACAATTACCTTTTCCTCTACAGGATGAGCGATTTGTCTCTGAAGAAATACCGTTCTCGTTCACCAGATAACCCTTATTTAGAAGGGTTTGGAACAAAATCAGAGCAACAGCCAGAAAAACCTTTATCTCAAACAATCTGGATGGGAAATGCTGAAAACGTGACATGGCGCGAACTCAAAGAGAAAATTAAAGCCGAGAGGGGCGCAAAATGCGAATGCTGTGGCGCACTAGGTAAACTAGATTTGCACCACATCAAACCACGCAAAAGCAAGGGTAAAAACACTGAAGATAATCTTCAGCTACTATGTCGCTCTTGTCATGCCTTAACACTTTCGTTTGGTCGGAGGTAACAATGATGGAAAGCCGTATGACGAGAAATTGTCACGTACGGTTTGGAGAGAGGTATGAAGAAACACATCAATCGCAAGATTGGAAAGTGCGCTTTGTGCCTACTCTATTAAGCCCCTTGTTAGCCAATATCGCCCTTCACGGTATGGAGACGGTCTTGACAGAATGGGTAAAAACTTGGAAAGGATGCAAAAGAGATAACCTCGACTCATTTTCCTTTGTAAAATACGCAGACGATTTCGTCTGTTTGCATGAATCTAAAGAAGTAATAGAAAGCGCAAAAGAAATTCTCAGCGAATTCTTAAAACCAATTGGATTACAACTTAAACCCGAAAAGACCCAAATAGTTCACACACTGGACACAAATAGAGGGTTCGATTTTCTAGGATTCAATGTACGACAGTATACTATCCAAAATGGGAAAACGGACAAAAGGACAGGAGTCAAGAGAGGATATAAAATTCTCATCAAACCCTCCAACAAAGCTATCAAGAGATATTATGAGAAAATAGCCAAAACAGTTAGAAATAACAAAGCGGCAAAACAAGAAAATCTCATTTTAATACTCAACCCAATCATTAAAGGATGGTGTAACTACCATTCCTTGGCAGTAAGCAAGGAAATATTTAGCAAGCTAGATCACCTATTTACTGTTTACTGCGCAGATGGTGCATCAGAAGACATCCTAATAAGTCCAAAACTTGGGTTAAGGATAAGTACTATCATCAATCTGTCACAAAAGATAGCGTAAGAAATTGGGTTTTCAAGGAAGGTAAACAGACACTCTTAATACACGCGGACACCAAAATTGAAAGGCACATCAAAGTCAAAAGTGAAAAATCTCCTTATGATGGCGATAGCATTTACTGGGCTTCGAGACTAGGTAGAAGCAAAGAACTAGGTAGGTCAACCAACAAACTCCTCAAACAACAAAAAGGCAAATGATCATATTGTGGAGTAATATTCAAAGAAGGTGATGTCATAGAAACTGACCATGTAGTGCCAAAATCATTAGGTGGAAAGGATTCCTACAGCAATCTTCAGTTGCTCCATGCTCACTGTCACGACCAAAAGACTGCTCGAGACGGTTCATTCAATCGAGGTGTTGATGATAAGAATCAGGTAAAAAAGGAGCGGTATGAAGCGAAAGTTTCACGTACCGTTTTGAAGACGAGTGGTTCTCATGAGAGAATTGCTTAGTTCAAAATCATTTCTTCAACCAAAAAGCAAACGGAAAGTTTAAAAGCACTCCGTCAACGGACAATTTCAAAGCTTTTCGTCAACAACTTTAATTATGGCGCGGAAACAAAAGTATCAAAACTAGCCCCAGTCGTAAGAGGATGAAGAAACTATCACAAATACTGCAAGATAGAAGGTTCAAGGTTCAACTTATGGGATTTAGCCAACAGAACATTCAAAGTGTTCTTAAAACAAAAAACCATCAACCGATATCAGGCGGAAAAGATGGTAAAAATAGCCTTCCCAAACGTTAATTACTCAGAGAACCGATTTATCAATGTAAAAGGAAACAAATCACCTTTTGACGGAGATATAACATACTGGTCGCAGAGAAATAGC
The DNA here is from genome assembly GCA_002368355.1 of Chondrocystis sp. NIES-4102. NCBI lineage: Bacteria > Bacillati > Cyanobacteriota > Cyanophyceae > Chroococcales > Chroococcaceae > Chondrocystis > Chondrocystis sp. NIES-4102. The sequence continues at coordinate 1,922,596 of AP018281.1, read as the reverse complement.
GTCCTCTACTGGGGCATGACAATAAAAGCTTTGAACAGGCAATAATCATTCATGTGGTGACTGTGGACTCAAATTTATCAGTAAAGAAAGAGTAGAACTCCACCATCTTGATGGAAACCACTCGAACTTGAACAGAAACAATCTAAGTGCAGTACATAAAAGCTGCCACCAATACATCCACATGAGCAAAAGTTATAAAAACTGAAGATTTTCGGAAGCTGGATGCACCCAAAGGCGCACGTCCAGATTTCAAGGAGAGGTGCGGTGTACGATACCACCCATCGACTCTAACAAATCTAAAAAAATTATAAAATTAGGCTTTTCTATCTTGACTTATGACAGATTAGGATAATTATTAATGTCATGTCTTTTTAGTGAAACTGATGGTAACATTACCTTCTTGGATAATTATTGAACGTTTGCTGCAAGATTGGTTATTGGAAGATATTGGGAGAGGAGATTGTACTACTCAAGCAATATTAAATGGTAGGAATGAAATTGTTACAGCAAATTGGGTTAATAAAGAAAACGGTGTAATTGCTGGATTGCCTATTGCTGAGAGGGTATTTAAATTATTAGATACTCAAGTTAAATTTAGTTTTCTCATCGAAGAAGGAACTTTTTGCCATTCTGGTACAAAAATTGCCAGTATTAAAGGAAGTAAGGAAGCTTTATTAACTGGAGAAAGAGTTGCTTTAAATTTAGTAATGCGTTTAAGTGGAATTGCTACTGCTACTCGTAATTATGTTGAAAAAATAGCAGATTTACCAACTGAATTGGTAGATACGCGGAAAACTACACCTGGATTAAGGATCTTGGAAAAATACGCTACAAGGGTGGGGGGTGCAATTAATCATCGCTTAGGATTAGATGATGCAGTAATGATTAAAGATAATCACATTCAAGCAGCAGGAGGAATAGAAAAAGCGATCGCCTTAATTAAAAATAATATTCCTTATCCCTTAAAAATTGAAGTTGAAACTAATACTTTGGAAGATGTTCAAGCAGTTTTACAATCTGGAGCAGACATTGTTATGTTAGATAATATGTCATTAGAAATGATGCTTGAAGCGGTGACAATGATACGTCGGGTTAATTCTTTAATCAAAATTGAAGCGTCTGGTAACATCACTTTAGAAAACATCCGTGCTGTAGCGGAAACGGGAGTTGATTATATTTCAACTAGTGCGCCGATTACACGCTCACATTGGTTAGATTTAAGTATGAGAATGCTTTAAATAACTTAAGAAAAAAATTGAATATCGGGTGTCAAAGGATCTTTAACAAGACCAAAACCTTGATAACCCCAACGCTGCATCATTGCTTTTAATTGTGTGGGTGATGCTGCTTCAACTGCTAGGCGATCGCTAAATTCTTGAGCATGAGCATTAATATAACTTAAAGCATCATAATCGTATTGAAAGACTAATAGATAACTAGCTTGTGATTCACCTGAACTTTCTAAGCGAGCAACTAAATATTTACCATCTTTTTTTGAGCGAATTATATAATTAATTTGCAGTAACATTTATCCCTTTGTTGGTACAGTTATTGTTAAATTTTCGCCCTTAATAATATTGGATTTACTTAAGGTCTTCTAACTTAATTTTAGGATCAACTGCCTTTAAAAGTAGATCAGCTAAAAGATTCCCAATAATTAGCATGGTTGCTCCCATCATCAAACTTGCCATAACCAAGTATTTATCTTGAGCGGTAACCGCTTGGAGAGTTAAGCGACCTAATCCTGGCCAATTAAAGAAAAACTCGGCGATAAATGAGCCACTAAGTAAACTTGCAAATTCAAAACCAAGAAGAGTAACTAAAGGATTAATAGCATTGCGTAGAGCGTGGACATAAATTACTTTATTTTCTGGCAAACCTTTAGCGCGGGCTGTTTGAATATAATCTTGTCTTAGCACATCTAATAATTGTCCTCTTGTAAGACGTTGAAGTCCTGCAAAACTAGTAATACTAAGAGCTATTGTTGGTAAAAACATATGCCAGCCAACATCTAAAATTTTACCTAAGATAGGTAGATCTGCATGGTTAATACTAGTCATACCTCCCACAGGAAATAAAGGAGATAAAAACTGAGCAATAACCAAAAAGATTAAAGCAGTAATAAAACTGGGAAATCCTTGTCCTAGATAACTAAGTACTCTTAAAATCTTATCAATACCACTATTTTGTTTAACCGCACTAAGAATACCTAAAGGAATAGCGATCGCCCAAGTAATTATGATAGAAGCGATTGCAAGTAGTATGGTAGCTGGAATTCTTTCAATTAGTAAAGACGATACTGAGCGAAAATAAACAAAACTTTCCCCAAAATCAAATTTAGTTATTACTCGCCACAACCAACGACAGTATTGAATAAATGGTGGTTGATCCAATCCAAATTGTTGTGTTAATTCTGCAATACGTTCTGGAGAAACTTGAGGATTTTCTTTTAAAGTATCAAGATAATCGCCTGGTGCTAATTCAACTATGGCAAAACAAAGAGCAGATGCTAATAATAAAGTTAAACCTGCTTGGAGCAACCTTTTGAAAATGTATAAAGTTGTCTCGCTTTGTAAAGCTTGTATGAGTATATATAAAGGTGAATTAGTTGTAAAATTATCACTTCTTTCCATAGCTTTTGGAACTCAATTTCTCCATAACACTATAATTGTGAGCAATAATTAAGCCAAATAAGCTGCAAGCCCAAATAAACTATCAACTAAAATTGTACTTAAAACTGCTCCTGCAAATGCCCACCAGTGTAACTCTGTTTTCTTGAGAGACCACCAACTAATTGCTAATAAAATGTTAATTAATACTATCGCCCAACTAATTCCCCAAAGATTTTGAGTTTGTGCTAATGCAGCTTTTAATATAGGAGAGGCTAAGGCTGGATCTAAATCTACTGTCATTAGTTGACGCCAGTATGGAATTACATCTGTTAAATAAAAATATAAGTCTGTAATAGTTGTACCCAAAAGTGAACCTAAATAGAAAAAATTACCTATTTTTCCCCAACCACGCCCAAGACATAACAGGGCAAAAGGTAAACCAATAGACTCTATAGGTATGTGAATTAAAGGCTCAGATCTAAACCAGCCCCAATATATTGAACCAGCTAACCAACTCCAACTAAACCCTAGAAGAATATCACCCCACCAGTGATTTTGCTTTTTGTATAAAAACCATCCTAAACCTATCCAAAAGCTAGTTAATATTACGCTAGCTAAAGGAAACAATCGAACAATAGGAGCTTGAAAAAATACTGGCACAGAAACTAGGAAAGAAGCTGTAAAAAAGACTCGCCAGGCTTTATTGTCTGAATTTTGTTGAAGATTCAGACCGAGAATATCTGAAGAAGTGGTAGAAGAATAATCGGAACTAGGAGAAGAGGTCACAAGCAGAATAAATTATATTGGGTGAGTGGATAATTTCTAATTTTTGTTACTTATCTTTACTTTTATTAAAATACCACAATTTTTAATTCAGAGTTGAAGGGATGAAAGAATGGTGGGTATGGGCGTGAGTTGCTAGAAAGATTTAAGATGTATAATCACTGAAAAATAGTAATTTCTAATGAATTGTCTTAAGAATATTTTAATTTTTCATAATTTGAGGGATTAGCAACTATCAAAAGAAAATATATCAATTTATTCTTCCCTTTTACGTTACATTATGATTAATTTTTGAGGTTTTTTAATAGTTGATTGGTCTTATAAGTAGAAACGATAATAAAGTAATAAATAGTACAAGTCAATTAGAATGACAATGCCTTTTGTCCAAGGCAAGTTTAGCAAACTAATTGCTAGAGGACTAGATACTAATATTAATAACATTTCTAAGAAAGCAACGATTTGACCGTAATGGTTTTTGTCCCAATAAGAAAAAGGACTAATAAAACGATAATCACTAAAAGGATAAAAATGACGGTGAGCATCATTATTGTGTACTGGTAAGTCAAAAAGAGAATGACAAATCATACTTACAAACAAAAGTACTCCCGTCTGCCAATTAAAGTAATAACAGATGAGAGTCCCTAATAAAGCCAAAGGAATGGAATGAAACGAGGCAATTATATTTTGCCAAAAAGATTCATAATAAGCTTTTGACCATATTTCAGTTTCAGGTAGATGATAAATATATTTATTAATCAAATAAAAGCTAAAAATAGGTAAATCGGGCAAAATTGCACCCAAAGCGATCGCGGTATTATGGAAAGTAGTAATGGTTTTGCCAAGTAGAGCTAAATTAATAATATAGTGACCTGGGGTATTCATAAAAAGTATGTAAATTCTATATCCTGGGTGCTTAAGATGTTTTTAACTATTGTTAATTACTTGACTCTCATTATTAGTACCCTGAAGTTTAATTGTAAAAATTTTCCATTGTCCTAACTGACTTGACTGAAAACCTACTTGACTACCATTGCCATTAATTGTTGGATTAGAGGATGAACCTTTGATATTTGCAGTTAATAATTTTGAGCTTTGAGTTTGACGATCATAAACAAAAATATCACTTTTGCCTCGCTCTGTAGAGACATAAACAATATATCGCCCGTCTGCACTTATGTCTGGCTGATCTTGAGTAGAATCACGACGATTGAGATTAGGAAGAGGTTGCAATTTTCTGGCTTCTAGATCATAAAGAAAAATGTCTCTTTGTCCGCGACGATCTGAGGCAAAAGCTAGATAACGACCATTAGAACTATAGGCTGGATGCTCCTCTACATAGTTACTATTAATACCTCCAGTAAGTGCATCTGGCTGAATGAATAAGCTATTTTGACATCCGCTAATAAATGCTGAAATTAATAGTAGTTTTACTTTAAACATTTTGATAAGCAGTTAATTATTAATAATCTGAAGAAAATAATTTTTAGTTATTAATGATAATTAACCAACTTCAACATCTTAAAAACTTAATGATAGTTACTCTTAATAAGCCTTAATTATTGTCTATTTTATAAAGTTATTTAGTATATGAAAAATATAGCTTTAAGTAGTTAATTACTTGTTCTCGATAAATTGTATTGTCATTTACAAAATAAGCGAAAAAATTGCAATCTAGAATTTTGTATTCTTTGCGACATTTTAACAAAACATTGTTTAAATTAGTATTTCAGTAATTGTACGGCAAACAAATAGTAAAAGAAATAAGTTTTATTCAGTATTTTTACGGTTTGTCATGTAAAATTAATTTTATTAAAAAAATCCCGTGAACTTTATATTTTGTAGAACTAATGCTTTACAGTAAACAATCATCGGAGTCTTTATCGAGGCTGCTAATTTACAGTAGGACATCGCGCATGATCATGATGTGTCTGCTAATTTTAAGTGATATTATCGGACTATTATGGTGCTTAAATTTAGCTTTAGGATTGCGCGTATCAGAATCTCTAGATTTTAAATCCCCTGTTTTATATACCTTAGTTGCGGTTTATTTATTTGGGTTGTATTTGACAGACACTTACAAATTGAATAGACAGGTTTCTGGAGTACGGCTTTCTGAACGTGCTTTACTGGGTATTTTAGTTACTGTTGCTGCCATAACTTGCGGAATATATATTACTGGGTTATGGGGTAGTGAACATTTAATTGGGAGAGGGGTACTACTAATTAGTGTAAGTTTATTTTCATTGTGGGCTGTTAGTACTAGAGTAATTGCTGATCAATGGTTAAAAGCAAATCAACAGAATAGTCGTTTTTTAGTATTGAGTGACTATGAGAAATTAATTGACTTTAGTAAAGAACATCGCCAATTAAACTCTCAGACAGAATTTGTCTCTTTTAAAGAAAAATTTGTCAGCAATAATAATCATCTAGAACATTATCAAGTTGGGGGTAATTCTGCTATATTAACTCCTGTTGAAAAAATTAATAGTAGCTGGAAGCAGCAAAATTGGTCAGGTATTCTTATAGACGGAGCAGAAAACAACTTATCGCAAGAAATGATCCGAGAATTAATGGATATGAGATTAAAAGGAATCTACATCTATAGTATAGCGGATTTTTGTGAGCAATTTTGGCAAAAGATACCGCCTGCATATATTCAAGATGACTGGTTTGCTTTTACTTCAGGGTTTAATATTTTACATAATCGAATCAAAGCAAAATTAAAACAAACAATTGATTTTCTAGTAGGGGGAGTGATGTTAGTAGCTAGCTTACCCCTTACTATTCCTGTTGCGATCGCAATTAAGTTGACTAGCCCTGGCCCAATATTCTATTCTCAGGTTAGAACAGGATTAAATGGTAAAAAGTTCCGAGTTTACAAATTTCGCTCAATGTATCAAAATGCTGAAGCTAAAGGTATTCAATGGGCGAAAGAAAAAGATCCTCGGATAACTCCTATTGGTGCTTTTATTCGTTTGACTCGTATAGATGAGTTACCGCAATTGTGGAATGTTTTTAGGGGTGATATGAGTTTAGTAGGCCCTCGCCCTGAGCGTCCAGAATTTGATGTTCAATTGAGGGAAGAAATACCATACTATGATGTGCGTTATTTAGTTAAGCCAGGTATTACTGGTTGGGCGCAGGTTTGTTATCCCTATGGTGCTTCTGTGGAAGATGCGTATCAAAAAGTTGCTTACGATCTTTATTATATTAAGAACTACTCTTTGTTTTTAGATTTATCGATCGCTTTTAAAACTTTAAGGGTAGTTGTTTTGGGTAAAGGTAGATAAAGCTTTAATTTCTACTATTTAAGAAAAAAATTTTATTACTTGGCTTTCATTTTATCAAATAGTTATTTTTAAACTTTTTATATAAAACCTATACTATATTTATAAATTTCGTTAGTTTTTGATTAGTTCAAAAGCTTCTTGCTTAATTTCATAGGCTATAATTTTTTCTAACAATTCCTCACTGCTATAAATCCCTTCAAAAGCTTCTTCGCTGGCAGTTCTCAAAGCACGATTAAATACACTTTCTATTGCTTTTATTAATTCATCATTATTTAGATAATAGCCTTTTGCCTTTCTTGTTTTATTTGCATCTTGAATACCCTCAATGCTATTTAAAATAGAATTATTCCAAGATCTAGTAGTTCTATTTTCTGCTATTTGCTTAATTAAATAAATGAGCAAAACCACCGAATAACCTTTGATTTTGGCTATTTTGTCATCTTTACTCATCTCTTCAAGTTCATCAATAATTAATAAAGCCTCAGTATAATCTTGAGCAAGAATACACTTTCTCAGTTCTAAGATTTCTTCCATAATGTTAATAAAAGCTCTAGTTTTAAAACTATTTTACTTAAATGTACTAAAATAGTTTTAGATAAAGCTTAATAAAATAACTTAAGAATTTTTCTCTAGCCAAGTTAAAAGTAGCTGATTAATAATATCTGGTTTTTCTAGCATAAACCAATGTCCTGCTTGGGGAATACGAATATACGACCAATGGGAAGAAACATATTTATCAGAATTTTTCATTTGTGACTCCCAAAGAAAATCATCGTTTTCACTCCAAATTCCTAAAGTGGGAATATCAATTAACAGTGGTGTGGGTAAATGTTTATTTAAACTAGCAAGGAGATATTCAGCAACTGGGTTAGCCCTTTCCAACATTGCCATATTTTCCAATACTCCCAATTCCAAAGCCTTATTAATAATGCGATCGCTCTGTGGATGGGATCTTAAAACTTTTCGCAGTAAGTAACCATTATTAGCACGATATAATTGAGGAGCTATATCTTGAACATTAAGAAAATACAGCCATTGCAGTTGTAAGGTTTCCAAAGATATGGTTAAAAATTCTGCCAGATGACCTACGGACATAGCAGTATAGGTTTTAAGCAGTTGTGTATTAGCAGCTAACTCCCAACCTAAAACCGCACCATAATCATGAGCAATACAATGGACTTGATTAATATCTAATTGCTTGAGCAAAATTATTAAATCAGCAAGCAAATTATTTATTTGACACCTGGATGTTTCTGAGGGTGCAGGGCTTAAACCATAACCTGGTAAATCTGGACAAATAACTCTGTATCCAGCATCAATTAATGTAGGTATTTGCTTACACCAAACTGTACCATCGTCTGGCCAACCGTGGAGAAGAAGTACAGTTTCTTTTCCTTGCTGGGAGTCGCGTACATAATATTCAATTCCATTTAATTCAATTCTACTGCTATCTAAATTATTTAACATTGCCATCTCAACATAAATCAGATTCCTATGAAGCAAAATAACCCAACATCTCAAGGAAATTCTTGCCTTTTCTTGTAAAAAAACAACCGATTCTTGCTATTTTGCGATCATTGTAGAAATAAAGATTAGCCTGTGAATAACTCTTCTATAAAGGTAATTATTAAAAGCGTCAGTTTAATAGCTGCGGGTTTAACAGTAGTGGGAGGTGTTATAGCTTTAAATTGGGCTTTTTTTTATCGCGTACTTACTTATCCTAATCATTCAATTACCAATATGAATTGGTACAAACCTTTAGCAAAAGTAAAAGGCAACCCCACACAGATACCAGTAGCTACAAATCTATCCCTCAAGAGAGTTTAAATAAAATTTCAGCTTATGCCGAAGCAAGCAATTCCTCTGCTTTGCTAGTAATACACAAGGGCAAAATTGTTTTAGAACGTTATTGGCAAGGTTTTACTGCTACTTCTACTTTCAACTCCATGTCTTTATCAAAAATTGTTGCTTTGCTAATTGGTATTGCCATTGAGGAAAAACACATAAACTCCGAATTAGATCCCGTGGCGAAATATATCCCAGAATGGTCTAAAGATGAACGTCGTAAGATTACCCTGCAAGATTTACTATATATGCAGTCTGGATTACGCAATGAAAGCAATACTAATAGCTTAACCTCAGATTTAGTTCAAATGTATATGGGAGATAACCTAGATGCGGTATCACTAAACATCCCCGCAATTCAACCTACGCAAAAAGCATTTGATTACAATAATGCCAATACTCAGATACTCAAGCAAGTATTAGAAAAAGCCATAGGAGAAAAATATATAGATTACCTATCGACTCGTTTGTGGCAACCTTTAAAAGCTAATGATCCAGCTATCTGGCTAGATAAAGATCAAGGTAAGCCTAAAACATTTTGTTGTTTATTTGCCACCCCTCAAGATTGGGGTAAAATTGGGCAGCTATTGATCAATGATGGTAAAGTTAACGACCAACAGATAGTTAGTGCTGCTTGGCTGGATATAAATGGTACAACCATCCTCTTTAGAAGCTAGTTACGGGTATCATATTTGGGTGAAGGCTAAAACTAAAACTAAACCTAGACGTATTTATAGTAGGGCTTCCCAAGCTTTTCTTGCTAAAGATACTATATTTAGATGGACGAGGTATTCAAAGGGTATATATTATTCCTGATCAAGATTTAGTTATAGTTCGTGTGGGTGAGCAACCGCAGCAATGGGATGATTCGGTAATACCTAATACTTTGGTAAGTAGTTTGTTAAAGCGATCTTAAAATACCGTCAAGATCTATTTATTTTCGGTAATTTTTAACATTTGATTACCTCCCTTTTGAAACTCATAAGCAACTGTTTGTATTTGAGCCGAGAAATTATGCCGATCAAGCTCATCTATAATGGGTTCAAGATAGGGCGATCGCTCTCCGTTTAGTTTTAATACAGGAAAAATCCTAACTTCTTGAGCAACTCGTAGTAATTCAAAGATAGAAGCAAGATGAAAATCATAAGATAATTGATCGGAATATAACAGTAGAAAATGAGAACATAGACACAATTCAAATTGATGATCACTAAATTCTAACTTTGGTAAAGATTGAGGTAAATAACGTCCTGCAACCTTACCTATATCATAATCTGCTAAAAACATTTCCATTGCCAAAAGACGAGCTTTACCTAACTCATCGGCATTGAGAAAATTTTGCCAAATAAAGCGATCGCTATTTTCCCTTACTTGCGAAATTAATAGATCATAGTTTTCTTCTACCCTTGTTCTAATTTGTGCTGTCGAAAATTGGTAAATTGGGTCAATAGATTGCACAAAATAACCTAATTCTGACATTTGAGCATTAAAGCTAGCTGGCCCGTCGCCACAACCGAGAATACGACTCTTCATATCTGCTTGTGAGAGGGAAAACATCAACTTGTATTCCTCTAGATTTCGACCCCAAGGTACAACTTCCTTAAGTTTCATGGATCTTTAATCAATTTGAACAAATGGTTGACACTTAACTGGAAAATTAACTGAATTACCGATAAAACAATACTGATGTACTTGCAGATGTAATTGTGCTGCTTGAAGCTGATCGCTATTAGCCGTTATAGTTACAACTGGTTTAAGAATCACCTCAACAAACTTACCGCTACCGTCTTTATTTTCCTGCATTATTCCTATTGGCTGATCTAAATAACTAGTGACAACCACACAATTAGTAGCACATAAATGTAAATACCACAGCATATGACAACTAGATACCGAAGCAAGCAATAATTCCTCTGGGTTATATTTAGTTGGATCTCCGCGAAAAGCCACATCAGAAGAACCTAAAATTGTTGGTTTACCTGGGACAATAATAGAGTGAGAGCGATCGTAAGCTTGATAATTATTTGTGCCATAACCATTATTACCAGTCCAAACAACTTGTACTTGATAGTGATGCGTCTGATGATTTGCCATTAAGATAATGCTTCTTATTGCTACAACTATACTAAAATTTTATAAACATAAAGATGTCTACTACCACTTATTAGCTTTTAACTGGTAACTATTAATTGATTAAAGTCGATTCAAAATAATAATTTACTTACTATTAGCTGCTTACTGCTAACCACGACATCCGTAAAAATCCAAATTAGCTCTTACGAAACTTTTGAGGTGAAACACCAACAAGACGTTTAAAATGACGACTTAAATGACTTTGATGGGCAAAACCACATTCTAAAGCTATTTCAACGGTAGTTAAATCGGAACATTTAAGTAATTGCTTAGCTTTCTCAATTCTACGTCTAACAACATATTGATGAGGCGGAATTTGCATAGTTTGTTTAAATAAGCGACAAAAATAATATTTACTAATGCCTGCAATGTTAGCTAAATCATCTAAACTCATATTTTGATCCAGATGCGCTTCAATAAAATCTAAGACATCCTGCTTTTTTTTCGAGGATAAAACATCTAAAGAATAATTACTACTAGGAGAAACAACAGCAAAATGCTTAACTAAATGCACTGCAAGGGCTGTACCAAAAGACTCTCCGTAAAGCTTACCTGCTGGACAATTAGCGATTAAATCAGCTTTAAGGGCTTGTACTAATACCTGAATTATTGGGTCAAATACCTGCCATTGAGGTTTAAATTCCAAGCGATCGCCTGGGTACATTTGGTGCGATATATGAGTAAATAAATCTAACTCGAAAGTAATAACGGTAAAGCTTAATGGCTCATCCCACTTTGTCCAATGAGTCGTATTAGCAGGACAAAAACAAGATTCTCCCCCCTGCAAACGATAAGCCAGATGTTGTGTTGCTAAATAACGCTCGTGTGCAGAGGAAAAACCAGGATCGATAACTTCTAAAGCGTGTTGCCGAAAGCTAGATTTAGGAGATTCACAACCAGGATATTCTGGATAATATGCCAAAAAAAACCCACCCCAGCCAGCTTGATAACTAGATAAACTGGGTGCAGAAGGCAAAATATGTTTAAAAGCTTCCGCCTGATTTAAACTAATGATTTGCTTATCTTGAGGTAATTTTTGCTCCATTACGCCTTTTGATTTCTACAAATACTATATAAAGTCGTCTTAGAATATCTAATAAAATATCTTTGCCTGACTCTAATATCATCTGCTATGAAGAAAAAATCTTTACTTACCTATACAAAAACGACTAAAAATACGATCTAAAACTGATTCTGTTACCTCCTCACCTGTAATTTCTCCCAAAGCCTGAATTGCACCTCGCAGATCAATAGTCCAAAAGTCTAAGGGTAATTGATTAATAATGGTTTCTTGAACTTGCTCTAAAGATACTTTAGCTCTAGTTAAAGCAGCAGCTTGTCTTTGATTAATTGCCAAGGCAGAATTAGCAGCAGTGATTTCTCCTTTGCCAACCAACGCCAAAATAGCTGTTTCCAAGCGATCTATCCCTTGATTATTAGCAGCACTGGTATAAACTACCTGTGGGATTTCCAAAGGATAATTTAAAGAGGGAGAGGGAGCTAAATCTATTTTATTAACAACTAAAATTACTGGTTGATGTTTAACTTGATTATAAATATCCTCAACATCCTCACTCCAGCCAACCGCAGCATCAATAGTTAATAACACCAAATCAGCAGCAGCAGCAGCCAAGAGCGATCGCTCTACACCTATTTTTTCTACAGTATCAACCGTTTCCCTAATCCCTGCGGTATCTAAAACTTGAATAGGAATCCCACCGACAACTAAACTAGATTCAATGACATCACGGGTTGTACCAGGTAAATCCGTAACGATCGCGCGATCGCTTCGACTCCAAGTATTCAACAAACTAGATTTACCCACATTAGGACAACCAACGATCGCCACTTTTAACCCATTCCTCAATAATTCTCCCTGCTCGGCGGTTGCTAAAACTAAATTTACCTCGTTTGATACTTCTTGTAATTGTTGCTGAATATCAGCTTCATTTAGTGGCGGTAAATCATCCTCAAAATCAATCCTTGCTTCCACTTCTGCCAAAATATCTAAACAGATTGTCCGTAACCTACGAATAGGACTACCTAATTTACCTTGTAAACCTGCTAAAGCCACCTGAGAAGCTGCTTGAGATTGAGCAGCCACTAATTCTGATACACTTTCGGCTTGAGTTAAATCTATTCTGCCATTAAGAAAAGCTCTAAGGGTAAATTCTCCTGGTTGTGCTAATCTTGCTCCTTGGGCAACACATAACTGTAACACTTCTTGTACGGCGATAATTCCACCATGACAATGAAATTCCACTACATCTTCCCTGGTATAAGAGCGTGGTTGCAGCATTAATAATAAAAGAGCCTCATCCACCACTTGTTTAGTTGAGGGATCACGCACATAACCATAGAGAATACGATGAGATGACCATTGCTGTTTACCTGGAACATCAAATAAAATTTTAGCAATCTCTAAAGCCGTTGCTCCTGATAAACGAACTATTCCCACACTCCCCTGTTGAGGAACAATTGCTGTTGCGATCGCTACTATAGTTTCTCCCTGAACTAAAGACATCCAATCAAATAAATATATGTAAATTATCGTAAACTAAGTATAATTTTAGAGCTTTTAGCTATTGGGTCTTAAATATTACAGATTGAAGTTATGAATAAAGCAGTAGTCTTATTATCTGGTGGGTTAGACTCCGCTACCACTACCGCTATTGCCATAGATGCAGGATATGAAGTTATCGCTCTTTCTTTTCGTTATGGTCAGCGTCACTACAAAGAATTAGAAGCTGCTAAAAAAATTGCTCAAGCATTCAATATTCAAGATCATTTTATAATTGATGTCAATTTATCCCAGTGGGGGGGATCATCTTTAACTGATCAATCCCTGACTATTCCCCAGTCTGGAGTAAAAACAGATATTATTCCCTCTACTTATGTACCAGGACGTAACACAGTTTTTATAGCGATCGCTCTTTCCCTAGCCGAGGCGAAGGGTGCGCAAGCAATTTATCTAGGAATTAACGCCATTGATTATTCTGGGTATCCTGATTGTCGTCCCGAATATTTACAGGCTTTTCAACAGTTAGCTAATCTTGCTTCCAAAGCAGGTATTGAAGGAAACACACCACAATTAATTGCTCCCTTAGTTAACGACTCTAAAGCAGATATTGTGCGTCGCGCTTTAAAATTAAATGTACCTATTGCTGATACTTGGTCTTGTTATCAAGGGGGGGAAAACCCTTGTGGGTTATGCGATTCCTGTCGTATACGAGATCAGGCTTTGATTGCGGTTGGGCGTGCTGATTTATGTAGTAATTAGACAGGAGACAGGAGTTAGGTAGTGGGTAGTGGGTAGTAGGTAGTAGGTAGTAGGTAGTAGGAGTTAAAAGTGATCAAGCACGGAATAGCAAAGCAGCGCAATCTTGGGGGTGCGGAATGCACTGGTATTGGACTGCTTCAAGAAGGGTCGCATTATTGCTAAAAAAGTAATATTGTCAGTAATTAGTAAGCTTATAGCGTATTTAAATTGCATACTATTCTTTTAGAACATTACGTTGAAACCCTTATCCCCCTTCCTGACTCCTTTCTCAACCAGTAACTTAAATGCGTAACAGCTTAATTATGATCTTAGAAGTAGCAGTATTAAAAATTAAACCTAATTTCAATCAAGAGTTTGAGACGGCTTTTGCTTCAGCCTCTAAAATTATTGCTTCTATGCCAGGATATATTGAACATAGTCTACAAAAATGTTTAGAGATAGAAAATCAATATCTATTACTAGTTAACTGGCAAACCCTAGAAGACCATACAATAGGTTTTAGAGAATCAGAGCAGTATCAAACGTGGAAACAGTTACTGCATCATTATTATGAGCCTTTTCCTATAGTGGAACATTACAAAACAATACTTTAAAGCTTATATAGCTCAAAATATTAGTTTATGACAATTCGGGTAATTATCAAGTCGTAATTAGGTAGTAGATAGTACTTATTAGTCAAAAGCTAAAAAATGTCCTTTAATTATCTCAATTTGCTATATATAAAAGAAAAGCTAACCTAAAGAGTCAAGATAGGCGATTAGATCAAAGGGTTACTAGAGATGCGATCGCTATAATTTAAGATCATAGATTAAAATAAATCAATATCATTGATGAAATTTGGTTATTCCTCAAGATAGATGATATGATGTTAATCATTTTTTGATAATTGAAACAAAAATCACAGATTACACTATTAGATAATGCCATAATGTACTGTGATCTAAGCCCAATTAAATTTAATTAAACAGGTTCAGTTAGATAACTTTTTTTAGTCTAGCTTTTGATGTTAGTTAGGGAAAAAATACAAGCAACTATTTGTTTTCCTCAAACTTTAAATTTAGCTAAGTTCTCAAAAGTCTTCAAACTCAATCTTAAAGGTAAATGATGCGTTTGATTATTATTTAAGTACTTGAGCTAGATTAACCTAAAACTTAAAATTATGATTTTTAGAGATTTTGCCGATCGCTTTAGAAATTTCGCTAACTCAGTTGTCAGATTTAAAGTTAGCCAGCCTTATTGGGTAAAAATAACCACAAAAAAACCCCACTGTATTTATTATTTTGGGCCATTCGATAATTATAGCGAAGCCAAAGAAATGCAGTCGGGTTATGTAGAAGATTTAATGACAGAAAAAGCAATAGGGATCACAGTAGAAATTAAACGTTGCTTGCCAACTCGATTAACAATTATGGAAGAAGAAGAAGTTTATCAGCAATCTGAGATCTTCAAATATTAAATTAGTTATTAAGAGGAAGCAATATTAATCATAATTTGGGTATTTAACTTAGCAACTAAATTAGTTCCAGGATTAGCAGGAGCTACAGATCCTTCAATAGGAGCAGCATAAGTCGGTATAGCACTAGCAGCTAAGGGAATATGGCGATCGCTAACTACCAAACCGAGGGTGGGATCATAGCCACGCCAACCCCCTCCAGGTAAATACACTTCTACCCAGGCGTGTAAATCTCTCGACTGTTGATTAATATCTCCTTCTTGATACCCACTAACAAATCTAGCTGCAATTCCTACCGCTCTGCATACTTCCATAAATAAAACCACGTAGTCACGACAAGAGCCTTGTTTACGTCGCCAAGTTAACCCAGCAGGGTAGGGATCGCCAGTTTCTCTACTAATGTATTCACAGTCTCGATAAATTCGTTGATTGAGGGTAAAAAGAAAATCTAGAGTGTTTCCCCCAGTTGTAAAAGTAAGATCTTGAGCAAGTTGTATGATTGTCGGCTCAAGGGTGAGACTATAAGGATTGAGATAAGACTCAAGTTGTTTAAGCAGAGAGCTTGGATAATCAAAAGGTAAAGTAGTTGCCCAAGGTTCAAGCAAATAATCAAACGGATTAGTACAGTGAGTAATAACTTTAGCTACTGTTTGAATGCTTAATTGCGCCGTTGGTGTAACAAACCAAAGTTTACTCAAATTATTACCATCAAGATCAACAAAGTCAGAAATCCCTTGTGGTAACGGTAAGACAGATAAAGAAAACTGTTTAATTTCCGTAAAGCGATCGCTACGAGGGCGCAATCTAACTAAATGAGGTTTGAGTAGAACTGCTTGATTGTAACTGTAAACCGTTTGATGACTGATTTGATATAACACGTTGTGAATCACTCAAAGCGAAAAAAGCTGCATGAATTTCGTTCCCCACCTGATTTAGAGAACTTTGCATTTGGTCTAAAAACTCATGTAAGCCTGATTGAACAATATCTTCAATCATTAAATATCCTAGCTGAGAACATAATTTACCTAAAGATCTTTCTGCACCATTACACCAATGTCCTGGAGGAGTGCGAGTAATTTCATGTAAACAATGTTCTGTTTGCCAAAGACAAAAATGAATTGAACGGGGGAAATTGCGATCTAAAATTAGAAACTTAGCCACCCCACTAGGAGTAATATAATGCTGACGTTTACGATACATTTCGTAAGCACTAGCTGATTTGAGTAAAGACATCCACTGCAAACGGTCTAAGGGAGTACCCACCCATTTTGCCGAAGGTAGAAGTAGAAAATATTTTACATCTAAAATACGGGTGGTTTTGTCAGCCCTTTCTAACAATCTTCCCATCTGTCCAAAGTGCCAGCCCTCATTGTGAGACATGGTAGCATCCATCACCCCAGCAAAGCGATGACTTGCCATTTTCACTTGACTAAAAAATTTTGGTAGGGTGCTAAAGGATTTAGTAGAGGCTGCTTGTTGAACCATTAAATAAAAAGAATTCACCTCTTCCCACATTTCCGAAGATATCACTTCGCGGATAGAGCGAGCATTTTCCCTAGCTTTTTGTAAACAGGAAATAATCGAATTTTGATATTGTGGATCAAAACTCAAAAATTGAATCACATTGTCACTATCGACTTGCTGGTAACGAGCCTTAAACTGTTCTAAATCCCCAGTTACCGAAATCAAAGGTTGCCATTGGGGCGATATCTCCGCAGGCAAATCTAACATCAAATTCAGATTGACATCGATAAAACGAGCAACATTTTCCGCTCTTTCTATATAACGGTTTAACCAATAAATTGAATCTGCAACTCTACTGAGCATTGTTTACTATTAACTTAATTGTTGATATTGAGTGCTTGAATTACCCGTTGAGTTTAAAACCCAAGTATCTTTACTTCCGCCTCCCTGAGAAGAATTTACGACTAAAGAGCCTTTTTTCAACGCCACCCTGGTTAATCCCCCTGGATGGACATAAATTTCATCTCCACGATGAAGAATATAGGGACGAAGATCTACGTGTCTGCCTTCAATTTTACCGTCAATTAAAGTTGGTACTCGTGAAAGATTGAGGGTTGGTTGGGCGATATAATTGCGAGGTTGGGCAATAATTTTTTGAGCAAATTCCGCCCTTTGAGCTTCAGTTGATTTAATTCCAATCAACATTCCATATCCCCCAGCTTCATTAGCCGACTTGACGACTAATTTATCTAGATTATCTAAAACATAATTGCGATCGCTTTCTCGCCAACAAAGATAAGTCGGTACATTGGCAAGTTTTGGTTCTTCTCCTAAATAGTAGCGGATCATTTCAGGCACATAGGCATAAACCACCTTATCATCTGCTACTCCTGTACCTGGGGCATTAGCTAAAGCCACCCTACCATTTTGATACACTTGCATTAATCCTGGTACTCCCAACATGGAATCAGGGTTAAAAGCTAGCGGATCTAAGAAATTATCATCTATACGACGATAAACCACATCTACCCTTCTTAAGCCTTTGGTAGTTCGCATCTGTAAATAACCATCCGCCACAACTAAATCCCTTCCCTCCACTAATTCAATTCCCATCTGTTGAGCCAAAAATGAATGCTCAAAATAGGCGGAATTATAAATACCAGGGGTCAAAACCACGACTGTTGGTTCGGGGGCTGGGGCTAAATTTAGTAGAGTTTCTAATAATTGACTAGGATAATCATCTACAGGTTTAACACTGATGTCTCGAAAGATTTCCGAAAAGGTATTTTTCATCACCCGACGATTTTCTAAAACATAGGATATCCCCGAAGGCGATCGCAAATTATCTTCTAGAACATACCATTCACCCGCTTGATCTCTGACTAAATCTGTCCCTGTAATATGACACCAAACCCCTGCAGGTGGTTTTACTCCCAAACATGGTTTTAGAAAGCCTGAAGCGGTATTGATTACTTCTGGGGGTATTTTGCCGTCTTTAATAATCTTTTGCTCGCCGTAGATATCATCTAAAAATAAATTTAGAGCCTGAATTCTTTGCTTGAGTCCCTGCTCTAATTTTTGCCATTCCCGACTATCAATCACTCTAGGAATGATATCAAAGGGAAATATTTTCTCTATACCTTGATTATCACTATAAACATTAAAAGTTACCCCCAGTTTAAATAAGGCAATCTCCGCAGTTTGACGCTGTTGCTCTAATTGGTCGATCCCTAATTTGCTGAGATATTTAATTAAAGATGTAGAATGCGATCGCGCCTTACCTGGAGCTATAAACAGTTCGTCATAAAAGTTTTCTGGGTCGTAAGCTTCAAATGGCATATATATCACTCATTTTTGTCTTGAAACTAAGATTTCTTACTTAGCCAATTTTAAGAACATATCGAGGTTCTAGCTAAGAAAATGTTCAAACTGAACTTTTTAATCTTATTTAACTTCGACTGTTATATTCACATTAATCCACCTAGTCATGGTAAAACAATAAAGTTATTTCTAAATTAAGAGCGATCACATTAGGCTGAGGGTCGCATTATCCCTATGACTCAAATTGATTACCCTACCTTAGCGCAACTATCATTATCAGGTGAATTAATAGATCGTGCTACAGCCAAAAGTATTTTATCAGCCCCAGATACAGTCTTGCTCCAACAATTAGCAGCAGCTTATCAAATTCGGCATCATTATTGGTCAAATCGTGTAAGATTGCATTTTCTACTTAATGCCCAAAGTGGTTTATGTCCTGAAGATTGTAATTACTGTTCTCAGTCTAAAATTTCTTCTGCTGAAATTGAAAAGTATCCTTTAATTGCTCAAGATAAAATTCTTCAAGCAGCCCAACGCGCAGCTAATCTTAAAGCAGGTACATTTTGTTTGGCTATTTCAGGGCGATCGCCTTCGGAATCTGTCTTTAATCAATTGTTAGCAGCTTTTCAAACGATTAAAACTCAACACGATTTAAAAATATGTGCCTGTTTGGGTTTATTAGATGAATCTCAAGCTCAACGTCTCGCAGCAGTTGGTGTTGATCGAGTTAACCATAATTTGAATACTTCAGAAAATCATCACGAACATATTTGTAGTACTCATACCTTTAGCGATCGCGTTGCCACTTTAAAAAATGTGCAAAAAGCAGGCATTACTACTTGTTCTGGCGGTATCCTGGGCATGAATGAAACGGATGATGACATTATTGATTTGGCTTATTCTCTACGGGAATTAAATGTTACTAGTGTACCGATTAATTTTCTCATTCCCATTAGCGGAACACCTTTAGGCGATCTCAATCAGTTAAATCCTCGTCGTTGTTTACGTATTTTATGTTTATTCCGTTTTATCCTTCCTCAACAAGAGATTAGAATTGCTGGCGGACGAGAAGTTCATTTGAGATCATTACAAGTAATGGGTTTATATCCTGCTAATTCGATTTTCGTAGGAGATTACCTTACCACTATGGGACAAGCAGCTTCTGCTGATTTAGCTATGATCCGTGATGCAGGGTTTGTACTCGAAGCCCCAGACGGATCGATTTTAGACACAGAAGAAAAGTCAGAATTAAATGTCCAAGTAAAACAGTCTGTTTAATATTAGGAATAAATTAAAGAAAATTGAAAATGGTAGAATCAGAATACATTTTCACCGACACACAATTTACCTCTGAATTAGCAAGACTGAAAATATTAGAAAAAATATCAGATCCAACTAGCCATAAAAGAATTTCAGCTACTGGTATTGATGTAGGTTGGCAGTGTTTAGAAATAGGTGCAGGGGCAGGTTCAATTACCTACTGGTTATCTTCTCTAGTTGGCAGTCAAGGAAAAATTACTGCTATAGATATTGATACTCGTTTTTTGACAGATACTTCTTTTACTAATGTAGAAATAATTCAAGGCGATATTAATCAATTGAGTTTGCCTAATAATTGTTTTGATTTAATACACGCTCGCAATATCTTAATTCATCTTGTAACCCACGAGGCTATTATATCTAAAATGCTGAGTTGGCTTAAACCTGGTGGTTGGTTAGTCTTGGAAGAACCAGACTTTTCTGCTTTAAAATCTATTACTGGAACTTTAAAAGAACATCAAGCCTTTGAGAAAATAAAAAAGGCGATCGCTCAGATGTTTACTAACCGAGGTTTAGATTATGATTTGGGAATTAGGCTACCCTCACTCATACAAAAACTAGGCTTACAACAAATACAAGTAGAAAACAATGTACCTATTTCTCCAGGAGGATCAGATGTTGCCATAATGATGAAATTGTCGGCAATGCAATTAGCAGCAAAATATATCGCTACAGGTAAGACTACTACTGAAGATCTTCAGACTTATATCCAATTTGCCGAAAACCCAACAACCTGGGCAATTTATTTAGCAACGGTGGGAGTCAGTGGTCAAAAACCTCAAACATAATCTTAAGCAATTAATACGATATAACTAAGCTGGGGAGCGCGTCACCTTTAAAGCTAAAATCATCAAGTATCAATAACTGTAATTGTTTTCCTAAAAAGCCCCCAATAACTAAAGATTGATAGTATATTGTATCGAAATAGGATTGGTAAATCTTTGTGTTCCAAGCAAGATCTAGCTGGCAGCAAATATTGTATTTATTAATGGTGTTGGTAAAAGATAAGAAACTACGTAAAATAAGTCGCTGGGCGTTGTTCTCACTAATACTAGTTATGCTTTGGTGCATCAACTGGCAGTTATTTCTTGCCACCATAGTCGGTATAAGTTCAATGACTTGGTGCTATCTGCTGCAAAATTCCCATTGGCAAAGTTATTGGCAAAAGTGGCAAAAGATTCTAGTAGGTTCAAACCGTCAACTATTAATAGCTGTTAGTAGTGGCGCGATCGCAGCCTTTGGAACTTATTTAGCTGCTATTATTTGGACTAATGCGGAAAATCAATGGTTAGCCACTGGTGCAATTATCCAGGGTATTGTCAGCTTAACTACTCTCATCCTATTAGTTTGGTCTTTGTGGGGTAGGAAAACCTCCACAGAGGAGGCAAAATTAGAAGGCTTATTAATAGATTTGGGTAGTGATAACCCTTTAAAACGTTTAATTGCTATTCGTCAGTTAACGCGCCTAATTATGCGTCATTATCTTGCTTCTGATTATTATTGGCAAACCTTGGAATACTATCGCTTGATGTTATCCCAGCCACAAACATCAATAGTTAGGAATGCTTTATTAGAAAGTTTAAATATTTTAGATCGAGAAACCAAACAACAACCCAAACAACAACCAGTTAAAATTCCTATTCAGTTACATTTAACTCGCGATCGCCTATATCATGACCCTAGTTGAATCTTAATCCTCTACTCATTCGTTGCAACATCATAATCAGAAGTTATCAATGTCATATTTCATAGTGATGATCGTCACTGGTTGTCTTAAGCAGCAATTCTATACTGGCTTTAGATAAAGAAAACAACATTTAAAAAACTCCAACTTAAAATCAAGCCATGAAAAAACAATTATCCTCCTCTCTCTTAGCCCTCAGCCTTTTCGGTTTTAATCTATTACCTGCTACAGCAAGCACTAATACTATCAACCCTAATGCAACGGCTAGTAATGAATGGTGTATCGAAATTCCTTGGATGGGTATATTTTGTTGGGAACTATAAAAGCTTAAGGGTGATGGTGATCAAGTTTAAGATAGATAAAATTGCTATCTAAATCACTATTTACTATTCTTAACTTATGTTTACTTGGGAATATCAACCGCCACCCTCATCGGAATTAGAAGATCGTCAAGTTACTTTAGAATCGACTCATTTACAAAATAAACGTATTGCTCTACTAATGACAGGTAGCATCGCAGCCATCAAAGCCCCATTAATTGCACGTACTCTACGTCGTCAGGGAGCGGACGTGGTTGCTTTCGTCTCTCAATCCGCTTTAAGATACACTACGATTGAAGCTTTGGAATGGAGTACCACCAACCCTGTAGTCACTAAATTAACAGCAGCAGCAGAACATTTGAGTGATGCACATCCTTTTTCCGCTTATTTAGTCGCACCTGCTACCTACAATACGATTAATAAAATGCGTTGGGGAATTGCAGATAGTGTGATCACTTCTACCCTCGCTTCAGCTATCGGTAGAATGGAAAGGGGTAAAACTCAAATTTTGATTGCACCAACAATGCACGGTAGTTTACATAATTCGATTTTGACTGATTCTCTACAACAGTTAGACAAATTAGGAATTAAAATTATCCCTCCCAAAATAGCCAACGGCAAAAATAATTTACCGCCAGAAAAAGCGATCGCCCTGGCTGTATGTAGGGCTGTTAGTGATTCTCCTCTACAAGATATTCCTATTTTAGTTACAGGTGGGCCCACACCAGTCCCCCTCGATAATATTCGTCGTTTAACTAATCGTTTTACTGGAAGATTGGGAGTTTGTATTGCAGAAGAATTATATCAAAGAGGTGCAAACGTTTTTTTAATTCATGGAATTAGTAGTTATTCTCCACCTGAATATCTTCCCCATCAAATAGTAACCAGCTATGAGGAATATTTCAGGACAGTTATCACTCAACTAGAGCAACAACCATATCAATTTGGGATATTTTCGGCTGCGGTGGCTGATTATCAACCCGCGCAAGTATTCCCTGGCAAAATACCTAGTGGTGGGGCTTTGACTAAAATTGATCTAGTCACTACTCAAAAGGTGATTAGCGAAGTACGAGCAAGATTTCCTAAGTTGGGTATGATTACTTTTAAATACCAAGAAAACGTTTCCCACGCAGAATTAATTAAAATTGCCGAAACTAGATTGAATCAAGGATATCAAATGGTAGTGGCTAATCGAGGGGAAGAGCAAGCACAAGGAGAACAAGTTGCTTATTTAGTTACTAAAAATCTATCATCGCAACAAGTTATCGGTAAACAAAATATAGCTAAAGCGATCGCTGATTATTTGTCAGATCAATTAAAATCTGATTTCTCATAATGAACAAAAAACTAGTATTAATTGGTGGTGGTCATGCAAGTGCGATCGCCTTGAAATTGTGGGGCTTAAATCCTATACCAAATGTGGACTTGATCTTAATAACCGATGTGCTACAAACTCCCTATTCGGGTATGCTTCCTGGTTATGTGGCTGGTTTTTATAGTTATGAACAAACTCATATTGACCTTAGTCGTTTGGCTAAATTTGCTGGTGCTAAATTGCTTAAAGATCCAGCCATTGGTTTGGATCTAGAACAAAATAAAGTTATATGTAAAAGTGATCAGGTTGAGTTTGATTTTTTATCAATAGATATTGGTAGTACGCCCCAAATGCTTAATATACCTGGTGCTAAGGAATATGCTATCCCAGCAAAACCAGTACCTCAGTTTTTAGCTGCTTGGTCTAAATTGAAACAACAGTTTAAATCTAATCCTAGTCAAGTAATTTCTTTGGTGATTGTTGGCGGTGGGGCAGGAGGTGTAGAATTATCTTTAAATATGCAGGCGAGTTTACAACGTATTTTAAATTTTCCAGACCAGCAAGTACAAATACATTTAATTCATCAAGGCGATCGCTTGCTTTCGGGTCATAATTCTTGGGTAAGTAATAAGCTGCAAGATATTTTAATTCAACGAGACATTCAATTGCATTTAAAGGAAAGCGTTACCGAAGTATTAGCAGATAAAATTAATTGTGCATCAGGGTTAAAGATTAAATACGATGCAGTGTTTTGGGTAACTCAAGCAACCGCTCCCCATTGGATTAAAAATTCCCAATTAACTACAGATGAAGGGGGATTTATTTTAGTTAACGATACTTTAGCTTCCGTATCCCATCCTCATATTTTGGCTGCGGGGGATATTGCCACGATGATTAATTATCAACGTCCTAAAGCAGGGGTTTTTGCGGTGCGTCAAGGAAAGCCTTTAGTAACTAATTGGCGATGTTTATTAACCGAGCAACCATTACAAACCTATACCCCTCAAAGCAAATATTTAGCTCTAATTGGTACAGGAGATGGTAGCGCGATCGCGTCTTGGGGTAATTGGGGCTGGCGATCGCAGGCGTTATGGTGGATGAAAGATTATATTGATCGTCGGTTTATGAAGCAGTTTTTGGTTTAAATGTAATGCTAATTTGTACCTCGAATAGGAGCATAAAAACTAAAAGACAGAAGCAAAATTAATAAAGTTAAACTCAAACCAATAGCTGTACCTGAGATAATCATTGTATCGGCATTTTTAACCGCGATCGCAATTAAAGCCCAGATAAATACCCCAGCATAGGCAAAATCCCGTCTAGGAATCGATACTAAATGGGTAATTAAAGCAGCTACCAACAGCATGATAATCGTCCAGATTACCCCACTAATACCCCACCCATTCCACTTCCAACTTTCTAAAACAGTTGCCCCATTAACAATAGTTGCCACACTGATCCAAGATAAATAAATACTGATGGGAATACAAATAAAATATTTATCTTTTTGAGCAACACTACGGTTAAAAGGTAAACACCAGTAAGCAGAAATTAATGGTAATAAAATAGCTAACATAGCTAGAAATGAAACAGCATATTGTCGGTAAAGGAAACAAATTACCCAGACAATCTGAGCAGTAGAAGCGATCGCTAATTTATATCCTAGGCGTTGTAATAATATATTATTCTTTTGGGCAGGTAAGAATTGATAAACAGCTAAACTAATTAAACCAAGATAAATTATTCCCCAAATAGCAAAAGCATAATTAGCTGGAGTAATTAAAATATCATTAAAAAACTTGTTAGAAATTTCGCCAATAGTTAGTCCGTTGGGAGGATTGACATTAGCAAAAATATTCGTTCCAAAGGCAGCAATAATTGTTACTAAGGTTATTATGCGCCTCATCAAAGTTGGTCTATTGTCTACTGTATAGTTACTATACATAAATTAACAGTAATTTCATTATTTCACTCTCAAGCTATTAAATTTATTTTCAGCTTAAACTTTATCAAACAAAGGATGATATACATCTTTAAAAAAACGTTGGTGTTTTGGTGCTAGATGTTTAATTACCTCTGGTGGAATATCTGGCTTATGATGGCGGACATTAATATGATTGTAAGCACAAAAAATAGCTATACGAGGATTATTAGGATTTTGCCAAAAATCTGCTGAATGTCTAACTGCTTCGGAAAAGATAATTAGTGACCCAGGTGGACAACTATAACTTTCCCAAAGTCCTGAATCTCTAGCATCGATACTTGCTACAGGATTACTTCTGATATTATAGTTTGCCTTATGACTACCAGGAATAAAACAAGTCCCCCCTTGATCTTCTAAAACCTCATTTAATTCCCAAACTACACGAGTCATGCCTGCATAAATTCTACCATCCTGGAAATTATAAGCATAATTGGGATTAGTGGTAGGTCCTCCTGCATGAGGATTCCATTCTCCCTCCCCCATTTGACGATAACTCAGAAAGACATTCTCTAAACGTATTTTCTCGATATCTGGATCTATAACATCTAACAATACATTCATAACCGCAGGATGATCGATTAATTTAGCGAATATACCTCCTGGCAGATGACGTTCATGCGGTGGTAGTGATTCAGGGTTATTCTTCTGACGCAGCACAAAGTCTTTTAGCGTTGCAACTTCAGATTCGCTTAACACAGCAGGTTTTACTAGATAACCTTTAAGATCAAAAACTACACGATCATGTTGTGTCATTTTTCCCCCTGAAATAAAGCGATTTTGAATTAACTGGGTTACACTCTTGGCTGCTTTTTCGGTTTTACTTTTAATTTTGGCTTGTAGTTGGGATAAATGAGTCATTAGTTCGGAGGCGAAATCTACAAACAATCTACCTTAACTTTGTCGCCCTAATTATTTTAGATTATTTTATTTTTGGATTGAATATATAAAATGCAAGTTAAGAATGTAGTAGATAAGTTTTACAGTAGCTATCATGTGGATATACATAAAAAGCTTATTTATTTTTAGGCATCTGATTAACTATTGAGAATAATTATTAAAAAATACTTGGAATCCCTCTGTGACTGATAACCAATAAACAGATAGTTAAATAAAAAGCATTAAGTTATGGAACAATTATTAACCTTAGTTTTAGTAACATTTTTGGGGTCTGGGCTAGCTGGATCTGTCAAGATTGTTAAGGAAAAAGAAGAACACTTAGTAGAAAGCTTAGGGAGCTATAAAAAGAAACTTGAACCTGGCTTAAATTTCGTAACTCCCTTTATCGATAAAGTAGTTTATAAAGACACTATCAAAGAAAAAGTTTTAGATATTCCTGCTCAGGCTTGTATCACCCGTGACAATGTTGGTATTACCGTTGATGCGGTAGTTTACTGGCGGATTATGGATATGTACAAAGCCTACTATAAAGTCGAAAGTTTACGGGATGCAATGGTAAACCTAGTTTTAACTCAGATTCGCTCAGAAATGGGGCAATTAGAGTTAGATCAGACTTTTACGGCTCGCACCGAAATTAATGAGATTTTATTACGCGAGTTGGATATCGCTACCGATCCTTGGGGGGTTAAAGTTACCAGAGTTGAACTTAGGGATATTATGCCTTCTAAAGCGGTACAGGATTCTATGGAATTACAAATGGCAGCAGAAAGGAAGAAAAGAGCTAATATCCTCACTTCCGAAGGGCATAGAGATTCCGCCATCAATTCCGCCCAAGGGGAAGCCCAAGCAAAACTTTTACAAGCCGAAGCAGCCAAAAAAGCAGCTATTTTAGCAGCAGAAGCCGAGCAGCAAGCAATTATTCTTAAAGCCGAGGGAGAACGTCAAGAGCAGATTCTTAAAGCCGAAGCAGTGGCGCAATCAATGGCAATTGTGATGGAAAAGTTGCAAACCGATCCTAATGCGCGTGAAGCTTTACAGTTTTTATTGGCGCAAAATTATCTGGAAATGGGCAAAGAAATTGGTAACAGTAATAGTAGCAAAGTTATGTTTATGGATCCTCGCAGCATGATTTCTACTATTGAAGGGGTACAGTCGGTAATTGCTCAAAATACCAATAATAATAATAATGGTCATCAGCCACCCTATAACCCTGTAAAGCAAAACTTAGAAAAAATCGATGTGCGCGATTATTAGCTCCATAGCCAGCCTATATAGTTAGACTAAAAATATAAACTTAAAATGCTACTAGCTTAATACTTTTAGGCTATAAGCTCATTTTAGAACAACCATAAGATTTACTTATAAGCATAAGAAATATTATGAGCTTGTTTTTTTTTGCATTGTAGTATAGGCTATTAACTATGTCCGCTAAAAATGGATAGAGGCAAATCTATATTAAGAGTTGATCTAATTTAAGTAGGTGACTTACTAACTGAATTAGAAACGCCAAATTAGTTGTATTTTGGGCAAAAATGGAAACAATCAGAATTATTTTTGATTCCAGTAGCCATTTTTTATAAATATCTAAATAGTTTTAGCTATCACTCAAATTTACTTTAGAGATCAAATAGTTGATTAATATCTATTGTTAAGCTGACTAACATAGAATTTATTGATTTGTCAATAATAAAACATTAAAACATAGTAAAATTCGTTCAAATAGAGTTCGAGATTAAAAAGTAATGTCAATTACTAACAAGATTCAATTGAGAAACTTACAGGGCGATATCCGCTATCACTGCTACGGTAACGACTCTAACAGGGGCATCAGCAGGCATTTGGAGAGCTATTTTAATAGGTTGTTTTGCTGCTTTGTTTAGTGAGACGTTCAATCTAATTTCAGAAGCTATTGACCCTATGGCTGCCTTAATTACAAGTCTTACTGTTAATTATTAATCCGCTTACTGCTATTAAAAAGTAGTCAATTATGTTGACCGTAACCTGACTGCTAATTATCAAGCGATCGCACTTGTCAGGGATTCATTAGTCATGTTCTAAACTAAATAAAGAATAACCATGATACATCTACCATCACTATCACATAGTGGGTTCGTTTCCGATTTAATATTTTCTTCTCCACTGTTAGCTACTGAACACAACGCGGAAGCAGCACCATTGGTATTAGCAGGAGTTCTATTAAGTCTCGTCTTTATCTATCTAGCTAGTAAATTAGGGGGAGAATTATCTCAGTTAGCTAACTTACCTCCAGTATTGGGAGAATTAGTTGGCGGTGTAGTAGTAGGAGTTTCCGCTTTGCACCTATTAGTTTTTCCAGAAGCAGGTGCAGTGGCTAGCGATTCTGTGGTAGTAAGCATCTTGCAACAGTTCGCAGGTTTAAGTGCTGAACAAAGTAGTCAAGTATTTACTTCTTTTAGCGAAGTAGTTTCTGTCTTAGCAGAATTAGGAGTAATAATTCTTCTATTTGAAATCGGTTTAGAATCAGATTTACAAGAATTACAAAAAGTTGGTGTTAGGGCAGCGATTGTTGCAGTAGTGGGGGTAGTTGCTCCCTTTGTGGCAGGTACGGTAGGTTTAATCTTAATCTTTGGGATGCCAACTATTCCTGCGGTATTTGCAGGTGCTGCTTTAACTGCTACTAGTATTGGTATTACTTCTAAGGTATTATCGGAATTAGGACAACTTAAATCAACTGAAGGTCAAATTATTGTTGGTGCTGCGGTCATTGATGATGTACTCGGTATCATTGTTTTGGCGGTAGTTGCTAGTTTGGCTAAGACTGGAGAAGTTGATATTGCTAATGTAATTTACTTAATCATTAGTGCTACAGCCTTCTTATTAGGTTCGATCTTTTTGGGTAAATTCTTTAATAAAAGCTTTGTGGCGATCGCAGAAAAATTACAAACTAGAGGTAATCTGGTTATCCCTGCTTTAACTTTCGCTTTTATTATGGCGTTTCTTGGGAATGCAATTCACTTAGAAGCAATTCTCGGAGCTTTTGCTGCTGGCTTAGTCTTGGATGAAACTGAAACTCGTAAAGAGTTAGACGAACAAATTTTACCCATTGCTGATATTTTCGTACCGATTTTCTTTGTATCGGTAGGGGCAAGAGTAGATCTTAGTGTGCTTAACCCTAGTAGTGCTGATAATCGTCAAGGATTAATCATTGCAGCTTTCTTAATTGTGGTGGCAATTATTGGCAAGATTATCACTGGTTGGGCGGTTTTTGGCAAAGAGAAAGTCAATCGTTTGGCGATTGGTATTGGCATGATTCCCCGTGGTGAAGTGGGTTTAGTATTTGCAGGTATTGGAGCAGCCAGTGGTGTTTTGGATAAACCATTACAGGCAGCTATTATCATTATGGTAATTCTAACCACCTTTATCGCTCCACCTTTACTACGTTTTGCCTTTGGGTCAGAAGCAGCAACAGCCCCAGAAGCGGTTAAGGAAGCTGATTTAGCTTCAACTAACAATTAATCTAAAACATTAAATTTCAAATTTTGTTTATTGTGATACTCCTCTTAGTAGGAGACATAAGGAGGTATTCGTGGATTTTATTTCTCTCTTTATTAAGGACTTCATTCTCCAATTGCAGTCCCCAACCCTGGCTTTTTTGATTGGTGGAATGATCATTGCTGCTCTGGGTAGCGAATTAGTAATTCCAGAATCGATTTGTACGATCATCGTTTTCATGCTGCTGACCAAAATCGGTTTGACTGGTGGCATTGCGATCCGTAATTCCAATTTGCTAGATATGGTGTTACCCATGCTCTGTGCAGTAATAGTCGGGATTCTAGTTGTATTCATTGCACGCTTTACATTAGCCAAGCTACCAAATGTCAAAGTTGTGGATGCGATCGCAACTGGGGGTTTATTTGGTGCAGTGAGTGGTTCTACCATGGCTGCTGGGTTAACAGTACTGGAAGAACAAAAGATTCCATACGAGGCATGGGCTGGCGCGCTCTATCCTTTTATGGATATTCCAGCACTGGTAACTGCGATTGTGGTAGCCAACATTTATCTTAACAAGAAAAAACGTAGTGCAGTAGCCACATCAGTCAAGCAGGAGTCTTTGAGCAAACAGGCAGTTATGGTAGGGGATTATCCCGATCAACAGGATTATCCTACCACTCGCCAAGAGTATCGCTCTCAGCAGCAGCTAGAAGCTGGCGATAACAAGGTTAAGATTTGGCCAATTATTCAGGAAAGTCTCCAGGGTTCTGCTTTATCGGCAATGTTGCTCGGTCTAGCTCTTGGTATATTCACCAAACCAGAAACTGTGTATGAAGGCTTTTATGATCCTGCTTTCCGTGGTTTACTTTCGATCTTGATGTTAGTTATGGGTATAGAGGCTTGGTCAAGACTTGGTGAATTGCGTAAGGTTGCCCAATGGTATGTCGTTTATAGTGTGATAGCACCGTTTTTACATGGTTGTATTGCCTTCGCTCTCGGTCTGCTTGCCCACTACACTGTAGGATTTAGTATGGGCGGTGTGGTAATTTTAGCCGTTATCGCTTCCTCTAGTTCCGACATTTCAGGCCCACCTACTTTACGGGCAGGTATTCCCTCCGCCAATCCTTCTGCTTATATTGGTGCTTCCACAGCTATCGGTACACCAATTGCAATCGGTGTGTGTATACCTTTCTTTATTGGGTTAGCTCAGGCACTCGGTGGTCTATAGTTCCATCCGAGACGGGTATAGGTCTATCCGCGTTTGTTTGACCTGGTAGACCTAGTATATTTATTAATGTAGATCATTTAAGAAGATAATTAATTTGAGGAAATAATCAATATGGGTAAGCAAGCAAATAAGCTCGTCATTGTTACGGAAAAAGTCCTGCTCAAAAAAGTCGCTAAAATTATCGAGCAATGTGGGGCGAAAGGATATACAGTAATGCAATCTGGCGGGAGAGGCAGTCGTAACGTGCGCTCTTCGGGACAACCCAGTAGTTCTGACACCGAGGCAAATGTAAAATTCGAGATACTCACTGAAAATAGAGAAATGGCAGAAAATATTGCCGATAAAGTTGCCATAACATATTTCACCGATTATGCGGGCATTGCCTATATCTGTGGCGCGGAGGTATTGTACGGGCAAAGTTTCTGTGGGCCAGAGGGCTGTTAGATAGGGAAGACACCAGACCCAAAGAGCGTATTTTGGTGGGTGTTACTCAAGTTTTGGCTACAATAATCATATAAAAATTAGGAACATTTTTGGGATTTAGATCAGCGATCGCTATAATATGACAATCTATAGTTTCACTGTATTTAATCCTTATACTCTTTAACCTAATCTATATCTGAAATTTTTAACAATTGTTCCTAGTTTTCCCAACCCTCGATTAAACTAACTG
This sequence comes from Chondrocystis sp. NIES-4102, assembly GCA_002368355.1. Taxonomy (NCBI): domain Bacteria; kingdom Bacillati; phylum Cyanobacteriota; class Cyanophyceae; order Chroococcales; family Chroococcaceae; genus Chondrocystis; species Chondrocystis sp. NIES-4102. Next base: position 1,891,023 of record AP018281.1, on the reverse strand, counting down.
GGATATCAGCCCTTAATGGGGAAAGATTTTGGGCAGGATAAATTGATATTTTTTATCTTCCTTTCTTTTCCTCGTTTTTTCTTAATTTACACCAGACATAAGTTACTTAAGGATAACTAGATCAACGAATATTCTTAGTATTTCTTTATAAAATATAGCCAATCATTTTGTCCTTAATTATTTATCCCTGGTATGAAAAGTTTTTTTAGTTAACAAGAATAATTTAGCAATCAAAAGTAAAAAAATGAATTACCTAACTTACGATCACAATACTGTAATTTGGTTTTGGTTCACCTTCTACACCTTAACAATTTTATTTTTACTACCCTTACCCCAACAAGCAAAGAACTTATTAGCTTCGGCAGAGGAAACTAATCAGCAAGCAATTCAATTAGCTTCGGGTTTGATATTACGCACTGTCTTAATTGTTCCTATGTTACTACTTTTAAAAAATGCAATTTAAATAACATATTCAACGATTAATTATGTTAGAAGCTTGTGTGATTGCTACAATTTTATGTGGCTTTATTGGCATTATTTTCAAGGAAAATTTAGTGATTAAAATCATCTCTATGGACATTATGAGTACGGGGGTGATTGCCTATTATATATTGATAGCAGCAAGAGACGGTTTACATACTCCAATAATCAGCGATCGCCCTAATCTAGACTACGCCGATCCTGTACCTCAAGCAGTTATTTTAACCGCAATTGTTATTGGTCTATCTATTCAGGCTTTAATGTTAGTAGGGGTAATGAAATTAGCGAGAAATAATCCTACTTTAGAAACAAAAGTGATCGAGGACAGCGTAACTAAATAAATTAAATTTTTCTTGGTTTTTCCGCACGCTGTTAAATAATAAGCAGTTCTTAATTCCTATTAACTAATGATCAATAATATTACCCTTATCTGGTTAGCAACACCGTTTTTTATTGGGTTTGTTATTTATTTATTTCCCAAATTAGATCGCTTTTTATCTTTGGGGGTAGCCATATTTTCCCTGGCTTATGCTGTTTTAATCTTTAGCGATCGCGAATCCTGGAATTTACAATTATTGGATAGTTTTGGTATAACTCTGACTATCGATGAATTAAGTGGTTTCTTTATCCTTACCAATGCTTTAGTAACCATAGCCGTAATCCTTTACTGTTGGGGTAATAATAGAACTACTCCTCAAGATAACGCTGGGTTTAACCACTTTTTTTATATGCAGATGATTATTCTGCACGGTAGCGTTAATGCTACTTTTATTTGCGTCGATTTTATTAGTTTATATGTCGCCCTCGAAGTAATTAGTATTGCTGCCTTTCTTTTAATAGCCTATCCCCGTACAGATAAATCGATTTGGGTGGGGTTACGCTATCTATTTATTAGTAATGTAGCCATGCTTTTTTATTTAATTGGTGCAGTACTGGTATATCAAGCTCATAATTCCTTTAATTATGCAGGTTTACAAGGATCTCCCCCCGAAGCAGTTGCTTTTATTTTTCTCGGATTATTAGTTAAGGGTGGTATCTTTGTATCAGGATTATGGCTACCCCTAACCCATTCGGAATCACAAAGCCCTGTTTCAGCCATGTTATCGGGGGTGGTAGTAAAAGCAGGAGTATATCCGATGGTGCGGTGTGCGCTGATGCTGGAGGATATAGATCCGATTGTACGTTTTTTTGGAGTGGCAACGGCGGTTTTAGGGGTATGTTTTGCCGTATTTGAGAAGGATACTAAAAGAATGCTGGCGTTTCATACTGTCTCCCAGTTGGGTTTTGTTTTAGCTGCGCCTATAGTTGGCGGTTTTTATGCCTTAACTCATGGTTTAGTTAAATCCGCCTTGTTTTTAATTACAGGTATTTTACCTAGTCGTAATTTTAAACAGCTACAACAGCAACCTATGACTACTAACATTTGGATAGCACTAGCGATCGCTTCTTTCTCGATCTCTGGTTTTCCCTTACTTTCTGGATTTGGGGCAAAAGTTTTAACTAGTAAAAATCTACTACCCTGGCAAGTAATAGGTATGAACCTTGCAGCATTAGGTACAGCTATTTCCTTTGCTAAATTTATTTTCTTACCCCATAAGCAACAAAAGGAAGTAAAAGAGGCTAAATTATCTTGGGGTTTTTGGTTGGCAATGGCGGTTTTACTCGGAGGATTAATTGCAGCCAATATTTTCTATTATCAAGCTTACACTTTAGCCAATACAATCAAACCCTTAGCAACAATTGCTTTAGGTTGGATAGCATACCTTTTAATCTTCAAAAAATTAGTCATTAAATTACCCCGCGATTACGAACAATTCGATCATCTTATTGGGGTGATGAGTTTAATTTTAATCTTACTCTTTTGGATAGTATGGACACGCTCGCCTGTCTTAATATAACTCTACGTTTAACCATTTGGTTTTTACTCACTGCCGATTTAAGCTTACCTAATATAATTATCGGTGTTGCGATCGCTTTTTTATTACCCCGTGGCGATACTTCAAAAGAAAGGCTTAAAGACTGGGTAAAAATGTTGGGAAAAATTTTCATAGCCATTCCCCAAGCCTATTTAGAAGCTATAGAAATTATTTTTCGTCCCCATAATTCGGAGGAAATTATCAAGCAAAGAGTTAAACCTAAACGTACCCCAGGATTAATATTTTTAGAGATATTTTTAATCACCTTCACTCCTAAAACTATTGTTACTAAATACAATAAACGTGGTTGGTATGAGGTACACAGAATTAACAGAAATAAATAGATTTATTGTCCCGAAAAGACGAGGCTAATACAAGCGTGCCTAGTGCAAGCGTGCCTATGAACGTTAATTATTCCAGCTAAACAACAAAAAGTAAAAAACTATGGATTCAATTTTAATTGCCATGATTTTAGCTTTATTAATCCCAATTTATGAAGCTTGGCAAGATGATGATATTTGGCAAAAAATGCTAGCACTTGCCAGTATTACTAGTAAAACTTCAATCATGATGTTAGTTATTTCTGTTTTTAAAGATGATTGGTCAATTGGAGTTGTCGCAGTAATTATTCTTAGTGCTGGTAATGCTGGTTTGATGTTAATGGCACATTTAATTAAGAGATTAGAATTAAACTAATAAATAATAAAAACATGATTAACCTTCTCAGTTATTCCCTAATAATTATCGGTATTATCTTTTGGTTTTGGGGAACATTGCCCTTAATTGGTAAACGTTCTGTTTTATTCAAACTTCATACCCTTTCCGTTGCCGATACCCTAGGTTCAATAGCTATAGTTATGGGTTTACTAATTAAAATTCCAGATAAATGGTCATTACTTTTACTTGCCATTATTACCTTAGCAATTTGGAATACGGTGTTGGGATATGTTTTAGCCTATTGCGCTAGTGATGAACCAATAGATAATAATTGAAAAACCAATGATCGATAATTACATATATATAATCGTTGCCCTGCTACCCCTATCATCTCTAATGTTAGTAACTCAAACCAATCCTTATTATGCTTTAGTAATTAGGGGAATTATGGGCGCGATCGCAGCATTAATTTACGCAATTTTAGGGGCTAGTGATGTAGCTTTAACCGAGGCTTTGGTAGGGACAATGTTAGCTGTTACTCTCTATATTATTGCTGTTCGTTCTTCCCTGGTAATGCGCTTGGGTATATTAGAAGAAGATCTTCACCAAAGTAATTATTTAGATGAATTAATTAATAGTTTAAAAAAAGTAGCAAAAAAACATTACTTACGCCTTGAACTAATATCATATCCCAATTTAAGAGCATTACAAAAAGCTTTAGAAACCCAAGAAGTTCATGCAATTTCTAGTCACCCGCAACTATTAACAACAACAGAAAATAAGCAAATATATAATACAGCAATTAGGGTAAAGCGTTTATTTGAAATTATGCAAAGTGAGTTAACTTGTCCTGAAACTACTTTAACTTATTTCAACGTCCCTAAAGAAGAGGAGAAACACTAATGAAATGGATTTATCTAATCGCAGGAATTGCTTTATCCATTAAAATGTTATTAATTCCTAATCCTACAGGAGAATGGCAAGAAACTTCAATTGTCGCTTCAATTGTGCGGGATACAGGTGTTACTAATGCTGTTTCGGGTATAATTTTTCGTAACCGACTTTATGACACAATTTTTGAAGTAGTTGTATTTACGATCGCCATTTTAGGAGTTAAATTTCTGTTGGCAAACGAACCACCAACAACAAAAGTTTATAGCTTTAGCGATCGCCCGTCAATTATGTTAGCTCGTTTAGGTGCAACTATTTGCGCTATTATTTGTATCGAACTATCTATTCGGGGACATCTTAGCCCAGGTGGGGGTTTTGCTGCGGGGGTAGCTGGAGGTACGGCGGTTGGTTTAATTGCTATTACTTCTTCATCGGAGTGGATGGAAGGGGTATATAAAAAGTGGAATGCTGCTAAGTGGGAAAAAATATCTGTCTTGGTTTTTATCATCTTAGCAATTGCTAATCTCTGCGGTTGGGAATTACCCCACGGGGAATTAGGAACATTATTTAGTGGTGGAATGATTCCTATACTAAATATCTTAGTAGCGATTAAAGTAGCTTTGGGTTCATGGGCGGTGATCTTACTATTTATTCGCTATCGCGGATTATTATAAATAATCATGGCTACTGTATCGGTTCAGTACTACCAAAACTAATATCATCACATTCATATTCTGGTGGTTCAACATGAATAATAACGCGCACTGTGCCAAAATGTTTTTCTAATAAGGTTTCAATTTGTTCTGTAATTTGATGCGCCACAAATAGATCATCAGTATCAACAATTAAGTGCATTTCAATAAAAACCTGTCTGCCCAACATACCCCTAGAGGCGATATCATGACAATTAACTACTCCTGGTACTTGCATTACTAGATCGTGAATAGCTTCTGGGGCGATCGCCATTTGATCTACTAACCAAGGTAAATTCTCGTTAATAACTTCCCACCCACTCTGAAAAACTAGTAAAGCTACAGGGAAAGCTAGAATAACATCCAACCATAATAATTGTGGAAAATTCAATATTTCTGCTTGCCATACACCGATCAAGCCAGCCAGAACAATAATTGTTACCCAGATATCGCTCATGGTATGTTTAGCATCAGCAATTAATATAGGACTGTTAACTTTTCTGCCTATATGACGTTCATAAAAAGCTACAAAAATATTTACTCCCAATACCACCAATAGCAACCATAATTCGCCTGGAGACACTTCTACAGATGTCTTTTCCGTTGCGAAAAAAACCTTTTCTACCGCCCCTCTAAGAATTTCAAAACAAGCAATACCCAGAAAAGCAGCAATACCTAATGCACCTATTGCTTCAAATTTTTGATGTCCATAGGGATGTTCACGATCTGGTTGGGGAGAAGAAAATCGATTAGTAACCAACCCTAAAATATTATTTGCACTATCAGTAACACTATGTAAAGCATCTGCTTGTAAACTTAATGAACCTGTGGCTATACCTAAACTAAATTTAAGCCCCATAACAAATAAGTTTAGTAGTAAAGTCAGCCAAAGAACTCGACGAACTTGAGAACGATTATCTTGCATTATTTAAGAAAAAAAATTAATCAAATGCTTGTTTTATCATCATAATCTGAAAAATAGTTATGCCTTAAACAGTTTATATTTTTCGCTTTGTTGAGTTATTAGAAAAAACGTAACTTATTGCGATAATTTCCAAGAACAATCGTAGTAAATGTACCTCTATTTGGTAACTTTAAATTGAGGATTTAATAAAAGCTTTTTGCATTAAATCATCGTTGTTAATTTAAATTAAATTTCTAAACATGGGTCAATTAACTCTCAATTTAGTTCAAGGCGCAATTAGTTTTAATTTTTCTCCCGAAGCAGCTAAACAACTGCAAGCAGAAATAGCTAACTTGATGCAAAGCCTTAAATCTGCTGCAAGTACAAGTATTGGTAGTCGTCAGCGTCCTATTCCCCAAAAACCAATGGAATATCGTTATACAGGCGAGGTTTTCTTAGAAATTTACTGTAATCCTAATATTTATCCCAGTCCCTTTGCTGCTAAAATTTTAATTACTCTCAGGGATGATCGCATTCGTTTAACTAGTGAAGCAGAACTCACCCAATTAATTGAGGATTTAAATGTCTATTTGGACTGTGCTTAATTATCTGGTTGATAAATTGAATATAAAACCTTATTAAGCTAATCCATTTAAAAGCAATCAAAAGGCAAGATCACAACAGGATTTAGCTATACTTTAATAATTTAAAAGTAAGTTTAAAAAATCCCCTTGCCTATATTTGATTTTTTGCCAATAAAACTACTTATTTTCTATTCCTACCAATATTTATATAACAACAGACAAATTATTTAGCCAAGAAAACTAATTAATAATCATTACCTCACTACCCATAACTGGAAAAACCGTAGCAATGAGTAAAAAGACCAGAATACCCAAAGCTAAATTACGATAAATACGTTTATTAGGTCGGCATCTACGATACTTCATAATAGCTGGTAATTTTAAAATATCATCTCCTCTTTTATAACAAACAAAATAATAAAATACTCCTTATTACCCATTTAAAGACAAACGTCTTAGTGTCTTGGCGAGAGATTTATCAAGCCAACTATTAAAAAACCATTTAACTTTATAGAATTAGATATCTTCTTACTTCTGCCCCGAAGATTGGGAGATAATATTTATAGAAATATCTTTATACTTTAATAAGGGTAAAAACTTATTTTGCAATATATTAATAAACTTTATAGCTAAATATTTCAAAATATAGGGGTTATTGGTGACCTGCTGACAAATACCTATTACACTTTTCTTCCTAATGTGATCAATTGTTAGATAATAAGTAAGTTGCTGCCTAAAAACAATTAGATTTTTACCTAAAGCTTCAATAAGTTTAGGACGTATCTTAATTTTAAGTTCTTGATTTAAAAAACTTTGGGTTATCTGACAAGAATCAAATAAATATTCCGTTGGCTTTCGGGCTGAAAGGGAATCAGTACGAGTACGATAATAATAATAAGCTTGGGGTACTAAATAAAAACGCGCCTGCTGTCTTAAACACTCCAAATAAAGAATAAAATCTTCCCCTACCGCCACATTCTCATTATATTTAATATTATTTTGTTGTAAAAATTCTTTTCTAATTAAAGGCTTGGTATAACCTAAACTCCAATTACGTTTAACATGAATAGGAGTAGGGCGATCGCTGTTTACAAACTTTACAGCATTAATTAGTTGAATTGAAGAAGTTTCTTGTTTATTCTCCCTAAGTAAAGTACTCCAAGGCTCTAATGCTTGATCTTTAATTAAAAATAAATTATCTGCAACTAAATCTGCTTGATATTCTTTAGCAATAAATAACAATTTTTCTAATCTTTGGGGTGCATACCAATCATCGGCATCGAGTAATGCAATCCATTTTCCTTGGGCTTGCATTATACCACGATTACGACTATAACTTACACCTCGATTAACCAGATTGTCTATAATTTTTAATCTTGTATCTTTAAAACTAGCTACTATATTTTTAGTAGAATCTGTGGAAGCATCATTAATTAAAACAACTTCAAAATTGTCATAGGTTTGATTAAATATTGACTTTAAAGCTATGGCAATATAATCTTCGTTGTTATAGGTGGGCATGATCACAGATACTTCTGGTTTCATAGCTACTTTTGATCGCTTTGAAAATACTAATCTATGTTTAAAATTAAAGGATACAAAATATTATCCAAACTCTAAATTTTAGACTTTCATCAAAATAGTGTATTCTTTTTTGATGATTGTAATAACTGTTTAACATTTATTACAATATTCTTAACATCACTTTACTAAGTTCAATTAGGAAGTAACTGATATAATCAAATGTATTTTAAACACTTGTTGATATTTTAATCAATTTGTCTAAAAACTTAAATGATATACAAAATAGGTTTGCTATGAGTCGCAAGTCACAAAACTTACTAAATAAAAGCCCCTTTATACCAATATCTAAGCAATTTGTATTATCAGCTATTTTAAATTTCGACGTTACAAAATCGAAATATAATACCTTAGCAAGTTACATTTACGTTTCACATTTTAAATCAGCAACGTTTTAATTACCTTTTAATCCTACTTAATTGTATTCGAGCTAATACTACTTATCGCCTCATCGATCACTAAATCTACTTCATTCTTACTATTATCAGTTATAGCCAGTGACTGTTTAAATCTAGTAGTAATCACCGCTAACTTCTTAATCATAATTTGAATTAGTTTAGTATCCTTTTGAGTTTGTGGCCAACTATTCTGATGAATTAAATTAATTTCTCGCAATAGTAACTTATTAATATTTTCAACTTCATTGAATATCAGATTATTATTGTGAATTGATTGCTTGAGTAGTTGCGATTTAGACTTAGCTAATGTCAAACTATTTTTAATCTCATATAACTGAGCATATTCTGCTTGTATAGAATAAGTCTCCTCTTTCAATTGAGCCTTGGAAAGGCATAAACCCGTATGAAAAGCAATCTGTTTAAAACACTCAATCTCATCTAATTGCCAATCCTTATAATCAAAACATTGATGAGCTACAAGTAAACCGTAGATTTCACCATTATCCCAATTAATTGGTGCAACTAAATTAGATTTTACGCCAATTTTAGCTAGATTATCGATATAACAAGAAGTCATTCCCGCCTCATAAATATTGTTAATAGCGCGAATTCTTCCCTGCTGATATTGATCTAAATAACGATATTCAAAGCATGGATCTTTAATTACACTTCCTAATATCGGTGCTAACGAAGAAACAGTAGCTTCTGCGGTAATTTTTCCAATACTTTGAGCTTGTAAACCATATACTACTACGCGATCGCAACTTAAAAGACTTTTTGCTTTATTTACTCCCAACTGTAAAACATCATCAAAACTGCTGGCACAATTAAGATCTTTAATTAAATCAGTAATTATTTGTTGAGCTTTTTGCTGATTTTCCAACTTATTAGCTAATTCTTGTGTTTGTTGGAATTGAAATAGCTGATCTATTAGCCAATCCGCCATTTGTAAGACAAATTCTACTTCTGACTGCTTCCATTGACGAATTCTCGAACATTGATGGATAACTAATAACCCATATAAATAACTATTAGAACCAATTATAGGTACAACCAAATTGGATTTAACATCTAATTTTGCCAAACTTTCAACATAGCAAGGATTCATTCCTGCTTCACGAATATTAGTAATTGCGCGAATTCTTCCCTTTTGATACTGTTCTAAATATCTAGTTTCAAAACAGCTATCTTGAATAATATTATTTAAAATTTGAGCATACCCAGGAGTAACAGCTTCCGCTACAATCTTGTACATCGATTGTGGTTGCAAACTATAAACTACAGCGCGATCGCATTTCAATGCTTGATATATAATTCTGACTGTAGCATTTAATACTTCTAATTCGGTTTTACAGTTTTGTAGTTGCTTGAAAATTTGGGTTGGTAAGTTGTTGATATTATTACCATTGGAGATAAATTCTGACAGTGGAATTGATGGCTCGATAGACATAATTTAGTATTAGTTTAAAGATAAAAAATCTACTGTAATGGAAGGTTAAGTTAACTAGTTTTATTAATAAAATAATGTTGGACTTAATAGGGATTGTTAGAAAATACTTATGTATAATTACTGAGATTTTACCTTATTTAGCAAAATTATTCTGTTGCGAGGGCGACTATAGTTTTTTTTGGGATATAGAGTAGTAGGTAGTAGTTAGGGAGTCAGGAGTCGAAGTCAGACAAGGGGAGGTATTAGGTAGAAGCTAATACTGAAAAAAGATCATTAAATTACCTAGTGTTGCTGTAAATTACAAAACTGGTAGAGAAGTTGGGCATAAATTTGAGGATTTTCAAAATGAATATTATGTCCAGTGTTTTTGACAATCTGTAAATTAACCTGGGAACATATATTAGCTATCTCTTGATTAATAGCCACAAATTTAAGATCTAATTCACCGACAATTAACAAGAAGGGAATTTGATTACTACTTAATTGCTGCCAAATAGAAGGTTGCATTCCTAAACCCGAATAACGTAGACATTTTGCGAGTTTGAAAGGATCATTATTTAATCTTCTTAAACTAGCCTGAGAAAAATTAGGGTGTCGTCTAAAGGAATCAAATAGAGGCTGATTGTACCATTGCTGTAAAAAATTAGCTAATTCATGAGATTCTAATTGTTTAGCTAATTCAAAATCCTGTAAAATACGCCGATCGCGCTCTAGTTGGGTTTTCAAACCAGGAGAAGCTGATTCTAAAACTACTCCCAAAAAATATTGAGGAAAATAAGTACCCAAGTATAAGGCTATTCTACCACCTAAAGAATAACCTACTAAAAAACATTGGCGAATCTGTAAACAAGTTAAAAGCTCAATTATTGCCTGGGCTATATTAGGCAAAAGATAGTTATCATCCTGTTGCACAATTGTCTGACCATGACCAGGTAAATCTAGCAGTAAACAACAGAAATCTAGAGAAATTAAGTCAATTACTGCCGAAAAGTCCTGTATATCGCCTAAAAAGCCATGTAAAAACAGAATTAATGGTTTTTGACGGTTGCCAATAAAAGTGTAGTTAAAACAATAATCCTGATTCAATTAATTACTCAGCAAAAGATTGAGGACGTAATCCATTCCAATGTGCAACTTGTTCTAACTGGGTTGCCAAAGCCAAAATCATCGCTTCACTATTAGGTCTACCTACTAACTGTACTCCCAAAGGAACTTGATTATGATCAAAACCTGCGGGAATATTTATTACAGGTTGTCCTGAAATATTAAAAGCTGGACAGGGTAATATCCAATTAATAATCTGATCTAAAGTATCTTCAGGATTTTTATCCGCCCATTGCCCAATCTTAATAGCAGGGTGCATATATGTCGGCGCAAGCAAAACATCAAATTGAGTAAATAAACTAATTAACTCCCTGGCAAATAACTGTATTTTAGTTACAGCCTGCAAATACTCCCCTGCACTACCAGATTGAGTTAATACCCATTGATTCATAGGGCTTAATAATTGTGGGGGAATTCCCGAAGCTGCTACCGAGCTTGCCCAAATAGTTTTAAAAGGTTGAATAATAGAACTTAAATCAAGCTTATGGGTAATAATCGTATGTCCGAAAGCTTTCAATTGAGCGACAATATTAACCATACTCTCTTGACATTCTAACGCAGGTTCACCTACAGGTTGAAAATTAGTAACTAAACCAATTTTTAAAGGTAAAACTGGTTGTCGGGCTGCGGTTAAAAAAGGTATTTCAGGTTTTGGCAACCAATAAGGATCGCCTGTAATGTAACCAGAAGCAATATCCAAAAATGCAGCAGCATCAGCGACGGTGCGAGTAATAATACCGTGGGTTGCTATACCATTGAGGCGATCGCCCACAGGGGCAAAAGAAATTCTACCACGACTAGGTTTTAACCCTATTAAACCACAACAAGCAGCAGGGCCCCTAATTGAGCCTCCAGCATCTCCCCCCAAAGCTAGAGGACATAAACCCGCAGCTACCGCAGCAGCCGATCCTCCACTAGATCCACCAGGGGAATAGTCTAAATTCCAAGGGTTACGAGTTGGTGCAAACCCCTCTGGCTCGGTATAGGGGAAAGAGCCTAATTGAGATGTGGCAGTTTTACCTAAAATTATAAATCCTGCTTCTTTTATTTTGGTTACTACCCCTTCGTCATAGGTTGCTATCTGGTTTTTGAAGGCGGAAATTCCATAGGTTATGGGCATATTGGCAACTGATTTTAAATCCTTAATGCCGATTGGTACACCAAAAAATGTAGGAAGACTTTCTAGATCTTTAGTTTGTTCTAATTGTTGAGTTTTTTGTCGCGCATCAGCTAAGGCAAGATCTGTTGCTGTATAATAAAAACTGTTTATCTTGGGATCGTATTGCTCAATTCGGCTTAAATATAATTCTGTTAACTCTAGAGGCGTAACTTGACGCTCTTTAATCAGTTGAGCTAATTCTAAGGCTGAAGCAAAAGCCAAATCTAGAGAATTTTCCATACAAGTATTAAAATGACTGCAACTAATTGTAGTTAGTGTAGCTTTTAGGTTGCCAAATAAAAAATAATAAGCAGAGAAAAATCTATTAAATAGCCTTGCCAGTTTGAGGATCAAAAACAAACAAATGATCTAAAGGAAACTTGACTTTTAAGCGATCGCCAATTCTTGCTTGCCAATGAGCATCTGTTAAAAGATTAAGTTCAAGATTAGATTCTGGTGCAACAACCTTAACTAAAGTTTCCCTCCCCAATGGCTCAACTAATGCTACCTGTAGGGTAAGAGAGTCAGCAGCATCATCAACATCCAAAATTATATGCTCAGGTCGAATACCTAAATCAAACTTTTGTCCTAGACTCGGTTGCAACCTGTCTATAATTGCCGAATTTAATTCTAGAGTTTGACGGTTAAAAATCATAAACTTTCCCTGATTATAAGTCGCAGGTATAATATTCATGGGAGGATTACCCAAAAAGCCAGCCACCATACTATTAAAAGGTTGTGCGTAAATCTCTTGCGGTTTACCAATTTGCTGCACTTTGCCTTCATTTAAAACCACAATCTGATCAGCTAAAGTCATCGCTTCTACCTGATCATGAGTAACATAAATTGTGGTAATACCTAAACGTTGGTGTAACTGCTTTAACTCCGATCTAGTATCATCTCGCAATTGAGCATCCAAATTAGATAAAGGCTCGTCCAATAAAAATACCTGTGGTTTACGAGCGATCGCTCTACCTAAAGCTACACGTTGTTGTTGTCCTCCCGATAACTGTTTAGGTTTACGTTTGAGTAAATGCTCAATATCCAAAGATCGGGCTACTTCTTGAATTCTTAAAGCAATTCCTTGAGGATCTTGACGACGCATTTTTAAACCAAAAGCCAAATTATCCGCCACCGTCATGTGAGGATAGAGAGCGTAATTCTGAAACACCATCGCTACATCTCTTTGTCTTGCTGGTATGTTATTAACTAATCGATCACCAATATATAATTCCCCTTTAGTGATTGATTCCAAACCTGCGATCGTTCTTAAAATAGTCGATTTACCACAACCAGAAGGACCTACCAACACCCAAAAAGCACCATCTGGAATATCAAAAGTAATATCTGTGATTACTGTAACATTATCGACTTGACGAGTAATACCTTGAAGACTAAGTTGAGCCATGAGATAAATTGCTAAATCTTAAATCTGGTGATGCTATTAAAAAGTTATCACAGGCAGCTATTAGTTTTAGCAAGCGATCGCCTAAATTTTGAGTTAGGTAGTAGGCGCGGAAAGCGTCCCTGAGCGCACGCTTGCTTTGGTCGCCAAAGCGCGAACGTGACGATAGTAGGTAGTAGGTAGGAGACAGGAGCGATGCAGCGCGCAGAAAAGGGGGTTTCCCCCATGAGTGACTGCATCAAGAAGACAGGAGTCAGGAGTCAGGAGGAGTAAAGCGTATTGCTAAGAAGCTAAAAGCGAGCAAGTATTAGTATTAAAAAATTTTATTGTATATTTATAAAAACCATTGTTAGAATAGCTTTGTTTGGTCGGAAAATAATAGCTACTGATGTCTAGAACCTCTGCTGTGTTACGGGATGGCATAATATTAAATGACCGTTATCGAATTATCAAGCAGATAGGTCAAGGTGGTTTTGGTAGAGCATACTTAGCCGAAGATACCCATCGCTACCGAGAATTATGTGTCTTAAAAGAATTTGCACCACTCTTAGAGAGCGATCGCGATCTTTATAAAGCCAAGGATTTATTTGAAAGGGAAGCAGGGATATTATATAAACTTGAACATAAACAAATCCCTAAGTTTGAAGCTTTATTACAAACTCGTATTGATGGTAAGCGATCGCTATTTTTAGTACAAGAATATATTGAAGGGAAAAGCTACTGGGAATTACTACGCAGCCAAGGTAAACTCAGCGAAACGCAGGTTAATAATATGATCTGTGATTTACTTCCAGTTTTAGAATATATTCATAGTTGTGATTCGATCCATCGTGATATCTCCCCAGACAACTTAATTTGTCGCGATAGTGATGGTAAACCCGTTTTAATAGATTTCGGGTGCGTAAAAATTGCTGCTAATGCTGTTTCTCAGTCTACAGGACAATCTGTTACTTTAATAGGTAAAAAAGGTTATTCTCCCGATGAACAATTACGCTACGGTCAAACGTATCCTTGTAGTGATCTATACTCTTTAGCTGCAACCGCCATAGTGCTATTAACAGGGAAACAGCCAGATAAATTATACGATAGTCATGCAGGTAAATGGCATTGGGAAGCAGATGCGCAAGTGAGTCCTGGTTTTAGTAAAATTTTAAATAAGATGTTGGCGTATAAACCCTGCGATCGCTATCAAACCGCAGCCCAATTACGTCAGGTTTTAACTAAAGAAAATAATTCTGTGGTTAATAGTTTTATTTCTCGTATTCGCACTCTAGTAGTAGCACCAGGAAACTCTGAAAACCAGATTGAAAGTAGTGATTTTCGCTCTCAGCTACACGGAGAAGCTACTCGTCCTAATTTGAGTCGCCTTACTCGTATTCCCTCTCAAATCGCTAATTATACAAGGCTCAAGCCCTGGCAATGGGGTATAATTACCGCCACTGTGGTTTTAGTTCCAGGTATAATTAGTTTCTCGGCAATTGTTAGTCGGATGAATTTTAAGATTAATGATAATGTCGAACAGATTTTGTTAAGTCGCAATGAGCAAGATTTACAACAAGAAATATATCGCCGAGTAGTAGCTTTAGATTTAGATCCTGGGGCTTTTTATAAAAATGTTGACGCAATTTTTCATCAAAGATATCCAGAATTAAAAGGAGTGCAGTTAACACAAAAACCTGAACATCAACAGTATCGCCAGGTTTGGTATAGAATAGCCAATGATTTGTTAAATAAACAAGAAAGAAATAGAAGATAAGAGATTAAGTTTGATATTCAGCTAAATCAAGCGTGTTATCATGATGCCAAATTAAGCCTAGATATATATTAATGCTAGCTAATACTGAGTCGTCACAAATTAGCACAGTGACTACAGATAATTTACTTGTAGTCTTTGCAGAATTTTTAGATATTGATGTCAGTGCTGGGGATGCTGCTACTGATACCCTTACTACTTATTCTCGTCAACTACAACAGTTTCTAAAGTGGTGCGATCGCCGTCAGTTAAATCCCGTTATCATTGTTAAAGATGATATTAAAAGATACCGTCGCTGGATGATTGAACAACAGCAATATAAACCTGCTACCATCGCCCTAAAGTTAGCCGTAGTACGTCGTTTCTATCAAGCTGCGGTAGAAAAAGGCTTAATTTCTATAAACCCTGCTGCTGGAGTTAAACCACCGAGAGAAAAGTCAGATCCTGCAACTAAAATTACCTATCTAGAACAAACGGAAGTGGAAACTTTATTAGGAGTTATTCCTAATGATGGTAGTCTAAAATCTGCAAGAGATAAAGCTTTACTAACTATTATGGCTTTAGAAGGAACTCGTACTGTAGAATTACACCGTGCAGATATCTCTAGCTTAGTTAGACAGGGACAAAATTTAGGTATTCGAGTAGAAGGTAAAAGAAGTATTCGTGTTGTACCCCTGACACCTGATATCGCCCAGCTATTAATCCATTATTTACATATTCGCGAAACTCAAGGGGAAGTTTTAAAACCAGATCGACCCCTATTTGTGGCGGTGGGTAATAATTGTCAGGGTAAAAGAATTTCTCGTCGTGGTATTCGTTTAATTGTCGATCGCTATTTAGATCAAGCCTCTCTTAAACATACTCCAGGTAGAACTATTTCTGCTCATAGCTTAAGACATACGGCTGGTACATTAGCTCTACGTTCAGGGGCGCAATTACGCCAGGTACAAGATTTACTCGGACATCGTGATCCGCGCACTACTTCTATTTATACCCATGTAGGAGATCGTTGGGATAATAATCCCGCTCTTAAACTTAATATAACTATTCCTCAAGTTTAAGCATCCAGTTTTAATTGAATATTATAACGCTCAACATTGTCTGTACTAGCTTCATGTTTCATAGCGATCGCGTTTAGATGAGGTAATAGGGATTGCAAAGCTAATTTGCTCACTTTATATAAGGGAATTTGTGCTTCTAGTAAGGATGTTCCTGTCTTTAAATCTATATATGTGGCGTTATGGCGATCGAAGGGGAGGGAATTAAAAATTTGTTGTAATTCTGGATTATTTAGAAAGGATTTAGATTTTACACTGCTGTCTATTTGCTCTTTATTGGTGATTAAAGTTGATTCGGCATTTATTCCAACGGGGTTAATAGACAAAGAAATACTCAATATCTGATCCCAATTTTGTGGCGGTAAGCTAACGGATTTATCCAACCAAGCCGTAGTATCAATAATATTGAAATAAGCCACTCCCAAATGAGGACGTTTAATATAACTTAAGGCTGTTTGATAAGATTCCGATTGTTGTAGATTGCGGTTAATAGCTTGAGCTTGATTAATAGCTGTTTTAATTATTTCAGGATGATTAGCAAATAAAACAAAATCTCCTACCACCGCATTCGCCCAAATTGTAGGAGCAGTTGAAATCTGATTATTTTGGGAAGAAACAATATTAACTCCCTGATAAGACTCAACATTAAGATTTTGTTGTGTAGATAAAAAATTACTTAAAGTTTTCTCAGCTAAATGATTATCTTTGGTGGCTGCTGCTATTAAATAACCAGGTTGCACTCCATTACTAGAATTGCGATCATAATCCAAAGTGGCGATCGCGCTGGTTAATTCCTCTCCTAACCAAGGTTTAATATCCCTTTGATAATCAAAACCAACTTTTTCAAACAAAGATGTTTCCCAGGCTTGCCATTCTTGGCGATCGCTATTTCGACGAGCAAGAGGTAAAGATACTTGTCGTAAGGCGTTTAGCTTTTCTGGGTTAGTTAGCAGCGATACCATTGCTGGGGCTTGTTTGGGAATAAACATTGCTGCTTGAGGAAAGGTATACACCCCCCCTTTTAAAAGATTGATTGAGCTATGAGTTACAATCCAACCTAAACTTGTAACAACTACCAAAAATAGAGTTATTGAACCAATTAATAAAGTCCAGAGAAAAGATTGTACTTTCATGCAAGATAAATCTAATTAAAATACTCAACAATATTATTTATTGCCGTCAATTACATTATAGATATTTCAGTTGGTAAAAAAGATCACAATATCGGTAGAGGTTGCCCTAAAAGTGAGCTTTAATATCTATAACCCTAATTGCTTTAGGATTTTATTTAAAATTTTCTTCCAATACCCCTTAGCTATTTTATTTAGTAAAAATGTACTATAATTATAATATTTCAGAGATAGATGTTCAACAATTAGCGAGTAAGATAGCACAGCCAGAGCCTGAGTTACAGTTAATTGACGTGCGGGAAAAAATGGAAGCTGCGATCGCGCAGATAGAAGATTTCGATCTCTATCCTTTGAGTGAATTTGCACAATGGTCTTCAGAAATTTTAACTCGCCTTTCCCCTGAGACAGAAACTATAGTTATATGCCATCATGGAATCCGATCAGCCCAATTTTGCCAATGGCTAGCAACACAAGGCTTTACGAATGTTCACAATGTCATGGGAGGTATCGATGCTTATGCTCGTTTTATTGATCCGACTCTTAACCGTTATTAATGAACTTTTAAAAGTGTAAATTCCAGCATATACTCAAGCATACATTTAACAAGTAAAAACAAAAAATATTATTACAATTTATACAATAAATATTGGTTTACGATGGCTCATCAATCCAATTTAAGTGCAAGACATCAAAACATTTTAAAAGCAACGATTAAACATTATATTGCTACAGCAGAGCCAGTGGCTTCTAAAACCTTGGCGCAACAATATGATTTTAATGTCAGTTCTGCTACTATACGTAATATCATGGGAAGTTTAGAATCTGCTGGACTACTTTATCAACCCCATACATCAGCAGGAAGAGTTCCTTCAGATTCAGGTTATCGTACCTATGTTGATCATTTACTTGTTCCTGATTATCAGATTAATAATACTGTAGAGAAATTACTGCATCAGGAATTACAAGTTACTAGAGCAAGTTTTGAAGCTTTACTACAAAGAGCAGCTAAAATATTAGCTACCTTGAGTGGTTACATTGCTTTAATTACTTTCCCGCAAAATCATGGTATTCTACGTCATTTACAATTAGTGCGCGTGGCTAGCAATCAAATCATGTTGATTATTGTGACAGATTGCTATCAAACCCAATCAATTATTATCGAATCACCTTGGCAAGAAAACGATACAGATGAGGCGATAATTGAACACGAATTACAACTACTATCTAACTTTTTAGCAACACAATTAGAAGGACATTCTTTGAGTGAAATTGCGACTTTAGATTGGGCAGAAATAGACCGTGAATTTGCCCAATATGCTAACTTTTTAACGACATTGCTAGAACAATTAAAATTATCTTCTCAGGTAAATAATTCCAGTCCAATTTTAATTTATGGTGTCTCAGAATTAATACGTCAGCCTGAGTTTTCTCAACTACAACAAGTACAAGATCTATTAGCTTTATTAGAAGAAAAACAAGAACAACTATTACCCGTAATTTTTACTTTACCAGCTAATGAAAGTAGTATTAAGCGAGTAAGTATTAAAATTGGCACAGAAAACCAATTAGAACCAATGCGTACCTGTACTCTAATTTCAGCTAATTACTATCAAGATCAGATTCCAGTTGGCAGTGTAGGTATTTTAGGCCCAAAAAGAATGCTTTATGAAAATGCGATCGCCTTAGTTGAAAAGACTGCCGATTATCTTTCTAATCCTTTCCAAGTTCAAGTATAAAATTAATTGCCACTATCAACTTTATCGATAATATAACAAACAATTAACCAAACACCAGCACTAATAAATAGGGTAAGTATTAATCTGAGGATAAATAATTTAATATCGGATATATCAAGGCTAAATTTATATATAAAAACAGCAGCTACTGCAGCCGTAAAAAAACCCAAACCCTGTTTAAGGCTTCTATTGGATAAACTGTTCATAAAAAATGACTCCGAATTTAATCTTGTTGGTTAGATTTTGAGTAGTTGTAGTTAATCCATTAAAGCCTTAATTTCTTCTAATTGTCGAGCGGTTGAATGTGATATTTTGGAATTTTAAATATTGGGAAAGTAGGGATGAGTGAGGTAGTCAAACAAGGATAAGCTATGTCTGCGACAGCTACGCAACCGTAAATCCCACAAGGGGACAATGTAGGTAGTAGGTAATAAGTAATAAGTAATAAGTAATAAGTAATCCCACAAGGGGACAATGTAAGTAACGAGACAGGAGTCAGAATATAGGTAGTAGGTAGTAGGTAGTAGGTACGAGTAATAAGTAACTAAAAGTTAATATCCAGTAGTCAGGAGGTAGTAAATAAAGAGTAACGAGAAGCTAAAAGCTAAAAGCTAAAATATAATTACACTAGTTTTAAAGTCTAATATAAATACCAGGTTTAAGATATGATCACTTTTACCTAAAAAACCTGGCATAACAAAGTTATTTATTGCCTACTTTACTATTTAATAAAATATCACTACGAGTTAAAGCTTTTTGTACTGCTAAATTAATAATTTCTCCACTCTTCATGCTTCTTTCGCCACCCATAATCAGATAACTTTCGCGATCGCTTAACTCTCTACATTGTGGAGGGTTTAGTTTTAACTGTTTAATCTCAATCGTAGACATGATTTCAAGGTAAATAACTAATTTTTTTAACTTTATAATAATCTAAACTGTATTTAAAATAAAGTACTAATTGAACTTTATCCAAGTTAATAAATAACTGTAAAATTTGTTAATTTTAAAACTTATTTGTAGATAAAAAATAACTATTTAATATAGAGCAAGAATTATGATGTATCAAAACATTTCTAAAATCTCTTTAATTAAAGCTTGATATCTATAGTTTTAATCTTTGCGGTCATCTGCTATCAAGCAAAAAAAGAGCAAATAAGTATTAATAAACAATTTGTAAAATTATTTTTCATGATGACCATAATCGACGACTTTGTTTACCCTTAAGACGCTGGTGAGTATCCCGCAATAAATCGGGAATATTTAATTTCTCAGGACAACGTGGTAAACAATCACCACAATCAGTACAGCGATCGCCTTTTTTACCTGGAAACCAATGTCCTGCATTTTCCAGCATTCCATAGCGATATTGTCCATATTCTTGCATTTGATAAGCGACTGTTAAATTACGCAACCGCAGGATTTCTGGGATATTAATTTCTTCAGGACAAGGCAGACATTGATAACATTGACGACAAAGATCGCTTTTAAGAGTCTGGGTAAGATGAGCGTCTAATTTAGCTAATATTTCCTCTTCCTGATTAGTTAAAGCTTCGGCTTGATTAACTTGTAGAGGAGTAATTAATTCTTCAGGATAAGCTGCACCGACACTCAAAGTAGTAATACGGCGATCGCTAAATAAAAAACGATAGGTTAATTCTAAAGGTGTTAGGGGAGAACATAAAGCTTCAAGCAGTGGTGGAGGGTTATATAGCTTACCGCCTTTATCCCCAGGGGAAATAATAAAAACACCCATGTCTTTCTCAGCAGCAAGAGCGATCGCAGCCTGATGACGCTGAAAAAAGTAGTAGTAATGCAGATTAATAAAGTCGAATAAATCAGTATTAATCGTTGCCAATATTAAATCCAAACTACCATGAGTAGAAAAACCTATGTGTCTAATTTTACCTTCTTCTCTAGCTTTTTGTAGGGGTACAAGACAACCATCAGGATCAGTGATCCAGTTAAAATGTTCCCAAGTATTGATACCGTGAATTGCCAAACAATCAATATAATCTACCTGTAACCTAGCTAAAGACTTTTCTAACCCCAAACGCATTTGATGAGGATCTGGAGTTGGAGGTAGTTTAGTTGTTAAATAAACTTGATCACGGCGGGTAGCTAATTCCTTTAATGCTTGTCCCAGATAATTTTCACTCTGTCCATAACCACTAGCGGTTTCTATGTGATTAATCCCCAAGGCGATCGCTTTAGAGATAGTTTGACGGCTATTTTGGGGATTCGCTAAACAACGCATCGTCCCCAATGAAAACACTGATAACTCCAGATTAGTTTTTCCAAACCGTCTTAGCTGCATTATTTATTCATAAATTATATATTTAATTTGTTTGCCCGACCTAATGTTGTTCCTTATGTCCACTTTTCTTAATCAATTGCTCAGGACTTAAATTAGACACAAAAGCCCGAAATGCTTCCATCTCCGCATTATCTGCTTCGCGATCAACAGGAATTGAAGCATCTGCAATAACTTCTTCCAATACCCAAATAGGACTATCCGTACGTACAGCGATCGCCACTGCATCACTAGGGCGACAGTCAATTTCTTTCTTAATACCTTGATATTCTATACATAGCACTGCATAAAAAATATCATCACTTAAAGAATGAATAATCACCCGCTCTAATCTAATATTACAGTCATCTAAAATATTAGTAATTAAATCATGGGTTAATGGACGTGATGGACTATGCCCTTCTAAGGCTTTATGGATTGCATCAGCTTGATCTTGCCCAATAAAAATTGGTAACGCTCTACGTTCAGAACTGTCTTTGAGTAGAATCATCGGACTGCGACTAGCAGGATTTAATACAATGCCTGCAACTTTCATTTCAATCATGGATTTAGCCTCAAAAGTAAATACGATTGGCAGGAGTTTAGAGCTAAGACAAGGGTATAGATAAGAAGATATAAAGTTATCTAACCTTATAATTAATTATCTTTATTGCTCATCAATTTTTCAACTAATAAAGGTGACGAAACTTGAACAGGGTATTATACGTAATAATATTAATCACAGTATGCCTCAGTTTTTTTCTGTTGCCTGTAGTGTTCAAGAAAAAATAATAGTTAAGTTATTTAAAGTTACAAAATCAGAACAATGTTTACAGGTTTAGTACAATCTTTAGGTGTGATTGAGAATGATAATCACGACGCTTTAAAAATCTCAGTAATTGGTGAACATCAAAATCTAATTATGTCGGATTTAGCCGTTGGTGATAGTGTGGCGGTAGACGGTGTATGTTTAACAGTAGAAACCATATTAAAAACAGGATTTATTGCCACAGCCTCCCCTGAAACCTTAGCCATAACAACCCTAGGTGTTCGCACAGCTTATAATTCCAATAGTAGCAAGACTGCTGCTAAATACGTAAATTTAGAAACCTCTTTGCGTATGGGTAGCAAAATTGGCGGACACTTCGTAACAGGACATATAGATGGCATTGGGTGTTTAATCGAAGCAATTTCAACTGGGAATGCGTGGGAGATGCGTTTTGGAATACCCACAGGAATGATAGAACAATGGAGCGATCGCATTGGTCGTTATTTAGTCAAAAAAGGTAGCATTGCAGTCAATGGTATCAGTTTAACGATCGCCTCTTGTGCTGTAGATGGTAGTTGGTTTACGGCTGCGGTTATCCCTCATACCTATGCTCAAACCAATTTAAGCTCACTGCAACCAGGCAATTTAGTAAATCTCGAAAGTGACATACTAGGTAAGTACGTTAATCAATTGCTTGCCCATCGTCTACCTAATCAATCTCAAGAAGAGACAATTAGTTTATCGTTTTTAGCTGAACACGGATATTAATTAACGAATCTAACCTACCGATAGATCTGTTTAGACTAATAAAACGGTCGCCATTGAGTGTGACTGTATATCTAAACATATTGTTAAGGAATGCTATGTGTCACAATAATTAACGGTAATCATCAAAGTAGTCAAGCAAATTATATTAGCTAGATAATAAATATGGAATCGCTTTACCAGTATGCTTGGCTAATTCCCGTACTGCCTCTGTTGGGGGCAATGTTAGTAGGAATTGGTCTAATTTCCGTCAACAAGGCAACTAACAATCTACGTCAAATAGTTGCTATATTTATTGTCTCCATCTTGGGGGCAGCAATGGTAATGTCCTTTGCCATCTTGTGGAGTCAAATTCACGGACACCCAGCTTATACTCGCACCATAGAATGGGCTTCTGCTGGAAATTTCCATCTCTTTATGGGTTACACCATCGATCATCTAAGTGCTTTAATGCTGGTGATTGTAACTACCGTAGCCTTTTTAGTGATGATTTATACCGATGGCTACATGGCGCATGATCCTGGATATGTTCGTTTCTATGCGTACTTGAGTATATTTAGCTCTTCAATGTTGGGGCTGGTGATTAGTCCTAATCTTGTACAAATATATATCTTTTGGGAATTAGTAGGGATGTGTTCCTATCTTCTCATTGGTTTTTGGTATGATCGTCAACCTGCTGCCGATGCTTGTCAAAAAGCATTTGTAACTAACCGTGTGGGTGATTTTGGCTTATTGTTAGGGATGCTAGGACTATATTGGGCTACAGGTAGTTTTGAATTTGGCATCATGGGCGATCGCTTGGGTGAATTAGTTGGATCTGGGTCATTAAGTGCGTTTCTGGCGACCTTATTTGCTATTTTGGTCTTTTTAGGCCCTGCAGCTAAATCTGCTCAATTTCCCCTACACGTTTGGCTGCCAGACGCAATGGAAGGCCCAACACCCATATCAGCGTTAATTCATGCTGCAACCATGGTAGCTGCTGGGGTATTTTTGATCGCGCGGATGTATCCTGTGTTTGAAAATGTACCAATAGCGATGTCGGTAATAGCTTGGACTGGTGCATTTACAGCATTTTTGGGAGCAAGTATCGCTCTTACTCAAAACGACATTAAAAAGGGTTTGGCATATTCAACTGTATCCCAATTAGGGTATATGGTTATGGCAATGGGTATAGGCTCATATAGCGCAGGTTTATTTCACCTGATGACCCATGCTTATTTTAAAGCGATGTTGTTTCTTTGTTCGGGTTCAGTAATTCACGGTATGGAGGGTGTAGTCGGACATAACCCTCTGCTTGCTCAAGATATGCGCTTGATGGGTGGGTTAAGGAAATATATGCCCATTACCGCAGGCACATTTTTAATTGGTAATTTGGCTATCTGTGGTATTCCCCCTTTTGCAGGTTTTTGGTCAAAAGATGAAATTTTAGGACAAGCAATGACAGCTAACCCTGTCCTGTGGTTTGTAGGCTGGGCAACAGCAGGTTTAACTGCTTTTTATATGTTCCGTATGTACTTTATGACCTTTGAGGGAGAGTTTCGCGGTAACAATACAGCAATTAAACAACAGTTAATGACTGATGCGGGTTTGGCTTTTGGCCCTGGGGCGATGGATGTTAAGGAAAATCATGATCATGATCATGGTCATAGTCAATATCCCCATGAGTCTCCTCTAACTATGGCTTTACCCCTAATGGTTTTGGCTGTACCTTCAGTGGGAATAGGTTTACTCGGTCGTCCTTGGGAAAACTATTTCGAGGAGTTTATCCACGCACCAGGCGAAGCAGTAACAGAAGTTCATCATGTTTTTGAATGGAACGAATTTCTAATTATGGCAGGCTTATCCGTGGCGATCGCGGTTGCTGGTATTATTGTTGCTACTTTGATGTATCGGACTAAGAGTATTAATCCTAGTGCCATTGCTAAAAAAGTTCCAACTCTCTATCGCTTCTCTCTCAATAAATGGTATATCGACGATCTTTACAATAAAGTATTTGTAGTTGGTTGCCGTCGCCTGGCTCGACAAATAATGGAAGTAGATTACCGTGTAGTAGACGGTGCAGTTAACCTGACTGGTTTGGCAGCAGTGCTGAGTGGTGAAGGGTTAAAATATCTAGAAAATGGTCGCGCTCAATTTTATGCCCTAATTATCTTTGGTGCAATTTTGGGCTTTGTTTTAGTATTTAGTGTTGTCTAAATCTTACTAGTTATTAAGTTTAGGGCGATCGCTTTATATAGTAGGCATCGCTCTTTTTTTGGCTCTAATTATTAGTAATTATTAATCTTAAAACCTAACATGATAATCAAGTTTTATTTATAACCTATTTATTATCCTGCAATATTGATATTTTCTAAAAAATCTATATCAGTTTTGCATATATAATTTTAGAAAAAACTCCATTATTAATTTATATATCTACAGAAGAAGTTACTCGATTATTTAACTTGCCATCTTCTTACTTAGATGTATACTAAGATTCAAAAGTTTTTTTTATGTGGTGTCAGGACAATGATCAAAACAACAGTTTTAGCTAGTATATTAGCTTTAGTTCCCTATGCAGTCACAGCCCAAACTGCTGAGACAGAATATCAAAATTATCAAGTTTCTTGTGAGACAGGATCAGCCTGTAATGATTTAGGTGTTACTTATCAAGAAGGTAACAACCAAGTAGCCCAAACTCGCAGAACTAGACCAACCAGAAGAACCAGAACTACTACTGTTCAACCTTTTGAAAAGTGGTATACAGGTGCAGGTGTAGGGGTATTCTTTGGTGATGGCTTAGATACAGGTTTCCAAGGTCATGTTTTTGGTGGTACTGAATTTAATGAATTTATTTCTGCCGACTTAGAATTTACCTTTGGTTTTGCTGGTATTGAAAATAGTAATGATGATGCTACCATATTAGGTTTATATCTTAACCCTCGTTTTGAATATGAATTCGATAACAGTAACCTAACTGCTTTTCTAAGTCCTGGTATCGGTCTTTCGAGAACTTCAGGTAATGGTGATAGCGAGACAGACTTTGATTTTCAAATTAAAACAGGGGTTAGTTTTCCAGTAAGAGAAAACACTGATGTCTATGTTCAAGGTAGATATCAAAATGAAGCGGATGCCTTTGGTATTGAAGGTGGTGCAATCTTTGAATTAGATTAATAGTTTTTGTAGATTAAGTATAGAAGCAATTTAAATCTTGTTTATGGTTAGCTAGGGTAGAAATACCTTAGCTTTTTTATATTGTTACAATAGAAAATTCTTTTAATATTAGGCAGTTAAAGGATATTTTTAAGATTTGGGCTTTTAGTTCTTAGCTGATAAATACTCCCTACCCCAACCCCCACTTATAGCCGATAATCACCCCAAATTATCCCAAACTAATCTTTTAGGCTATATATCAATCAACTTTAAGCTCCTTTGCACAAAAAACTAATAATAGGTGACACTTGTATAACCATAAACAAAAAGCTAAGTAATAATTTATTAAAACATAAAATATTTAAGCTTAAGGGTCTTGAAATAAATCCCTTAATTCCTAATTCCTAATAGTTCATCCCGTGAAATAATGACTGAACCTATTTTAGATGTTCGCCAATTACAAGTCCAATTTACTACCGAAGCTGAACCGATAATGGCTGTGGAAAATCTCAGTTTCCAACTCCGAAAAGGTGAAAAGTTGGGGATAGTAGGAGAATCTGGTTCGGGTAAATCTGTAACTTCTTTGGCAATTATGGGTTTAGTTCCAACTCCAGGAAAAATTACTCAAGGTGAAATATATTTTACCCCCGAAGAACAAACAAAGGTAGATTTACTACAAATTAGCGACTCACAACGCCGAAGTTATCGCGGTGGAGAGATTGCCATGATTTTTCAAGAACCCATGAGCGCACTTAATCCTGTATATGATATCGGGTTTCAATTAACAGAAGCCATTTTACTACATCAAAAAGTGTCGCCAGCAGAAGCTAGAAGAAAAGCGATCGCTCTGTTGCAAGAAGTCCAACTACTACCATCGGATGAGGTTTTAAAACAACAATATCTTACGGAAAATCCTCAGACAACTCAAGGGGAGCGAGAAATTGCTAATTATCTTAACCGTCACAAGCAGCAAATTCTTAAACGTTATCCCCATGAACTATCGGGAGGACAATTACAACGAATCACTATTGCTATGGCGATTTCTTGTAATCCTAGCGTTTTAATCGCTGATGAACCCACAACAGCCTTAGATGTTACAGTTCAAGCTACTATACTCAATTTACTACGTAACCTCTGTCAACAGCGTGGTATGGCTTTGATTTTTATCACCCATGATTTGGGAGTGATTGCGGAATTGGTTGATTCTGTAGTGGTGATGTATCAAGGAAAGGTTGTAGAATCTGGATACGTAAAAAATGTCTTTAGGTTACCACAACATCCCTATACTAAAGGATTATTAGCCTGTCGCCCTCGCTTAGATTGTCAACTCAAAATTTTACCCACAGTGGTAGATTTTATGGAAGTGATTAAAACAGCGTCAGGAACAATTGAAATTAGGGAAAAGCAAACAGGAATTAGTGAAAAGTTAAATCAAGTTATTACTCCAACTCAACAACAACACAGATTAAAGCAGCTACTGTCCTTGTCCCCTGTAATGACAGTTCAACAACTAAGAGTGGGGTTTCCCATTAAAGGTGTGTTTGGCAAAACCCAAAAATATGTCATGGCGGTTAATAATGTTTCTTTTGAGGTTTATCCAGGCGAAACCCTTGGTTTAGTAGGGGAATCAGGATGCGGTAAATCTACCCTCGCCAGAACTATCCTACGCTTAATTGAACCTATGGAGGGAGATGTAATTTTTGATGGGGATAATATTACTAAGTTACCCCTAAAAAGTCATAAATTGCGTTCTATACGCCGACAAATGCAGATTGTCTTCCAAAATCCTTACAATTCCCTCAATCCACGTATCAATATAGGAAGAGCGATCGCCGAGCCATTAGTAGTTCATAACATCAAGGGCGATCGCCGAAAACAAGTAGCAGAACTTTTAGAACGAGTTGGTTTAAATCCTGATCTTAAAAATCGTTATCCCCACGAATTTTCTGGCGGACAAAGACAAAGAATTTGTATTGCACGTGCTTTAGCCTTAAAACCGCAATTTATTATCTGTGATGAATCAGTTTCTGCTTTAGATGTTTCGGTACAAGCACAAGTATTAAACCTATTAAAAGAGTTACAGGCAGATTTAGGATTAACTTATATCTTTATTTCCCATGATTTGAGCGTCGTTAAATTTATGAGCGATCGCATTATTGTCATGAATCAGGGCAAAATAGAAGAAATAGACAGTGCCGAAGCAATTTATCGTCATCCCCAATCCGCCTATACTCGCAAGTTAATTAATTCTATCCCTAAAGGTGAATTAAATTAGTGTCTTAATTTTAAGATAAACGTTAATAGTACTTTTATCTTACATAGATCTATAGGTTCGATAATTAATATTTGGGAAAATATTATCGATCGCTTCTACTTTTTCTAACCATCCTGAATCTACTTTGCCGATCAAAATATCATCATAAATTTTGTTAAAGCGCAGTAAATGGGATCGAGTTCGACGAATAGCATAGGGAACCATCGTACCAGTACGCATAATAAACGCCCAATCAGAAGACTGTGCGAGTAATAGTTCTCTAGCTGCTTGATTTAAAGCACGCCATTCTAATTCATCAGCAGGCTCACGATTAGCCAACTTAATCATTCTTTCTGCTGCTTTATGTAGGTGTGGATATACCCAAGTATTGGTTTCATTTAGCCAATATTCATGAAATCCTTTATAACCCCAACTAGACTGTGAAGGACGGCAAACCTGTTGCTGTGGTTGCTCTTGTAAATATTCCGATAAATTAGTCATTTGATAGATATCCTGATCGTACCAACTTTTACGGAATAGAAAATCAATAAATTGTGGGCCTTCATACCACCAGTGACCAAATAACTCAGCATCATAAGGAGAAACTACAATTGGTGGACGTTGTAGCATACCACTCAAATTTTCAATTTGACGCTGGCGATTATACATAAAGTTACTAGCGTGTTCAGCAGCTTTTTCTCTTGCCCAGTATGGATCATACAGACCTTTTTCAGAAAGCCCCCCATCCCGACTAGTAATTTTATGATATTTGATCCCTGTATTCTTACGTTGACCGTTGGGCATAATGTAGGGCTTAATATATTCATATTCAGCTTCCCAACCCAAATCTTTATAAAATTCGCGATATTCTATTGCGCCAGGATAACCCACCTTAGAAGACCACACCTGTTGTGAAGATTCATGATCGCGACCAAAAGCAGCTACTCCAGCTTCAGTAAAAATTGGCGCATAAGAGCCAAAACGAGGACGAGGACGGGCATATAAAATACCATGTCCATCTGTTAGAAAGTAACGCAAACCAGCATCCGCTAGCATTCTTTCTAATCCTTCATAATAAGCGCACTCAGGTAACCAAATTCCTTTAGGTGGGCGACCAAAGTTTTCTTCATAATGTTCGCAAGCTACCTTGATTTGTGACCACACCGCCTGAGGATACATTTTCATCAGAGGTAAATACCCGTGAGTAGCACCACAGGTAATAATATCTAAGTTGCCACTATCAAGAAACTGTTTGAAAGCTGTAACTAAATCTCGATCATAAGACTCCCACGTTTTTTTGATCTCACTAAAAGAATTAGCATAATATTCCGCTAAATAGCGCATATGACCATTATGCTCATGACGAACAATCTCTTTGTCGATTAATTCTTGCAACAGGGCTAAATGGGCATCGTAGCGGTCTTGTAGCAGTTCATCTCTTAGCATGGACACCAAGGGGGGTGTCATACTCATGGTCATTTTGAAATCAACACCATCCCGCTTTAAGTTTTCAAATACTTGAAGTAGAGGAACATAAGTTTCGGTAATTGCTTCAAATAACCATTCTTCTTCTAAAACAAAGTCGCTTTCTGGATGTCGAACGAAAGGTAAATGAGCGTGTAAGACAAGGGCAAGGTAACCAAGAGCCATGATAATATAATATCTCTAAAAATTTTTTCTCACCTGAATTAAGAAACTAAGGCAATCTGGGTAAATTTTATGATATCTTAATAGTGTATTCTGATAAAGTTTAGCTAACGGAAAGAATTATTTTTGATCCCTTAAATTTCTAGAAATATATCAGTTTAAATTAAATTAAAGTAAACTATTGTTACTACCTAGGATAAACATCCCAGAACAATTTTTTATGATATTGTATGCTTGAATGTTTAATGAATTAAGAAAGCTTTTTTTGTTAAATCTGTTGGGTTTTCAGATATAGTGTTGCAATCTAATAGGCAATATCCCGATCATCAAGAAGAAAAAGCGGAGGGATTATTGCTTCAGCTATTACTGTTTATTGATCAACGCTCTACTTCAGAGGAGCAGGTAGAAAAAATTAAGGCTTATTTAAAGAGTCTGCGGTGTGATTATTCTTTTAAGTTAGAGGTGGTGGAAATAGAAAAACAGCCTCATCTTGTAGAATATCTTAAGTTAGTGGCTACTCCTGCATTGGTAAAAATAGCTCCTTTGCCCAGACAAACTTTAGCTGGTAGTAATTTACTAAAGCAACTGGAAAGATGGTGGCCTAAATGGCAGGAATTGAGTATCGATACCGAAGATAACGGGATAAATGGCAAAAAGTCGCCATCAGATATCTCTTTAGCATCAGGAGATAATTACGCTGAAACAATTAAGTTAAACGATGAAATATTTCGCCTCAAGCAGGAAAAAGCAGAGTTAGCAGCGCAGGTACGTTTTAAGGATCAAATTATGGCGATGCTTGCCCATGATCTACGTACACCATTAACAGCAGCATCAATGGCGTTAGAAACTGTTGAACTATCAGAAAGGAATGGACAGTTAGAAACATCTAAATTGCAAGCCCTTAAACAAAGAATGTTTAGACAGGCAAAAAGTCAATTTGGAATTATGGATCATATGATCGGTGATCTACTGCAAAATTCTCAAAATATCAGTGCCAAACTACAAGTTAAACCTAATTCTTTAGATTTGCCTTCATTATGTCATGAGATAATTGCGCAATTTGATGCTCGCTTACAGCAAAAATCCATGACTTTAAAGTGGGATATTCCCCAGGATATTCCTAAAGTATACGCTGATGAGGAGTTAATTCGTCAATTAATTTGCAATTTGTTAGATAACGCTATTAAATATACTCCTTCTAATGGTCAAATTTCCCTATGTATCTTACATCGTACTAATCAAAAGGTGCAGGTAAGTATTTGCGATACGGGGCCAGGAATTCCGCCAGAAAAAAGAGAAATAATTTTTGAAGATAGTTTTCGTCTGCAACGCGATCGCGATCAAGAGGGTTACGGTTTGGGTTTAGCGATGTGTCATCAGATAGTTTGCGCTCATTACGGTCAAATATGGGTAGAAAGTTCTCCTCAATCGGGTAGTTGCTTTCAATTTACCTTATTAGTTTATAAGTAAAAGGAGCAGGCTAAAGGATTTTATTAGCTTACTCCTCAATATTCTATTTTTCTAACTAACCGTGAGCTACAGTTTTTTTGGCTTCTTCATTAGCTAAAAACTTCTCTAATTCCGTTAGAGCGTCAGCGTCTACTTTAGTCTGCATGGGACAGAATTTAGGGCCACACATAGAACAAAACTCGGCTGTCTTATAAATATCTGCGGGTAAAGTTTCGTCATGGTATTCCCTAGCTCTTTCAGGATCAAGAGACAGTTCAAATTGACGTTCCCAATCAAAATTATAACGCGCTCTAGAAAGTTCATCATCACGGTCTCTAGCACCAGGACGTTGACGAGCAATATCAGCAGCATGGGCAGCGATTTTATAGGCAATTAAACCATTACGAACATCTTCTGCATTGGGTAAACCTAAATGTTCTTTAGGAGTAACGTAGCAAAGCATTGCTGTTCCATACCAGCCAGCCATTGCAGCACCGATCGCCGAAGTTATATGATCGTAACCTGGAGCTATATCGGTTACTAGTGGGCCTAAAACATAAAAAGGTGCTTCGCTGCACTCGGACATTTGTTTTTTGACATTAAATTCAATCTGATCCATTGGTACATGACCTGGGCCTTCTACCATTACCTGGACATCATCTTCCCAAGCACGACGGGTTAATTGACCTAAAGTTTTTAATTCTGCTAGTTGTGCTGCATCAGAGGCATCATGGGTACAACCAGGGCGTAGGGAGTCACCCAAACTAAAGGAAACATCATATTTTTTAAAGATTTCTATGATGTCATCAAAATGAGTGTAGAGTGGGTTTTGTTTATGATGGTGTAGCATCCAACGGGCAATAATTCCACCACCACGGGAAACAATACCTGTTAGACGGCTTTTAACCAAGGGTAGATGCTCTATTAGAATGCCTGCATGAATAGTCATGTAGTCCACACCCTGTTGAGCGTGCTTTTCAATAATATGGAGAAAGTCATCGGCGGTTAAATTCTCTATATTGCCGTGTACACTTTCCAATGCTTGATAAATTGGCACTGTACCAATGGGGACGGGGGAAGCTTGGATAATTGCAGTTCTAATGGAATCTAGATTTCCACCGCCTGTGGATAAGTCCATCACAGTATCAGCACCATATTTAACTGCTAAATGAAGTTTGGCTACTTCTTCAGCTAAATCAGATGAATTGGGAGAAGCACCAATATTAGCATTGACTTTACAACTAGAAGCAATACCAATACACATTGGCTCTAGATTTGTATGATTAATGTTGGCAGGAATGATCATTCTGCCTCTGGCTACTTCTTCGCGAATTAATTCAACTGGTAAATGTTCCCTTGTTGCTACATGGTGCATCTCTTCAGTAATGATTCCCTGACGTGCATAGTGCATTTGAGACACATTGCCCTGTCCTTTACGCTTGGCAACCCATTCAATTCTCATATTTTTTTCCTCAATAAACAGCTTCCCTCCGCTGGTGCTAACCAGTCTCAGGTTCTTAGGGTATATCTCAGCCTTATATGTGTTTTGGCACCCCTAGCTATAAAGGAAATTTTAGCACTGTTAGATGTTTTGATCGGACTCTATTTGATAATCTATTTATTTCTTTACTCTATAGCAGTTTATTAAACTTCACCTTTTTGTGTTGGTTGTGCTGGTTCAACTTCTAAGCTATCCCTTCCTAGTTTTTCTAAATGAAGTTCCCATTTAGGAGGGTTACTTGAAGAGTTGTATTTATAAGATCCTAGACACTGCTCTTTTTGATTTAAGATGTTGAGATTGTAACCATGTTTTCTGGCTAATGTCCCAAACTGATTTACAAAACGGTAGCGTCCTAGATAATCTAGTAAAGTCCATAATTGCCAATTGACGGTTAAATTAATTTGTTGCTTTTTCGGGGAAGCAAACCATTTTTGAATTAATTTGCCATCAAAGGGGTCAAATTGTTCTACACCCCACCAAAAACTTGCTTGGGTTGGTTCGGAATTGTTGCTGTGTTGTTTGTTTTTTGTCGAGGTGTAAAGAGCAATATTTGGCAATTTTTTATTGAGATTGCCAGAGGATGAAACTGGTTCAAGGATTTGATCGCAGCTATTAAAGATATTTATTTTTGTGGGTTGAGCGATCGCTGTTACGGAATTGGGATCTAAACTTTGTTTTATCTCTACAGCTTCTACTGATTTGGCTGTGGAGATGGTCAATAATCCAACCAGGTAAATCATTACACTAGTTACTTTCATAAGTCAAGATCAAAAGTTTTATTATTAATATCTAAATTGGCAGCAAGGCTAGAATAAAGTTAACTATTAATTAAATTTAAAAGTGATAATAAATGCCATATTTAATGATAATTATACTAGAGTATGTATCTTATTGATTCAATAATTAACATACCCAAATATCTCACTAATTATGGCTTTTGCTAAATATATTTTTGCTTGTTAATAACTACTATGCCCCTAGGCTACTGATGGTTGCATAGTATTATTTAATACATTAATTTGAACTTGGCAATTGACTTGTGTCTCCCGAAGGCAATTATTAAATTAATTATCCATTGGGGAGTTGTCGCTTGTAGAATTATTTTCTGGCAAAATTAAATCTATGTGGTTTTGATTATGTTCTACTTCTACATTTGGTTGATTTTGTGGTTTTGCTGCTATCAAACCAGTTTCTGGTTCTTTAAGTTTTAAGCATAAATCAAAGAGAATTTGGGAAAGATCGCCACGAGAAATTTTATCTGTTGATAGTTCTGAGAGATTAAATTCTATCTTGGTTAGTATTTGCTGTTTTAGTAGTTGCAGATCCCTATCTAAAGCAGCTTTTGATTGATTGATTTCAGTCCTTAGATTTGTGGTATGGGTATTAAGACTATTTTGCAAAAAGTCTATATTATCATAATTATGTTGCGAGACAGTATCTAATTCTTGCTGAATTCTTTGATGTTCTTCTTGAGTAGTAAGGTCGAGATATTTAATTTTCTTATCTATAGAATTTGAGAGTAAACTTATTTGGTGCAGTAGTTTATTTTCTAACTGTTGAAAACGTTCTTCCATTACCAGTTGATATTTTTGGTAACTACTTTCAAGCTGATGAAGTCGATGATTGTATTCTTTTAACTTCTGATTATAAGCCTCTGCCTGTTCACCAAATAGAATTTCTTGTAATTTGGTGATGTTACCTAACCTTTTACGCATTTCTGCTTTGGTAATCTCATTCATATTTGATTTCTTCTCAAACTACTAAAATTAATTACTAGTGTATCAATTTATTTAAATTGAAACTGTAATGGGTAATGTAACTTTTACACTCGTACCTTGATTAGCTTTACTATTGATAACTATTGACCCTTTATATAATTCTACGGCTTTTTTGACAATAGATAATCCCAAACCAGTACCAGGTATATTATCTACATTATTGGCACGATAGAAAGATTCAAATATATGTTTTTGAGAAGCTTCAGGAATACCAATTCCGCGATCGCGCACTTCTATGATGAGTTCTTGTGAACTATCTATATAGCTTATTTTTAATTCTACTTCTTGATTGGCTGCTGAATATTTTAAGGCATTTGATAAGAGGTTGCTTAAGATATGCCGTAGGTTTTTTATATCTAAATTTAGGGTATTTATTGCTACTTGATAATCAAAATTTATAGTTCTTTGGGCGTAAATTGCTGTTAATTCTTGAATTATTTGTGAACTAAAAACCTGTAAATCCAATGGCTCTAATTTAAGTTTTTGTTGACCTGATTCAACTTTACTTATGGTTAATATATCTTCCAGCAAGCAATTAATTGTTAAAGCAGCATCTTGGATAGATTGTAAATAAAACTGACGTTCATCGCCTGTTAAATTATCACTCTCCATTAAATTTTGGATACAGAGTAAAATACTACTTAAGGGGTTACGAAATTCGTGGGATGCCATCGAAATAAACCCAGACTTTAATTGTCTTAATTCTTTTTCTCTTGCTAAAGATTTGCGTATTTCTGCTTCTGCTTTTTTTCGGGCGGTAATATCTCTACCTATATATACACACTGATAAAAGTCAGTAACTTCAGTTGGGGCAATAAAACAATCAAATTCAATTTGAATAAGCTGCTGGTCTATATTGTATAGGTTTACTTCAATTTTGCTAACGGAATCTTTAGCTGAAAGCAAAAAATTATAAACTTGTTGATGATTAAAATTAGGATCTTGAATAAGATTATCGATAGATTGATTGAGTAATTGCGATTTCTTTTGTCTAAATAATTCTGTGGTGGATTTATTAACTCGTTCAATAATACCTTTGGGAGTTGTAATTAATAATACGTCTCGCATGGACGCTATAATCTTATTAGTACAATACTCAAATCTTTGTAACTTATTGATTGTTACTTCAGCTTCATTTAGCTTTTGCATTGATGACTGTCTAAGTAATACCAATTCAGTTACATCTTCTAGCCAGATAGCTATATATTCTTGGGAAGACTGAAGATATAAATTAAAATATATAATCTTATTGGCTTGATTAGCTATTTGGCGACTAACGGTTTCTAAAGTAAAGCCTTGTTCTTGTCCTGAAAGGATATCTTGGCAAACAGACTCCAAACCAACTAATTCTGGAAAACCTGTTC
Source organism: Chondrocystis sp. NIES-4102 (assembly GCA_002368355.1). Lineage (NCBI taxonomy): Bacteria > Bacillati > Cyanobacteriota > Cyanophyceae > Chroococcales > Chroococcaceae > Chondrocystis > Chondrocystis sp. NIES-4102. The sequence goes on along the minus strand of AP018281.1, from coordinate 1,855,173 downwards.
TTATATCTTCACCGATCGCAATAACTTGATCTACATATGGTTGAATATTAGAAGATAATAAAACAACAACAAAATTGCTGTCAAATACTGCATATTCTCGGTTGTTAATAAATGGTATCAAGTCCACAATTTAATTAATAACTTTATTTTGGCATTTAGCTTAGATACTCCGAACCAATTAAGTTAAGAATTATAATTTTATAGTAATTCAATAAGTAAAAGCGATCGCCACTACTATACTTTTACAGAGCGATCGCTATAATTAAGTTAATCCGCCGAAACTATATCTTAGGGACATAACTTTTATCTTACTGATCACATATATTTTTGCTCATCTGTAGCTAGGCGAGATAAATTATCATTACCTATACGCAACTGTGTCAACAAAATAATTAATTTTAACGGTAACGTTTTTTACGACGGGCAATTGCTTTGCGCTTACGTTTTTCGATGGGTGTTTCGTAGTGACGACGACGTTTTATATCCGCGAAGATACCTGCTTTAGATACTTGACGCTTAAACCGACGCAGTGCAGATTCTATATTTTCGTTTTGTCCAACAACCACTTGGGTCATTAAAAATCATCCTCCAAATTTGATTACGACAGGTACTAATAATTTTATTTAGCAGTTACTTGCTATTAATCGCTTTTCATTATAGCTTGAGCGCAAATAACCCCATTTTTAAATTACGAGATTTTATTGATGATCATTATCCCTTAAGTATCGCTTAAAATAATATATTAATAACTAAAATAGTCACAACCCGTGTGGGCAAAAAATTAAATTAAGGTTTGATTACATAAGTTTATTGCATGAGCATCCTATTTTCATCTCAAACTTAAAATTATATCATTACCTTTATTACGTTTAATGTAAAAAGTGACGAGTTCCACTTAAAACCATAACTATACCCAATTCATTGGCAGCAGCAATTGAATCTTGATCCCGAATTGATCCGCCTGGTTGGATAATTGCAGTAATACCAGCAGCAGCAGCAGTACGTACGGAATCATCAAAGGGGAAAAAACCATCACTTGCTAAAATACCCCCTTGGGCTTTTTCTCCTGCTTGTTCTAGGGCTATTTTAACTGATCCTACACGGTTCATTTGTCCTGCGCCTATACCGACGGTGGTGCGATCGCGACTAATTAAAATGGCATTAGATTTTACGTGTTTTACTAGTTTTTGGGCAAACAGCATCTCAGCAATTTGTTCTGAGGTAGGTTGTTTATCACTAACAATTTGCCAGTTTTGCGGATCTTCAATTAGATCATCGGACTCTTGAACTAAAAATCCCCCAGCGATCGCTTTAATTGTTTCTTTTTCTCCCTTTGCTAAATCGGGTAAAATCAGTATTCTTAATTTCGACTTGGCTTGTAAAATCGCCTTGGCTTCTTCTTCACAACCAGGGGCGACAACACATTCTAAAAAGGTTTTGGTTAGGGCTTCGGCGGTTGCAGTATCAATAGCCTGGTTTAGTGCTACAATTCCCCCAAAGGCTGAAACTGAATCGGCATTAAAGGCTTTTTCATAGGCTAGGGCTAAACTTGAGGCGATCGCTGCGCCACAGGGGTTGGTATGTTTGAGAATGGCTGCTGCTGGTTCATTGGCATCGAATTCTGTAATAATACGTCGGGCTGCTTCTAAATCAACTAGGTTGTTGTAGCTTAATTCTTTTCCCTGTAATTGGGTGGCTGCTGCCCATCCCGATGTTGCTGCACCAGTTTGATACCAGGCTGCTGGTTGATGAGGATTTTCACCGTAACGTAATGACTGAACTTTTGTACCTGTAAGGGTATATGTATCTTCTGATGTCTCTGATTGATTGAGATGAGCAAAATACTCGGAGATGGCGCGATCATACTGGTATGTATGGGTAAAGGCATATCCTGCCATTTGCTGTCTAAAAGCTAAGGATACCTCACCATTAGACTGTTGATATTCTTGCAGGTAGTTATCGTAGTGATCGGGGTTGGATAAGACAGTTAAATATTTATAGTTTTTGGCTGCTGCGCGAATTAAAGTAGGGCCACCTATGTCGATTTTTTCGATCGCTTCTGGTATAGTTACATTAGGCTGGGCGATAGTCTGCTCGAATGGGTAAAGATTAACTACTACTAAATCTATAGGGCGAATTTGATTGGCTTTAAGATCCTGTTGATCAACCTCTAAATCTCTACGGGCTAGTATTCCTCCATGTATACGAGGATGCAAAGTTTTCACCCTACCACCTAATATTTCTGGCGATCCTGTATAGTCACTTACCTTGATAACCTTAATTCCAGCAGCTTGTAAGGTTGTGGCTGTACCACCGCTACTAATTATTTCAAATTCAAACTTGTCTACTAATTGACGGGCAAAGTCTACAATACCAGTTTTGTCCCAAACGCTCAAAAGTGCTAAACGGCTCATAAATTGCTCTTGCTGTAAAAAAAATCGGCAATATTAACCTTATGATATTTTGGCAAAGAAGTAATTTCAGATCCTCATTAAAATTAAATTTGGCATAAATGAGTCTTGGAATACGTAAAATGATGACAATTGCTTGTAACTAATTAACTGATTGTTAACAATTGATGAATTGACAATTACTACAAAAGTTATAATATCGTAATAAATGTATTAATAGTTTATCTTTTGCTCGTCAATCCTAAATTTATAAGTAATCGCTTATTAAAAACAAGTTTAAGCAGCACCACTTAAATGTCACAGGGGAAAAATAAATGCTGAATATTTCATTAGTAACTTTATTTGTAGCAGCGATCGCTCTTTATATTAGTTCACAAATTCAAGATGATGTGTTTAAGGCTGCAACTATGTTTGCGTCATTAACCTTCTATTTGATAACATTATTTTGCGCTCCTTGGGTATTAAAAATGTGCTTGATCTGTGTACCTTTAGCGATCGCTAGTATTAATTCCTTATCCACTGAAAAGTTTTAAGGCGACATTATCGCTTTAACTAACCAATATTCTGCAAAGTAGCTGGCTATAATTTCTAGGGCTGGTTGTAGTTCGGTTATCTTATCTATTTCAAAATCCTGATTATAAAGATCGCTAATTAATCGGTAGATAAGCTCAAAAGTAAGGCGATCCCCACGTTCCCACAATTTAAATTCACCATTGTTAGTATTATTAAGTTTTACAATTGCTTGATAACCCACAGTTTTAGAGTTTAAGGGATCGCTACGTTCATCTCGCCAAAGTATAAATTTGAGTTTTGATTTAGTGGCGACAAATTCATTATAATTTTGGATTCTAGAGGTAAATCTACTCCCTTTACAAGCACTCAAAAAGCCAATACAAATATTTTTGTTAGTAATAATTACATGGGGTGGTAAAACACGTTTACTAGGTAAGATATCGATTTCTAGTTTAGTTATATTGTTAAAAGCTTCAAGAATATCTTTTAGTTTGCCAGCATCTCGTTCATCAATAAGAATTTCCGCTTCATTGTATTCCTGTTCTAAAATTTTTTGTTGAGTTTCAAGATAAGTAATTATCCTTTCTTTTAGAGATTTGGGAGTAAAATCAGGTGCAACTAAACCATTGGATGTTGTTGGGATAGGTATAGTTTCGGTAATTTCTGGCGCAGTTTCTTGAGTAAAACTATTAAAGGCTTGAGCTAAATTTTCTAGTAGCTTTACTAATTTATTCTGTTGATTTTCCAAATTAGTTAGGCGAGATAATACCAATTCAGAATCAACATTACTATCCGTAACTGCTTGCTTAGGTAGGGGAATATGATGATACTTATAACGAAAATATTCGGCTGCATTATTCAAAACTGCACGAATAGAACGCTTATTATTAATAATTTGCTCAATTTCTTGTGGCGTAAATAAACTTGTCAAATCCGTAGCCACTGCTGCTGCTTTTAATTGCAAAATTGCCTTAATTTCTTCATTAGTTGGTTGTTCCAAAACTATTTGATATTGAGAAATACGATCAATGATTGAACCATCAAAAATATCTTGCAATTGTTGCCAGCGATCGGGAAATAAATTCAAAATAATTAAACTATGAGGAATACGAGTAAAAATCTCTTTAACCGCCTCCCCAAAATTCAACAAAATATTACGATTATGGGGTAAGCCTAACATTTCCAACTGATCAAAGACTATAATTAATGGTTCATTCAACAAAGAAAGCCTACCAAAAACCGCGATCGCTTCTAAAGAAAAATCTTCTTTACTAATCTCATCATGCCAACTAGTTAAACCAATTTTACTTAATTCTTCAGGTTCTAATTCATCTGCAGCCAACCATTTTTTTACTAGTTGCTTATAATTTACATCACTATAACGGCAAAATTTAACGATACCTTTAATTATCTCTGGTGCATATCCAACAGCCCCATATTTATTAATCCACCATTGGGTAGTAACTCTCTCAATTAAGTCCCAATTATCCCTACGAGTTTGAGTTCCTTCCCCACCTAATATTTCGTATAATTTTAGAGGATTATCTTTAATACTATTGATAATATTTTCAATTCTTTGATTAGGCTGCTTAACTGTTTGAATTATACCGAGGAATGTATTAGCTAAAAAGTTATCTAACTGACTAAAATCAGTGTCTGGTATCTTCCTATTTAAAGATTCCAAAACACAACTATAAGTATGATACTTAATTGTCTGAGCATCGTTCGGACAGGGAACAAACAAAATACGATTTAAAGTTAACCTTTGTTTCGCCAGACGCATAATTAAATGAGTCTTACCTGTACCAGGATCACCAATTATTACTACACCCTTACTTTGATGATTAGAATCATATTTAATATCAGCAATTACCGATTCTAAAATTTTATATTGCGTATGATAAATATCGCTATTGTCGGGATGAACTTGAAAAGGATTATCAACACGACTGCTACCAAAAGGATTAATTAATGTGTCAGTTGGAATCATTAACCGTTGAATAAATATATATAATTGATAGGTAAACTGGGCATCATATCTAGCTACATGAGCTTGTTGAGCAATAAAATACTGTTGATCTACCTTAAGATTAAGCTTTCTTGCTAAATGTTCTAAGGAATAACTACTACAACTTGGCAAATATTGTTGAGCCAGTTTAACGGTACATCGATACTGTATTTTAGAATAATCACTCCAAGTTAAATTAGCCTTGCGGAAACTATAGTTTAATACTTGTAGATCGTGTTTTGCATGATGAAATATTAATAATTTATCACGAGTAATAACTAATATTTCTTGCAGTATAGTTTTTAATGGCTTACTTTGTAAGAGGCGTTGTTGATAGCGAGGATGTTCTTGATTAAAAGCTTCATAGATTAACTCGCCGTCACTATTAATAATGGCAACTTCTCTTAACTCCCTATTTCCTTCAGTATCGATAACGACAAAATCCATAGTAGTCGGGGTTTGGGTAGTAGGTAGTAGTCGGAGTCAGGAGTCAGGAGACAGGAGACAGGAGACAGGAGTCAGGAGTCAGGAGTCAGGAGTCAGGAGTCAGGAGGAGCTTAAGCTAAGAAGCTAACATTACCTCTCTGCGTTTTCCCAGGCTGATGCAATTATTAAAACCCGACAATTACTACCCACATACCCATAGCTAAAACAATAGTACCCAGATGTTGTGATAATAAATACTTAAATGGTTGACGGGCGATTTTTTGTGTTAACAAGATTGAAAATAATACCCCGAAAATTAGAGTAGATCCTTGTAAAAAAGCAATTACCGCAGGATGAGCCACTATAATTGGTAAATTATCACCATTTAAACCAAAGGTTGCCATTGTTACAGGTAAGATTCTTCCTCCCTCATTTAAACCCAAGCGTAAATAATGAGCTAAATTACCTGCTAGCACCAACGGTAAATAACCATAGGCTAATTCTATAAATTTACCTGGCTTATATTGATTACTCAGTTTACCCACGAGTTTATGGACAATATGGGCAACTATAGGAATACTGACGGGTAGGGATAAAACCAGCAGGGATATTAAAGCATGATCGCTAAAATTTTCTAATTGCCAATTTAAACCCAAGCTAGTAGATATCTCTGGTAAACGATGGAGAAAGACGACATTGAGCAAGAGAAATAGTAACGCTACTTCATAACTACGGGGAGTATGGGTTGTCCATAATTCAATTCCAGGCGGACGTAAATTAAATTCTACCGAGCGATGGGGACAGGCTTTGAGACAAGTCATACATAATACACAATCACGATTATCGCTTAGTTGTGCAGGATGGGAATATAGAGGACAACCATTAGTTTCCTGCCCTTCTCCTTTGGCTGGACCACCTTTATAGCATTGATAGGTAGTACATTCTGCCGTACAAGTCCCCTGTTGCGCCCGTAATTCTGTTAGGGAAAGTTTGGCAAATAAGCCATTCATTCCCCCAATAGGACAAAGATAACGACACCAAAAACGACGTTCAAAAATTGCTGAAAAAATCATTGCCCCTGCTGTAATTAGTAATAGCAAGCAAGCAGAAAGATAAGCCGTGTTTTCTAGCTCCCATAGCTCTTCCCAGAGTAAAATTAGGGCAAATAGAGCAAATAAAAACCAACCTCCCCACTTTTCCGCCGTATTTCTGGGCCATTTTTTTAGCTGTCTGGGAAATAAGATTAAAGATAGTTTTTGAGTGATTTCGCCATAGATCATAAAGGGACAAAAAGCACACCAAAGTCTACCGATAAAAGGAAATCCAATGAGAATTAATGGCCACCACCAAGCCCAAAATAAGTTGAGGGCAAAGTTTGAGGATCGATTTTGCGGGGCGATAAACAGAATTAAAACAATGAAGGTATAAAAGCTGAGGGTAAAGCCATAGTTGATTCTATCTGGAAACCACTTACTCCGAAGAAAGTAACGTAACTGGGGATATTTATTTAGCAGGTTGAAGCGATATTGTTTTTTCTTGCTTTGGGAATGCCAAACAATTTCTTCTGTAATACTAGTACTACCCTGTAATTGAGTTAAAGCTCTTTCTAAAATACTTTGCAATTCCCGTAGGTTGTTGGGGAAATCATAGGCTTGTAGATTTCTAATGGCTTCAGGAGTTATTTTAGTTTTTTTGAGGGATTTTTTCTTATCAATTAAACTTAAATAGTAGTTGATTTGCTCTTCTAAATCTGTTTTACGTACCCGTAATGGTGGTACTTTAATTAAGTGTTTAATTACACCATCAATCTCTGGGATGGTTTGCTCGGAAATGGCAATGATTCTCGCTTCAGAAGTTTCTGTAACCGCCTTTTCTGTCCCCACACGACCTACAGGGATGTATTGTTTAGTCTCAATCAAAGTTGCGATCGCAGGTAATAATTCTTTAGGTAGTAAATGAATATTATTTAGTACTAGAGTACCTGACTGTAAATAAGCAATTAGACCAGGTTTACCACCACTACGACCAAATAATTCAGCCCCACTAGTTTGTAATTTAGCACAATCGACCTTAATTATCGGTTCTCGTCGTTTAGATGAGCCAAAATGAATTAAAGCTGCCATATTATCCTTTTCTAAACCAGGTTCGCCAAATAACAAAACTGATTCGGTAGTTTCCGCAGCCTCTTTTATTTGCGATCGCAATCTAGCTGCATAGCGACTTTTGCCAATTATTCCGCGTTTTGCTTTATTAACTAAATAAGGTCTGAGGTTTACTTGTCGTTCTTGCTCGTATAATAATTGAGCAGATAATTCTTTTACCTGAGTTGCTAATTGTTGGGAAAAAGCTTGAGTAATTTCAGGATACTGTTGAACTAGGTTGGTAAACTCCAAACTACTAATAAACCAGACTTGCGTAGGGGTGAGGGTGGTAATAGTATATTGGGTTGGTTGCTCTAATAATAGGGCATATAAATTAAGTACTGTTCCTGATAATAGACTAGATTCACGATCAGCTAATTGACTATTGCTAAAAACCCTACCAGATTCAATAATATATAAACCCAGGGGTTCGGTGTTTTCAGTAATTAAAACCGTGTTGTCTGGGATAGCTTGGGTTGATAAGCGTAAAGCGATCGCCTCTAAAACCTCTACTGATAAATTCGCAAAACAAGTCTGTTGCTGGAGAAAAGAAATCAAATCAGGAATATTCATAGCGCGATCGCATTGTCTTGGGTATATTAATAAGATCTCTTATTCTTGCTGATTTGGGGTAGGGTAATTTACTTGTCTTAATTTAAATATTAGTTAGCTTTTTACTTTCGGCTTTAATAAATCCGAGGTATGATTGGCAAAATTTAACGCTAAATTTGCAGATTAACTAAACAGCGTGTAAATACAAATATATTACTTTGGCTTTCACATTGCACCCTTCTACTGTACTTTAAAGCAGTAAAGGCTTATTTTCTTAATTCAATATCCATCCCTTCTCTACGCATCCGTAGATCGTAATAAACAACCGCTTTAATTGCTTGCCAAAAAGGAATAATCAACGCACCACCAACAATAACTAGGAATATATAAAGCAGTACTCCTATGCTTGCCAAACCTGGATTAGTTTCTACAGATGCACCAATAACTACTTGTAAGATAGCACTGGCTAGATTAATAACAATACCCACAGGCGCGCTTACTAAAAAAGCCAGAAAGACAACTAACTGAATACGCCCAACGGAATTTTTAGTCAATTGCCAACTTCTACTAATAGTACTTGTCGCAGTTACATTATCCTCTATGGCTAAAGGTAGTTCAACCAATAATAAGCGAGAAACCAACCAAACAAAGCCGAAAATAAATAATAGTAAAGCAACTATAATTAATAAAATTCCGATAACTGTAGCTGCACTAGCTTGACCATTAAAAATTGCCCCAACAATCATCGAAATTATTGTCAAAATTATAAAATAGGGTATTAATGCCCCAAGGAAAATTAAAGCTACTAAAAGTCCTGTAGCGAAGAAATCCCACATTTTAGGTTTAAGACGGCGTTGAGCATCATTAATTGCTTCTGGTTGTTCTGCAACCTCTTTAAATGCTAAACGGGATATTACACCCATCATAGTAGAATATTTCGCCCAACCATACACGGGAACTAACACCCATAAGTAGCCAATAAATGCCAATTTGAAATATCTCTTAAAATTATCGCGATAGATACGCAACCCAGCACTAACGATATTACCAACACTTAGGGGATTCATTTTTTAGTTACTCCTTATTTAAGCAATAATTCTTATTTTTCCCTAATGAAGTTGAATATCTAGCTATTTGGGAATTAAATAAATATTACACCTATGATATTCAGAAGAAAGTTATTTTATATTATTGTTGGAGTTAAATATTTAGCTAGGGAAATTATAGTTACTATTATTATATTTTTTAAGACCATCTTGTTTTCTTGGTGGTAGTAAATTAATTTAAGTTTTCAATAATAATTATAGAGCGATCGCTTGCTTGTTTTATTTTGATAATTAAGTAGTAATAAAATAATTTATAATTCGCTACCTTTGATAATAAATAGTAATTCTAACTACTTTTTAGGCAAACAACCACGTAAAATCAATTATCCTCTTTGCTACTATTATTATTAAATAATTAATAACTTACCAAGTTTATATTTTAACTTAATAGTAATTATCATCAGCTAAAAGCTAAAAATTATATATTGCCTGCTTATATATCCACAGTTAGAAATAAACTGATATGAATTTTAAATCATTAGCTGGAAAGATAAAAATATGTTTATATTCAATGAAAAGGCTTAAATTTCCATCAACGCCAAAAAGCTGTGGATTGATATCTTGTATAAATATATTGTTAAAATACCTTCATCTGTAGTCAGACTAATTAGCAAAGGGTTTAGACTATGCAACTGCTCATTGACGCTTTATCTTAACTGTTGCAGAGGCAGCGAATAAAGTAAAAAAATAATTAAAGTTCGTTTTTCCCTACTACCAGTGTCATTTTGCATTATTAAAAACAAGGGAGTATTGAGAAAAATTGATTCAAGTCAAAGGTTATAATCCCTATGGCTAAGAAGAAATAGCAGTCTAACGGTTAGTTTTATCCAAATAAACTTAATAATTATCTTACTTATAACGTCGGGGAATTAAAAACCCAATTATGCCTTATGCTAAATAAATATTAGACCTTAGATACTGTAACTTTTGTATTCTTAACGACAAAATGTAATTAATCTTGCTAAACTCATTATTTATATGCCATTTCGATTCATAACTATTTTTTTCCTTTCGACTCTTCTTTGGCTTGGTAGCTGGTTTATAACTCCCCCAGCAACAGCTTTAACCTCCATTCCACTATCCAACCTTTCCTACGAACCCTGTGCAGGAGATGAAGCTAAGGGAAGCGTCACTAGTGGTGATATGAGACCTGTTAACTGTTTTACTATAAGAGGTAAAGCGAAAAATATTACAGGTAAACCCGTTGTCGATGCAGATGTTTACGGGCGTATTTACGATGCGGATGATAACCCCACCTTTGAAAATCGGGGACGCATCGGTACAATCGAATTAGTCCCCCCAGGAGTCAGTGATTTTGAAATTAGAGTTAGTGTGCCTGCAAATCAACCAACACCCTTAAAACTTAAGAATTTTAAAGCTTCTGGGTTTGCAGGTAAAGTACGTCCTTTTTATTATGACGATTTTGAAGGCAATAAATAATTAAATCTAGAAGCCACCAGCCATAGAAGTAGCAGATAAAGATGCCAGTGTACCTTGTACAAACTGCAACAAAAAGATTGCCAAAATTGCTGAAATATCAATTCCGCCCAGGGGTGGGATAATGGAACGGAAGATATTAAGATAAGGATCGGTAATGGGGCTGAGGAAAGATATTATCTGGGCTGCCCATTCGGCAGTCTGAAACCAAGATAGTAAAATTCTGACAATTAATAATACAAAATAGATATTTAGAAATTGTGCCAGGCTGGTAAGGATTAAACTCATATATTTAATAAACTCCAAGATGGATTAATAATTGGTTTGATTTATTACTTTACCTATTTTAAGGGAAAAACCATCTGATCAGTTAGCACTTAAGGATGAGCAATTCTTAACCTACTGATATTAAATATCATAAAACCTAGTAAACAAACTTGATTGTCCTTGATAACTTATATGAAATACAAAAAAGAATGCTAGGAATTTACAAGGAGTTAGGAAGGGGAGTTAGAAAAAATCTATTACCTACATTGTCCCCTTTTGGGATTACTTACTACCTAAAAACCGTTCTATTGATAGCTAATATTTAAGTAATTCATATTAGAGTCTATAATAATCCTGAGTTTTTTTAGCCGAAGACAGGGTTTTATCACAATACGTGATAATTCACGGGATATTTTTTAGCTTTTAGCTTTAACTACTACTCCTACTATCAGACTCGTTACTCTCATTGTCCACTTGTGGTATTACTTATTACCTACTACCTACTACCCCCTACCTACTACCTAAAAACCTTTCTATTTCTACCCAACATTTAAGTAATTCATATAAAAATAGGGCTGAAAATTATTGCAACTTTAAACCAATTAAATAGGTTGCACTGCTTTAATATCTTAAGCAACAAGAGAAGATAAATAATTCTGCCTCTGGTTTATTTTATTGTTTTTGCTCATAACCGCGCATTTTACCTGGGTTAAGTAAACCAAAGGGATCTATTTGCTGTTTAAAGCTTACTTTCTCTGGATCTATTTGTTTATTACCACCATCTTCAATAGTATAAACATGAGGGTTGGCAATAAATGCCCCCTGAGATTCATGATCGCGAATAATTTCGTTTAATCTGGCTTCCGTGGTGTAATGAATTAATTGTAATCCTGCGGGTACAACACGATTTCCAGCCCGTAGAAACTCCAAATGAATCATAATTTCCTCTCCCGCCTGATGATAGAACTTTTCTAATCTTTCGAGGGTGAAATAAAAAGTTTGCAGATAAGTTATGTTGCGATCTACACTACGAGCATGAAGAGTTGTATGATTCCAAGTAAATTCCAACAGATTAGACCCTTTACCCCCTTCAGTGCCACTTTTGTTATAGGTTATTTCTCCTTGAAACTCTTTAACTAACCCTTGCAAAGCTGCAAAATCATACTCTGACACCATTAAAAGAGCGCAATGCTTTCCTTGGGGTAGATAATCTTGCAAAGCAGTAAAATAACTAGGAATTGGATCAGCATGAATACTAACTAGTTTTTTAACGATGCCATTACTATCACTGAGGGCTTGTCCAAATTTGGCAGCAGTCATAAAGTCATCAAACACTACTATTATTTCTTGCCAAGGATAAGCAGGTGCAAGAGGAAATTCTAATTCTGTGATAATACCAGTTGTACCATAACCATGAAGAACTTTCTGCACTTCGTCCCCTGCTAATTCTAATACTTGGGGAGATGATTCTAGGGTGACGAGTCGAACTTTTTGAAGATTACCGCGATCGCTTAATTGTCCGTAATTAACAGAACCCATTCCTGCACTTCCACCACCAATAAATCCGCCTATAGTTGCGGTGCGATAGGTAGAAGGTGCCATCCGTAATTCCCAGCCTATCTCTCTAGCTTGTTTATCGAAGGCTGCCATTTTCACCCCAGGCTCTACACAAGCAATTCCTGGTTTTAATGATTTAATCTGATTCATTTTACTAGTATCAAGAATTAAACCACCTTTTAGGGGAATACATTGACCATAGTTACCTGTGCCTGCACCTCTTACGGTTAAGGGTATTTGATGTTTGACGCAAATTTCGGCTATTTTTAAGACTTCTGCTTCATTTTTGGGTAAAACTGCCAAATCACCCCGTTTATCTTGTAATTGTGGCGTTAGAATGGGGCTAAAGTGATAATAATCTAGGGATAGCTTAGTTAAACGATCGCCATCACTAATAGTTTCGATTCCTTCTAATTCAAGAGCGATCGCTTGATAATCGATAGTATTATTAATGTTCATTAATCAGTAAATTATAAAGTTAAAGTTATTGAAATTTATGCCTTGACAGAACAATGATACAATGCCATATAAAACAAGAGTAATCGAATAAAAGGAAATGGTTGCTATTAATCCAAGCGTTGATAATTCCATAGCGGTTGAACTTGCAAAACCTATAGACGCTGTTGGGAAATTGGAAATTAATACTTCTACAACAGGTTTCTTTAGAAAGTTTAATACTGGCACAGCAACCCTGGTTACTCCTAACAAAATTTTGACAGCAGCCCATGTGATCGATCCAAATCTCGATGGCGTTGTCGATGTAACAGATTTTTCCCAGTACTCTTTTTTATTAGGCGACAATTTAGAAACAGATGCTGATTATAACTTAAAAATCAGTCAAGTTAGCTTACATCCTAGCTGGCTTGCGTCTGAGGCTAATAGATTCACTAGTATTGATGGTAAACAAACTATTAATTCTCGATACGATTTAGCTGTCTTGACTTTAGACCAAAACTTCACGGATATTGCTCCAATTGCCATATCACCTAACATTCCTGAATTAGCAGATAATGCCTCTATATTAGGACAAACAGGAACTATGATTGGGTACGGAGAACATGGTGACTCGGATGCCTATAAGGCTGCTGATGGTTTGCGTCGTGGAGCGGAAAATGTTATAGAAAGCGTTGATAATGGGATAATTCGATTTGACTACGATGATTCCGATTCCTTAGATGGGGAGACAGGATTAAATGCTCCCAGTTTAGATAGCTCATCACCAGAGTTGATACCTGTGCCTACTTCTTCCCCCACCCCTATCCCTTTAGAAGGAGGAATTGGACAAGGTGATAGCGGTGGCCCATTGCTAGTAGTATCTAAGGATGCAGGTCCAGTAATAGTAGGAGTTGCAAGTCAAGTTGTTGATACTGAATTTCTGGGGGGTTTTGTTTCTTCTGGTTATGGTTCAGTCTATGTTTATTCAGGATTTAATGATCCTGAAACTGTAAGATTTTTAGGTACAGAAAATATAATCAACCCTAGTTCTACAGTTGCAGCAGATTTAGTATTAGGTAGTGGAATTGAAACTATTGATACTTCTAATGACATTTTTGGTTCTCAAAATAATGAGCTAGATTTCCTGCCCACTGGTAATGATATGTTTATTTAACCATTTTGATTCAATGCTTGCAGTTTAAAGGTTTTTTGTAAATCCTCCACCTCAATTAATTTTAGGAGTTTGAGGATCAGTCTGCTCAATGGAATTATCAGGATGGTTGAGTTTTTGAAAAATTGATTGAGTAAATAAAAACATACCACCAAGCAACAAGGTTATCAAAGCGATCGCCCAAATAATGGCGGGATTAATTTTTAAGTTGTCGCTAGTTTTATTTAAAGGTAGATCATTGATTAGTTGAGATTTAATTGGTTGATTATTTGCTGCAACAGGCTCTACTTTGATAACTGCTATTTTGTTTTTGGCGGTATATGTATAATCTGATTGCTCGTATGCACTCTTATATAAATTATGGGGATGATTGCCTATATTTTCTAGAAGCGGAAAACTAGAATTAGGTGTGCCATGACTGGAGTGTTGATTATTAAAGTTAGGCAAAGCAGATAAATCTTGCATAATTTCCCTGGCTGACTGATAACGAGCTTGAAAATGATAACGTGTCATCTGAGTCAGAATTTTTGCCAAGTCAGGGCTAACATTAACTAAAGACTCCCAGATAATTTCCCCTTCCTCATCTTCTTCTAAATCAAGAGGAGCAACCCCCGTAAGTGCTTGAATACAAATAATACCCAAAGCATATATATCGCTAGTCGGACGAGGTTTGCCTCTTGCCTGCTCTATGGGCATATAACCTTGTGTTCCCACTGCTATAGTCAATTCTATATTGGTTTGTCCTTTTAAAACCTCTTTAACCGTACCAAAATCTACTAAAACAATTTTGCGATCGCTATGACGGCGAATTAAATTATCAGGTTTGATATCGCGGTGAATTACCCCTTTAGAATGGATAAATTCTAAAATTTTTAAACAATCTATTAGTAATTCTATCACTTGGATTTCTGACCATAGAACTCCTGAATTCAATTCTTCTTCTAAGGTTTTTCCTGCAATATATTGCTGTACTAAATAAAACTTTTCTTCTTCTTCAAAATAAGCCAAAAGCTTGGGTATTTGAGCATGATCTCCCAAAAAATGGAGAGTTGAAGCTTCTGTTTTAAATAAACGCCGAGCTATAGCCAAAAACTCAGGATCTTCAATACTAGGACATAATTGCTTAACCACACAACGATCTCTTCCAGGTAATTGGGTATCTTCCGCCAGATAAGTTTTGCCAAATCCTCCCGTAGCAATATACTCAAGAACTTTATAACGAGTGCCTAAAATTTTTCCCTTCACGGTTGAGTATGAATTTGGATTTTTTTACAGCTAAATGACAAAGATGTTTAATTGCTAACTAAACAGTTTTAATGATAGCTAAATATTTATACATTACACAGCCACAATTAATAATTAATCATCTAAAATTAGAATTTCTCTCTATAACAAAAATTGCAATAAAAGTGAGCCTACACTACCGATAAATTTACCCACACTACCCATACCGCCCCCTTCTTTAGCTGCATTTGCCTCTGCTTGCTGTATTAAATCCATTTTTTTCTGAAAATCAGTAGCAGTTTTATATCCTAATTGATGCTTTTGTTGTTTAAATAATTTAGCTGCTGTGGCTGTATTCATTTTTGCTTCCGCTCGTTGATCGAAATTATATTGAATAATAGCTAAACCGAGATAGGCAGGGGCTAATTGTGGATCTAATTTAATTGCTTTACGATAGTGAGCGATCGCCTGGGGATAGTTACCTCTTGTAGTTTCCTGTACTCCCCAACGATGAAATTGTTTAGCACTAGCAGCAGTTTCTGCTAACTCTTTAATTCCATCTAAATGTGCAGAATCTAAATTAACTCCCGTAAAGTTGACATTGGATACATAGGCATTCCTTAAATCTGTACCTGATAAATTTGCATAACTTAAATCTGCCCCTGTTAAATTTGCCCCATATAAAGATGCACCTGTTAAATTTGCCCCACGCAGGTTTGCCCCTGTTAAATTGGCTTGACTCAAATTTGTACCTACTAAGTTTGCTTGTACTAGATCTGCCCCTGTTAAATTGGCTTGTACTAAACCTGAATTAGTTAGATCGCATTGAGAGCATTTTTTAGTATTTAGTAGTTTATTTAAATCGTTTAAATTTTCCGCCTCAGCAGGGAAGGATATCAGTGTAGTAGTTACTGTCGCCATTAATGATAATGCTATCAGTTTCATAAGGCTTTATATAGGATAAAAATATGTCGCTATTTTAGCCTCGATAATTTGGAAATAGTTAGCAGCGATCAAGTAGTAGGTAGGAGAAAGGAGAAAGGAGTTAGGAGTCAGGAGTCAGGAGTCAGGAGAAAGGAGAAAGGAGAAAGGAGTTAGGAGTCAGGAGAAAGGAGAAAGGAGAAAGGAGAAAGGAGAAAGGAGTCAGGAGTCAGGAGAAGCTAAGAAGTTAAAAGCTAATAACTAACAGCCCAAAGCTAATAGCTAAAAATTAATAAACACTTAACTATCAATTACCCTTTAGGATCTAAAGCATCTCTCAACCCATCCCCAAGATAATTAATACTTAAAACAGTTAAAAAAATTGCCATTCCAGGAAAAATTGCCATGTAGGGAGCGGAGGTTAAATAATCTTTAGCCTCAAATAACATTCTGCCCCAAGTAGGTACATCAGGCGGAAAACCTAAGCCTAAAAAACTTAGAGTAGATTCGGTAATAATTGCATTTCCAACTGCTAACGTGGCTGCCACAATAATCACATTTAAAACATTAGGAAATAAATGAATCCAAATCAATCTTGATGGTTTTGCACCGATCGCTCTAGCTGCACTTACAAATTCTAATGATTTTAGTTTTAAAAAACTAGCTCTTACTAATCTGGCTACAGACATCCAATTTAAACCACCAATTAATAGGACAATTAGAAGAAATATTCCAGATTCTGCCCCTGCTATATTTTTAATTGCATCGCGAAATAAATAAACAATTAATAGTAATAAAGGTAATTGGGGTAGGGCTAAGAATATATCAGTAAGTCGCATTAAAATAGTGTCAATTATGCCACCATAAAAACCTGCGATCGCGCCAATAATTGTGCCTAAAAATATTGTTACTAGCATTGAGGCGATGCCAACAGTTAATGATACTCTACCACCCTGTAATATTCTAGCTAATTGATCTTGACCTAAACTATCAGTGCCAAATGGATGTTGCCAACTAGGAGGAGTGGAAGCTGCTAAAAAATCGATTTTATTTATAGGTGTTGTGTAAATAAAAGGTAAAAATATTACTGCACAAACAATTAGAATAATTATAATAGTTCCTAAAATAGCAGGGCGATCGCGTTTGAATCTTTCCCAACTATCTAACCACAAATTGTTATCTTTATTAATGGAAGTCATTATTTATCTGTTTAGGTGATATGAGTTTTTTTTAGCTGTTAGCTCAGATATTCTGAACTTTTAGTTTTTGAAATGGCTCTTTATATATGTTTATTTTTGATACGCTAAATAAGGTTATGTAATTGATATTTACTCTGCTCTTCTTGATAGTTATTAAAGTAAATTAATCATTAATTATCCTAGGATCTAAAACCGCGTAAATTAGATCGGCAATTAAACTAAACAGCACAATTAAAATTCCATAAATAAAGGTAATTGCCATAACTACAGGGGTGTCACTGCGATAAATAGATTCAATTAATAATGCTCCAATACCAGGAACACGAAAAATTTGTTCTGTTACTAATGCACCTGTAAAAATGCTAGGTATATCGAGGGCTATTAAAGTGACTACGGGAATTAAGGCATTACGCAAAACATGATTTTTAATCACACTAAATTTATTTAAACCTTTAGCAAAAGCAGTGGTTACATAATCTTGATTTAATTCTTCTAATACTGCCGAACGAATGAAACGCATTAAGATAGCTGCATGATATAAAGCAAGAACAGTTATCGGCATAATCGACTGTTGAATTTGAGCAATTAAACTATGGAAATCTGTAACTTGTAGAGTACTATTAAAAATAAAAGGTAGCCAACCCAACTGTACACTAAAAATAATAATAAATAGTAAGCCTGTAAAAAAGGGTGGAATTGAAAAGCCCAAAAAAGCAATGGTAGTAATTATTTGATCCGTAAGAGAGTATCGCTTGACTGCTGAAATGATTCCGAGAGGGAATGCTATTAATAAACCTAAAAAATAAGCAGTACCTACAACTAAAAAAGTAGTAGATAAGCGTTGCCATAATAAATCTGATACAGGACTTCTACTATTAAAAGAATAACCCATATCTCCGCCTAAAAAAGCTGCAGCCCACTTAAAATAACGAATATATCCTGGCTGATCTAAGCCAAAAGATTTACGAATATTTTCTCGAACTTCAGCCGTAATAGCAGGATTAGAAGCAAATTCCCCTAAAGGATCTCCAGGGGCTAAAGCTAATACAGTAAAAATAATTATACTAATAGCAATTAAAGTTGGTATAGCTATCAATAAACGTTTAAAAAAGAAATTAACCCACACTTGGTCTTGAATAAAAGTTGATTACCTATGTTATGTTAAACTATCCAAGACTGATTCCAAGGTGCGCCACCAACTTCTAAACCAGCCAAATGACTTGTGGCAGTAATTATTTCTTTACCAGAGCGATCGCTTAATCTTAAAATTAATTTACCTTGAGTTGTATCTCGACAATTAAATACTAACCCTTGGGCGGTGGGAGTACGTACATACACCCCAGGTAAGTCGGTTTCTCCAGACAAAGATACCATAAATTCGGCTGATTGTGCCTGCATCTGCCATTCTCCCCAAGGCTTGATCTGCCAATTAACATCAGAATTCCAGGGAGCAAATTCATAAAACTTTCCTTGATAATGTATGCCAATTAAAGCAACTTCCTCTTCCCACCACAATACCTGTCTAATTCCTCCCCCAGCCGTCATAGCTAAATCTGGTTGCTGTTGGAAACTATTGCAATTGATCCAAAACCATTTCTGAGGAAAAGATCCACCCCAGTTTTTCTCGCTATAAGCAGGTGCAGCAGTAAAATGATAAGGTTTTCCTCCCCATTCTATCCACCCTGTAGCTAAACCATGAGCTTGGGTAATTTGCCATCCTGGTTCAAATATGGGTAGATAAGATAGCCATCCTGCTGTGGATTTTTGTGGTAATTGTGGTTCACCCCAACCGTATATAGGTTGTATCTGATATTGCCAACGACAATATTGATTGCTGCTAGGATCAAAAATACTTCCTTGATTTAGAGTTGCTGTTACTTGGTATCCTTCTCTAATATGAGTATTAAATTCATTAGGAGATAATAATTGTGCTTTGATTGGTATATCAGTTTTTCCCCAATGTCCAAAACTTAAACTATCTTTAGCAGCAAAGAATTTTTTCACTTCTGGAAATGGGCGACAAAGATAAGTTTCATCAATACCTAGTATTTGAACTGTACCACCGCTATAAGGCTGTTTCCCTGAAGGATCTTCCAAGGAATACATAAAAGCAAACGTTTGCTTGATTTGGGGTAAAGTTAAACGTAAATACCAACCTTCAAAATAGCGAGGATTAATTTGATTCCAATGATAACCACTATGAGGGGTTTGCAGATGATTAGGATGAGGAAAGTAGGATGAAGTCATCTTATTTATGATTATTGAGTTATGAATATTAATTTAATTACACTATCCAAATGACTCTTTTTCGCAATTTAAATATTATCTGCATATATAATCTGGTATAAACAGTCTGAAAATGTCAAAATCAAATATAGAATCGCTTGATCTTAATAGTAATCCCTTACCAACAGCGCAAGAAAAAAAAGAACGTTCTTTAAAAGATATTTATTGTTTGAGTGGTTTGGGGGCGGATAAGCGGGTTTTTCAAAAGTTAAGATTTCAAGGATATCAACCAATTCATATTCAGTGGTTAGAACCTGAAAGTAAAGAAGATATTACGGCTTATGCTAAACGTTTAATTCCACAAATAAAGTCAGATAGCCCAATTTTAATCGGCTTATCTTTTGGGGGGATTATTGCAGTTGAAATTGCTAAACAAATCCCTACTCAAAAAGTAATTTTAATTTCTAGTATTAAAAGTAAACAAGAAAATCCTTTTTATTTTAAGATCTGGCGTTGGTTTCCTATTCATCGTTTATTACCTATTAGGGTGATGCTATGGCTGAGTAAAACATTAGTCGGTTGGTTTTTTAGTTTACAAAATCTAGATGAAAGACAACTGTTAAACGAAATAATTATCGAGATGAATGGTAAATTACTAAAATGGTCAATAAATCAAATAGTAGTTTGGCGAAATGAATTAGTTCCACCAAATGTTTATCAAATTAATGGCGATCGCGATCGCATTTTTCCTGCTAGATTTATTGAGGAAAATTATACTATTGAACATGGTGGACACTTAATGATTATGAATCAGGCTGAATCTGTTTCTCAGTTAATTCAAAAAATTATTGAGACGTAAATACCTACAGGATATTGTCAAATTTTTCTAAGGTTTTCTCAATGGCATCCCTCAAAACTTGATTTCTTATATCAACAGGTAAACTCATCCATTTATTATATTGACTTTCTAGAATTTTAACTTGTACTGGTGTCCTACCTAAAGCCTCAGTCGCCCCAGCCCTTTTAGGAAAATGATTTAAGTGATCTGTTTTTGGATTAGGATTAGCCATACAAAAAGAACCTGTTGTCTGAAACTTTTTAGTAATATTTTATATTGATTAAATTACCTTTGGCTTAAGATTTAATCATTGGTATACGATATATTTAACTTCAAATAAATTTATTTGCGATCGCTCTAATAAATAATTAAAAAGATATTTCCCATTCTTAAATAATTTAGCATTACACGATAACCAATTATCTATCAAGTTAAATTTAAATAAGTATTGAGATCAAATAAATCTTTAATTAGATTGTTATTAACTATTTATCCTAAATTCACATCCTGCATCACCAAATTATTACGATGTACCACTGTATCCGCACCGTCGTAACCTAAGATAGTAGCAATTTCATTGGAATGATGCCCTTTAATGCGTTTAATCTCACTACTGTTGTAATTAACTAAACCTCTGCCCAATTCCACACCGTCTTGATTACATAATTGCACAGCATCGGAGGCGGAAAATTCCCCTTCTAAAGCGATGATCCCCGCAGGTAATAAAGATGTTCCCTGATGACTAAGGGCTTTAACTGCACCAGAGTCTAAATATAATTTACCCATAGGAATTAAACCGTAGGAAATCCAACGTTTACGAGCATTATCAGTTTGTGGTTGCGCCTCAAATTGTGTGCCGATATCTTCCCCTTGCAAAATTTTAATAATATTTTGGGGTTGTTTACCTTGGGTGATCACAGTTCTAACGCCTGTGGAGGTAGCAATTCTCGCTGCTGCTAATTTCGTTGCCATACCCCCCGTACCCCATTGTGAACCACTAGAACCTGCGTTTACCTGCAACCTATCAAATTCTGCACTACTGACTAATTTAATTGGTTGAGCATCGGGATCTGTTTTAGGATCAGCAGAATACATACGATCCACATCGGTTAGGAGAAATAACCAATCTGCTTGCACTAAACTAGCTACTAAGGCAGATAAAGTGTCATTGTCGCCAAATTTCAGTTCATCGATCGCAATAGTATCGTTTTCATTAACAATGGGAATTACACCCAAGTTTAATAACTCTTTAAAAGTGTTAGAAGCATTAACATAGGTGGCTCTTTCAACTAATTCCCGTCGGGTTAATAATACTTGGGCGATCGCTTGTTGTAAATTACTAAATAGATCATCATAAATCCTCATTAAACGTCCTTGCCCAACTGCTGCTACAGCTTGTTTTAAAGCCATTTTTCGTGGTCTTTCAGCAAGATTAAGTCTGGCACATCCTATCCCCACAGCCCCAGAGGTAACTAAGACTACACGATGCCCCTGTAGACGTAAATAACTCAAAGTTTCTACTAAAGAAGCAATAGTTGCGATCGCAATTTGACCTGTTGCTTGTGTCAGGCTAGAAGTACCTATTTTTACCACAATTGTTTGAGACTCATGACTCATTTTTTGTTTTTACTCCGCCATCTATGAAAAATAGTTTTGATGATCAAATTGCATGAATTTAATTCTAAATGAACATATCCAGATAGTTATTCGTGGTTTATGCTACCAAACCGATCTAGAAAATAAAATAATAATAAATATTGCATTAGGATTTATTAAATTTATATTGTCTCAACTATTAATAAGAGTGAGTATAATCAAGGCGTGACCCAGATAAAATTAGAAACAGTAAATCAATCATTAAATAATATACAAGTAATACTCAATTTCGCTTTAACAGCAGCACATCAAAAAGATTGGTTACAAGTTCATCATTTTCTACAATTATTACCCCAAAGCACAAGCAGGAAACAAGCTAAATTATTGTTAATTGAGGGGGAAGATTGGCAATTAGCCTTAGAATTAGCACTTATGATCTTATTTGAGGGCGATTTTGAGCATAAATGGGAGATTACCAAGGTTTTACCTTTATTTGGCGATCCAGTTGTCCCTACTTTAACTAAGCTTCTGGCAGATGAAACTATAGCAGTCGATATACGCTGGTTTATTTGTCAAGTTTTGGGATCTTTTAAAACCCCTGAAGTTATCATAAATTTAGTTAAGCTGCTTGATCTGACTACAGACTCCGACTTAATAGCGATCGCACTTAAAACTTTAACTCAAATTGGCAACGGGGCGATCGAGGCTTTAGTTAAGCTATTAGATACACCTACCTATCGTCTTTTAGCTGTACAATCTCTCTTTTATCTTCACACTCGTGAGACTATCGAACCATTATTAACAGTTATCAATGATAGTAAGTCAGAAGTACGCACTTTAGCAATTAAAGCCTTAGCTAGCTTCCACGATCAACGTATTCCTCCCATTTTAATTCAAGCATTACAAGATACTGCTAGTAGTGTCAGAAAAGAAGCTGCGATCGCCCTAGGATTTCGCTGTGATCTATCTCGACAGTTAGATTTAGTTACTCACCTACAACCTTTATTAAAAGATTTAAACTTAGAAGTATCCACCCAAGCAGCAATATCTTTGGGTAGAATGCAGCAACCAGAAGCAGCTACTGTTTTATTTCAAGTATTGCAATTACCAACAACACCTCTAGTTTTAAAATTAGATCTAATTAAGGCTTTAGGTAGGAGTGAACTTAGTATAGCGATCGATTATCTACAGCAAGTTTTATTTGATTCTGAAGATTTAATTATTCAAAAAATTATCACCGTTTTAGGTAGAATTAATACTCCAGAATTAAAAATTAAAGCTACACAAATATTAGTTGATTTTTGGCAACATTCTAATCAGGGCTACAATTCTCCTCAAATTATGCAGGTTTTGGCTACATCTTTAGGTGAACTACGTTGTGATTGCGCTAAAGCTACATTAACATCTTTGGCACAAGCAACGGATCGTAAAGTTCAGCTTCATGCTTTGGCTGCTTTGAAAAAAATTAAATGAATAATTAGGAGACAGGAGTCAGGAGTCAGGAGTCAGGAGTCAGGAGTCAGGAGTCAAATAAGGATAAGCTATGTCTACGACAGCTACGCAACCGCAAATCAGGAGACAGGAGGGGAGATTAGGTAGTGGGTAGTAGCTAGTAGGTAGTAGGTAGTAGGGGTTAAGTCAGGAGTCAGTTGTTATAAATCATTTAAAAATGTAAAGCTAACAGCTAATAGCTAAGAAGCTAAAAACCTAAAAACCTACTATTATCTTCTTCAACTAAATAAAACAAGCAATAGGAAACAGTAGATATTCTACAAAAAAGAGTTTCCAAATAAATTGATAAAAATCAGTAATTGCAGTTTTTTCATTTAAATCCACATTACGACTACGCCACCAAAGTAAGCCTAATAAGAATAAATGACTAATAATAAAGAAGCTAACATTAAGAGAAGTTAGCCAGAAAAAGCCAGCCCCGATCATACCAAAATAACAAACAGTAATTACCCAACGAGATAGATTAAATACTGCTGATTTACCAATAACTAAACTAAAAGTCCTAATATTATATTGTCGATCGCCTTCTAAGTCGGGAACATCTTTAAATATTGCGATCGCTACGGTAAACAGTAGAATAAATAAGGTTAATGTCCACACGTAAGGGTTTAAGGCTTCGCTAGTTTCTAATTTAGATCCGTAATGTAAAAATAAGCCAATATTAACTATAATTCCCCTAACCGTAAGAATACAAAACGCAGCCCAAAAAGGAAATTGTTTTAAACGTATTGGTGGGGCGGAATAAGCAGTACCAATTATTAAACTTATCCCCACAGTAGCTAATAACCAAATACCTGCAAAGCTACTAATAATTAAAGCAGCTATACCTGTTAAAGCAACAATTATTTTTCCCTGTCTTAAGGTAAAATCTCCAGCAGCCAAAGGTAAATCTGGTTTATTAATGCGATCTATTTTTATATCAAATATTTGATTTAAACCCACAATATAAATGTTGCCACATAAACAGGCTAGCCAAACTGCTAACATCTGTTCCAAATTTATTGCTGTTACTGGCTTTCCAGTGGTGGCTAAACAAATACAGTACAAAGCTAGTACACTTAAGCTCGTACCAATGATAGTGTGGGGGCGCGAAAATTTCCACAGGCTGGTTACCCAAGTCATATATTTATTCCAATTATTTAATTGTAGTTATGTTGAGGAGGCATTTAACTGTTGCCAAGCAGAGACAGCCAGTTGAGATATTTGTTTCCAGGGAACATGATGTTGACGGGCTAAGGTGGCGCAATCTTCATATTCTGGCTGTACATTAACAATTTGTTGTTGGTTACCATTTTCCCATCTGGCAACTTTCATATTTACTGTACCGTAGACGGTGGTAACAGATTGTATTTCGCGTTTAAGAGTACTTCTAAGTTGAGTGCGATCGCGAATTCCTAGGGTAGTAGTTTCCTCAAAGATAATAGTTTTACAAGTATTAACCAATTGAGGCTCACAAATAACGGTTAAAAGGATACCAGAACGCCATTTCTTCATAGAAATATTCTGAGTAAAAACATCCAATGCCCCAGCAGCTAATAACCGTTCTAAAGTATAAGCAATAGCTTGAGGATTGAGATCGTCAATTTGAGTTTCCAAGACGCTAATAGTTTCCGCAGCAAATAAAGCAGGAGTAGAAACAGTGGCGGTTTGTTCCCCGATCCAAAAACGTAAAATATTAGGAATTTCCAAATCACGAGAACCTGCACCCAACCCAATCTTTTCCAGTTTCATAGCAGGAGGATCGCCGAAATCAGTAGCCAAGGTGGTTGCGATCGCTGCCCCTGTTGGTGTAACTAGCTCTTTTTTGATATTATTGCTATAAACTGGTACTTTCCTTGCTTGCCACAGCTTGACCACCGCAGGTACAGGCACAGGCAAAAGACCATGAGCAGCCTTAACAGTACCACCCCCCGTAGGCATAGGGGAGCAATACAATTGATCTAAATCTAACCAATCCAAGCCAATACAAGTACCGACGATATCTACAATGGCATCGGTTGCACCCACTTCGTGAAAATGAACCTGGGAGGGAGAAATACCATGAACTTCCCCTTCAGCTTCAGCCAATTGACGAAAGATAGCTAAACTCCATTGCTTAACCCGTGCTGGTAAAGTTGCAGATTTAATTAAATTTTCAATCTCTTCCAGGTGTCTAGCAGGATAATGATGATCACTAGTAGTAAACTCAGGTGCAAGGTGTAGGTTAACCTCAAATTTAGTAGCTGCTTGCCCATTACGTATAACAGTTGAAGTTTTCAACTCATATTCTTGATCAATACCCAAAAGAGAGAGATTATCAATTAAATATTGCCAGGGTAAGCCCAAATCAATTAAAGCTCCTAAACACATATCTCCAGAAATTCCCGTAGGACATTCCCAGTAACCAATCCTGACCATAAAAACACCATTTATAGCAGCTTGCTTAAACTCTGAATTGATTGTACCTGTTGTGAGCAGAGTAAATAGATAATTATTTCTTAGTTTCTTTGAAAAATATGACAGTTTTATACGAGTTACATCATACTAATCCACAAGCAAGGACTATCGAGCAAATTGTGAGCGAATTACAAAAGGGAGCAGTAATTCTATATCCTACCGATACAGTTTATGCGATCGGTTGTGATCTCAATGTAAAATCCGCAGTGGAAAAAGTCAGAAGAATCAAACAAATGTCTAACGATAAACCCTTAACGTTTTTATGTTCTTCCCTCTCCAATATTGCCCAATATGCCACAGTTAGCGATCGCTCTTATCGCATTATGAAACATTTAATTCCAGGGCCATATACATTTCTTTTACCTGCCACTAAACTAGTTCCTAAACTGGTGATGAATCCTAAACGCAAAACTACAGGAATTAGAGTGCCAGATAATGTTTTATGCCAAGAATTATTAACTCGCCTTGGTAATCCGATAATTTCAACCTCAGCACATATAAGCGATCATGCAGGGGATTATCCTACTATGAATGTTGATAAAGCTACCCTCTTCGACACTTTGGAAAAACAAGTAGATATAATTATCGATAATGGTTTAGATCCTGGGTTTAAAGTCTCCACCATTCTAGATTTTACGCGGGATGAACCTGAAATAGTGCGTCAGGGTTTAGGTTGGAAAGATGCAGAAAGCTGGTTAAACCTAGTTCATAAATAATACTCAATCCTGTTTAGATACGCTATTTAAAAGTTGAGGTGAGGCACTAGGCACGCTTGTAGTAGGTAGTAGGCACGCTTGTTTTAAACTAATTAAAACTACAGATCGAAAGTATGTTTTGGTAATCGGATTTCGTATAAAACAGGAATTATATCTAACCTTCAGTCACAGGGGCAAAAATAGTTAAACTTTGAGGAATACATTCAATTTCTAAAGGAGTGTTACCAATAATTTCGCCATCTAAAACCACTTTTTGAGGAGGAGTAGCAGAAATCCTCACCTTGGGCGATCGCAAGTGAACTATATTATCCAAACCTGCATTAGTTTTAATTAGTGCTGCCCCTAACATACTTAACATAGTTGTCACCCCGTGTAATTTATTTTCCACAGTAGCAATAGTAATATCCAGTAACCCATCATCAGCAACCACCTCGCCAATACCTTGGGCTAATACCGAAGTAGGGGGAGCAGCATTAGCAACCGTAATCGCTCCAGCCTGAAAAGTTCTAACCTCGCCTTCAATTTCAATTTCCGCGTCAAAAAGCTTTTGCTCATCCAACTGTTGCCAACCAGCCATAATATAAGCCAGTGACCCCCAACGGTTTTTAGTTTCGCGATCGGCTTTTTCAATAGTTTCGGCTTCGTAGCCAATACCAGCCAACAAAATCAAAGGTAAATTATTACAAATAGCTGCATCCACCACCCTAGTTTTACCTGTCAAAATAATCTCACAGGCTCGACGCATCTGATTAATTTGCTGAGTGATACCCATTGCCATTCCAAAAGCATTAGCTGTACCACGAGGAATAATACCCAAAGGAATTCTTGTACCAATTAATGCCCCTGCTACCGCAGAAACCGTACCATCCCCCCCAGAAGCAATAATAATGTCTGCCCCCTGGGCGATCGCCTGTTGAGCTAATGTATAGGGACTAATATCAGGCGTGGTTAAATGAACTTCCAAATGTAAATGAGGTTCTAACATTTGTTTAATAAAATTAAGTTCCTTACCATTACCATTCCCTGAGACAGGATTAAAAATCAAATGAGCTACCAAACTTTGAGCTAAATAAATGGCGATCGCTTCTGCTGTTCCCAAATTAGTAGCAAAAGGAACTTGATGAACATTACAAATTCGCAAGAGAAATTGCACATCAGGTTCATGGGATTGAGCATGAAGTGAATCCATTAAAAAAATTACGGCTATTACCTCGCGCTCAACTACCCTAGCAGCAATTTGAGCATCCCCTCCTAAAGCCCCCGATGCCAAACGTTCAATATCTAAATTACTAGCCTCCTCAAGCATTCTACCTGTTGTTCCTGTAGCAATTAAATGATAACGAGACAATAAATGTTTATAACGTAAAGCAAAATCTATTAGGTCGTCCTTTTTTGCGTCATGAGCGATTAAAGCAATTGTTCTTGCCATAGTTAGCGATACTAAGTCTAATAAAAATATTGATATTCGGTTGAGGTTCGGTTTTAGAGATGAAAATCAGCTAAACCCAGGGAGATAGATGCGTTAAAATCATTTTACTAACCATGCCACAAAAGCATAACCAAAAGTATATTTGTTGTTTTGCTAATCATTGTTTTGGCATAACACACAATAACGTCAAAGGTAAATTAAATTAAAAATACTATGGATTCACCAATTCAGGCAGTACAAGCACCCTACAGAGGAGGCGGAGGCAATTATCGGACTCCACCCCCAGATTTACCTTCTTTATTACTTAAAGAGCGCATCATCTATTTAGGACTACCCTTAGTGTCTCCTGACGAATATAAAAATCAAATAGGACTTGATGTTACAGAGTTAATTGTGGCGCAGTTGCTTTTCTTGCAATTTGACGATCCTGAAAAACCAATTACCATGTATATCAACTCTACTGGTACTTCTTGGTATGGTGGGGAGTCTATCGGTTTTGAAACTGAAGCTTTTGCCATTTGTGACACCATGAATTATATTAAGCCTCCAGTACATACGATCTGTATTGGGCAAGCAATGGGGACAGCAGCAATGATCCTCTCTGCTGGGGCTAAAGGTTATCGAGCTAGTCTACCCAATGGCACAATTATTTTACATCAAGCTCGTCAAGGTGCGCGTGGTCAAGCCACAGATATACAAATACGTGCTAAAGAGGTATTGGCAAACAAAAGAGCAGTTTTAGAAATTTTTAGTCAAAATACAGGTCAGCCAATCGAGAAACTAGAAAAAGATACAGACCGTATGTTTTACATGACTCCCCAAGCTGCAAAAGAATACGGACTAATTGACAAGGTTTTGGAAAGTGCCAGTCAATTACCAACTCCTGTTTCCACCCTCACTTAATACACATAAATTATAAGGTAAAGTCCTATGCCCATTGGTATTCCCAAAGTTCCCTATCAATTACCAGGTCAGCAATATAGCGACTGGATTAGTATCTATGACCGTTTATATCGTGAGCGTATTATCTTCTTAGGTAGAAGTGTTGACGACGGTTTGGCAAATCAAATTATTGCCATCATGCTATATCTCGACTCCGAAGATCCTGGTAAACCAATCTATCTGTACATCAACTCTCCAGGTGGATCAGTAACCGCAGGGTTAGCGATTTATGACACCATGCGTCATATTAAATCCGAAGTTGTAACTATCTGCGTCGGTTTGGCTGCTTCTATGGGGGCGTTTCTCCTCGCTGGTGGCACAAAAGGTAAGCGTTTGGCTTTACCCCATGCAAGAATCATGATCCATCAACCGTTAGGCGGAGTACAAGGAAGTAGACAGGCTACAGATATTGACATTGAAGCCAGAGAAATTCTACGTATTCGTGATCAGTTAAATCAAATGATGTCTGATAATACAGGACAGTCGATTGAAAAAATAAGAAAGGATACCGATCGCGATTACTTTATGTCGGCTTTTGAAGCTAAAGAGTATGGTCTAATCGATCAAGTAATTGAAGAGAAACAATAAATAATTTCTTAGTGATAAAAGCTTAGTGTTGGGTGCTATAAGGCAATAAGCTTGGGTTAGTTTTACTACTAGTTTAATTAGCTTGTGGTCATAAAACAATCTTGGCTTATAGCTATAGCTGCATCCTCCCTAAAAGCTTTTATTATTCTTCGATCGCCAGATCTTGATTGATTGTTGCTGGTGGGGTGATATTTACCGTCTCAATTTCCTTGGCTTCCCTACTGACTGCTTGCATAGTTGCTTCTAATTGTCCTGTTTTACCACTAAATCTCGCACTAAGTTTCTCTCTTTGATTAATCAAATAAATACTGATAATAGTTAGAAATACGCCCAAAGATTGAATTGTACTTAAGACTTCAGAAAGAATAATAGTGCCAAATAATAGCGCAAAAATCGGGGTAAGGAAAGTTAAGGCACTCAAACTAGTTAAATTACCCTTAGATGCCAAATAAAAGAAAATTCCATAAGCGATCGCACTGCCGAAAACCGTAGCATAGCTTAAGGCTAACCAACCCTCTATAGTAATATTTGCCCACTGTTGCGACTCTTGTACCCAAGATAGACCAAATAAAGGTAGTCCTCCCAAGATCATATGCCAACCTGTCGCCACCACAGGATCACTATATCGACTGACATAGCGAATCATTACTGTGCCAATTGCCATCGATAGCGCAGCCAACAGCATCAACCATTCGCCATTATTAAATAAACCTAGCCAACTGACATTAACAACTGTTAAATCCCCTGTAAATAAGCCATAGATCCAACTATCAGGTAAACCAATTAAACTAATTCCCAATACCCCAACAATTAGTCCTAACCAACCCCAAAACCCAATCACCTCTCCAAACAAAATACTCGATAATAGAGCAACAGCTAATGGCTGGGAATCAATCATCACCGAACCCAAACCAGCACCAGTTTTAACAATTCCCTGTGCTAAAAAGCCTTGAAACATCGCTCCATCAATTATTCCAAAACCCAAAATCCATAACCAAGCTTGCCAAGTTTTTGGTTGAGGTAATTTTAAAACACTTGCGACTAGTAAAACTAACATCCCCGCAGGTACTAACCTTACCCCTGCCATAAAAAAAGGTGTCGTATAAGGAATAACCCCTTTCATTGCTACCATCGCTGTCCCCCATAAAAAAAAGGGTGCAATTAATAGTAAAGCTCTGGAAAACGATGAAGTTGGCTTGGAACTTATTTGCATGAAATTTTAGACTAACAGAATACCTGTATATGAGTTTACTTAATTCTGGAGAATTTTGTATTTTTGTTAAGGTTTAGCTTTTAGCTTTTAGCCTTCAAATAACAATATCTCCTGACTCCTTACAAGTAATAAGTAGCGCGTTACTCTCATTGTCCCCTTGTGGGATTACTCTTTACTCTTTACCTGTCTCAGCCACTCCTACCCCCTACCCCCTACCTCCTACCCCCTACCCCCCCTCTCCTCCCTCCATAACTAGTCACTAGTCACTAGTCACTGTTAAGATCGCGTCAGATTTTTCTATAGGTTATCGCCGTGCTGTCTATTAATTGTGGTAAGTATAAACTTGATGTTAGTGCTACAGTGATCATCGCCAGTCTTAGTTTATTAATAGGTAGTAACAACGTCGAAGCACAGATAAAGAGCGATCGCACTACTGATACACAAGTACAGGTTACTGATAATCTTTCCCTGATCACAGGTGGAATTCAAGCAGGTAATAATCTTTTTCACAGTTTTGAAGAATTTTCTGTCCCTACAAATCAAGTAGTAAATTTTTCTCATACTCCAAGCATTAATAATATTTTTACCCGTGTGACGGGGGGTAATATTTCTCAAATTGATGGTTTAATTCAAAGTCAGGGGAGTGCTAATTTATTTTTACTTAACCCTGCGGGAATTATTTTCGGCAACAATGCTCAATTAAATATTGGTGGATCTTTTATTGCTACTACTAGCGATCGCATCCTTTTTACTGACGGTACTGAATTTAGTGCTGTTTCTCCTACAACACCACCTTTACTAACTATTAGTTTGCCTATTGGTTTGCAATATGGTAGTAACCCTGGCGAAATTAATGTTTTGCCTAATTATAATCGCACTGTTGGCAATAGTGGTTTAAATATTAAGCCTGGTCATACTTTGGCTTTATTAGGTGGAGATATCACAATTGAGAGAAATAGCCTTAGTGGTGTAAACAGTAATATTGAAATTAGTAGTATTAAGTCTGGGACTGTTGGGTTAGAGCCAAACGAGAATGGGTGGCAATTTGATTATCAGAATGTTAGTCAATTAGGTAACTTAGAATTAAGCGATCGCGCTTTGATTAATGCTAGTGGCATAGTCAATTTTCAGGGTGATGTTATCAATCTTGCCACAGGTTCAGGTATACGCAACTTAACAGACAGCGACGGCAAAGGAGGCATAATTAATCTTGAAGCTACAGACTCTATTAATCTTAACGGCGGTCTATTACTCACTCAAGTAGGACAGATACAATCTAATATCGATCAAGCTATTACTGAGTCTGGGGGTGATATTCTATTTCAAGCTCCAAAAGTTACATTGACTAATGGGTCTATAATTTCGGCTGGCACGTTGAGCGAGGGCAAAGGGGGTAATATTACTATAGATGCTACTGAAAGCGTGCAATTATCCAATAGTACTAGTAGCAACCCCACAATTATTAGCACTTCAACCCAAGGCAAAGGCACAGGGGGAGAAATTACACTTAATACAGGTGAACTAACTATTAAAGATGGTAGTCAGATCCAAGCTTTGGCTGGGGAGGGTGCAGGGGGAACAATTACTGTTAATGCCAATGATTCGGTGATAATTAGTGGTACAGGTATTTTACGATCACGCGATCGCACTGGTCATTTATCGACAACGATATTAAATAGTGGGTTAGTTGCTGCTGCTGGTATTAAAGGCTTACCCTTACAATTACAACCAAAAGGTGAAAGCGGTAATTTAGTTATCAATACTTCTTATCTCAAACTAGATGATCAAGCAGAAATTTCTGTTAGTAATTTTGGTCTGGCTAATGGGGGAGATATTACTATTAATACTGCTAATTTGGAATTAGATAATGCAGGACAAATTACAGCCAATACTCAATCAGGTGAAGGAGGTTCGATTAATATTATTGCTAGTGAGTCAGTAATATTTAATAATCTTGCTAATATTTCCACCACCGCCCAGCAAAATGGTAACGGGGGTAATATTCTCTTAACGGCTGATAACTTAGTATTATTAGAATCGAATAAAATTAGTGCCGATGCCCAACAAGGAAGTGGTGGTAACATTGCTATAGCTACCCAAGGACTATTTGTTAACCCCAATAGTAGTATTACCGCAAGTTCTGATCTACAACAAAAAGTTGGAACTGTAAAAATAGATACCCTAGATTCCAATAGTAAAATTTCCACCCAAACTCAAGAGCGATCGCCTTTAGTTGCAGCAGATTATATTACTACTGGTTGTACTGTTAAACATGATTTTAGTAAAAATCGCTTTGTTAATCTAGGACGCGGTGGTCTTCCTACTAATTTGATGCAGGAAACAATTATCTATGAAATGCTGAGTGATTTGGGCAACGTTTCTAATTACACCCTAAAATCAGTAAAACCTACTCAAGCCCAGCTATTTAATCCTCCTACCCCAAAATTACCTTTAACTGAAGCTACCGCCTGGATTATCAACTCTCAAGGTAACATTGAACTTATTGCTACTAAATCTACTCCACAATTTGGCAAAACATCATTTTGTCAGTAGTCAGGAGAGGGGAGTCAGGTAGGGGGTAGTAGGTAGCCCTAAAGGATAAGCTACGCAAATCCCACAAGGGGACAATGTAGGTAGTAGGTAGTGGGGAAGGAGTAATCCCACAAGGGGACAATGAGAGTAACGAGTCAGTATTATTTAAAGGCTAACAGCTACCCTAAAGGATTAGCTGCGCGTCATAGCTAATAGCGGTGCTGTGCTAACGGTACGGTTTCCGTGCCTTGAGCGAATCAATCAAGGATACCGCTTCGCATATGCGCTCCTGAGCTAATAACTAATTAATCTACAACGGAGTCTATTCAACAAGAATAATATCAAGCCTAAAGCTAACATAATCTTTTAATGTTTATTAATAAACTCCCTTATTTCTTGCCACATCTCTTCTTTAACATCATTTAGACTATGATCGCTGTTGAATTCGATTAGTTTAACTTGAGAGTGTTGACTTTTATAGTCACGGCTAACTTGGATAGGTACTACCTGATCATTAATACCATGAAAGATTAAAGTTGGTAGCGATCGCTTTAACCCCGATAAGGGATAATTTTCTGCATCCGTCATAAATTGATATTTAAGCGGTATTTCTCTGGCTTCGCCATAATGATAAACAGGTAAACTATCGGACTGTTGCCATTGTGTTAGTTGCTGAGGGTGTAATTTGGAATACCAACTTTGAGGAAAGCCAAAAGCAGGCGCAAGTAGAATTAAACTTTGAACTTGTTGATATGCTTGAGCCACCCACGCCGAAGTCAACCCCCCAAAACTAGATCCTATTAAAGTTATAGGGGTTTGAGAATCTGGAAAAGCGTTAACAGTTTGTTTGATCTGACGAGTGAGGGTGAGATTGCTAAAATCTCCTTGATTAAGGTCTAAAACTTGAAGATTTAAATTATTTTCCCAAAAGCGATCGCTAAAGTATTGGGCTTTATTAGATTGTGGACCCGAAGCAAAACCATGTAGATATATGTATGCTGTCATTTTAGTTTATTAATCATCCCCTTAATTTTTAACGGCTATAGTGATTTCAAAACCTTGTTTTCCCCGATAGGTATTAATTAACACGCCCATAGTAAAAACGTTGCCACAAAATCATTACCCTATCCTCTTCCCTAATTAACACTTCTAATAGCTTCCAATAAACCTTTTGCCTTATTAAGAGTTTCCTGATATTCCGACTCGGGAATTGAATCTGCGACTAACCCTGCTCCTGCTTGGACAGTAACCATATGTTGCTCTGCTTGATAGGGAGTTACAATCATGGTGCGAATGGTAATTGCACTATTTAGCTGTCCTTCAAAATCATAATATCCATACACCCCTGAATATGGGCCCCTTCTTTCAGGTTCAAGCTCGTGAATAATTTCCATAGCTCTAATTTTGGGCGCACCACTAACAGTCCCCGCAGGAAAACAAGCCTTGAGTAGATCCCATGCAGTTTTATTACTCTCTAATTCCCCAACCACATTACTAACAATGTGCATAACATGGGAATAGCGTTCAATCACCATCAACTCATCAACAGTGACACTACCTTTAACACAAACTCGCCCTAAATCATTGCGTCCTAAATCCACCAACATAATATGCTCTGCAACTTCTTTGGGATCTGCTAATAAATCAGATGCATAAGCATCATCTTGAGCTTTAGTTTTACCACGAGGACGAGTACCTGCAATAGGTCTGAGGGTAGCTTCAATTTTACCGTCACTTCTAGCATCAGCCTTAACCATCACCTCTGGAGATGAGCCGATAAGTTGCCAATTACCAAATTGATAATAAGCCATGTAGGGAGAAGGATTAATCAGACGCAGAGAACGATAGAGATTAAAAGGATGACCTTTATAAACGGTAGCCAGCTTTTGAGACAAGACTACTTGAAAAATATCACCTGCACGAATATATTCCTTTGCCCGTTCAACGTTACTACAAAATACTTGTTGCTCAGTATTACTACAGTAGACCACACCTGAATTATCTGTTGTTTGGTTAGTTTCAAAAGAATTCCAGGATAAAGATTTAGCTTCTATTGGTAAGGGTAATTGTAACTTTAAGACCAACTTATTAACGCGATCGCTAGCATCTTGATATGCTTGTTCTAAAGTATTGTCGGCAGAACGTAAATCCGCATAAGCGATCGCCCAAATTTTGCGTTTAACTTGATCGAAGATAATTAAATTATCCACCTGCATCCATACCCCATCGGGTAGATCAGCGACATCAGGCTCATTTACAGGTACTCGTGGTTCAATCCAACGAATCAATTCATATCCCCAAACCCCAAATAAACCGCCAATTCCAGGGGGAAGTTGAGATAATTTAACAGGTTTAATAGAAGCTAAACACTGATTACAAATTTCAAAAGGATTACCTGTAAATTCAGTTACCGATCCATCACGATAAGTTTGAGTAGTTTTTTCCCCTCTAGCTTCTAAAACCCACATCGGGTCACACCCTAAAAAACTGTAGCGACCTAACTTTTCCTCACCTTCTACAGACTCTAAAAGAAAATTATAGGGTTGACCAGCACATACCTTATACCAAGCTGATACAGGGGTTTCTAGATCTGCTACTAATTCTTGATATATAGGAATAAAATTGCCTTTTTGTGCTAGTTCGGTAAATTGGGTAAAGCCAGGGAAAATCATATAGGTAGCAAGTTAAACAAAAAAATCGAACAATCAAAACGTATCGCTAATAGTTAGCAATTTCAATAATAAAACTAGCAACGAAAAAAGAAGGATAAGTCAGAACTTATATCTGTGCATTATCCTTCCTAATTTTATCTGGTTATCGCTACGCTTCGTAGGTTGCTTTCCCAGAGAATTTAACAGTAGCTGGTTGAGGATTTTGACCAATTCTGCGGTCTTTTATACCGTTATATTCGCGACCCTCATTTACTTTTTCGGGGAATACGCCATCTGCGGGATGCAAATATTGAATTTCACCGCTTGGAAAAATACGATAGACTTTATAATCTTGAATTTTTGGTTTAAATCTAGTGCGTAATTGCGCTCCTAAAGCCATACATTGTTCTTTACGAGCTAAATAAAGAAGATTTTCTCCTTCATTCATAATCGCAGCCCCACCAGTAGGCATTTCAAACACCTGTTCTTTGCTGCTTGTCCAGGTAATAGCGTATTTCTCTTCAACTTCTGCTTTAGTTAATAAGCCACCTGTGCTACCGCCAAATTTTGGGGTTTTGCCAGAAAGCTTCATTTCTTCTGCCATGTTATAAAAATCCTCAATTAAAGGTATTTACGGCATCCTATCATTGAGTTTGGGGGAATATTAAGAGTATGTCAAAAACTGTAACAGTTTTTAGTAGGCTTAGGTGGAGAATTTAGTTCTAGGTAATGGGTGTCCCATGTTTTAATGTAATTTTATTTTTTTGTCTTTTTGTTACTTTTTTTTCTCGCTCTAACAGATTTATTTAGAGAATCAGACTTATTGACTTTATTGAGAGCTTTTATAGGGATAGTAAAATGAAATTGACTACCTTGATCTTTACCTGGAGATTGGGCCCAAATTTCACCCCCCCAATTTTTGACAATTTGCCGACAAATAGCTAAACCCAAGCCTGTACCTCCTGCACTTCTTCTCAACGCTCCTTCCTCTTGATAGAAGCGATCAAAAACAGTTTCTAAGCTACCTGATTCAATTCCTCTACCCGTATCAGATACAATCACTTCAACAAGATTATTACCGTTAGTTTTTACAGCGATCGCTATTTCTCCCTCTGCTTGGGTAAATTTACAAGCATTATCTAAAAGTTTTGCTAAGACTTCCACCAACCATTCACCATCTATTTGTATTAGGGGTAGGGCTTCGGGATTGGTTAAGTTTTTAATTTGGGGTAATTGTTGTTCGCTATTGCGTGCTTTGACATTACTAATTGCTAAATCTATACATTCACTAATTGATAATGTCTCCAGATTCCATTCAACGCCTCCTCCTTCTAAACGGGAAAGGGTGAGAAAATCTTGTACTAGAGTACGCATTCTTTCTGCATCGTTTAAAGCAGTCTCTAGCATTATCTGACTCATCTCTAGGGGCATATCAGGTTCACTAGCTAAACTTTCCAAGCATACCTGAATTGTCGAAAGAGGGGTACGTAGTTCATGACCTACAATAGCAACCAGGTTAGAGCGAGTGCGGTCTAGGGCTTCTAATTGTTGATTGAGATCTTCTAATTCTGCATAGGCTTCGGCTTGGATCAAAGCTACCCCCACTTGAGTTGCGATCGCATCTACTAAAGCTATATCATTGGCTTTCCAAGCAATGGGGACTGTATCACAATGATGTAATTCCATAACTCCCAATAGTTTACCGTAATAGAAAATTGGCACAAGTAACCAAGAAGAGATGGAATAATTATTGATTAGATTGGCAAAGAATTCCCCTGTACCTTTAGCGCGAGCTAATTGATTAACTCGTGGATCTTCATGGGTATTATCTACACTAATAGTTTCAGTTAAGGCGATCGCTTCTGCAAATAAAGGATTATCAGCTAATTGCCATTGCTGACCTTTGACTGACTTGATCCCAGGACTAATATACTCCCGTTCAATTATTGCTACTGCATCATTTTCATGACAACGATAAATAATACAGCGACAAACTCCTAAACCTTCTCCCAGTTTTTGCACTGCTACTTGCAGGATTTGTTTAGTATTGAGCGATCGCCTGACTGCATTGGCGACTGAATTTAGTAATTGTTCTTTTTGTTGTTTATCAGCTAAAGTCTTATTGGCTTTTAGTAATTTATACTGACCAGCTTGTAAATAAGTAACTAATCTTTGTACAAAAGGATCAGGATTAATTAAAGGTGAATTATTTTTTAAGCTCGCTTTCGCCTTAGCACTTGGAACTAAATATGTCTTATAGGCTTGATTGATTTTTGTCCCTAATTCTGGACGATAAATAGCAATACGCTCCAACATAATCTTGGCTGCTTCAATCGTCACACTTCGTTCAAATGTCCAAATACCTTCAAAACGACGATTAGGATCAATGATCACCTTTTTAGGGTTTTCTGTTGGTGGAATTACTTTTTCACGACAGATTAAACAGCTAGCATATTGCTTACCAATAATTACCAAATGCCATTCTTTAGCTAGTGCGTCCGTCGGCTCAAAAGCGATTTTCTCATAATCTTGAGAACTATCACTAAAATTTGTTTCAGGGGCGGATAAAACATACACCTGTTTAGTTCTATCGGCAATGCGCTTGTAGCGGTGGGCTTCTTGACGATAAAAACGCTCCCTTTGAAAACTGGCAATTACCAAGGGGGTATCTGAATCATTTAACACTAGATCTTCCATCGCGTGGGATAACGCTGTTAAAGAAGATTTAAAATACATTTGTGGTCGCCATTCTGTACATTTAGTCAACAGTTGTTGTACCACAGAAGTAGAAATGTTCATCTATTAAAGTTTATTTTAGTAAAAACCAGAAACATCCCAAGCAGGATTAAAATATCGTTGCTCAACTCAAATATATCTATTTAACATCCTACAAAAAACTTGTAACCTTGCTGCGATTAATAAATATAATTTGCAACAATTGGCACAATCTCTATAAACCTAGAATAAACTGTGAACTAATGTTTAGAGATCAATCATTTTATAAGGAATATGCAGGCTTTTCTCCGACCAAACTTAACAGTAATTACCACCTCCATTTTTCTGGCGATCGCTCCTGCTGTCAAAGCTTTAGAAGTTAAAGTATCTCCCACAACTCCACAACAAGGTGACACAATATCTGTAATTATCACCACTGATGTTCCTAATTCTAAGCCGACGGTTACTGTCGAATCTAAAAGCTATCCTGTATTTCAACAAGACAATCATTACCGAGCCTTTATTCCAACCTCTCCCCTAACCGCAGCAGGTAAAATGGCTTTAACAGTCGAAGGTGATAAGCATACTAGTAATATCGGTCTTTGGGTTAAAAGTCGCAGCTTTCCTACTCAATATATTACCCTAACAGGTTCAGCCTCAAGACCTGCAACTCAGATGGAGTTAGATAAAGTAGCAGCCTTTAAAAAACTAGTTACTCCAGAGAAATATTGGCAGGGTGCTTTTATACGCCCTAGTGCAGCTAGAGTGTCTACAGAATTTGGTTTGCGTCGTTACTATAATGGGGAATTTGCCCAAGATTATTACCATAGAGGCGTAGACTATGCTGGGGAAACAGGATCAGCAGTAGTAGCCCCCGCAGCAGGAAAAGTTCGTTTAATAGGGAAAGAAAGTGAAGGGTTTCATGTACATGGTAATGTTGTAGGTATAGATCATGGACAAGGTGTAGTTAGTATTTTTATGCACTTAAAAGATATTAATGTCACTGAAGGGACAATGGTAAAACCTGGTCAACAAATAGGTACAGTCGGAGCAACAGGCGCATCCACTGGGCCTCATTTACACTGGGGTTTATATGTCAATGAAGTAGCAGTAGACCCTGTACCTTGGAGATATAATGTCATTGAGTAAAGTAGGATGTAATATTTCTCGTTTCTTGATAATTAAGATTAAGATAGTGCAGTGAATTGGCTATGTTTAAATAAATCTCACTTGGTTGAATTATGGGCATTAATCAAATTGTCGAACAAGCTTTACAAGATGGTTATTTAACTCCTAGCATGGAGGCTGAAGTTGGCAGAATTTGTGATACAGCAGCCGAACTATCAGTAGAAGAATACATGGCTTTGGATAAGCTGATGGGAGCTTTGCTAACAGGGGATGTAGTGGCTGTACCTCGCAAACAATTTATTAATGTTATGGAAGAATTGGTTTTGAGTGAGGCAATTACACGGGTAGCTGAGATTGAACAAACTAGTGATAATTCTCTTGATGTTGGGGATATTGCAGCCTATGCTTTAAATCGTTTACCGCCTTTGTATGCTACTACCGAAGAGGGAGGAGATTATCAACGTCAAAGGGCTAGGGAAGAATTGCGAACTTTAATTCAAACTCAGGTAGGTGAGGCGATCGCTCGCTATTTGGATCGACCTAAGTTTTTTCCCGAAAGACAAGCTATTAGTTCTAAAAATACTTTTAATGTTGCTCGTCAACTTAGTAATTTACTCGGTGATTATGCCCCTAACTACGAAGTCAACGAATAAGAAAATTACAGGAACTTTTAGACTAAACTTACAGTCTTATCGAAGCATACAGAAAGTTCTATACTGAGGTTAATAACGTTCATGAGTATATCTCTTCCTATATCTTGGTCGAAAGCTAAGGTTACTAGAACTAAAAGCTTGGTGTCGCCTGAGAAACTCTCCAACTACGATCTGATAGTTTATTGTCAAGCAGATATTCAGCCAGATAAGGTGGCTTTTGCTGAGTTATTGCGGAGATATCAATCTCATTTGAATCGCCTTTTTTATCATTTAGCCCCAGACTGGGAAGAAAGAGCGGATTTAACTCAAGAGGTATGGATTAGAGTTTATCGCCACCTTCATCGTTTACAAGATCCTACTAAATTTCGTGGTTGGCTCAATCGTATTGCTACTAATCTTTTTTACGATGAATTACGTAAACGCAAGCGCGTTAACCAACCTTTATCTTTGGATGCACCCGTTTATGTAGAAGATGGCGAAATGAGTTGGGAATTACCTGATGATGCCCCTAGTCCTAGTGATGATCTAGCTACTCAAGAATTTTATGATCATTTAAAAGTTGCGATCGCTGATTTACCTGAAACTTTTCGTACCACTATTGTACTTAGGGAAATTGAGGGTTTAGCTTATGAGGAAATTGCAGAGCTTACAGGAGTATCTTTAGGTACAGTAAAGTCACGTATTGCCAGAGCTAGATTAAAACTTCAATCTGTCTTGCAAAATTATCTTGATGAAGAGTAAATTGGTATTAAAGTAGAATTTTTATCAAATTTCAATCAATGTTTAATGGGAATTGATCGCTGCTTCTCTCTATCTTGCTACTTAGATTTGTGTTTTTTTATAATACGGTGGTAAGCCCATAATGACT
Source organism: Chondrocystis sp. NIES-4102 (assembly GCA_002368355.1). Taxonomy (NCBI): domain Bacteria; kingdom Bacillati; phylum Cyanobacteriota; class Cyanophyceae; order Chroococcales; family Chroococcaceae; genus Chondrocystis; species Chondrocystis sp. NIES-4102. Next base: position 1,813,762 of record AP018281.1, on the reverse strand, counting down.
TCCGAATTTGATGATTGTAAACAAAATCAGGCATCAAGTGCCGAAAATTTAGAAACAACCGATTTAACAATGGATTGTTTTGAGTTGCTTAGTGCCTATATTGATGGGGAATTGTCGCCTAATAAACGGCATCAGGTGCAGACTTGGCTAGATCAAGATCCTAAAATTAAACGTGTCTACACTCAATTGTTAATTTTACAAGGTCATCTACAGCATTCTGTAGCACCAAAGAGCGAGAAATCTGTCAGCGAAATTACCGCAGGAGTTTTTAATTCTATTCGTCGCCGTCGTCATCGGCAAATGATTTTATGTGGTAGTGCTTTAGCAGCCTCACTCTTAGCCTTATTTTCTGGCTTCTCTTCAGTTATTACCCCTTCAAGTTTAAAAATGGCAGCCAATAAGACATCTAATAATAATTCATCTTCGGTGATGTTAGCAGTAGCAATTAATAAACCAGCCATTAATATACCAGAAACTGCCAACGGCTATATAGTAGAATTTAAAACCCTAGAAAATTAAGCTTAATTGTTATTAGGTTACTCACCTTGAGATAAGCTGGAAGCTGGCAATTGTAATTCAGGCTCAAAAACAATCTCATGATTATTAAGCATCACTGAGGAATAGTGGCGATCGCCTTCTTTGCCAACAAAATAGGTAGTTTTACCTTCAATAGCTTGAAATGTATCTCCACTAAAGATAGCTTGGGCGGGAATTAACAAAATGTTATTGTGATCGAATTTAGCCTGGCGGTAATAATAAAAGCTACTCTCAAGTTGACAAACATTAATATAGTAATTTTCCGTCTCAAAACCATATATTTCCTGATAAGCTATATTCAGCTTTTGACATTCAGAAATATTTTCAACTGTTTGATTGGCGATTAGATAATTTTGAGTTAAACTATGTTTTAATGGTCTAACTTGAGCGGTAAAAAGAGGGTTTTGTTGACCTAAAAAGAAACCTACAAAGACTATAAATATTACTTTCGGATTGCACCAATTAAGCATGGCAGGGATAAATAATTTTAATAAAAAATTTATTTTAAATATAGATTTTTTAAACTATAGTTATGTTTAAATTAACTAACTAAATCTAAAAAGCCTTAATAGATAGCTTATAAATATAAAGATAGTAAAACTAATTTACCCCTCTATAAGTCTATATATTTTGGTGAACGCTGTAATATATATTCACCATCAACTATTAAAATATAAATTATAACTAGATCTTATTTAAATAAGTACAAGCAATTTAACTCTTATTTAAGGCTATAGGAAACTTAGCTACATATCCTATAAGTTTAATTATAAAGAGTAAAGAGTTAGACAACATATAAAAAAATTTCATACCACATAAAAATTAAAGAGTTGAGATAGAGAAAAAGCAATATAAATCCTCTGGGTCAAAAATACATCTATACTAAAGGTTTTAATTAAATCAAATTGAGATAATAGAGAAATTATTTTTTGTTTATATTTATTTAACACTTGGTCATCAAACATAATCAGGGATGTAACATATTGAAGAGTGCCAAGATTAACAGGTAAGATAACAAATATTGCTTTATAGATACTTCGTCAATGGCTTTTTTACCTCGGCATAGACCAAAAAAGTTAACTTTAGGGCCTTTAGAAACAGAAATACTAGAAATAGTCTGGAAATTAAAGATAGCAACCGTTAAAAATGTTCATGATGAGCTACTTATCGACCCTAATCGAGAATTGGCATATACTTCAGTAACTACAGTATTAAGACGTTTAACCGAAAAAGGGTGGTTAAAGTGTAGTAAAAAAGGACGTGCTTTCTCATGGCAAGCCTTAATATCTAAGGAGCAAGCACAAGCTCTTCAATCCTACGAAAAATTAAACGGTTTTCTAGCTATTAGTAATCCTGATGTAGTAGCGTCCTTTGCAGATAGCTTAGATATAGCTAGTTTAGAACAAATAGAAGCGATCGCAGCCCGTCTGGAGCAAACTCGTCGTCAGAGAGAGGAACAAGTATAATGCACTTAATCACAATTATTATAGCGATCGCGATCGCCTGGTTGGTACGTCAAAGGAAAATAGCAGGGCAACATACATTCTCCCAGCGTTGGTATACCGCTTTATTCTTATTTTTGTTTCCTTCTCTACTACTTTTAACTACTGCTTTGGCAATTCTCTATATGGGTTGTCATGGTTTGATGTTGGGCGTGCAAGCTGGATCGCTAGGTTGTGGTGTAGCAGCTAGTTTAATTTTACTCGCTATATTTTCTTTGGTTAAATTAACCGCTCAAGGTTATAGTTCAATCAAACAGTTAGATAATCTAGCTCAAATATCAATACAGGGAAAACCAGCTAAAATAATTGAACTAGACTTACTCTATAGTGCGCAGATTGGGTTTTGGAATTCCCAATTAGTAGTTAGTCGTGGTTTACTAAATACCTTAGACACAGAGCATTTAGAGGCGGTATTAGCTCATGAGCAAGCACACGCTTATTATCGTGATACCTTTTGGTTTTTTTGGTACGGTTGGATACGCTCTTTTAGCTTTTGGCTACCGCAAACAGAAGAATTATGGCATGAACTTCTATTATTGCGAGAATTAAGAGCCGATCGCCAAGCAGCCTTAGAAATAGACTTTTTACTATTAGCAGAATCCCTTTTAACTGTAGCCCAAGCCCCTTTAAAATCCAATTTTAGTTTATGTGCTAATTTTAACAATTCCCAGATAGGCGATCGCCTCAATGAAAGAATTGATTTTTTATTACAAACAAATACACCCATACCTAAAAATAAATGGCAGCATTGGACTTGGTTATGTTTACTACTCTTGCCTTTACTAACAATTCCATTACATTATTAAACCTTGTATAGCAATTATTGTAGGTTTACTTGGCTATATAAGCAGATTAGTTAGGGAGAAAATAATCAACGTTTTATCTTTAGGCAAAAATTATCTTAATACCAATTCCCAGAAATCCCTGGGAAAATTAATAATGGATAATTATCTCTGTTTGAAAGAAAAGCATTGAAGCAAAGTGGGCGTAAATCCGATTTATGGAGATCCACGCTTTGGCAGAGGTTAACTAATTGTCAATTATCCATTGATAAAAAATATTCCTAAAAGCTAAACCTCTCCTAAGTCTCTCGTAATTTTCTCGCCTCTTAGTGTTGCCAGTAATTTTTCCTGTGTTAACATCAAATTCCCAGCCCTTATATTGGGGTTTGAGATAATAAATTGATGTTTAGCTTAGGAGATTGATGCCCTATGGTTGCTTCTCAATCTAAAATTGGCATTATTGGTGCAGGCTCGTCAGGTTTATATTTAGGAATTCTATTAACCCAGCAAGGATATCAAGTAGATTTATTCGAAAAATCTCCCCATGTTCGTACAGATGGTTGTGGAATATTATTAATTTCCAATGGCATCGAAGCAATACAAGCAGGAAATCCCCAACTGTCTCAAAAAATCATCGCAGGTGGAGTTAAAGTTAGTAATTTTGAATTTCGTAATCTTAAAGGTAGTTTAGTTAATTCCCAGAAGGCAGAATATTCCAACCCTCAGTTACCCAGCATACTTATACATCGTAAAGTAATCTTAGAAACCCTGCTAGAATTTTTTCCACAATCAAGCCTTCATCTTAATACTGAGTTTAAATCTATCACTCAAACACCAGAGGGGGTAACGGTTACTTTTAAAGATGGCAGTCAATGGCAAGGAGATTTACTAATAGGTGCTGATGGCTTATTTTCGCAAGTAAGAGAGTATGTTGTTCCTCCTATTGAACCATTCTATTTAGGCGATTTAGTCTGGCGAGGGGTGGTACAGGATGAGCAATTTTGTACCAATGGTAATTTTATAGTTTATGTTCGTGGTCGTGGAATATATGCTAATTTCTTTGATCTGGGTAATGGTTTAACCCATTGGGGCTTTTTTCTAGAACAAGAACGAACCTCTGCGCCAGTAGCTAATCTTCCCATACCTCCAGAACAATTAGCTAAATTACCTCAAGAACCTAGAAACATAATTGAATCTACCCCTCTACAACAAATGGTAACTCGCTATTCCTATGATATTGAGCCATTACCTCAACTGCATCAAGGTAGAATTCTCTTAATTGGAGATGCTGCTCATGCTAAAAGTCCTACTCGCGCCAGGGGAATGACTTCTGGGCTGGAAGATGGTTTAGCATTATCCCGAATTTTGCCTGATAGTGTGGATATAACGCAAGCTTTAGTTCAATTTGAAGCCGAACGCAAACCTATTGTACATGAATACCAACGTACTAGTCGTCAGCAAAGTCTAACTATTGGTCGTATGCACAAAAAAGGAGCAGCCTAACTAAAGTAGCGTTGTGGGATAAAGAAGAATATAAGTAGGAAATTAGTTTAATCTTGTAAACATGACCATATTCAAAGGTGAGCCTTTTTTTCTAGCTGCTGAAACTACAGTATTAGAAGTACCTCAGATTAACTACGATGATTTTGATGTTCCCTTAGCTTTTTTACGTAATTGTGGCATTTGGGAGGGGACAGCTAGGCGAGTTGAGCCTTCAGGAAAGTTAATAGATGAGCATTTAGTAAGAGTCGAAATCGAGATTAGCCAAAGACAGTATGTTCAAACAAATACCGTCAGAATTAATACTCCAAAAGAAGTGACTGCAAAATACTATGGCAGTTTTGAGGATAATAAATTAGTTTTCCCTCTGACCGATGAAGTTTATACTTTGGGAGGAGAGAAGGCAACAGGGTTTTCTGGAATTGCATGGGCAATAACGGATGACATGATTGTTTATCGTGGTAGTCGAACTATCCAAGGTTGCAAAACTTATTACAACGAATTAATCACTTTAATTAATCAAAAACAGCGAATTCGCACCACACAACTTTTTGAAGCTGGGGTATATAAACTGGTAACTATGATTGAAGAGACAAAAATTGAAGAGTGTAATTAAATAATTTTAAGATAACTGATCGTTTGTTAACATTGTTCCCATTAAATTTTCCTGATCCCAAGAAACATTATCCAGATTTGCCCCTCTTAAATCTGCAAAAGACAAATTTGCGCCATTTAAGTTAGCATCCTTTAAACAAGCTCCTTGCAAACAGGCTTTATATAATCTTGATCCCTGAAGATTAGCACCTTCTAAATTAGCCCCCGTAAGATTAATTCTTGCTAAATTAGCGCGCTCTAAATTAGCTCCTATGAGAATACTATCGGTAGCATCTGCTGCTGTTAAGTCACCATCACTCAAGTCTGTATAGGCAAGGTTAGCTAAATTTAACAAAGCATTATTAAGATTAACACCTTTTAAAGATAGTCCAGCCAGGTTAGAACATCTAAGATTAGCATTAATAAAATACCTCTCTCCCATTCTATAGCGATCGCATAATTTAGCTTCTGTTAGTCTGTCGAATATCGCCATAGAATCCCCAACGTAACACCAGTTAGCATTAATCAAGGCAGCAGCTTGACCCACAGCTATAACATCATTTTTATTTAAAACAATGCCATTACAATCATCCCATTCACCACCCAGCATAAAAGCCAGTTCCTGTGCCGATGCAGTTGAATCACATAATATCGTACCAAGTGGGCGATTTTTAAACATCTGTAGTAAATTATTCATACTTGAAAATATAAATTTTGCGAATAATATGTGTAATATAGTTTATTTTTAAAACCACCACTGTAGAATCAGTAATCTAATTATTATGACAAATTCATCTCCTCAAGAACCCCAAAATACTAATCAGGATCAAGATAGACCTACTGGCGTTGCTGGGTTAACCTTTGACGAATTGATTGCTATATTCGTTGCTTTTACCACAATTGGTGCAATCTTATTTTGGGTCTTAGGTGGCAGAAAAGACGGATTTGCCAACACTTTCGGTTGGAATAGACAATATAATGTTTTCACTACAGACGCAACTACTGCCACTGGTTTTGGCTTAGATAATTATACAGTTAGAGAAAATGGTTTTGATAGGCGATTGAGTGCTAGGGAAGCGGAGGATCTTAGATTAGCAAATCGCTTGCGCCAGGAAAAAGAAGCAGTAATTGTTGTTCCTCCTACAGCAGATTTAAATCTATCCCCTCAAGTAACACAACAACCCTATGAATTGGATTCTGGGACTAAGATTATTCCTTTGACAGAACCCGATGCTCAACCCAATTTAGGCGATGGTGATCAATTGGATACTGGAATTAAAGAGGGTGCAAAACCACAAATTATTGAATCTCCAGATCCCAAACCTCAAGCAAAAACTCCAGAACCTGAAACCAAAACGAAGATTATCGAGAGAGTAGAAATACCTGATGATATCCCTCCTACCTATTGGGCTTATCCTTTTGTTGATCAGATGAGTAAACAAAATTTGGTGGGAGAATTAACCAATGATCAAGATTTTAACCCAGATCAGTTGATTACTAGAGCGAGTATGGCTGCTTTCATTAGTCAGGCTTTTGATATGAAACCTGAAACTGAACCTATTAAGCCATTTAATGATGTCACTAATCAAAATAAAACTGCTGCCGATATTGATAAAGCTGTACGCCTAGGCTTTATGGAAGGTTATTCTAATAATGAGTTTCGCCCCCTAGAAAATATTCCTCGTTATCAAGTATTGGTGACTTTAGCAACAGGATTGGGTTTAACCCCTTCTCAAGATGTTGAACAAACTCTCCAAAAGTTTGATGATGGTACAAATATACCAGATTGGGCAAGACAACAGGTAGCAGCAGCAGCAGAAGCAGGATTAGTTGTTAATCGTCCTGGTTTTAATGCAACTTCTCTCAATCCCAATGAACCAGCAACCCGTGCAGAGGTAGTAGGGATGATTCACCAAGCATTGGTTAAAACAGGCAAACTTAAAGCTGTAGAGTCTGAATATATTGTTAAACCATAAACGAGTTATCACTGGACATTTTTGATAAATTAAGCAGTTAAACCCCTAGATTTAATCTTATGGGGTTTTTTTTAGGTAGTAGGTAGGGGGTAGGGGGTAGTAGGTAGGAGGTAGGGGGTAGGAGGTAGGAGGTAGGGGGTAGTAGGTAGGAGGTAGGGGGTAGTAGGTAGTGGGTAGGGGGTAGGAATAAGGAATAAGGAGTCAGGGAGTAGGAATAAGGAATAAGGAATAGGTAGTATTTAAAATTTAAAAGCTAACAGCCCAAAGCTAATAGCTAATAGCTAAACCCTAAAAGCTAAAAATGTCTTAACATTGTCTAGTATTGCTATATCTTATCAATGGATAATTGACCAGTTATTTATTATGTCTGCCCCTCCTATTCAATGGTATCCAGGTCATATTGCTAAAGCTGAAAGACAACTAAAAGAACAACTAACAAAAGTAGATGTGGTTTTAGAAATTTTAGATGCTCGAATTCCTTTAGCTTCCCATCATCCTCAAATCGATAGTTGGATTGCTAACAAGCCCAAAATTACAGTGTTAAATCGTATGGATATGATTCCCGATTTAACCAGACAGAATTGGACAAAATGGTTTAAGTTACAAGGTGAGCAGGCATACTTTAGCAATGCTAAACAGGGAAAAGGTATTAAGGGTATTAAAATTGCTGCTGCTAAAACAGGAGTTGCGATGAATCAACGTCGGCGCGATCGCGGTATGCGTCCTCGTCCTGTGCGTGCGGTGGTTATTGGTTTTCCTAATGTTGGTAAATCTGCTTTAATTAACCGTTTGGTAGGGAAAAAGGTAGTAGTCAGTGAACGTCGTGCGGGGGTAACTCGTGAATTACATTGGGTGAGAATTGATGATCAGATCGAACTGTTAGACGCTCCTGGGATAATTCCTTGGCGACTGGAAAATCAGGATGATGCTGTAAAATTAGCTATTTGTGAGGATATTGGGCAAGCATCCTATGATAATCAAATTATTGCAGCCGTGGCGGTGGATTTACTCAATAAAATGGATTTTAGCCAAGTATTACAGACTCGCTTTAATCTTGATCCGACTAATATGACAGGAGAAGCTTTTATCCAGTTAGCCAGCGATCGCGATTATCAAGGGGACAAAGAAAGAGTTGCTCGTCAAATATTGTATGATTTTCGTACGGGTAATCTGGGCGCGATTCCTTTGGAATTACCACCTTTATAAATAAGTAGCTTTAGACTAAATTAATCATCAATCATTTATTGCACTATACGTGAAGCATATAAAATTACTATTATTACTATCATTAGTCTTTTGGTTGGAGTTTACGCCAATAGCTAATGCTCAAATGTGTCGCAATAATAATGGTGATCAGGTGTGTATTCTCAAGTTAAAACGCAGTGCTAAAAACTACTGGGAATATCGAGCTACAGTAGGTATAGAGGGGCAAAAACAAACATCAAAAGAGATTTATAATTGTCGCGATCGCACTATTACTCGTAAAGGTAAGTATCCTATTCCTTTTAAGCCCAACAGTTTAGGGGAATTGGTATGTGACTTTTTTAGGAAATCATAAAATAGTATTTAAAGGTAATTAGTTGTGTCAACAAATGGAAGCAATCACAATTCCCAAAGGATTCCATGTAACTCCAGAACAGTTTGAGCAGTTAGCTGTTGCTGAACAATTAGCAAGATTGGAGTTAACTAAAAATGGAGAATTGATCGTTATGAGTCCTACAGGTGGTACAGCAGGAGAAAAAAATTTTAATCTTTATTTAGATATCGGTATTTGGAATCGTCAGACAAAATTGGGTAAAGCTTTTGATTCTTCGACGGTTTTTATTTTACCGAACGGAGCTAGAAGAAGTCCTGATGTTAGCTGGATTCAACTAAAAAGATGGAATCAATTGACTAAACCACAGCAAGATGGTTTTCCCCCTATAGCTCCTGATTTTGTCATCGAGTTGGTAAGTCCGAGTGATTTAAAGAATCAAAGATACGAAGATTTGCAAGGGAAGATGCAGGAATATTTAGATAATGGTGTTCAACTAGGGTGGTTAATCGAACCAAATACAAAAATAGTAGAAATCTATCGCCCCACACAACTAGTAGAAATATTAAATAATCCCCCCAGCCTATCAGGAGAGGAGATCTTACCTGGATTTAGTTTAGACTTGAGTGAAATTTTGAGTAATTAATTCAAACAAGCGAGATAAAGAACAATCACTATTGTAACTCGCCATGTTATTAATATAATCTTCTCGATGCTCGTAAACTTGGTTAATTGTAGATAATAAACTTTGTGAAGTTAGGTTTTCTTCTAAAATCACCTCAGCAAAGCCTTGTCTTTTAAAAGTATTAGCATTATCTATCTGATCACCGCGACTAGACTTTTTAGGGAGAGGAATTAAGATCATTGGTTTTTTCAACGCCAAAAATTCAAAGATAAAATTAGAACCAGCACGGGAAATCACTAAATCTGCCAAACACATCAAATCCCTAAGTTCTATACCTACATATTCCAATTGCTTATAACCTGGAAATTCTAAACTTCGATCAAGATTACCTTTGCCACAAATATGAACAACTTGGAAATTAATTAATAACTGAGTAAGGAGTGAACGGACTACCTGATTAATATAAACAGAACCCAAACTACCACCAGTAACTAAAATTACAGGTTTATCAGATTCAAACTGACAAAAGATTCTACCGCGCGAGCGATCGCCGAGTTTTAATTCTGGACGTACTATTGCACCAATATATTCTCCTTTATCCTTCGGTAAATACTTTAAAGTCTCAGGAAAGGTTGTACATATCTTTTGGGCAAAATTCATATTGATCCTGTTGGCTAAACCTGGTGTCAAATCAGATTCGTGGGTAATAACAGGGATATTATTTAATCTACTAGCTAATACCACAGGTACAGAAACAAAACCCCCTTTAGAAAAAACAATATTTGGTTGTTCACGGCGAATAATTTTATAAGCGTCAGTTATCCCTGTTAAGACGCGGAAAACATCAGTAAAGTTTTGCCAGTCAAAATAGCGTCGTAGTTTCCCTGTGGCAATGGGATAATAGGTAACGTTAGTCAAACTACCAATTAGTTCTCGCTCTATTCCCGTAATAGAACCAATATAAATAACTTCCCACCCAGCTTCCAATAACATAGGAATTAGAGCCAGATTAACTGTAATATGACCAGCAGAACCACCACCTGTGAGTAAAATCTTTTTTTCCACTGTTTATTTGTTTTATCTGTCTTTATTTCATTAATCAATCTTAGTTTATAGAAATGTCAATTATTTGTCTTTAATGTATAAGGTATAGCGATATTTCTTCAGGCTCTTGATTCCCGACTTTAATGTAAAAATAAAAGATAACAGGTAATAAGAATATAGAAAAACTGGAATCAGTATATTGTTTGAAAGCCAATGATCTCGACAGTCGCTTTCTTGAGGCAATAAGGGCAGCTTATAAAGATAAAGATATAGAAATTATTGTTTCTCAAGTAGATGAAACTCAATATTTATTGAAATCTGAGGCAAATAAACAAAAGCTGATGCAAGCTAGAGAAAATGTAGAGCAGCATATCAATTTAGTTGAAGTAGATTTACAAGAGCTTGAATGAGTAGAAAAATAGTCTTTGAATCTTCTGCTTTTAGCGACGGGGTGAAACTCGATAAGCAAGTTAATCGCAAGGTTGTAATTTTAATCAAAGATATAGATGCGCTCTTCCTTTACTTTTTTAGGTAAACCAGAATCTTTAAAACATGATTTAAAGGGTTATTGGTCGAGAAGAACTAATAGCCAACTAAAATACGAAGGAATAATTATAGTTGCGTGCAAATACTACTACAGTTAGGTTTTATGAACCGTAATAACATTCTGCTTGCTTCTGTGACTGCCACTATTGGTAAATCATTACTATCTGTTACCCCGTTGACGCGATCGCCGAGGCGTGGGCTACGCTCAATCGCACTAGATTTTTGGTCAAGACAAAACGTTAAAAAAAGTATGTGGAACTAACTCTATAAGGTATGCTTCCTCAAAGAGTTAAGTTAATAATCATAAAAAATAAATGAAAATAAAAACAGATAAAATCCAAGCAGGTAAATTTGAATGGTTTTATCGGCAGACTGAAATAGAGAGCGATCGCACTCCTGTACTATTTTTACATGGCTTACCTGCCCATAGTCATACTTGGCAAAAAATCATGTCTATTTTAGCCGATGACAATATACCTAGTATTGCTCCAGATTGGCTTGGTTGTGGCTTTTCAGATAAACCCAGTCAAAGGGATTTTGCTTATAATGCAGAAGCTTTTATAGGTGCATTGGGAGAATTAATCACGGCTTTAAAACTAGAAAAATTCTATTTAGTGGTGCAAGGGTTTTTAGGTTCAGTTGGTATACAGTACGCCTTACAAAATAGCGATCAAATAGAAGGTTTGATTATTCTCAATTCTCCCATCACAAATGACGCTAAACTTCCTTGGGTAATGAAACAAATGACTTTACCTTTAGTGGGAGATATGATGACCCAAGACCCCTTATTAGTTGATCGCACCTTAGAAAAGGGTAGTGGTTTTGTTATTGCGGATGAGGATTTAAATATCTTGCGTAAACCTTTTTTGCAAAGTTCGGCAGTTGGTAGATCTTTAATGACTATTCTCAAAAAATTACAATTAGACAAAACCACAGCAACAATTGCTACAGGTCTAAGTACATGGTCAAAACCAACTTTAATTATTTGGGGAAGTGCTGATAAATGGTTAAATATAGACGAGGTTAAAAAACTCGCTAGTACTAATGCCGAAATCACTTTAGTCGAATTACCCGAAGCCAAACATTACCCTCAAGAACACTGGGGATCTGATGTTGCCAAAGAAATTGTGCAGTTTTTCCGTCGTCAAGTGTTTTAAGATGCAGGTTTCCTGAGAAAATTAAACAATAGTACCGAAGTTTGTTATAAGCAAAATGAAGATTTTTCGTCCTATTCTTTCTTTAATATTAGTCTTGGTGACAACTGTTTTAGTTAGCTGTGGCAGTCCTAACGCATCAGCACCACCTACCTATACCCCCGAAAAATTACAGCAAATTAGCACCTATCGTATTCCTTTAGACTTAGCTCGTCAAAGGATTTCTGAATTAGGTAAATATATTGCTGATGAAGACTGGGTAAATGCAGATAGTTTTCTTCATGGCCCTTTAGGACTAATGAGAAGAGACTTAACTTATTTATCTAAAGCTTTATTACCTGATGAACAAGAGCCTGCTTTAAACGTAGCTAAAGATATTTTTAAACACATTGAAAATATTGATGCTGCCGTTGGTGAGAAAAATTATACTGTTGCTATAAGTCAGTATAAAGAAATGGTGTCTGATTTAGATGCCTACACTCAGTTAATTCCTCAAGCTAAAGAGTCTGGGGATGCTTAAAAAAATTTCCTTGATCATTTAGGTTACTAGGGGCTTGGCACTGCCGAGCCTTTTGTTTTGCTATAAATTTATAAAATTAGCTTCAAGTAATTGGGTAGACAGGAGACAGGAGGTAGTAGGTAATAGGTAATAGGTAATAGAAGTTAGGAGGTAGTAAGTAGTAAGAGTTACGAGTGTGGAGTCAGTAGACAGGAGGTATTAACTAACAGCTAACAGCTAATAGGTAATAGGTAAAAACTAAGTTTGATGTGTTGATCTTGAACTAAAGTGTTTATTAATTATGAGCAAAATTGTCATTATTGGTTGCGGAATTGTTGGTGCTGCGATCGCTTACGAACTTAGTTTAGTTGCTGGGTTGGATATTACTGTCGTTGAACAGCACACACCAGCTTCAGGCTCAACAGGAGCAGCTTTAGGGGTATTGATGGGGGTAATTAGTCAGAAGAAAAAAGGTCGTGCTTGGCGGTTACGTCAAACTAGTCTTAAACGTTATCAAACCTTAATTCCTGAATTGCAAGCTATCACAGGGCTATCTATACCCGTTAACCGTCAGGGAGTTTTAAAATTGCTCTTTGAAGGTGATAATTTTGAACAATGGCAAAAATTGCAGGCATTTCGCGCCTTGGAAGGATGGGAATTAATTATTGGCGATCGCGCTTATCTTAATCAGCAATGTCCTCATTTGCTTAATGATCAGATTATTGGTGCTGTTTATTCTCCCAACGATCTACAAGTTAACCCCGTAAAATTAACTGAAGCATTGGTAGCAGCAGCCACCCTTAATGGAGTTAAGTTTTATTTTCATTCCACAGTTATTAATTGTCTAACTCATTCACAGGATAATGGATTATCTTGTAATAAAATAGAAACCACTCAAGGAGAAATTGCAGTAGATCAATTAGTTATCTCTGCAGGTTTGGGTTCTACTCCTTTAACTCAATTTTTACAACAAACAATTCCTATTGTGCCTGTTTTAGGACAAGCTATTAGATTTAAATTAAACCAACCTTTGGGTAAATCTGATTTTCAACCCGTTATTACAGGTAATGATATTCACATTGTCCCTTTAGGTAATCAAGAATACTGGTTAGGGGCTACAGTGGAATTTCCTATCCCCACCGCCGAAACTATCGCCGATCCTCAATTATTAGAACAAGTAAAACAAGGCGCGATCGCTTTTTGCCCTCAATTAAAGGATGCCACAATTTTAGAAACATGGTCGGGTAAACGTCCTCGCCCTGATGGTATTTCCGCCCCTATTATCGGCACTCTACCAGGTTATAGTAATGTGTTACTCGCCACCGCCCATTATCGTAACGGTGTTTTACTCGCCCCTGCTACAGCTTTAGATATTGTTTCGATGATTCGTGGTAATTTGAATTGTTAATGGCTTTTTTTAATAATCTTGCCAAGGTATTATAATATTCGCGAAATCGCTCCACTCTAGATACTATTTGCTAATATGCAATGATTTAGCCAAAGTTTTCTAAAGATATAGCAGAAAAAGGTTAAGACAATTGATCTTTAAATGAGGCAAAAAGATTTCACCAGATGTCTATATCCATCATTCTATTGCTATAACAGTAAAGCGATTTCGCGAATTTTATCTGGAATAACTACAATTACCCAACAGTTCCTTCTAATTTTAAACTCAACAGTTTATCAGCTTCGGCTGCAAATTCCATTGGTAATTCGTTAAGAACATCCTTACAGAAACCACTAACTAACATAGAAACAGCGTCTTCCTCAGAAATACCCCGTTGAGCAAAGTAAAATAGCTGTTCTTCGCCGATTTTAGCCGTTGAAGCTTCATGTTCTAATTTTGCGGTATTATTATCCACCTGGATATAAGGAAAAGTGTTTGCTTCTGCATTATCACCAATTAGCATTGAGTCACACTGGGAATAGTTGCGCGCACCATCCGCCTTACTACCAATTTTAACTAACCCTCGATAACTACCTTTGGAATTACCTGCGGAGATACCTTTAGATATAATTGTGCTACGAGTATTTTTGCCCACATGAATCATTTTTGTCCCTGTATCTGCTTGTTGCAGGTTATTAGTTAGGGCGATGGAATAGAATTCACCTACAGAGTTATCGCCAACTAAGACACAACTGGGATATTTCCAAGTAATTGCTGAACCTGTTTCTACTTGAGTCCAAGATATTTTAGAATTTACTCCCTTACATAAACCTCTTTTAGTCACAAAGTTGTAAATTCCCCCCTTACCTTCTTCATCACCTGCGAACCAGTTTTGCACAGTAGAGTATTTGATATCGGCATTATCTAAAGCTACTAATTCTACCACCGCAGCATGAAGTTGATTAGTATCAAACATTGGGGCGGTACAACCTTCTAAATAACTTACCGATGCTCCTTCCTCTGCCACAATTAAGGTACGCTCGAATTGTCCTGTATCTCCATCATTAATACGGAAATAGGTTGATAATTCCATTGGGCAAGTTACCCCTTTAGGAATAAAGACAAATGAACCATCACTAAATACAGCCGAGTTTAAAGCTGCAAAATAGTTATCAGCAACAGGAACTACAGTACCTAAATATTTTTGTACTAGTTCTGGATGTTCTTGAAGGGCTTCTGAGATGGAACAAAAGATTACGCCATCTTCTGCTAATTTTTCCTTGAAGGTAGTACCAATTGAAACACTATCAAAAATGGCATCGACAGCTACATTACTTAAACGTTTTTGTTCTGATAGGGGAATACCGAGTTTATCAAAAGTTTCTAATAAAGCTGGATCAACATCATCAAGACTACCTAGTTTTTCTGACTTTTTCTTAGGGGCAGAATAATAAACTATATTTTGATAATCAATTGGTGGATATTCCACATGAGGCCAATTAGGTTCACTCATTTTAAGCCATTGACGATAAGCTTTGAGGCGAAACTCTAGCATAAACTCTGGTTCGTTTTTCTTTGCCGAAATCAAACGGATGACATCTTCACTCAAACCGCGTGGAATAGCATCAGTCTCAATATCGGTAACAAAACCGTATTTATAAGGTTGATTAACTAAAGTTTTGACGTTGGCACTCATATTAGGAAATTGGCTAAAGGGTAATTAGTAGGATGTTTGAAATTTTTATCGGTCTTAACCAGGTATTGCTTGGTGCTTTGTTAAAATTAACTTGCAAGACTACATTGGCAAAATTTTTATCAACTTATAGTTTAGCAATAAATTTGTTGTTTAAGTCCATTGTAGGTTACATTACCAACAAAGATGTTGTTTAAATCAAAACTTTTTTTGATCTGACTATATTCTTGATTTATTAAAATAATTTTATACATATCACTCAAGACGATGACGACCACTGGTTTACCGTCTACAAAACAGAATATACTGCAATCTCTACTCAAGCAAGGTAGGGTTACAGCACAACAACTAGCCCAAGATCTTAAGATTACTACACAAGCAATTCGTCGTCATCTCAATGAGTTGGAGGCAGATGGCTTAATTACTTATCAGTCGGTGCAGCAAAATATCGGCAGACCACAACATTTGTACTATTTAACCAGTCAAGGGCGCGATCGCCTGAGTCCTCAACAATATAGTGAATTTGCTGTATCTTTTTTAGATACCTTAGCAGAAACCGCAGGGGTAGAACAAGTTAGTAAAGTATTAGAGAAGCAGTGGCAACGTAAAGCAGCAGAATATCGCGATCGCTTGGGTAAGGGGAGTCTACCGCAGCGCATTGCTAAATTGGTTGAATTAAGGCAAGAAGAAGGGTATATGGCGGAATTACATCAAGGTTCGCCTCAACAAGACCAAAAATTTATCTTAGTTGAACATAACTGTGCAATTTCTACTGTTGCTGAATCTTATCCCAGCATTTGTGGGCATGAATTAGAAATGTTTGCTGCGGTTTTACCAGATTGCATTGTTAAACGAACTCACTGGATAAATGATGGTGAACATCTATGTGGGTATTCTATCCAGGCGAAATAAATCTAATTTTAGTTCTACTTTCTAGTATAACACAGGCTCACATAGTTACCTAATTTTATTTTCTATTAGTTAGTTGCCTACACCTTTACTCTAATTCCCATTGGCTTTGATGCTTCGCTAATTTAGGGTATATCTTA
This sequence comes from Chondrocystis sp. NIES-4102, assembly GCA_002368355.1. Taxonomy (NCBI): domain Bacteria; kingdom Bacillati; phylum Cyanobacteriota; class Cyanophyceae; order Chroococcales; family Chroococcaceae; genus Chondrocystis; species Chondrocystis sp. NIES-4102. The sequence goes on along the minus strand of AP018281.1, from coordinate 1,797,340 downwards.
GCTTTTAGCTACTACCCACTACCCACTACCTACTACCTACTACCTAATATCTACTACCTAATATCTACTACCTACTACCCACTACCTAATAACCCACACTCCCATAATTTCTACTATAAAGGTGTTTAATTAATAGGCAATTAATTGTAAACGGATATATGTCTAACTAAGATTTTAATTATTTTTATATAACACGATAATATAGATGACAAAATCCGAGAAACTTAAATCAAATACCATATATAAAATAAGCCAGACGACTAAAATTTAAACTTAAGTTGTCAACAATATTACTTGCTGGAAAAAATTATTTTAAACAATAACTTATTAAGATTGATATATTTAAAGTACCTATCTAATGCAATAAAATATTATCTCTAGTAGAAAAAAACAGTGATAATTAATTATTAGTGAGTAAAAATCATCCTAAATAATAATTTTACAACCCCTAACTTATATATAAGAACAATATATATAGGTAAATTAACTAGTTAAATCAGATCAAAGCTTAGATAAAACCTTAAGCTATGAATTTAAGCGATCGCCGTTAATTTTTAAATAAGTATTTGGGCAATATCTAATTAGAAATGTATTTTAAAACATCATGAGATTACTAATTAGATTAATTGGTTTAAGTTTATTATTTTTAGGGATTTACTTTTTAGGACAAAACATTTACTTTACAACTAATGTATCCCCTTACTGGTTACGTGGTATTGCAGCAGACATTTCTATTTTATGTTTAACCGCAGGAGTGTTATTATTTTTTGTTTTACCACGTGGTGATAAAAGTTTAGCATCAATAGTAATAGCGATCGGTATTATTGCAGTTTTCATTAGTAGTAAAGCTATTTTACAGCCTACTAGCCTTTGGCAATTTGTGCTTTCTTTAACTAGTTTTATTGGTGGATATCAATTGTTTACCACAGGGAGAATTAATATTTAATTAACAGATACAATTTATGTCAGGATATTATTTAATTGAGTTTACAGAATATAGGTATTAAAGATAATTATCGTAGCGATCGCGACAATTTAATATATGACTTTTATATTCCTTGCCTATCAGCAACTATTTTATATAGTCGGGCAGTAGGATATTTTTCTAGTACTTCTATTGTGGCTGTTTCTCAAGGACTAGCAGCTTTAATTGAAGCTGGTGGAAAAATGCGCTTGGTAGCATCACCTTGTCTTTCTCATGAAGATATAAAAGCTATTGATAAAGGGTTAAAACAAAAGGAGGAAGTAGTTAGTAAAGCAATAATTCAAGAATTTAATATTGTTAGTAAAGATAGACTAGCTTGTTTATCTTGGTTATTAAGTAAAGGTGTATTGGAAATAAAATTAGCAATAGCTAATATTGAGCAACAGCCTAGTCTTTATCACGAAAAGATGGGTATTTTGACTGATAATAATAATAAAATAGCTTTTATTGGTTCAATTAATGAAACAGGATCAGGACTAGCTAATAATTTTGAAAATATAGAAGTTTTTTGTTCTTGGAAAGGAGAAGAAGCTAAACGAGTTCAACGTATAAATCAAGATTTTGAAATGTTATGGTCAAATAAAACCGCCAAGGCAGAAATTATGAGTTTTCCTGAAGCAGCAGCCCGTAAGTTATTAGAATATCGTCCTAATATTAAGCCAACAATACGACGAAAGCGGACATTAGTTGCAGAAGCAAAAAGTAATTATCATATTGATGAACAAAGAAAACCGCTTCATAATCTCGATATTATTTTAAGACCTTATCAAGAAGTAGCTTTAGTTAAATTTAAGTCAGCTAACTATAGGGGAATTTTGGCAATGGCAACGGGGGCGGGTAAAACAATTACTGCCTTAGCTTGTGCAAGTAGTATAGAAGATTTGGATTTAATTATTATTGTTGTTCCTATTAAAGATTTAGTTCAACAGTGGATGAATGAATTAGATAAACTAACTAACTTTTATTATCCTATTGCAGCAGTTGGAAAATCAGAAAATTGGAGAAACAAACTTTACAGAAAAGTACGCTTAATTCACGCAAATATACAAACAGTTAAAAGACTGCCTACTGTTTTAGTAGGTACGTATAATGGCTTGTCTAAAACTGCAATAGCTGAACTTATTGATGATGCTGGAGGGTTGCCCAAAAAATCTCTAATTATTGCTGATGAAGTACACACCGCAGGGGCAAAACAATATCGCAGAATACTAAGAAATGATTTTACTTGTCGCTTGGGGCTATCTGCTACTCCTATACGACCTAATGACGAAGACGGAACAGAATTTGTTTTAAATTATTTTGGCAATATTATCTACGAATTAAATATAGAACAAGCTATTAAACTCAACATTCTTTGTCAATATAAATATTATGTCTATATTGTTACTTTAACCGATGAAGAAAATGCAGAATACCAAAGGCTAACCAAAAAAATTGCTAAATTACTTCATAGTAATAATAAGCAAGTAAATAAATCAATTAATCGTTTAATTATCGAGCGATCGCGTATCATTAAGTCTGCTAGTGATAAGATAGCCATCCTCGATCAAATTATTCAAGACCATCCTATCAACAAAGGGATGATTTACTGCGCGGATATTAATCAAGCAAACATAGTATGTCATCAATTATCTCAAAAAGGGATGATAGTTTCTCGTTTTACTTCTATAGAAGATAAACAACGTCCCCAAATACTAAATGATTTTAGTCAAGGTCGTCTTGATGCTTTAGTCGCTGTAAAATGTCTTGATGAAGGCGTAGATATACCTGCTGCCCAAGAAGCTATTATTTTAGCTAGTGATACTTCACAACGACAGTTTATTCAACGTAGAGGCAGAATTTTAAGAAAAGCACCAGGCAAAGAAACAGCAACTTTAATTGATATACTTGTAGTACCACCGATAGGAGATGAACAGGTAAAATTAATTAAATCTGAAATAAATAGAATTAAACATTTTGCCACAACCGCAAGTAATAAAGCCACAGTTATTACTAAGTTAAGAGATGAATTATCTCATTATGGAATTACAATAGGAGATTTATATTAAATAAAAATAATTATATATATGGAAGACAAAATAAAAGAATTAGCTATAAAACATAATATCCCTAAAGAACTTTTTGAAAAAGCTATACAAATGGAAAAAGATAGAGTTGTAATAAAAAACCGTCGTTTAGTTCCTGAAATAAGAAAAATAATAGAACAATACGCAGTATTAGATAACTAGTTAAAATATAACAATAAATGAGAATAGAGCTAACGAGCATTCATTTTCAAAACTGGAAATGTTTTCAAAAACAATCGATCAATTTTGATCTTAGTACTATTGGAAGTAAAAACATTTGGGTAGTATTTGGTGATAATGGTTACGGTAAAACATCTTTATTGCAAGGTATTTTATGGTGTCTTTATGGAGTAAAAGCAATTTATCCAGACACAAGGCAGCAGCCTAAATTTGTAACTTTCTTTAATTCTATAGCAGTTGATAATAATCCTAACTTGGAAATGTCAGTAACTTTGACATTTAAGCAGGACAAAAAAAATTATCGTATAACTCGCGTTGCTAAAAGGCTTGTAAGAGGAAATACTATTAGCTATCAGCAAAGTAGTTTAATCTTTAGTCAAGATGGTAAAGAAAAATCTGATGTAACAGAAAATATAGAATCTTTACTACCAGAATCATGCAAAGAGTTATTCTTTTTTGATGGTAAAAAGATTGAAGAATATGCAAAACTAACTCATAGTCAAGAAACTCGTGATGCTATAGAAAGGGTTTTAGGTATTCCAGAAATTAGAAATCTTATTACAGATATAAAGAATGTTCGCAAAGAAATAGAAAAAGAATTAGGTGATACATCTATTGCTAGAAATGATCTAAGAAAGATTAATCAAGAATTGAATGAGCTTCAAGATATAGTAAATATTACAGAAGTAACTAAAAATCAAACTTTACAAGAGTTACAGCAAGAATATGTTATTCTTCAAGCTTTAAAGAATGAAGCTAGACAAAGTGATGAAGCTGAAAGTAAATTTGGCGAAATTAACAGTTTAGAAAAAAAAGCAAGCAATTTACATAAAGATTTAGAGCAGACATTAGAAAAAATTAAAAATGCTTTTCGTCAAGCTCCTGTACACTTATTATCAAAATTAATTACACAAGTAACTGATGAAACACAAACTAAAACTTTAATTAGTAATAAACAGTTAGCAGACGTATCTCTACTAGAAAAGTTAATTGTCCATGACTCATGTGTTTGCGGACGTTGTATAGATAGTGAAACTCGTCGATATCTTGAAAAACAACTAGAAGAAGCGAAAAATTCTAGACGTTTATATGAACAAGCGGTTAATAGTCAAAAATTGCATACAGAACTGAGTATATTGTGTCGAACTCCGCCTCTTAACTTAGAATTGCTTTTATTACAACGCGATCGCTTGGAAGAAGATATCGCTGATCTAGAACAAGCGATCAATAAACTAAAGTTAGATACAGATGGTTTTGATCGTGAAAGCGTCAAGAAAATATGGCAAAAAATGTATCAACAAGAAAATGTGGTAAAGCAAAAGAAAGACAAAATAGAACGTTTAGAAAAAGAGATAGAAGAATTTAGACAACAAGAAAGTCGGCTACAGAGGCAAAGACAAAAATTAGCCAGTCAAAATAAAGAAGCAGCAAGTTTGAGCAGACAGTCAGATCTAGCTTGCAGACTTTATCAAGCTACCGATGAGCTTGTAAGATGGCAGATAGATAATAGTCGAGAAATTATAGAAAAACATACTTCAGAAATACATCAAAGAATTACTAATAAACCTGAAGAATACAAAGGAGTCAAGATTAATGATGACTATACATTAGGAATAAAGTTAAAATCTAATGATATTGTTAATCCAGAAGCGATAAACTTTAGTCCTGGTGAAAAAGAAGCCCTCGCCTTTTCTTTTATTGCGGGTTTAAATCAAGCTTCAGGAAAAGCTGCACCTTTGGTCATGGATACTCCTTTTGGTCATCTTGATCCTACTCATAAGAAGAACATTATTAATTCTCTACCAGAACTTCCTTCACAAGTGATCCTCTTAGCTACAGGAGAAGATTTACCTCAAAACATTTTAGAAGATCTAGCACCTTATATAGCTGAAACTCATATTATCAGTAGGAAAGGAGACAATGAATTTAGTTCCGTCATTAATGTTCAAGAATGAAACTCAAACGTATAGACATTACTAAAACTTTTCGTCCTACACCAGAAGCTAGAGAATATGCTAAATGGCTTAAAAATAAAAAAGTGTTTGAGCGCGTAATAGATGCTTACCTGTTTGCTGCTGCTTTTGCCCTCAAAAATGATTTAGAAATTTTTCCTATACCGTCAAAGGATCGTCAACATATTGTAGTAAACTTATTAGACTTAATAGATGATGACGTGTGTCTTGCTTTAGAGGCAGCAGTATACGCTATTCGCAAACGTAATAAGTTACCTCAACCTAATGATAGTGACGAATTAATAGAAATAATTAGTCAATATGCTGAGGCAGGAATAATACATCTGAAACAAAAGTGGCAAGGAAAAATAGTTAATCAGATACAAGACGATATTTGTAAAATTTTAAACTAAATAAGTTTTATCAAACAAAAATTTTAATAATGTCATTCAAACAAGCATCCATATTTCAGTCTCGTGGTGTTCCTGAATTAATCAAAGATATTGAAAAACTTTCTGCTGAAATTCAGGAATTGTATCTTGCTGATGAAATTCCCTTTGTCATAGGCTATTCAGGTGGTAAAGATAGTACAGCAGTCTTGCAGTTAATTTGGAATGCAATATCTGAACTCCCTATACATAAAAGGCAAAAAAAAATATATGTTATTACTACAGACACATTGGTAGAAAATCCTATTGTTTCTTGTTGGGTGAATAACTCTTTAAAACAAATGGAAATTAGTGCTAAAAAACAGCAATTACCCATAGAGCCTCATTTGTTAAAACCAGAAGCTGAACAAACTTATTGGGTAGGTTTAATAGGAAAGGGTTATCCAGCACCTAGACACAGATTTCGTTGGTGTACTCCTCGCTTAAAAATAGATCCGTCAAATAATTTTATCCGCAATATTATACGTCAAAATAATGAAGCAATAGTGGTCTTAGGTACACGTAAGACAGAAAGTGCCAACCGCGCAGCTATTATGAACAAGCGAGATGAAAGAAAAATACGCGATCGCCTTTGTCCTCATCCACACTTACCAAGCTCATTACTCTACACCCCAATTGAAGAATGGCGTACAGATGAAGTTTGGCTATATTTAATGCAGTGGCAAAACCCCTGGGGATATAGTAATAAGGATTTATTTGCTATGTATCGTGGTGCAACAGAAGACAATGAATGTCCTCTGGTAGTTGATACTTCTACTCCCAGTTGCGGAAGTTCTCGCTTTGGTTGCTGGGTGTGTACTTTAGTAGATAGTGACAAGTCCTTAACAGCAATGATCCGCAACGATGAAGAAAAAGAATGGTTGCAGCCTTTAGTAGATTTTCGTTTAGAATTAGATATTAGAAATGATCGCCATAGAAGAGATTTTCGTCGTCTCCGTGGGGGTGTGCAGCTATTTGAGAGAAATTTAGGGGATGGAGAAACGTCTGTAGAACCTATCCCTGGGCCTTATACTAAAAAATGGCGAGAAAATTGGTTAAGAAGGGTATTAGAGGCACAAGTACAAGTTAGACAAAATGCGCCTGAAGAATTTAAGGATATAAGTTTAATTACCATTGAAGAATTGAGTGAAATTCGTCGTATTTGGCTAGAAGAAAAACACGAATTTGATGATAGTTTGCCTCGCATTTATCAAGAAGTAACAGGTGAAGTTTTTAAAGATATTAGATTAGGTGCTGAGGAGAAATTATTAGGTGGTGATGAATGGGAAATCTTAGAAGAAATTTGTGCTGATGAGATGCAGTTGGAATTGATGTCGAAATTATTAAATACTGAGAGGCAATTTTATCTAAGAAATCGTCGAAGTGGTATTTATGATAGTTTAGCTAAATGTTTTGATACTAGTTCTAGAAATAAAGAGGAAGCGATCGCTCTTGCTCATCAAAGGTATGAACTTAAAACGGCTGCAGAACAAGGTGATGTGGAAACTGTCAAGGAAAAGGTGGAAGAATTAACAAAAATTAAACCAAATTTAGCAATTAATGAGGAGCAAGCAGCAGAAAAAATAACTTGGCAAACTATTAAATTCCCTCCCAAAACAGCAAAAAAAAGACATTCAAATACATGAATGCCTAAATGAAATTAACAATTAAACTGTGAGGTTGAAATTATTTAATACCAACTTTAGCCCCAGCTTCTTCCAATTGCTTCTTAGTTGCTTCTGCATCATCTTTGGGAACACCTTCTTTAAGAGCTTTAGGTGTAGATTCAACCATTTCCTTAGCTTCTTTAAGACCTAAGCCAGTGATGGAGCGTACCACTTTAAGAATAGCAATTTTCTTATCTGCTGGTACTTCTTCAAGGATCACATCAAATTCAGTTTGTTCCTCAGCAGGTTCACCAGCAGCAGCAGTAGGAGCAGCCATAACTACCCCAGCAGAAGCAGCAGCACTTACTCCGAAGGTTTCTTCAATTTGTTTTACTAGTTCAGAAGCCTCTAAAAGACTTAGAGATTTCAACTTTTCGAGAATTTCATCAGTTGCAGCAGACATGTATTTTACTCCTTGAGTTAATAGTTATAAATTATTTGACGACGATTGATTATAGAAGCTGTTTTATTCTTCTTTTTCAGAGACAGCTTTAATGCCTCTTGCCAACCCACTAGGAATCTCTTTAACACCAACGGCAATTTTAGTAGCTAAAGCGTTAATAGAACCAGCAATTTGAGCATATAGCTCATCTTTGGTAGGCAAGTCACCTAATGCTTCAACTTGTTCTGTAGTTAAAACCTGACCTTCCATCACGCCACCGCGCAGTTCGGTCTTTTTGGTGTCTTTTTGGAATCCCTTGTATGCCTTAACGGCTGCTCCCACTTCTTCTCCAACTAGTAGAAAAGCAGTTGCATCACTCAGTAATTCCTGCATTGGTTGCCAATTAGCATCACCATCAATGGCAATGTTCATCAGGGTATTTTTAGTAATCTTGCAAACAGCCCCACTAGGACGTAGACGATTACGTAAATCGGTAATTTCTGCTACCGATAACCCCTCATAGTTAATGACAAAGGCTAATTGAGCTTGGCTTAAATTTTCTTTAAGTTCAGCTACGATCTCTTTTTTATTGGCGAGGGTTCTCCCCATTTTGTATCACCTCCTGGATGCTTGGGATCTTTTGGGTCTTTAATGACAAAACCTCTAGCTATTTGCCAGAGGTTGCCTATTGTTTATTGCCATTCCTAATAGAAGAAATTAGACTAATTAAACTTTTAGACATTGACCTCGGCAGGATATTAAGCAAATAAACGCGCCCGCTGTCTTTGGTACTTGTCGTTTTTTTATATTTACTTGTAGGGTTTTGTCAAAAAATTTCGCTTAGGCGACTCCTGTTAAACTTAAATCTTGTAAAGCACTAACATCAACTTGAATTGATGGGCCCATAGAAGCGGAAACGTAGACAGTACGCCAATAACGACCTTTTGCTCCCGAAGGACGATTACGGTCAACGGTTTCCTGTAAAGCTTTTAGATTAACTAAGAGATCTTCCGCACTAAAAGATGCCTTACCAAACATAACATGAACGATGCCAGTTTTGTCAGCCCGAAATTCTAACTTACCAGCTTTAAATGCTTCGACGGCTGGTTTTAAGTCAGCAGTAACAGTTCCACCTTTAGGGGAGGGCATTAACCCTTTTGGCCCTAAAGCACGTCCTAACTTGGCTACTTTAGGCATCATATCAGGGGTAGCAATCAAGATATCAAAATCCATCATGCCTTTTTGAATTTCTTCAATTAGTTCTTCTGAACCATAGATTTCAGCCCCAGCTTCTTCTGCTTCTTTGACTTGCTCACCACGAGCAATTACTGCAACTCTTACAGTTTGCCCTGTACCTTTGGGTAAACTAACCGTAGTTCTCAATTGCTGGTCGGTATATTTAGGATCAATACCTAATTTGATATGGGCTTCGGCAGTTTCATCAAATTTTGCTGTAGCTGTCTCTTTGAGCAATTGTAGTGCCTCTAGAGGCTGGTAAACTTTATCTTGGTCTACTTTTTGTTGCAATTCCCGCATTCTGCGAGACATTTTTTTAGTCATGCTTTTTTCTCCTGGGTAATTAGCGAAGCTATTGGCTTCTCCCCATTAAGGTTAATCAATGATTATTGAATTCAATTTTAGTCAGCGATCGCAATTCCCATATTTTTAGCTGTCCCTGCTACGATATTCATCGCTGCTTCAATGTCATTAGCATTAAGATCGGGTAGCTTTGTTTGAGCGATTTCTCTTAGTTGATCACGAGTTATGGTAGCAACTTTTTGCTTATTCGGCTCACTTGCACCTTTTTCAACTCCTGCTGCTTTTTTAATTAAAACTGATGCTGGAGGTGTTTTTAAAACAAATGTAAAACTTCTATCCTCAAATACAGAAATTTCTACAGGAATTACTAGCCCTACTTTATCGGCAGTTTTAGCGTTGTATTCTTTACAAAACGCCATAATGTTTACACCGTGTTGACCCAAAGCTGGGCCGACTGGAGGTGCGGGGTTTGCCTTACCTGCTGGTAAAGCCAATTTAATTAAAGCTACAACTTTTCTAGGCATCTTTTAGTTTTGTTTTTCGACTTGATTAAACTCCAATTCTACTGGAGTATCTCGCCCAAAAATAGATAGTAAGGCTTTTAACTTACTTCTTTCTGGGCTAACTTCTATTACTTCCCCTTCAAATTCCTTAAATGGCCCTGAAAGGACAGCAATTTTATCTCCAATTTCCATGTCAATTTTAATGACAGGTTCTTGTTCAGATTGCTTGAAGATGCGCTCTACTTCGTTACGAGATAGAGGTAAAGGTTTTACATGACCTCTGCCTCTACCATAACGGCGTTTTTGTTCCGCCCCTACAAAGTTAATCACATTAGGAGTATTTTTTACTACCTGCCAAGCATCATCATCCATGAGCATCTTCACTAATACGTAGCCAGGAAAAACTTTCTCGTCGCTAGTGTAACGTGAGCCATCCTTACGGATTTTGACACTTGGAGTTTGAGGAATCTGTACCTGTAATACCCGATCTTTAATGTCTAGGGTTTGAATTCGCATTTCAATATCTGTTTTGACGCGTTTTTCACACCCTGAAGCTACTTGCACTGCGTACCAGCGAGCAGTTCCTTTTGGCTTTGCCTGAACTTCTTCGCTTTGTTGATGATTATCTTCTGGTATATCTACGGTATCAGTCATAATTTAGAATACCTTTCCTGCTCCCCAAGCAAAGACTTGATCAATCAAATAAATGATTGTCGATACTAAAATTACCATTAAAATCACTGCTGCCGACTCACTAATTAATTGTTGGCGAGAAGGCCAGACGACTTTACCTAATTCTTCTTTTGTTTCCACAGCGAATTCGGTAATATTATTGCCACCTGCTGATTCTTTGATTACGGGGTTTTCTTTATTTACTATCTCTTTTTTAGCCAAAATTGTTGCCTCGCGAGAATATTGCCAAAAATAATTGATTTGCTACTGTTTTTAAAAATATTAGCTAGAAAACTCAAATAATCAGTGTATTGATTATCTTTGATATTGCTTGAAAACTTCTATTTAGGATAATTAAATTAGAAATTTTCCTATTGCTTTACTATTATTAAGCTTAACTAATTACTAAGTAAATAGCTGACTTATTCTATCGCGAGTCAATTAAGCTATAAAAAGTATTTTACGCCAAACTCAGTTTAACAATAGCTTGGGGATTGACGCGCCTTGGAGGACTTGAACCCCCGACATCCGGTTTTGGAGACCGACGTTCTACCAACTGAACTAAAGACGCACTCTTGTCTTGACTAGGCTTTTGTCAGACATTCCCAATTATACTGCATTGACGCTTTTTTTTGACAAATAAGCTTTTTTTTTCTAATAGAGCTTAAATAGGGCGGTCGAAACGCTGTTTAATTCTAGTTGCTTTACCTACGCGATCGCGTAAATAATATAGTTTGGCACGTCGTACTTTACCACGACGCTCTACTTTTATTTTATCTATCATAGGAGAGTGTAAAAGAAATACTCTTTCTACTCCCACCCCTTGGAACACTTTACGTACTGTAATAGTTTCGTTTAAACCACCGTTTTGTATGGCGATCACTGTACCTTTATAAGGTTGAATTCGCTCTTTGTTTCCTTCGGTGATTTTGACACCAATTTCTACAGTGTCACCGACATATATTTTGGGTACATCTGATTTTAGATGTTCCGCTTCAATGGAACGTATTATCGCTTCGGCATTCATGGCTAGTATAAAAACTCACGATTTACTATATTAGCTTTTTTTCGAGCGATCGGGAAGAGGAAATTTTGCACAATAATATAGTGCTGCTATTTGGCGAATGTTGTTTGTCTTTCTGTATATTATATGATTTGATTTTTAATCCTTAACTAATAGGTATTTTAAAAGCTTGTTTTTGTTTTATATCTTTCTATTTTTAATAATGCTTTTTCTAAATAATGTAAAAATGTAAATTTATTATTTACGCTCAGGCTTTTTATTTAAGCCCTAGTATATTTGATGATGATTTGCCTTAATAATTAAGTTTTTTAAAACAAGTTATATAAATTTTTGATTTTTGTAGCATCTATCTTAATAGTAATTGAAACTATTAAATTCTACTTATATATAATAATTGTTACTAATTTTTTTAGTTTAATAAGGTATAAATTAAAAAAAATATTTACCAGATATACTTATATTATCAGTAAATAAAGTAGTTATGGTTTTCATATTGCTGATTAAGCTTTTAATAATTTGAGTGGATAAACATAATCAGATACAAGCCTGAGCATTATTAGTTTAGAAAGATATATTAATATAATAAAATCCCATAACCCAAGTAAAGTGAGGATGAGCAGTAGTCTATTCGTTATAAAACCAAAGTTTGAAATTACCCATTGTTTCTTATAAAAGTTTAATTCCTAATAGATATAAACTAGAAATTGCCAGCCCGATTAAATGCTTACATAATATCTATAAACATAAATTTATATAATTATTAATTTACTCTCAAAAAAGAAACTTTTATGCCTATCTCAACAGACCAATAATATAAAAAAGTTAGTTAACTAACATTACTTGTACAGCATTTCCTGCTGCGATTAATGGCTGATCAACAGGTATGATCGCAAGTCCATTAGTTTGAGCTAAATTAATTAAATTACCTGAACTATGACTACCACCAGCTAAGGTAAACTCATATTGACCATCTACTAAATGTAATTGTCCCCAAAGATAACTTTCCCGTTTACCAGCACCTTTTAGATCGTGACGAGTAATAGCTTTAACAAAGTGAGGTTGGTAATTTTTTTGTCCTGATAATTTTTTTAAGGCTGGTTGTACGAAACGCCAACAACTAACTAAAGCGGAAACAGGATTACCTGGAATGCCAAAATAGAGACAATTATTGTGAGCAAAAGTGGCGACAGTTAGGGGTTTACCTGGTTTGACTGCAACACTGCGAATATGAAGATCACCGCCTAATTCAGCCAAAATCTGATCTACATAATCATAATCACCGACGGATACACCCCCCGTAGATAAAACTAAATCTGCTGAGGAAATGGCAGATGCGATCGCTTTCTTTAATTCTTCTGGACTATCTTTGATAATACCTAACTTAATTGGTATTCCACCATTAGAATTTATAAAACTAGCTAAAGCATATTGATTAGAATCAACTATCTGTCCTGGTTGTAAGGTTTGCTCTGGGGTTACTAATTCATCTCCAGTAGATAAAATCGCTACACGGGGACGACGATAAACTGATAATTGAGTACATTGGGCGGTAGCCAAGACTGCAATTTCTGCTGCGCCAATTTTAACCCCAGCTTCTAGTAAGGATGTACCTGCTTGATAAAATGCGCCTTTGTGTCTGACAAATTCTTGATATTTTGGGGAAGCAAAAATAGTAACCTTATTTGCCTCTCTTTTAGTGTTTTCTTGGATCACAATGGTATCTGCACCTTCAGGTAACATTGCGCCTGTAAAGATACGAGCAGCCTGTGTAGAAGAGAGTTTAAAGTTAGGGCGATCGCCTGCTGCAATTTCTCCGACTATTTCTAGGGTTATAGGGTTGGCTAAACTGCAATTTTGCACATCGAGATAATTTACTGCATAACCATCCATAGCGGAATTATCCCAATGAGGAAAATCTAAATTAGATGCGATCGCATTAGCTAAGATACGTCCTTGAGCGTTATCTAAGTCTACTATTTCCTGATCTTGAAGGGGATGTAATACTTTAACTAAATTTAAAATAATTGCTTCGGCTTCGGCAACAGATAGCATCGGTAAAGAAAAGATTAATTACTGTATAGTATTGTAAACTAATCTAGATTTATTTAATAAGTTATTAATTGATATTTTCCAAATATGGACAGGGATCTAATATTACTCATTGGTTGTGATTTATGAGCAAGAAGATCATCACGTTTAGGTGTAAATATTGTCAGCATAAATACTGAAAAAATATAATAAACCTACTTAATTAAGTAAGATTACGGTTGTTTTTCACCTAAACAAATAGCCTAATATAAATTAGAGTTAAAAATAAACAGAAATTAAATCAGTATTATTTAAGGTTGATTACCATAAATATGCTTAAAGTGATGTTGTGAAATTGTCAAATGAAATACCAACATCACCAAGTATGAATTGAGTTTTTTCTGTATTTTGTATTAGCTAATAACTCTATCAAAGCTGCATAAATAAAGTAAATCATCGGTATTTATAAGCAACTGAGATTAAAAATAAGCACGACGAGCGCAACTATTTTGTATAGGAGTTGGCAATGGAAATTCAAAACGTAATAGGAATCAATGGCTATACTTTGTTAATCTATCGTTCTTTAGATCAGTTATATCGTTTTAGTATTATTGACTTTTCAGGAATTGCCTTTAACTTTGATAGTATTTTTTTAACGGCTGAGGAAGCGAATTTTAAGGGCAGAGCAGCAGTAGAAATTGCCTGTGATTTTGATAGTGATGAGTACTGAAAAAGCTAAGGGTTTACAGTAACAGGCTAATAGTTATCAATTATTCTAATTTTGACAATAGATGCTCCCTGTCAATAGTTTTTATCTATAAATAGAATTGGCAAATTTGTTCGCCATTGGAGTAAATATTTAGGTATGGTACGTTAATGAGACTTACGCAATTGCAATTAACGTATTTAAAACAGTGAGCAGCAAGCAGTAACCAGTTAAATATTCATCGCCTTTGGGTAAAATGACCCAAATTCTATAGGTTGTAGGTTTGGCTTAGGATTCAAATCCACATTTAAAACCTGATCACTGGTAACTGATGAACTAATCACTGATTTAAATGATTGCCATCAAAAGGAGATTTAATTGATGTCTGACAATCGAAGAAGCCAAGAAGTAACCCAGGGAAACCAGCGATCGCCAAACCGTGCAATGTTACGAGCAGTTGGTTTTGGTGATCAGGATTTTACCAAGCCTATTGTTGGTTTAGCCAATGGTTATAGTACTATTACTCCCTGTAACATGGGGATTAATACTTTAGCCTTGAGAGCAGAAAAGGCATTAAAAGAAGCAGGAGCAATGCCCCAAATGTTCGGTACGATCACAATTAGTGATGGTATCTCGATGGGGACAGAAGGGATGAAATACTCCTTAGTTTCTCGTGATGTAATCGCCGACTCTATTGAAACAGCTTGCAATGGTCAAAGTATGGATGCAGTGCTAGCCATTGGCGGTTGTGATAAAAATATGCCTGGGGCGATGTTAGCGATCGCTCGTATGAATATCCCAGCAATCTTTGTTTATGGTGGCACAATCAAGCCAGGAAAACATAATGGTGAAGATCTGACTGTTGTTAGTGTCTTTGAAGCCGTAGGTAAATATAGTGCAGGTAAAATAGATCAAGCAGAGTTAGATGCAATTGAGCATAAAGCTTGTCCTGGGGCGGGATCTTGTGGAGGAATGTTTACGGCTAATACTATGTCTTCCGCCTTTGAGGCGATGGGGATGAGTTTACCCTATTCTTCCACAATGGCAGCAGAAGATGAGGAAAAAGCAGAAAGCACCGAAAAATCAGCCTTTGCTTTAGTCGAAGCGATTAAAAATCAGATTTTGCCCAGTCAAATTCTTACCCGTCAGGCGTTTGAGAATGCCATTACCGTAATTATGGCAGTTGGTGGATCTACGAATTCTGTCTTACATCTTTTAGCGATCGCTAATACCATAGGTGTTGAACTTACTTTAGATGACTTTGAAACTATTCGTAAGCGAGTGCCTGTTATTTGTGACCTTAAGCCATCAGGTAAATATGTAACTATCGATCTTCATCAAGCTGGTGGCATTCCTCAAGTAATGAAGATGCTGTTGGTAAACGGTTTATTGCATGGCGAGGCTTTAACTATTACAGGTAAAACTATTGCAGAAGTTTTAGAGGATATTCCTGAAAAACCTCCTGCTAATCAGGATGTAATTCGTCAGTGGGATAACCCAGTTTATCAAGAGGGACATTTAGCTATACTCAAAGGTAATTTAGCTAGTGAAGGTTCAGTTGCTAAAATTAGTGGTGTGAAAAATCCCCAAATTACGGGCCCAGCTAGGGTTTTTGAATCGGAAGAGGAATGTTTATCGGCAATTCTAGACGGTAAAATTCAACCAGGGGATATCATTGTAGTGCGCTACGAAGGGCCTAAAGGTGGGCCAGGGATGCGAGAGATGTTAGCTCCCACCTCTGCTATTATTGGGGCTGGCCTGGGTGATTCTGTGGGGTTAATTACCGATGGTCGTTTTTCTGGTGGCACTTACGGTATGGTTGTTGGTCATGTCGCCCCTGAAGCTGCCGTTGGTGGTACGATCGCTTTAGTTAAGGAAGGGGATAGTATTACTATCGATGCACACGAGAAATTATTGCAGCTTAATGTTGAAGAAAGCGAACTAAACCAACGCCGTAGTCAATGGCAACCTCGTCAACCGCAATATACTAGAGGGGTTTTAGCTAAATATGCCAAACTTGTTTCTTCTAGTAGTTTGGGTGCTGTAACTGATTTGGATTTAAATATTTAAGTCAAGAAGTCAGGAAGGGGGAGTCAGAAGTCAAGAAGTCAAAAGTCAGAAATCAAAATCTTTTGAGTTAGGGCGATCGCTCCTGGTACAGTCTCACTAACATATAATTGTTGTGGGGCTAAACTGGCAAAAAATTGTTTAGTTAACTCATTTTGATTTAATAGGATGACTGGCTTCTGATTTTTTAAAGCTAAAGCAACTTCTGAAGCTGTCCCCAACCCCATACCACAAGCAATTACTACCTTAGCGGATAAGACATTAATGTTATTTCGTCCATTTCCTAAGTCGGTAATTATCGGAATATCTACTGCTTGTGACATTCCTACTTTATTGTGACCTGGTAAAATTCCTATTACTAACCCTTGTTTTGTTTTAGCACCCCGACTAGCTGCATCCATCACCCCAACTTTTCTACCGCCTGTGAGTAATACCCACCCCTCTTGGGCGATCGCTTGACCTAATTGATACCCTAATTCTAGATCTTCGGGGGTTGCGGAATTACCTGCACCCATAACACCTATAATATTCATTTATTTTTCTAGTCAGGGTGTGTTAAATAGTATTTTATCGACCAAGATGACGAGATGCCATTCTCATCGCATCAGCTAAATCAACATCTCCATCGCCATCTGAATCTAAAAAACTAGTTACAACAGGATTTCTATCTTGTAAATTTCCCCTATTATTACCAGTTTTAAGGAAATTTAGCACTAGAGGTACTAAAATTGGTAACATTGCTTGAATTGTTCCTGCACTTAACCCTGTACGATTACTAATTTGTTGAATCATACTTTGCAACTGCGAACTACCAAACAAAGCTCCTAAAACTTGAGAATTAGCCCTATTCCCCCCAAATTGATTAATTAACTGGTTTACTTGGGCTGTTCCTCCTTGCTGCTGTTGTTCCCTTAAGGCAGACTTGGTAAAATTACCTACTATTGACATGGCAGATTGAATAGCATCAGGATTGGTGTTATAGTTGCCACTCAATTGTTGTACTGTATCTAGGATTGAACCTAGTTGATTAGTACTAGCCTCTCTTTCAGGATTATCGATCGCACTTAAAATTTGATTAAAAATACTCATGATAATTATGGTAGAAAATATCTTCTTTCTTTCTTAGATTATCAGTTAGAGTGAAATACCAATACCATTACTTGTAAACTCAACTACTGTTTTCTCAGATAAATCATGGGTAGTCATTGCCTGTAAAATACCCAAAGGAACTGTTAAATGATGTGCGCCTGCTTGTAGAGTGGCTGCTGCTTCTTGGGGAGATTTCAAACTAGCTGCTAAAATTTCCGTCTGGCTACCTTTTAAGACATCTGCCATATCCCTCACTAATGCCAAACCATCCCCCAAAAGTCTGGTAGCACGATTTACATAAGCGATCGCATATTTTGCCCCTGCTTCTGAGGCGATCGCAGCTTGAGTAGGACTATAAATAGCCGTGACAGAACAAGCAATTTCCTTGGATAAATGGGCTGTTACCCTAAAACCTAATTCCGTAGCGGGGATTTTTAAAACTAGTTTTTCCTTGATAATTTCCTGTGCTTTTCTGGCTTCAGTAATCATCGTCTCAAAATCCGTAGCACATAGCTGATAATACAATTCCCCAGGGGCGATCGCTGCTAATTGCTGCAAACATTGAACAGGAGATAACTGACTTTGCTTTAAAAGAGTAGGATTAGTAGTAATACCTTTTACCCAACCCATTGCCACTGCGATCTGAGCTTCTTCAATTAAAGCAGAATCCAAATAAATCATAATCAAAGTTTGAGATAAATTAACTTCCTGGTTGTCTTTTTTTTCCTAATATTACAGCCAAGTTATAAACAACAGCCAAGATCTCAGTATATACTGTGCCTCAGACTAATCGTAATTGTAAGGCAAACAACATAAGCTCAGGCAGAATAAAAAGTTAACTCGAACGCAATTATTAATTAACTTATATATTAAGTTCAGGTATAAGTGTTATATATATACACACATCAAGATCACAAATTAAAGTAAATAAAAGACCAGCAATTATAAGTTTTTCTTGCAGTAAACCACAGACAAGATCTTAAATAAGTAAAATATGTTAAATATTACTCAGTAAAGGTATATATAATAATCACACATTTTTACAAGCAGCAAAAAACTGATAGTTATGAACAACTTTCTCATCAAATGAGTAACATCAAATATTATCTGGTTTAAACCAGCCAAAACACATTAAAAGCTCGTAACATAGATATTTTGGGGAATGATTCTAGGAGACCATTGCACACATGGGAAAAGTAGTCGGCATAGATTTAGGAACAACTAATTCCGTTGTAGCGGTTATGGAGGGCGGAAAGCCGATTGTAATTGCTAATGCAGAAGGAATGCGAACTACTCCCTCCGTAGTTGGCTTTAATAAAGATGGTGAATTGGTAGTCGGACAATTAGCCAGACGACAAAGTGTTTTAAACCCAGAAAACACCTTTTACGGGGTCAAACGGTTTATGGGTCGTCAATATGCTGAACTGCAACCAGAGTCTAAACGAGTTTCCTACACCATTAAACGAGATGAACTAGGTAATATAAAAATTCGCTGTCCAAAGCTAAAAAAAGAATTTGCGCCAGAAGAAGTTTCGGCGATGATCTTAAGAAAGCTTGCAGAAGAAGCGGAGCGATATTTAGGGGAAGCCATTACAGGCGCAGTAATTACAGTCCCTGCCTATTTTAATGATTCCCAAAGACAAGCAACCAGGGATGCGGGACAGATTGCAGGTCTAGATGTATTAAGAATTATTAACGAACCGACTGCAGCAGCACTAGCTTATGGATTAGATCAACGCCGTCCACAGACAATCATGGTGTTCGATTTAGGAGGTGGGACATTTGATGTTTCCATTTTGGATATAGGTGATGGAGTATTTGAAGTAAGAGCAACCAGTGGGGATACTCAACTTGGGGGAAATGACTTTGATCGACGTATTGTTGATTGGTTAGCCGAAGAATTTCTCAAACAAGAAGGAATCGACTTAAGAAAAAGCGATCGCCAGGCTCTTCAAAGACTCACCGAAGCTGCGGAAAAAGCCAAAATTGAATTATCAGGATTATCGGTAACAGAGATTAATTTACCCTTTATCACTGCCACTGAAGATGGGCCCAAACACATCGAAATCAAGCTCAATCGGGCAAAATTTGAAGAACTCTGTGGAGATCTCGTAAGTCGTCTGCGTCGCCCCCTAAAACGTGCCATTTCCGATGCTGGGATTAGTCCGATGGAAATTGACGAAGTTGTACTAGTGGGAGGATCAACCCGTATCCCAATGGTACAGGATTTGGTACGTAGCTACATCGACTTAGAACCCAATCAAAATGTTAACCCAGATGAAGTAGTAGCAATTGGTGCAGCTATTCAGTCGGGAATTATGACCAATGAAGTAAAAGATGTCTTGTTATTAGATGTTACCCCCCTATCATTAGGGTTAGAAACCATTGGGGGAGTCATGAAAAAACTTTTACCTCGTAATACTACTATTCCTGTGCGTCGCTCGGATGTCTTTTCTACAGGGGAAAACAACCAAACAGTAGTAGAAATTCATGCTCTTCAAGGTGAAAGAGAAATGGCAAGTGGTAACAAGTCTTTAGGTAGATTTAAACTTACAGGTATACCACCAGCACCCAGAGGAATCCCTCAAATTCAAGTATCCTTCGATATCGATGCCAATGGGATTTTACAAGTAACAGCTAGAGATAAAACCACTGGTAGAGAACAAGGAATTACCGTATCTGGGGCTTCTACCCTGAGCGAAGCAGAAATTAAGCGCATGATCCAAGAAGCGGATAAATTTGCTCAAGAAGATCGCGCCCGACGCGAAAGAGTAGAAAAACGTAACCGTGCTAAAGCCCTAACAGATCAAGCACAAAGAAAGCTTAAAGAAGTAACTCTAGATTTTGGTAGTCAATTCGCTAGCTATTATCGCCGTCGTATAGATGTACTATGTGAAGAAATTCTCAAGAGTCTAGAACAAGATGATGAGCGTAATTTAGATAGAGCGCAAGCAGATTTACAAGATGCCCTATATGAACTCAATCGTGAAGTAAAACTACAATATGAAGACGACGATGATGATGATTTCTTAGGGGCAATTAAGCGAACTTTCCTAGGAGATGACGATAAATTTGATGAGGACTTGAGCTATGATCCTCGCCAAACCGATTACTATAGTGGTCGTAACAACTATGGTTATCCTCCAGGACGCAGTGATAGCCGTTCAAACACTGGCTACGACAACTACGGTGGCGGTAATTATCGTAATGAGCCTCGTCGTCCTACCTATGATGATCAGCCAGAGCAATATAATAATCCCTCCCGTCGTCCCTCAACAGGATATGATGATTACGGACAACAGAGAGGATATCAAAATCCCCCCACTCGTCCTAGTTATGATGATCCCTATACTTCTACTTCTAGAAGAGAACGTCCAAGTAATAGTAGTCGTGGTGTTCGGGATAATTATCCTCCCCAAGATAGTTACAATGGGCGCAATACCTCACGCAATCTTCCCTATGAAAATGATTGGGACGATGAAGATGATGAATGGTTTTAAGGCGATTAAACGACTCACAATTAATTAATAATTAATAACTAAAATATGCAGGAAGTGCGTAACTATTATGAAATACTGGGCGTAAACAAAAATGCCCCAGGTAATGAGATTAAGAAAGCTTATCGCACATTAGCCATTAAATATCATCCCGATCGCAATTTGGGTAATAAAGCTGCGGAAGAAAAGTTTAAGGATATTAACGAAGCTTACGAGGTTTTATCAGATCAAACTAGACGTGTAGAATATGATCAATCTCTCACTCGCCAAAAATTTTTCAACAAAAATGGTAATTTAAATAATTTTGGACGTAACAATCGTCCAGGAATAAGAAATGATGCTGGCGATCGCTCACGGGTGAGAGTAGATGACCAAGATTATCGTCCAGGTACAACCAAACGCGAAAGAGTAGTAAGCTCCCGTCCCCTGCGTCGTGATATAGAAGCAAAATTAACCCTGGGTTTAGATGAAGCCTATCGAGGTGGTAAAAGAAAAATTCGCCTAGAAGATGGTCGATCTTTAGAAGTGGATATGCCAGTAGGAATGATCGATGGGCAAAGAATCCGTCTTAAAGGACAAGGATTAGAAGGGGGGGACTTATATTTAAAAATTACTGTAGCTCGTCATCCATTTTTTGAAATTCAGGGGGGAAACATATATTGTCAGATCCCTGTAACTCCCACAGAAGCAATTTTAGGTAGTGCGATCGAAGTTCCAACTATAGACGGCTTAGTTAAGGTTAGTGTGCCTAATGGGGTGCGATCGGGTCAGCGACTGCGTTTAGCCAATAAAGGTTATTTCGATAAGTCGGGAGCAAGAGGAGATCAACTAGTGGAAATTCAAATAGTAACCCCGAAAGAAATTACCCCAGAAGAAAAAGAGTTATATGAGAAATTACGTGAATTAGAGCAATTTAATCCTCGTCAAAATATAATCAAAAGCTTGTAAAACGGGTTAAATGTTTGGAGTTGATAACTTTATCAATTTCTTCCACAAATAATCCAATTTTTGCGTATCAATAGCTGGTAAATTAATTTTGGGTCAAATATCTAGCTAAAATTTAGCCGAGTAAATCTGTCTGTCTCTGTTAAAGTTAGTAAAACTCAGACTATGACCTTCAGTTAAAGTGACTTTAGTTAAAAACAAAAATTCCATCATGAATAATCTTAGACCCCATGCTAAACCTGCTCTACTTGTTTTAGCCGACGGAACTACCTATCATGGTTGGTCTTTTGGTGCGGAGGGAACTACAGTCGGAGAAGTTGTATTTAACACAGGGATGACTGGCTATCAGGAAGTATTGACCGATCCTAGCTATTCTGGTCAAATTATCACCTTTACCTATCCAGAATTGGGAAACACAGGCGTAAATCTAGAAGATGAAGAATCCCAGACAGTCCAAGCCAAAGCAGTGATCGCCCGCAACATAACCTATCGCCCCAGTAACTGGCGATCAACTCAATCCCTCCCCGATTACCTAAAAGCCAAGAATATTCCAGGAATTTATGGCATAGATACTCGTTCTCTGACCCGTAAATTACGTGATTATGGATCAATTAATGGTGGAGTTTCTACAGAAATCCTTAATCCAGAAAACCTGTTACATTTGGTACAACAAGCTCCAAACATGAATGGTTTAAATCTCGTCAAAGAAGTTACCACCAAAGAAGTTTATCAGTGGACAGAAGCAACCGATACAGAGTGGGCATTTGCAGCAACCAACCAAAAAGAACCTCTAACCGTGGTGGCGATCGATTTTGGGATTAAACGTAATATCCTACGTCGTTTAGCTAGCTATGGGTGTAAAGTAATCGTTGTTCCTGCTAATACCCCTAGTGCAGAAATATTAGCCCATAACCCCGACGGAATTTTTCTCTCAAACGGCCCAGGCGACCCTGCTGCGGTTAGCGATGGCATAGCGGTTACTAAAGAGCTATTAAAGGCAGGTAAACCAACTTTTGGTATTTGCATGGGACATCAGATTTTAGGGCTATCTCTAGGGGCTGAGACCTACAAACTTAAATTTGGACATCGTGGCTTAAATCAACCCGCAGGTTTACAAAATCAGGTAGAAATTACTAGCCAAAATCATGGATTTGCGATCGCTCAAGATTCTTTAGTATCAGAAGTAGAAGTTACTCATCTCAATCTCAACGATAAAACTGTAGCAGGTTTACGCCATAAAACCCTACCTTTCTTCTCTGTACAATATCACCCCGAAGCTAGTCCAGGACCCCATGATGCCGATTATTTATTTGAAAATTTTGTCAATTTAATGCGTCAAGCCAAAAATAATTAAGCTAAAACAAGGATACTAAAGTTTAAAAGGATGATTGTAAAAACCCTACACTTTAGCTATCCTCCTAGAATTAATCTTTTCCTGAAATTTTTGTTAGCTTCAAAGCTTTTAGCTGCTAGCTTCTTGTTACTATACTCCTGACTCCCTTACTACCTACTACCTACTACCCCCGTACTAACTCCTGGCATAATCCCAAAAATATCTGGCTATTGTCAATTAAACTTGAAAAGACATATTTACGGAAGTAAAGCTCAGTTGGTATACTGCTTTATTTGTGCTGAATAAAAAAATGAGCCTCCTGACAAGATGATAAAAAATGATAAGTGGATTATCGAACAAGCTCGCCTGGGTATGATTACCCCCTTTGAAGAAAAATCTGTCAGAAAAGCAGTATTGGGTACAAATCCTACTAACATTCTGAAACCGACCCAAAATCAGGAAGTTCCGACTATTAGTTGGGGTTTAAGCTCCTATGGGTATGATATTCGTCTGTCACCTCACGACTTTCGGATTTTTAAACATATACCAGGTACAGTAGTAGATCCCAAAAGATTTAATCCTAAGAACTTAGAACAAGCCCAATTACATCTTGATCCAGATGGTTCATCTTACTTTATTATTCCTGCTAATAGTTATGGTTTGGGCGCATCCTTAGAAAGTATTAAAATGCCCCCGAATGTCACAGCCATTTGCTTAGGCAAGTCTACTTACGCTCGCGTTGGCGTGATTGCTAATACTACCCCTCTAGAAGCTGCTTGGCAAGGAGAAGCTATTACTCTAGAATTTTCCAATGCCTCAAGTGCCGATGTCAAAATATATGCCAACGAAGGAGTAGTACAATTGTTGTTTTTTGAAGGAGAACCCTGTCAAACAACCTATGCCGATCGCGGTGGGAAATATCAAAATCAATCTAGCAAAGTTACATTACCAATAGTTTAATAATGGGCTATAAAGATCCTTTAAATGATGGCAAAAGTAGAATTGAATTAATTGATTCAATGGGCAATGATTTGAGCATAGTTAATGATGCTAGAGCCTCCTTTGATAAAACTTCTGATTATTTAGATGAAAAAGATATTAAATTAATCAATTATTTAATTAAACATCAGCATACTAGTCCGTTTCGTTCCGTTGTGTTTAAATTCAAAATAAAAGCTCCTCTTTATGTCTGTCGCCAATGGTGGAAGCACGTGATCGCTTCGAATCACAACGATGAACAATTGGGTTGGAATGAACGGAGTTTTCGTTATGTAGCCATTGATGATAGTAATGAGTTTTATATCCCAACTACATTTAGAAAACAGTCCAAAAATAATAAGCAAGCAACTATTGGAGCAATAGAAGCAGAACTTAATACCAAAGCGATCGCTATATATCAAGATACTTGTGAAAATAGCTATCAAGCATATAGTAAATTGCTTTCTTTGGGTGTCGGTAGAGAGCAAGCAAGAGGAGTTTTAGTTCCTTCTGTCTATACTTCCTGGGTGTGGACAGTTAGTCTCCAAGCTCTCTTAAACTTCATTTCTCTAAGGATGGGAGCAGGAGCGCAAAGTGAAATTGGAGCATATGCAACTGCAATTGTAGAATTAATTGAACCACTTGTCCCCGTGTCGATCGCAGCTTGGTCTCAACAGATGGAAAATATTAAGGAGTAATCATTGATTGCTTCTTTGGTGATCAATGGGTTCAATAGGGCTAACTTTGGCTTTATATAGCAGTTTGCCGTATTGCGTGTAGCCTACATAACGTACTTCTACCAAATCCCCAGGTTGAGCAGCACCCTTAAGTAATTGATGTTGCTGAGGATTAAAAGGTAATTGTTCACCGATAGTGGCAATAGGTTCAACATTCCATTGTTTTAAGAGTTGTTCTACAGGCTCAACCAGGCTTAACAATCTAACTGCTGGTAGTTGAGGATTCTTACGCACCGCAGCACTAGCAGTCGGCCATTGCAAAAGCCAAGATTCAATGGTTTCTAAACTGCTTTTTTGAAATTCCGCTTCTAAAAATTCCTGTTGCTGAAGTATTTCTTGCTGAAGCTTTTGATATTCCTGTTGACAAGCAGCCAAAGCATCATTAGTTTCAATCGCTTTAGGTTGAGGATTAATAGGAGTTTTTTCTACAAAAGTTTCCACTAAACTATCAATAGAGATATTGAGGGCTTGAGCAATTCTAGAAATTGCACCTACTGAGATATTTAAAATTAAACCTCTTTGAATTCTAATTAACTGTAATCTGGCTACGCGGGCTACTCTACTAAGTTCATCCAGGTCAGATATATTTACCTGTTGCATCAAATCTTGCAGCAGTTGTTTATTTGTTTGATATGAATACTGATTCATTTTACTGAAAAGTATGGCAGTAAAAAATATTAGGAAACTTGTTAATATTATTAGATTTTCGGGAACTATAGAATTGAAATTGATTTGAATCAATATATCGCAACATAGGTTTTTTTGGTCATTGATTAATAAGGGTCAACTAAGCCTATTTATTAATTACCTTCCAATTCAGCTTTTGTTGGTTGAATAGTAGACCTTTAATAAACTGCGATCGTTATATGAGAGGAAGTTTCTAATGACAACTGCCAATAATGGAATTAGTCATCCTCGGACTCATATTCAACAATTTACTGCTGCTAAACAAGTTGAACTTTTTGACTCTCTCAAAGAATCTCGTTTTAGCGGTCAGTTAGTTCTCTGTGATACTCAACATACCTGGATAATTTATTTATATTTAGGGCGTATTGTATATGCTAGCGGTGGCATACATCCTGTAAGAAGGTGGAGAAGACATATTGTTGCTTATTGTCCCGAAAGACTATCAAATGTTGAAGATATTCAGCTAGCTTTAACAAGTGTGGCGCAAGAAGAATCAAGAATTTCTTGGGAATATCAATTATTATCTCTGTGGATTGACCAAAATAAAGTTTCTCGCGAGCAAGCTACAAAAGTAATTACCGCCACTGTAATTGATGTATTGTTTGATATTACTCAAGCGATCGATATTACCTATCAAACGATTAAAGATAATTTATTAGCTACTAGGCTGATTTTAATCGATGCCGAGCAAATAATTAAAGAAGCCAATAAACTCTATACAGAGTGGCAAGAGGCTAAAGTAGCAGATCGCTCTCCTGATATGGCTCCGATCATTCGTCAGCCAGAAGTCTTACAACAAAAAACTTCACCCCAGGTTTATCAAAATTTAATTCAATTACTCGATGGGAAACAAACCTTAAGGGATTTGAGTGTACGTATGAAGCGAGATGTGGTGACAGTAACCCGCTCTTTGTTGCCGTATATTCAAATGGGTTTGGTGCAACTTACCACCGTTAGTGATATTACTCCTCCTGTTTCGCCTCCTATTGCTGGCAAACTTGCCCAAACTCCCATTACACCTCGCCGTGTAACCATTGCCTGTATTGATGATAGTCCAATTATTTGTCAAACGATGGAGAACATTATCAATCAAGCAGGATATCAATTTGTCGGTGAGATGGATGGGTTAAGAGCGATCGCCTTATTATTAAGTCGCAAGCCAGACTTAATTTTTTTAGATCTAATTATGCCCAATACTAACGGGTATGAAATCTGCTCACAATTACGTAAGCTTTCTTTTTTTAAGAATACTCCCATCGTTATCTTAACTGGCAATGACGGGATAGTTGACCGTGTGCGCGCGAAAATGGTCGGATCGACTGATTTTTTGACTAAACCAGCTAGTTCTGAGCAAGTTTTAGCCACAATCGATAAATATGTTCTACAAAAATTAAAAACTTAAAACATAAACATAAATATTTTAATTGTTAGTTTATCTTTTTCCCTGGGAATTATAGAGGTGGCTAATAAAGTTTATTTAAAACTTGAGTAGATAACAGTAAAAAATTGAGATTAACTTTATATTAAGGTGGAAAGATATCATGGGATACACTCTAATTGTTGATGATTCTGCGACAGAAAGGTCGATTATTACTAGTTGTTTAAAAGAAATTGGCATTAATGTTTCAGTTGCTCTTAGTGGAGAAGAAGCATTAGAAAAAATTGAGCAAAATTCTCCAGATTTAATCGTTTTAGATGTAGTTTTGCCAGGTAAAAGTGGTTTTGAGATTTGCCGTGAACTTAAAGGTTCAGAAAATACTAATAAAATTCCCATCATTCTCTGTTCAACAAAAGGGACAGAAATGGATAAATTTTGGGGTATGAAGCAAGGGGCAAATGCCTATATTCCTAAACCGATTGATCAAGAAGAATTAGTACGTAAGGTAAAAGAATTAATTCCGTAAGACTATCTTCTCCAACTTTTTCTCAAGCAATTTACTATTGTCTTATTATCGTGTCTGAATCATTAAACGAGTTAAGTATCATAAATTCTGGTCAAACCCTGGTAAATGAAAACGAAATTACTCAATTTTTAAGATTTAAGCTTTATCCAGATATGCAGGTAATGCTACCACTTCAGGAAATTACAGAAGTGTTAAAAATTAAGTTTGGTCAGATTGTGCCGATTCCAGATATGCCACCCTGGGTAATGGGCGTTTATAACTGGCGGGGGGATATTTTATGGATGTTAGATATAGGACATTTAATTGGTTTTAACTCTTGGTATCAGCAAGCAAGCAACCGCTCATATCAAACAGCGATTGTTTTGTCTGCCATTAATGACAATAAAACTAATACTTCTAATATCCATTTAGGTTTAGTAGTTGCTGCTGTAGAAGATATTGAAATTTGCGACACAGCAACCATCCAATCACCACCAAGTTCGGCGGTAACAACGCAGCTTGCTCCTTTTTTACGAGGATATTGGCTACAACCTGAAGGTGAAATGATTTTAGTTCTTGATGGACGGTCAATTGTCGCTGCTATGCCCAGTTTGGCTAATTAATCGCCCCAAGATATATTAACAAATTTCCTAGATAGACACTCAAATTAACCACCAAGCAAGCTTGTTTTCTTTATGAATAATCTCCCTGATTTTCAGCATCTTGAATCAGAGCCACCTCAAGTCTCTGTAAATTCAGATTTGTCAGGTACAAAAACATCTTTTGTGCAACAACTCTATAGTTTACCCATTAAACGTAAAACCGCTTTGATTCCTTGGTTTAGCTTTGGGGGATTAATTTTGGTTTTGGGGGCTGGGGGGTTAATTATCTACGGAACTTTGAAAAATCAATTACTCCAGCAAGCTGAGTCTCGATTAGCTGTTACTGATATTCAATACAACATCAAAATTGACCAAATGGGTTTTGGTTTTCGCGGACAATCTGATAACTCAGCGATTATAGCTGCTGCTACTAGTGTTGCTCAAGGTCAACCTTTAACGGCTGATTTAAGAACACAAGTAACCAAAATTCTGCAAAACGAAATTAAAACCCGTAAGATTGAATACGCTACTTTGGTAGGTAGAGATAAAAAAATCATTGTCAATGCTAATGCCAATCGAGCAGGGCAAACTTTTGATCCCAACGGTTTAGTTAGTCAGGTATTAAAAAATCCGCAACAAATTAAAACTAGTCAAATTCTAAGTTGGCAGGAACTACAGATAGAAAAACCACCTCTGCCTAACGGTTTACAAGCAGCAGATGTTTTAGTTCGCTACACGGCAACCCCTCTGTTTAATGCTGATAAAAGTCAGGTATTGGGCGTTTTAATATCAGGAGATATTGTTAATGGCAAATCAACCATTGTTGAAAATACCGTAGCTGCTTTTGGCAAAAGTCAAAGTTATAGTGCTGTCTATTTATATCAATTAAGCGGAGACTTTAGTTTATCGACTTCTTGGAATAACTTTCTAGGAGAAACACAAACAGATATTACTCTAGATAATACTAATATTTTAAATCAAGCGATCGCTAACCCTGAAGCTATAATTACTGGTTTTGATCGTGTTAAGGGCAAAAGCTTGGCCTTAGCTGCCCATGCCATTACCAATGAAACAGGAGAAGCGGTTGGGGTTGTAGTTTATGGTAGTCCCAAAAGCTCCATTAACAGTTTGCTCTATAGCAGCTTACTGACGCAATTTTTATTAGCTATCATTGTCTTAATTATACTGATCTATTTAAGTAAAATCCTCGAACAAGCCATTTCAGGGCCGATACAAACTCTGCAAAAGGTAGCTCAAGAATTTTCTGAAGGTAACACCCAAGTAAGGGCTTCAATAGTCACTACGGATGAAGTAGGTTTGTTGGGTACTACTTTTAATCTTTTGGCAGATTCGATTGAAATTAATGAGGCAAAATTAAAACAAGACGCAGAACGATCGCGCATACTTAAGGAAATCGCCCTAGATATTGCCACTGCGCGGAATATTGAGCAACTTCTACAATTAGCTGTTGATACTAGTAAAAGAGTTTTACAAGTAGAGCGGGTAATTTACCATCAGTTTGATGCCAATTGGCAAGGAAAAGTAATTGCCGAAGCAGTAGATCTAAATTATCCTGCAATTTTAAATACTCAAATAGATGATCCCTGTTTTGCTCAAGGTTATGCCGAAAAATATCAACAGGGAGAAGTTAAAGCGATCGCTAATATCTATCAAGCGGGTTTACAAGACTGTCATTTGAAGATGTTAGAGCCGTTTGCAATCATAGCTAGTTTAATTGTACCTGTGGTGATTAATGAACGGTTAGTTGGTTTGTTGATTGCCCATCAATGTAGCGAGCCTAAAACCTGGCAAGCAGATGAAATTAATTTGCTTTCTCAAATAGCATATCAAGTAGGAAATGCTCTAGAAAAAATTGAATTATCTAATAAACAAAAGCAAGCAGAGCAACAGGAAAGAACAGCTAAAGAAAATCTTCAGCGTCGAGCTTTGGAATTATTAATGGAAGTTGATCCTGTCAGTAGAGGGGATTTGACAGTACGGGTAAAAGTTCAGGAGGATGAGATTGGTACAATTGGCGACTCATATAACGCCACCATTGAAAGTTTGCGTAAGTTGGTAGCACAAGTACAATCTGCTGCCAGTTTGGTGTTTGCTACCACTAGCGATAAGGATCTCTCCATTCAAGAATTATCTTTAGGTGCAGCAGCCCAAACAGAAGAAATTAAAGCAGCTTTAACTAAGATTGAAGGGATTACTCAATCAATTCAGGCTGTGGCAAGTAATGCTAAATCCGCAGAGGCTGCCGTACTCAAAGCTGCCGAAACCGTCAAAGCAGGTGATGATGCAATGAATCAGACGGTGGCAGGATTCCAAGAGATACGGGATACAGTAGCAGCTACAGCCAAAAAGGTAAAACGTTTAGGGGAGTCATCTCAGAAAATTTCTAAGGTGGTTAATGTAATTAGTAATTTTGCTGATCAAACAAATCTTTTAGCTCTCAATGCTTCTATTGAGGCTGCCCACGCAGGGGAAGAAGGAAGAGGGTTTGCAGTGGTTGCCGATGAAGTGCGATCGCTAGCTCGTAAGTCTGCGGAGGCGACAGCAGAAATTGAGGCTTTGGTAGCAGAAATTCAAGCAGAAACCAATGAAGTGGTGGCAGCTATGGAATCGGGTACAGAGCAAGTAGTAGCTGGAACAAAATTAGTCGATCGCACCCGTGATTCTTTGATTGAAATTGCTGATGTTAGCCAAGTAATTAATAAATTTGTGGCAGAAATTGCTGCTGCGACAGTCGAACAATCCCAAGACTCCCAATTGGTTAGTCAAACTATGCTCCAAGTTGCTGCTATTTCTAATAAAACTGCTAGTGAGGTGGATGATGTATCAGCTTCATTTAAAGAATTACTTGCGGTGGCACAACAGCTACAAAGCAGTGTGGCTGAATTTAAAGTCGGCTAATGTCATTCAAATGATAAATGGTAAATGATCAATGACAAATGAAATGACGAATCCTAAGCGCGATCGCTATATAGAATCATCTTTAGATCTTGATTTGTTGGCTGAGGGAAGATTAATCTCTACTGCTTCCTGGTGGCAAAGACAAAATATTCGTTTTAAAACAACAGTTTTAGCAATTGCTATCGGTACTATCCCCACTATCATGATTGGTTCAATTGCCTATTATTTCGCCAATCAATCAATTGCACGTGAGATTGTAACATCAAAACAACAGACGGCAACGGGAGTAGCGGATAAGGTAGCGTTTTTTATGCGTGAACGTTACGGTGATATTCAAATTATGGCGAGTTTGAGTATTTTAACTGATCGCGAGCTTAGATCTCAAACAAGTGTTGAGGCAAAACAAGCAGCTTTAGATCAATTTATTAAAGCATATGGGATTTATGACAGTATTGCTGTCTTTGATCTTAATGGCAATGTGATTGCTCAGTCTACAGGGGAAATATTGGGAAACCATCGAGATCGTAGTTATTTTCAAACAGCTTTAAAAACTGATGCTCTAGTGTTGAGTCAACCTACAATTTCCAAAAGTTCGGGAAGTTCAGTAGTTTATTTGGCTGCTCCTGTTAAAGATATAAGAGATAATACGAATATTGGCGTAATTAGAGCTAGAATGCCTGTTAAACATCTACGGGATGTAATTTTAGCAGAGAGAACAGAAAAAAATTACTTATTAGATAATCAGGGAAAAATCTTTGCAACTTCTGATGAACAGGAATATCAAGATATTTTAAATTCAGAGACTAAAAATCAGCCAGCCAGCGATCGCTTTTCTATCTATCCTTCGTTACAAAAATCATCCCAAAAGACTACCAAAATTGCTGATAAATTACTACTATCCTATATTCCCTTTAATAATTTTCAAGATAAACTCCGTTCACAACTGCCCGATTTAGGGTGGAGTACGATTACTACTGAAGATCGACAATTAGTATTTGCTCCGCAAAGACAACTACAGCAAGTATTTATTATAGGTACAACTATTGTAGCTTTAGGTATAGGAGCGATCGCAATTCTTTTAGCTAAACGTATTCTGCGCCCTCTATTATCTGCTGCTTCTGCAGTACAA
Organism: Chondrocystis sp. NIES-4102; assembly: GCA_002368355.1. Taxonomy (NCBI): domain Bacteria; kingdom Bacillati; phylum Cyanobacteriota; class Cyanophyceae; order Chroococcales; family Chroococcaceae; genus Chondrocystis; species Chondrocystis sp. NIES-4102. The sequence goes on along the minus strand of AP018281.1, from coordinate 1,765,342 downwards.
GAAATCGGAAGAGGTAACTTAGATGCAAGGATAAAAATCCAAGGATCCGATGAAATAGCGCAATTAGGGGATAATATCAACCGCATGGCGAGCCAATTAGCTGACTTTGTGCAAATTCAAGCCCTACTCGCTCAACAAGCCGAAGCAATTAAAAACATCACTTTAAAACTAGCGATCGCTAATGAAATTACAGAGATTATAGATTTAGCTGTGGGAGAAAGCTATCAAGTTTTATCCCCACAGGGAGTTATCTATTATCAATTTCAAAGTAAAACCGCAGGCAGGGTGGTTAGTGAGTTCAAGGCTACAGGTTTAGATACTATGATGAATGTAGATATCTTTTCCTCCAATGTAATTACAGAATATTTTACCCAGCATCAAGAAGATAAGCTGCAAGTAGAAGTTATCAATGATCTTTCAGTAGCAGATTTATCATTCTCCGCTCAACAATTACAGTCTTTAAAAGCACAAGCTAGTTTAATTGCCCCCGTGGTAATAGACGACAAACTCGATGGTTTATTAATTGCTTATCACTCAACCAATCATACCTGGATAGATAGAGAAATCAACTTAATCACTCAAGTTGCTAACCAAATGGGGTTAGCCAGTACTCGCCTAGAATTAGTAAGACAACAAAAAATAGCTCAGATTAGTGAAAAATCTGCTAAAGAAGCAATTCAGAGTCGCGCATTAGAGCTACTAAAAGAAGTATATAGTGCTGCCGAAGGAGATTTAACCATTAAAGCAAAAGTTACCGAAGACGAAATTGGTACAATTGCAGATTCCTACAACTCAACCATCGCCAGTGTAAGAAAACTAGTTAATCAGGCAAAATCAGCAGCTATTGAAGTACAAAACAATACTCTTGCCAATGATTTAGCAGTACAGGAGTTGGCTCAAGAGGCAAGGATACAAGCAGATACAATTACTCAAATGCTTGAGCAAGTAAAAGCAATGGAGGGAGCAAGTAATCAGGTTGCCTACAATGCAGCGTCAGCCGATAATTGTGTCAAAGAAGCTACAACAACCCTAAATAATAGTGATCGGGCGATGAACCAAACAGTTGCCCAAATCAATGCTGTAAAAATAACTGTTACCGAAACCGCAGCTAAAGCCCAAAAACTGGGAGAATCATCACAAGAAATTTCCCAAGCAGTTAATCTAATTAGTCGTTTTGCTGCTCAAACCCATCTACTCGCCCTCAAAGCCTCTATTGAAGCAGCACGGGCAGGAGAACAAGGAAAAGGGTTTGCAGTCATTGCCGATGAAGTTCGTTCTTTAGCAACCCAGTCAGCTGAAGCCACGGCAGAAATTGAAACTTTAGTTACCAAGATTCAATTAGATACCAATCAAGTAGTAGAAGCCATGAATCAAAGTACAGGGAAAATTGTTACAGGAAATGAACTACTACAGCAGACACGTCAAAGCCTACAAGAAGTAAGTCAAGTGAGTGAGCAAATCAGTAATTTGGTAAGTTCAATTACCCAAGCAACAGAGGTACAGTCGGAAACTTCAACACAAGTTAGTCAGGCGATGGTTAAAGTAGCAGCGATTGCTGAGAATAATTCCCAGTCGGCAACCCAGGTATTTACATCTATCCGAGAACTATCAGTAATAGCGGAAAAACTCCAGTCAAGTATCGATAAATTCAAAACTTAGTTGTTTGTAGTTTAGTCATTTACCTAATCTAGTCATCAAAACTAATGTCAAATCATGTCACTCAATTCTGATATCCGCGATCAAGCGTATCAATTTTTTATCGAAGAAGCTCAAGAACTATTACAGGTTTTAGAAACAGGTTTACTTGATCTGCGAGAAGATCATAGCACTCCCAAAGTACATGAGTTGATGCGGGCTGCTCATTCAATTAAAGGTGGGGCAGCTAGTGTAGAATTAAATGCTATTGAACTCTTAGCTCATCGTCTTGAAGACTTTTTTAAAGCTCTTTATAGTGATGGTATTGAATTTGACGCAGAATTGGAAGGATTATTGTTACAAGGATATGATTGTTTACGTAATCCTTTAGCAGAACAAATTGAGTCTGGAACTTTTGATACTCAAGCAGCTTTATTAAATGCCGAGCCTGTGTTTGCAGCTTTGGAAATAAGGTTAGAGGATGCACTAAAAAATGCTGAAAGTTATATACCTAGTGCTAATGATTTAGGAGTTGATATTGTTCATTCTATTTTTGAGGTTGATGTCACTCAAAGTTTGAACGATTTACAAACAATCGCCAATAATCCTGATGCTTATGATATCAAAGCCCAATTACACGTACAATTAGAAGTCTTTGCAGGGTTTGGAGAATTATTTAACCTACCTGGTTTTAATGAGATTATCAGCACGGCTCAAACGGCTTTACAATACAATAGCGATGAGGCGGAGCCTCTGCTACGCAATCGCGCTTTAGAAATTCTTCAAGCATTAATTGCAGATTGTACCTTAGCCACAGCACAAATTTTATCAGGCGATCGCAATTTTGGTGGTGAGGTGTCAGCCACTTTAAAAGCCTTGGCTCAATCTACTTCGGAAGTATCAGAAGATAAGGCGATCGCTCATTTTGAGCAAGATAATATTTGGGATACTGTGTCTCCATCTCCTCAAGATTTAGCAGCAGATGTATTTGGTGCTATTCCTGTTTCTAGTAATGAATTAGATAATGTATTTGGTGCTATTCCTGTTTCTAGTAATGAATTAGATAACGTATTTGGTGCTATTCCTACTCCTGGTAATGAATTAGATGATGTATTTGGTGCTATTCCTACTCCTGGTAATGAATTAGATGATGTATTTGGTGCTATTCCTACTCCTGGTAATGAATCTGAGGTAAATGAATTAGATAATGTATTTGGTGCTATTCCTACTCCTGGTAATGAATCTGAGGTAAATGAATTAGATGATGTATTTGGTGCTATTCCCGATGGGTTAGAAACATCTCCACCAACCATTCAACCAGAGCAAATAGAAACGGTTATTGAAACTATCACAGAAATCTTTGATACCCTACCATCTGTAGAAAGTGTTCCAGAATCTTTAACCTTATCTCCGAAAAAAGCTCAAGTAAAATCTAAAACTGTTGCCAAAGCTCCCACTCAAGCTGCTACCAAGCTATCTGTTAAAGTCGATTTAGAACGCTTAGAGCGGATGAATAACTTAGTGGGTGAGTTGACAATTAACCGTAACAGTTTAGCCTTACAGAATCAGCAGTTACAACTTAATGTTGCTGAATTAGGTCAAAAATTTCTAAATTTTAGAGAACTTACGCAAAAACTTAGAGATATATCAGACATAATGCTCTTAGAACAAAGATCTCAAAGTTTACGCAATCCTTTAACTGAAGTTAACACTGCATCCTATCAATCTTCTACCACACCCTTATTATTGGATGGCGCAACGGAATTTGATGCTTTAGAAATGGATAGCTACAGTAGTTTGTATGCTTCCTTACAAGAAATATTAGAAGAAATAGTTCAATTAGAAGAAAGTGTTGATGATATAACTATTTTCGCTAAACAATCTGATCGCACTATTAGTAATCAACGCCAAATGTTAAATCAGGTGCGTGATGAGCTTATGTGGGTAAGAATGTTACCACTAGATCAGATTTTACAGCGTTTCCCTCGTACTCTACGGGATCTCAGTAGTAAATATCAAAAACCTGTAGAACTTAAATTAACTGGTACTGGGGTTCTAGTTGACAAGGCAGTATTAGAGAAATTGTCAGATCCTTTATTGCATTTGCTGCGTAATGGTTTTGATCATGGAATTGAATCTCCCGAAGTGCGTGAAAAACAGGGTAAATCGCCTCAAGGGTTAATTGAAATTCATGCTTATTATCAAGGTAATCAAACTGTCATTGAAGTAAAGGATGATGGTAAAGGTTTGGATTTAAATAAGATTAAAGATAAAGCTATAGAAAGAGGTTTAATATCTCCCACCGCAGCAGCAACAGCTAGTATTGAAGCACTATATGAATTAATTTTTGAACCAGGTTTTTCTACTGCAAGTAAGGTAAGTGAGATATCTGGGCGCGGAGTTGGTATGAATATAGTACGTTCTCAGATAGAAAGTCTCAAAGGTAAAATTACTGTAAGTTCGATTCCTGGAGAGGGTTCTACTTTTACTTTACGCTTACCTTTAACTCTAACTATTTCTAAATTATTAGTTTGTTCTTTAGGATCAACAGCCTTTGCTATTCCTTCTGATAGTATTATTGAAATTCTTATTCCTACAGTTGAACAGATTAAATTTGCCAATCAACAAAAGTTTTTATCATGGAATAACAAGTTAATTGCTGTCTATCCACTTCAGGAAATTCTACAATATAATTGCCCCGTTGCTGAAACAGATTCTTATAATAAGGCTTTTAAGAGTATTACCCCACCTAAAGAATGGTTAGCACCTTTACTATTATTACGCAGAGGACAAGAATTCTTCGCCTTAGAAGTAGTTAGTTTACTTAGTGAACAAGAATTAGTAATTAAACCCTATGGAAAAGCGATCGCTCCTCCTGCTTATAGTTATGGTTGTACTATCTTAAGTGATGGAAGTTTAATTCCCGTATTGGAGGGGGCTGCTTTAATTAATAGTATTTTAGGGCAAGAAGTTAGTTATCAGGCTGGGGTATCTAAATTAACTCCATCGATTTCTGATATGGAAACTGTAACTAATGTTCAAGATGGTTTAATTGGACAAGTTACAAATAGCAATATCAATTCTAATAAGATAACTTTAGTTAAAACGATCATGGTTGTCGATGATTCTACCGCTCTACGGCGCACGATGGCTTTAACTTTAGAAAAACAAGGATATCGAGTTCTTCAGAAAAAAGATGGTAAGGATGCACTAGATGGATTTGGGCAAAATCCAGCCATTGATTTGATTATTTGCGACATTGAAATGCCTACGATGAATGGTTTTGAATTTTTGGGTATGCGTCGTCGAGATCCTGCTTTAGCTAAAATTCCCACCTTTATGTTAACCTCCCGTAGTGGTGCAAAACATCGCAATTTAGCAATGCAATTGGGGGCAAATGGATATTTTACTAAGCCTTATATTGAGCAAGAATTTGTAGCTGAGGTTAAGAAGGTTTTAGCTGATTCTAAATAGAAAAAAGCCAGAATATCTGGTTTATATTTACCATGACTTTATTATTTACTATCCAATGAGTAATCTAACCATCAAATCAAATACGAATAAGCTATTAGCCAGTAAAAATAATACTATTAAACTTTTAATCTTTGAAGTTGGTAAATTAACTTTATCTTTACCGATTTTACAAGTTCAAAAAGTGATTAAACAGCAGCCCTTACATGGTAGTGGTTTGAGTTATGTAAATTTAACTCATATAGAGGAACAAGAAGTAGTTATTGTTGATTTACATCAAAAACTTTTTAAAATTAATCAAGAAGATACTTCTGGATATTTTATTATCAGTAAAAATATTACAGGTGAACCGTTAGGTATTAAGGTCGAGTTAGCCCCAACTTTAATTGATGTAGCTAGTAATAACATTCGCCTAATTCCTAATTCTTATCGTCGTTCAGATACTTTAGCGATCGCTAGTCACGTTACGGTTATTTCTAAACCAAATCAAGCTAGTTTAACAATCTTTATTCTCGACTTAGAGCGATTAATTTAAGCAAAACACCAATCACTATTAATGTTATCTTGAGGAATAATATAAGAAAGATAATTAGATACAGGTGTTTGAGATTTGGCTGAAATCATAATCGCAAAATATTTATCTGGGCAACTATTAAAAAAGTTTTCAATTTCAATTTGAGACATAGGAATTGTCTGCCAATAATCATGACAAACCATTTGGGAATCATAATAATGTTGCGACTGTTGTTTGAGGATTGATTCTACAAAAGTCCCATAAAGTATATATTCCGATAACTGCCAGGAATTGGCAATTACTTCAATCCAATTTTTACTATGAACTTTCTCTAAATATTCATGTAATGCTAAAACATTTTCTCTTCTCCAAGTAATGAAATTACCCAGATAGTTTGATGTAGGGTAAACAATATCAGGTAATCCTAACAGTTTATGGCTAACTTCATGCCATTTAGATAAAGGTTGGGTTGCTGGTGTGATTTGATTAGGCTGACTATATAGTCTAACCTGATTATTTTTAATAAAATCCTGCACATTAAAAGAACGTACAAAAGCCACATCTGAATCCACAAAAATAAGAACATCTTCAGTAATATATTGCGCAATAGAAAGCTTAACTATTTGTTGAATTATCCAATTACGAATAGGTAAAGATTTAAAACTTAGCCATCCATTATTTAAAAAACTAGCTTTCTTGATCCACCAAGGTAAAATTGATTCGACTGTAATAATTTGCCGATGTTGCCGTTGTAAACTTGCAAATAGTTTAAAATCTTTTTGATCGACAATAACATAATGTTTAACAGCACATACGCTATACTCGTCTAGAGTTTCACAAAGTAATTGACAGCGCGTAAAATCGGGAGCATAACTAGGGGTAATAATAGCAAAACTATTGTTCATGATTTAACCAAAATAATTCTTATAATAATTTTCTATAAAAGTGACTTTAATCAAATTAAAAATCTCAGCTATATCAAAATTATTGGCGCGAAACTTCTTAATCAATATATAAAGTACAACTTTTAAAAGAAATGATGTAACTTATAATAATTAGGTTTAAATCTCGGTTTATATGCAATTATTTTGTAAAGGGCAAATAATAAAGAGAGAAAAATCCATCTAGATACGAGTTTGTCTAAAAAAATAGATACAAGTTGTTAAAATAAACCAGTAACACTAACAACTAATAAAATAAAATTCTAGCGATGACACTGCTTAACACTTCGCTTCTAACACACGCTTTAAAAGAATGGGCGATCGCAGTTGAAACTCTAACATCAGGTAAAACTATTGTACTATTACGTAAAGGTGGTATTCGTGAAGCAGGTTTTCAGGTAAAACACGATTTTGTGTGGCTATATCCTACCTACGAACATCAAAAACCCAATTTACTTAAACCAGAATACAATACTTTCATAACTCCTGTAGAATCAGGTTGGCATCCAGAAACAGTAAATATCACAAGCTGCGCCAATATTACCCACGTTTTGCCCATTCACGATCCTCAAACCCTACAAGCATTGCAACCATATCATATTTGGAATCAACAAATGGTTAGCGATCGCACAAATTGGCAGCCTCAAAATCCCCTGATAGTATTACTCTTAAAAGTCTATCGCCTACCCCAACCTCAAATTATTCCTTATCATCCTAGTTACGGCGGTTGTAAATCATGGATAGACTTAATGCAACCTATCTCTACTGAAAATTTAAGCCCTGTCCTCACAGATGACGAATATAACCGACAAGTATTACAAATTCAACAATTGATCCAGTAGTTATAACTTATAAAATAAACAGCATTAAGGATGTTAGCTTTTAGCTTTTAGCTGTTAGCTTCTATTTTTTAATTGCTAAATGATCGATATTTATTAAATCGTTACTTGTTACTTGAGGCTCTTTAATTTACTACTCCTGACTCCAGGAGTGCATTCGCTCAAGACATGGAAACCGTACCGTTAGCACAGCACCGCTCCTGACTCCTGACTCCTGACTCCTGACTCCTGACTCCTAGATCCTACCTACTACCTAAATAACTAAGGATATCTGCAACTTTTGGTGTAATAAACTATAATGTGGAATAATTATAGTAAAATTTACTATAACTAAATATTAAGTTAAATATTAAAAATATGTTTACCACAGCCAAACCCAAGTTAAACTCGCCAGACATTCCCAAAGATCTATTTGGCGCGATCGCCGAACTAAAAAAAGAGCTTAAAGCAGTAATTTTAGCTCATTACTATCAAGAGCCAGATATCCAAGATATTGCAGACTATTTAGGTGATTCTTTAGGATTATCGCAACAAGCAGCCAATACAGATGCAGAGGTAATTGTATTTGCAGGAGTACATTTTATGGCGGAGACAGCCAAGATTCTTAATCCTGATAAACTAGTTTTGTTACCAGATTTAGAAGCAGGTTGTTCATTAGCCGATAGTTGTCCACCAGAAGATTTTAGAGCTTTTAAACAAGCCCACAGTGATCACCTAGTAATTTCATATATTAACTGTAGTGCAGAGATAAAAGCCCTAAGCGATATCATTTGTACTAGTTCTAATGCAGTCAAAATAGTTAACCAAATTCCCAAAGATCAACCGATCATTTTCGCCCCCGATCGCAATTTGGGTCGTTATGTAAGCGAACAAACAGGTAGAGAGTTATTATTATGGCAAGGAAGTTGTATTGTACACGAAACTTTTTCTGAAAAAAGGATGATTGAACTAAAAGTGGAACATCCAACTGCGGAAATCATCGCTCATCCTGAATGTGAAGATCCCATACTACGCCATGCTGATTATATAGGTTCAACAACAGCTTTATTAAAATATAGTCAACAAAGCCAGAGTGAGAAATTCATTGTAGCAACTGAACCTGGTATTATTCATCAAATGGCAAAGGCATCCCCTCAAAAGCAATTTATTCCAGCACCAGCAACTAATAATTGTGCTTGTAATGAATGCCCTTATATGCGTTTAAACACATTAGAGAAACTTTATTTAGCAATGAAAAACCGAACTCCAGAAATTACTTTACCAGAAGATATTCGCTTACAGGCATTAAAACCTATTCAAAGAATGTTGGCAATGTCCTAATTATTTACTGCTGGCGATTATACTGCTTTGTCGTTGGTAATGGCGACGGTGTTGGTGAATTAAAGACTAGATATGATGTTGATAAAGCGCGTGGGGGGGGAGCGTAGGTTAAGTAAAATGGACTTATTTAAACTAAAATCAGCAACGCCCAAGAAAACATCAACAACAAATTATCAATAATGCAATTTCAAGCAATTATCACCAAACTAGGCAAAGCAGCTAGCCATAATAGTTTCAGTTTGCATCAAGATATCAATCCTCAAATTACAGGAGTTGCAGCCATAGATCAAGCAACCACTGGGATGTTGAGTTATATAGAGGGGGGAAAATTTGCGCCTTTAATTGCCGAAACAGGAGCCAGTGCTTTAATTTTGCCTAATGATCAAAACTTACAAGATCAAGCATCAAAGAGAAATATTGCTTGGATAGCGACGGCGCAACCTCGACTATTATTTGCTTATGCGATCGCTTTATTTTATCAACCCTTTAAACCTGCTGCTGGTATTCATCCTAGTGTGGTTATCGATCCTGATACTAAGATAGGCAAAGATGTATATATAGGAGCAAACGTAGTAATTTATCAAGGAGTAACCATTGGCTCTGGTAGTTATATTTATCCTAATGTAGTAATTTATCCTGATGTAACCATTGGTAATGATACAATTCTCCATGCCAATTGTACTATCCATGAAAGGACACAGATAGGTTCTGGGTGTGTAATTCATAGTGGGGCGGTGATTGGAGCAGAAGGGTTTGGGTTTGTACCGAGCGCAACGGGTTGGTATAAAATGGAACAGTCTGGTTATACGGTTTTAGAAGATGGGGTAGAAATAGGGTGTAATAGTGCGGTCGATCGCCCTGCGGTTGGAGAAACTAGAATTAAAAGCCATACAAAAATCGATAATTTAGTCCAAATTGGTCATGGATGTACTGTTGGTAGTAACTGTGCAATGGCAGCCCAAGTAGGGTTAGCTGGAGGGGCGACAATTGGGAATGGGGTACTATTAGGGGGACAAGTTGGGGTATCCAATCAAATTAAAGTAGGAGATCGCGCGATCGCCACAGCCAAAACAGGTATAGTTCAGGATGTAGCGGAGGGGGAAATGGTTTCGGGGATGCCTAATATACCTAGCCCACTTTACCGCAGGTTATTTGTAATGTATAAAAAATTACCCCAAATTTATCAGATGTATAAGGAATCAAACAAGTAAAAGTAGAGGTTATTGTTCAGATTTAAGATTGTGACAATTAATAGGAGCGATCGCAGGATGAGCAACGCCACTCATAGGAGCAAAAGCTGAGAGAACTACTTTACCTTGATGATCTTGATACCAACCACGGGCTGGGGGTGGCAATTGATCAACGCTATTAGTTGCAGAGGTTGCCGATTTAGAAGAGGAATCAGGTTTATTAAAATCAAATAGAGATTTACTGCTTAAAACCCCTAAAGGGCGTGGAGGTAATCCTCCTCTACCAATAACCGCAAGTTGACTCAAATTTGCTTGGCGCGTATCCCGACAGCCTACTGTAACTGTTTCCCCTGCTTGTCGAGGCTGTTGGGGTAAATCTATTATTTTCAATTGACTATTTGGTTGCAGCGTTTCAATATTAATTACCCCATCAAACCCCACCCCAGAGCTTGCAGTAATCTGACATTCGTCACAAATAGAATATATTCCTCGACTAGTGATCTTAATATTACCCCCTGCACCCTGATTAGCATTAGCCGTAATTTTGCTTTCCTCTAAAGCTATCAGGTTATTACCACTAATAGTTATATTCCCACCGTTACCCTCTCCCTCTGCCGTGGCGGTAGTAGTACTTTGCCCTTTGAGAAAAAAGTTATCCCCCGTCAGGGTAATATTACCACCTATTCCAGATTTGGTTGCAGCAGATATACTACCTTGATTATTAAGCACAATTGTTTTGGCATCAATTTTTAATTCGCCACCATCGCCTGTACCATCATTAACAACGGAAACTTTACCTTCATTGGTAACTCTTAATTCCTTAGCAACAATATCAAGATTGCCAGCATTGCCACTGGGGGTGGGGGGTAGTCTTAATAACTGTTGTAAAGCTGGATCGACAACATTAGCAGAAGAGGCAATCAAGCTAGGATTAATAGAATTAGGCACACTATCACTTACTGTGATTACATCACTGGCGTTGATGCGAATACTACCTGCATTGCCAGCAGCACCAGTGGAACTATCTACCCTAGCTCCCGACTTCACAGTTAACCTTGCAGTATCTATAGTTAAATTGCCAGCATTTCCTGATCCGAAAGTTGCAGCAGTTAAGGCACTGGGAGCAAAAACTGTTGGCGCAATCCCTGTCAGATTAATATCCTCAGCTTTAATTTGCAGATCTCCACCATTACCTACATTAAACGGACTAGCAACCACTGTACCACCCGATCTAGCATTTAACACTTTGGTAGTGATTGTATTGTTTCCTCCATTCCCAACCCCAAAACTACCAGCAATAATCGTACTGGTAACACTAGGATTGATTGCACTAAAACCAATTACCTCTACAGAGTCGGTAGCATTAATAATAATATTGCCCCCATTACCTGTACCTGGGGATATAGTTTTAGCAGCAATTTTTGCTCCTTGATCTAAGCTTAACTTTTTGGTGGTGATTTGAAGATCTCCCCCCCTACCTCTACCGATAGTTTCATTAATTATACTAGTGCGAAATGTGCCATCAGCATTAGTACCATTAACGGCAACGGCATCAGTAGCATTTATAACTATATTACCTGCTGTCTGATCTGCTCTATTTTGTACCAATAATATCGATCCATCATCAAGAGATAACTGATTTGCTTGTACTTGAATTGAACCTGCTGCTAAAGATTCTGTACCACTAGCATCGGCTAAAGAGAGCGATCGCATTTGGATGTTGTCTAATACTGTCCTGTCTTGATACCCTAAACTTAAATTATTATCCGAGAAATTAAGATTAACTTCTCCTACTGCTACACTACCCAACTCAATTTTTCCTCCTGGGGCAGCGATCGATCCGCCATCGAAGGTAATTTTCCCCCCCACCAAGGCTAACGTTCTACCTGGTTTTACCTGCATACCACTTGGTGCGCCAAATTCATTAGGTGAGAATAGAGGCTCTCTAAGAGTTAAATTATGTCCTGTACCTGATACGTTAATTGCGCCAGAATTTTGTCCTATTTGTAAGCCTAAAGGGACACTAACGGTTAACAGGGGATTTAGTTTTAGATCTCTACTGTTATATACTGTGCCATCGGCAAAGATGATTCTGTCTGCGGTGCTAGCTAAAAATGAACCACCAATATCTATACGAGCTCCCTTAGCAAAATTAATGCCATTGGGATTGATAAAAATCAGGTTGGCATTGCCATTAGCTTTAATTAAACCATCTATATTAGATATATTTGTGCCTGTAACGCGAGTAATTATATTGCTAATATTTAAATCTTGATTAAACAATGCTGTATTTCCTGATTCTAAAGAAAAATCTTGGAAACTGTGAAATAAATTATTATTTGCTGCCGTGCCACCAGTAATTTCTGTTACCCCATTAACTTGATTGACTTGAGTATTAACAGTCCCATCAGGTATTATTTGCGCGCTCAAGCTACTGTCGTCGAATAAATAATAACTTCCAAAACTGAGAAAAAAACACAATAATCTATTAATTTTAATGGCTGGTAGTCTCACGTGTTCTCTCTATTTTTTATCTATATGCTTGTGACCTACTACATTTTAGGATCAACTTTGGATAGCAAGCAGATTTATTATATATTTGATTTGGATAGTTATCTCCACTACTTTCTTTTTTAAAATTATATGTTCCAAATTGCTATTATCGATCTAAACCAGTTTGCTGCTTTTCATTAATTCCCTACATATACATTTGCCTTTTACACTTAAGCTGGCAGTTATTTGTTTTTAGTCGTAGTAATTTATATCTACATGATGATACTAAGAAACCGATCATCATGGGTAATTGCTAAACTTATCTACATCTGATTACACCTAAATTGGTCAACATATTTAATTGATTTTAATTTTTTAAACTTTGAAACCTAATAATCAAAATCACGGCGATCAAAATTATGAACTTACTAGTCAAGAAATGGCTTCAACAAGCTATCCTTCTCAGCTAGTGCTGCTATTAGTTTGGGTATTTGTCGGTTTAATCTTGCGTTTAATAAATTTAGATCTTAAGCCTGCTTCTTCAATTGAAATCTCAACTATCGGCTTTAGTTTGGGTCATGGTTTTAAGAGTATTGCTTTAGATCAAATAATCACCCTAGAATCTTTGCTTTCACCTTTACACTATGATCATGCTCTAAATTATGCTGCTGTCTGGGAAACACTTAGACAAGAAAGTACCCATCCTCCCTTATATTTCTGGTTAACTCATTGGTGGATTCAATTATGGACTCCCAATGGTGCATTAGTATCACTATCTGTAGCGCGATCGCTCAGTGTTATTTTTGGAGTTTTAGCAATTCCAGCTATTTTTGTTCTTGCTAGGCTGGCTTTTCGCTCTTGGCAAGTAGCCCATTTAACGGCAGTTTTGATGGCTGTATCTCCCTATGGTATTTATTTGGCACAGGAGGCGCGCCATTATACTTTAACTATTTTGTGGGTAATAGCTTCTTTATCTTGTCTTATAAGAGTATTGCAATTAATTACTCTAAAAGTTTTACTACCAAGGTTATTACTAGGTTGCTGGATAATTATTAATGCTTTGGGTTTTGCTACCCATTACTTTTTTGCTTTGGCTGTAGCTGCGGAAGTATTAGCGATATTTGGATATTGGGTTGCCTATCGTCAATATTTTAACTTGAGATATTATCGTGATCTAATTTTAGTAGCTCTTGGTACTACAGCAAGTTATTTAGTGTGGTTGCCTGTAGTTGCGGGGATTTCCAATAATGAATTAACTGATTGGATTAAAACTAGTTGGGAATTTTCAGAACTGTTACAACCTATTTTACGTTTATTAGCATGGTTAATTACTATGGTGATGCTATTACCCATTGAAGGTGTGCCAAAGGCGATCGCGGTCATCTGTGGTTTAATACTGCTTGGGGTATTAGGTTGGATCTTACGTATATTAATTAAAAGCTGGCGATCGCAATTGAGAGATTTTAGGACACGTTTAGCGACAGTAGTTTTTGGCAGTTATTTATTAGGATCTTTATTTATTGTTTTATTGGTAATCTATGGAGTGGGCAAAGATATATCTTTAGCTGCTCGTTATCATTTCATCTATTTTCCCGTCCTCTTACTCTTAGTAGCATCAGCTTTGGTGGTTACTTGTCGCCAAAAAAATATTACTGACTATCCTTTATCTACCTCGAAGATCTTCTCTACCCGTATAGTTGCGATCGTCTTAGTTTTAGGTTTAATAGGTTCAATTACTGTGGTTAATAATTTCGGATTTCAAAAATCAAGACAATCAGATCGTCTTGCAGCTTATATTCAAGATCATCAACAAGATAATGTGTTTAGTTTGGTAGCCATGAGTCATATAACCCATTCACAATTACGGGAGTTGATTGGTTTGGCTTACTCTTTCTCTTCTTTAGCGCATCAAGATAATCAAGATAATATTTCCGTATCTTCCTTACCTCATTTCCTATTACTCAATTCCCAGCAAGATAATGATTCTTTAACTAAAGTTTTTGCTACTATACCCCAGTCTAGTTTTGATCTATTTGCAGTTAATTTGGAAATCCCTGATCCACAACTCAATAAATTAGGGTGTTTTAGAGATGCTGCTGTAAATTTACCCAATAGCGGTTATGACGATCGCTTTTATCGTTGTAACTTATAATCAATATTGGCAAGCATTACTCTTTAAGTTATTGACTGCGGTCGCAGTGACGGAAGCCCAACGGGCGGACGGCGCACGACTTGAAGTTGCTTCAAGTCTGCGTTCCGCCACGAGATGTGAAATCTCATGGTCGCGTCACTCCAAAACAAGATATCCTAGCATAGAGAAAAACAAGCCAAACCAAGAGTAAAAGCGGTGCTAGACCTCAAACTAATTAGAACCAATCCTGATCAAATCCAAGAATTAATTAATCGTCGTAACGGTGCTTATGATCTTAAACCAATTATCGAACTAGATCTAGCTGCTCGGCAATTAGAAAGCGATCGCAGTCAACTGAGCGCACGGGGTAATGAAATTGGTAAACTGATTGGTAAGAAAATTGGTAGTGGTTGTGATCCTCAAGGATCAGAGATAGAGCAGCTAAAAACTGAAGGCAATGAGATTAAAACCAAGCTAAGTGAATTAGAACCCCAAGAAAAAGAGTTGAAAGCCAAAATAGAAGCTCTTTTACTAGAATTACCCAATCTTCCCGATGAAACCACCCCTATCGGTAAAAATGAAACGGAAAACGTCGAAATTAAACGCTGGGGTGATGAATATATTCCTAACAGGCAGGATATTTTACCTCATTGGGAAATTGGCGAACAATTAGGCATTTTAGAGTTTAAACGGGCGGTAAAAGTCGCCCAGAGTCGTTTTGTCAATTTAATTGGTGCAGGGGCAGCTTTAGAACGTGCTTTAATTAGCTTTATGTTAGATACCCAAATTAAGGCTGGTTATTTGGAAGTAATGCCACCTGTTTTAATTAATAGTGATTCTCTCCAAGGTACTAGCCAACTACCTAAGTTTGCCGAAGACAGTTTTAAATGTAGTGCCGATGATTTATGGCTTACCCCCACAGCAGAAGTACCTGTTACTAATTTATATCGCGATGAAGTCTTAGAAGAAACTGAATTACCCATTCGTCATTGTGCTTATACTCCCTGTTTTAGAAGAGAAGCAGGTAGCGCAGGTAGAGATACCAGAGGTTTAATTAGATTACATCAGTTTAATAAGGTTGAATTGGTTAAATTAGTTACTCCTGAAACTTCTGAGGCGGAGCATCAATCTTTAGTAGCTAATGCCGAAGCAATTTTGCAAGCTTTGAAATTACCTTATCGTATTTTAGAACTTTGTACAGGTGATATTGGTTTTGGTGCAGCTAAATGTTATGACTTAGAAGTATGGTTGCCATCGGCTCAAATGTATCGCGAAATTTCTAGCTGTTCTAATTTTAAAGACTTTCAAGCTCGTCGGGCTAATATTCGTTTTAAACAAGCAGGAAAAAAAGGCACGCAATATGTGCATACTTTAAATGGCTCAGGATTAGCTGTTGGTCGTACTATGGCAGCAATATTGGAGAATTATCAGCAACCAGATGGCACAGTTAAAATTCCCGATGTTTTACAACCTTATCTACAACGGGAGATACTTTGATTAGGTAATTGTTTAGTATTAGTAGACAAGTAAGGAAGATTTTTTATATTTTAGCTTTTAGCCTTTAGCTTACTACCTACTACCTACTACCTCCTACCTAGGCTATATATGATAATTAAGTCAATAGCTTATTAATAAAAAAATTCCTAACATTAGATCTAGGGGTAAAAGTGTCGTTGTTGATTTTTAGATATTTATCCTTACAATTAGGCAATTTTTCTATTATGTTTGATTTAAATAGCCAGTAAAACTATGCTGCGCCTGGGTATAAATGATTAAAGGCGCGATCGCTCTTGTTTTTTCCTATTATAAGGATGTATGGTTATATTATTTGTAGTTATCAGCATATTACTATTAAATGTTTAATATTTAAGACAACTAACTATTAGTAATTATGGAATATAGGAATTTGTAATAAGTAATTTAAATTGGAATACTTTTGATATCTTTAACTGAAACTATAATAAGTACTGGCTTACAAAATTAGTTTAGGATAATTATGGTAATTATCGGCTATTAGTTAGAATTTAGAAGTCATGAGAGGGGAGAAGCTAAGAAGCTCAAAGCTAATAAATCTTCCTTAATTATCGCGTATTTATATATAATCAAATATATTTACTAATAATATTTTTAATTCATTAACTACATAGATAAAAAGATTTGTTTTAAAGATCACTGCAATATAACAAATTTTACGACCTTGGGCATAATAGCTGTGCAACTTGATCATGCCCATGTAATGAAAAAAAGACTATTCAGATTTAACTTCTACTGTTTTAGACTCTTCCATATATTGCCCCTTAGTCAAATGATTAACTCTAGCTTTTAAAAACTCCGCAACTCCGTAAATTCCATCTAAACTATTAATTTCCTTTTTAACTTCCTTACCATTAGTATCAATAATACCCACATATTTTTTCTGGGAATTTAAATATATTCTGCAAATAGTTTTAGTTACCTTGCCATCTAAATTTATCCCAAAATATGTCTGTGTATCTTTATATTGCAGTCTACTAACGTCAATAACTTCTCTTAAAATTGCTTTAACGATATAAAAACTTTCTATTTCTTCTTCAGTAGTTACAATACCATCATCATTTAATTCTACTACCGATTCTTCACAAGGCACGCTCGCTGTAATAGTTACTTGTTCATTAGCATCCATTGCTGATTTTAATCGTTCTGCAATACGTTCATTAACAAATTCCTTTAAGGATACTTGAGTAATTTCTGTAAACTTCTCTATTACTGATGCCACCATTTTACCTGAGTATACCTGACTGGCAAAAAATTTAACAAAATCTGGAGAAGGATTAATTAATTGTTCAGCTATTAATCTTTTAATTTCTTTAGTATATAAAAGATTTTGGGCAGCATCATTTAAAGCATTGGGATCGAAGTTAGCTTTAGAGAATTTCTTAAGTTCATTAAGATCCCCATCAGTAAACTTAAGAAGATTAAACTCAAAAAATGGTTTAACATCCATAACATGGCTTTTATCAATATCAGTATAAAAGCGATAAACAATACCATTGGTTAGAATGCCAAATTTTGCTGCTGTATTTTGAAAATATTTGTGTAACTGAGCAGTATGTTTAATATTATCTAAACAATCTTGAAAGCATTTACATTCAATTAAGATTATTGGTTGATCATTTTGTAAAATTGCATAATCCACTTTATCATTTTTTAGTACGGGAATATCCGCAGTAAACTCTGGAAATACCTCAAAAGGATCGCGAGTATTATATCCTAAGATATCAATAAAAGGCATAATGAAAGAGTTTTTAGTAGCCTGTTCATTAAGATTGCTACCTTGCATTTTTTCGATATTTTGAGTTATCTGTTTAATTTGGTCGATGAAATCCATCACAATCACTTAGACAAAATAATTAATGTATTCTGTCAATTTTGGCAAATAATAAATTTATCCATGGTGATTACGCTCAACTACGTTCGTAATTGATATCTTGTTTATTTAGTGTTTTGCCAAAAACTTGTAGCTTGTTTAATATTGTATTTTAAAACAGAATCATCTATTTGCTTAAGTTGCCTTGTTTTAATTGTAGATAAATCAATATTCAAACTCTTAATAATTTCTGTTCCCAAAGACTTAGCTAACATGGGAATAACTGCATTACCAATTTCACGAAAACCATGCCAAATTGTGCGATGAAACTGAAACCAATCAGGAAAAGTATGCAGCCTTGCAGCTTCTCTAATACTAATACAACGAGGCAGTAAATAATGAATTGGTCGAGGCGCAGTATAAGCCCCCCTATTACTATCTGTACCTGCTCTTAAAGTATTAGCTAAACCATCAGGGGATAGTCTAAAAAAACGGCTAACTTTTTCTATTTTGCCAGGAATAGTTGTGTTAAATCTTTCTATAGATCTCTCGGTATGTCTAGATCCTAGATGTCCCCAAACAATATTATTTTCTGCTCTTTGATGACATAAATTATATATTCCTTGAGGTTTAATAGCTAAATTGATTCTAAAATCTGAATAATCTAATAAAGTCGCGTCTATGCCACAATCATTATCAATAAATGCAGGAATTGAAGCGAAATCTGATATAGCATCACCAACAGTATTAAAAGATAATAAATTGCCATTTTCGTTCTTATTATCAACAGGATATTTTAGAGGTGGCATATCATTCCTATACCCCAATAAAATAAGTCTTTTGCGTTTTTGAGGCGCACCATATAAAGAGGCATCCAAAACAGTAGCAGGCTTAACTATACAATAACTATTATTTTCAAACTCATTAATTAAAGCTTGTAAAAACTGTTGATGTTTGCCTGTAACAATTCCAGGAACATTTTCAAAGATAAAATATTTTGGTCTGATTTCTAAAACGAGGCGCACATATTCAAATACTAATTTATTTCTCGGATCTTCCAGTTGTCTTTTACCGATGTGAGAAAAACCTTGACAAGGAGATCCCCCTGCTATTACATCTATCTCCCTATCAAATCCTTTATCTTTAATGCCCTTCAATAAATCAATACTTGATAAATCGCAGATATCCTTGCAGATTGTCAACCCGTAGGGAAAGTTATAATGATGAATCAGAGAATGAATAGGATCAATTTCCACTGCCCCTACAATGTCAAACCCAGCAGCTTCCAAACCTAAAGACATACCACCGCAGCCAGAAAATAAATCGATCGCAATAGGACGATTACTCAATTTTTCCCTCAGATATAGTATTTGCTTGGTTACATTTTCCGTTTAATTGCGTTTAAACATTCAAAAATGTAAATTTTCAACAAGTTTATTCTATTTCTACTGAAACATTTTCTTAAAATTTACTGACTCATTAGAATATTTGTTCTATATTAAACCTGTCAGGGGCTGTAGCGAGTAAATATTTAGCGTATTGAATGACAGAAATAAATAACTTACCTCCAGCTAGTATAGAGGCGGAAGAAGCAATTTTAGGGGGGATCTTATTCGATCCTGACGCTATTACTAGAGTAGCGGAACTACTTATTAAGGATGCTTTTTATGTAAAAGCCCATCAAGAGATATATCACGCAGCTTTAAGTTTAAATAGCAAAGGCAAACCCACCGATTTTATTTCCCTAAGTACCTATTTAAGCGATCGCGATTTGTTAGAACAAGTAGGTGGTACAACTAAATTGGCGCAGTTACTTAATCGTACCGTTTCTTCCGTTAATATCGACCGCTATGCAACTCTGGTTATGGAGAAGTATATCCGTCGTCAACTAATTACCTCTGGTCATGAAATAGTAGATTTGGGCTATGATAATGCTTCGGAATTAGAAGTAGTTTTAGATGCAGCAGAACAGAAAATCTTTCGTCTAACTCAAGAACGTCCTCAAGAGGGTTTAGTTCCCATAGCGGATACTTTGGTAAATACATTTAATACCATTGAAGAATTACATCAAGAAACAGCTTTACCTGGCATACCTTCTGGCTATTATGATTTAGATGCCATGACTAGCGGTTTTAGTCGTTCTGATTTAATTATTATCGCTGGTAGACCATCGATGGGTAAAACTGCATTTGCTTTGTGCGTGGCTTCCAATATCGCCAGAGACTCCAAATTACCCATTGCCATATTTAGTTTGGAGATGTCGCGAGAACAATTAACCCAAAGATTACTATCGAGTGAAACCAAAATTCCCAGCAATAGATTACGATCAGGTAGAATTTCTCAAACCGAATACGAACCCTTAGTTAATGGGGTAGGAAGACTATCAGAATTACCCATATATATCGACGATACGGCAAATCTATCCGTTATGCAAATGCGATCGCAAGTTCGTCGTCTACAAGCATCTGTAAAAGTTCCTTTGGGTTTAGTTTTAATTGATTATCTTCAGTTAATGGAGGGAGGAGATAATGATAACCGCGTACAGCAATTATCTAAAATGACACGCAGTTTAAAAGGATTATCTAGGGAATTAAATGTTCCTGTGGTGGCTTTATCCCAGCTTAGTCGTGGTGTAGAACAAAGAACCAACAAACGCCCTATGCTATCAGACTTAAGGGAAAGTGGCAGTATTGAACAAGATGCAGATTTAGTAATGATGATCTATCGTGATGAATATTATAATCCCGATACCCCAGATAGAGGAATTACAGAAGTAAGCATTGTTAAACATCGCAATGGGCCCGTGGGAACAGTTAAATTACTATTTAATGCAGAATTAACAAAATTTGAAAATTTAGCCAAACCTGGCGGATATTAATCACTGTGGGTTTATTAGGGTAGTAAGAGGGTGATAAAAGGTTAGGAATGTTTCCTTTTTAGCTTTTAGCTTCTTAGCTTTTAGCTTTTAGCTTCTCCTACCTACATTGTCCCCTTGTGGGATTACATAATATCCCTTCCTACCTACTACCTACTACCTACTACCAAAACCCCGACTACCTCCTAACAATCTTGAAAGGAACTTAGCCCCTAAAATCTGTTAACAAGTTTAAATATCTTAATTATTGCTCCGCTTTAAAAGTATAAAATCAGAAAAATATCAATTTTTAGTTAGACTTTAAAACTCAAAGATTGCCAAACCAAATTAAAGATCAACTTTGTTGATTGTTTATTCAAGCTAAACTATGATGTAAATAAAGAGTTAGTAAAAAGGAATAATAAAAGTGTCAAACGATTTCGGTAAATTAATTCGCCAAGCGCGAAAAGAACAAAAATATTCTCAAAGAGAATTAGCTAAATTACTCCAAATAGATTTTACATATCTATCTAAACTAGAAAATAATCGTGCTGATTATGCACCCAAGGAAGAAGTAATTAGAGGTTTAGCAAAACATTTAAAACTCAACGAAGAAGAATTAATTTTCTTAGCAGGTAGAATTCCGCAACAGGAAGAAGACTTACTCAAGCAACACTATAAAGATATGCCAGCTTTATTCCGTCGAATGAGAGAAAATCCCGAATTTGCCAAAAAAGTATTTCGTGAAGCTTCTAAGTTCGACAGTTAGGAATTAATTACCTGTGAGTGTTTTTCGTCCGTTTCGATTTATTTCTAAACTGGAAATTGAAGCCTGTGCATTAGATGTTTGGTTGCAGATGGAAAAATCAGACAATCAGCTTCAGTTACCAATAGATGCTAGTGTGATTGCAGAATTTTTAGATCTAGATGTAGTTTGGGATATTATACCTGATGACGAACATGGAGCGATCGCAGCAAGAATTCTACCTTTAGAAAAATTGATTGAGATCAACGAAAATCTTCCACAATTAAAAGGCGGTTTTGGTGAGTCTACCATCGCCCACGAAATCGGACATTGGATCTTACATATTGATACTGAAAAAGTAGAACGTTATATTCGCCTCAGACAAAAGGGAATAGATCTTCATATCAAACCTTTTCTTTGTCGTAGTCAGTTGGATAATTTAGTAAGAATTGAGTGGCAAGCACAATACTTTGCAGGTTGTTTGTTAATGCCACAACATATATTAACGCAATTAAAACAAGATAGGGATTTAGCTAAATGGCAACATCTTTATCAAATTGCAGCCGAATTAGGGGTAACTATATCTAACCTTATCCATCGTCTACAGGATTTGGGCTGGATTTCCTTAGATACTCAAACTCGCAAAATTCAACAGTTAATTTAACCTCATTTCTCAGGCTTTTAATTAGTAAGCATAAATAATATAGCAACAGTAGATAACTCACGGGAGATGTTTAAATTTTGATCTTCTTAGCTTCTTAGCTTCTACCTACTACCTACTACCCGAAACCTGTGTATTCCAACTACAGATTGAGTGCTATTTTGTCTCATGTTTCATAGTAGAGTTGAAGTGAGAAGCACTTAGCTAATTTAACAGTATTGATCATCGCAAAGAAATTTCAGGCTTTGACAACATAGAAGATACTGTTGTAGTCTACAATAGACTAAAACAACATTTTTGTTGTTTAACTAGTTGCAACCGAAACAAGTTCTTAATCCTTGTATAGCTTATACTATCTAAGTTTGAGAGTAAACGGTACTCCGCTTGTCTGTGACGAACGCGGTCATTAAATCATAGTCAGAGATTATTTATTAAACTACATAATGAGCGAAACCATTTTATCAATAAGTAATTTAACAGCGAACGTTGATGGGACACCCATTCTTAAAGGCGTTAATTTAGAAATCAAAGCGGGGGAAGTCCATGCGATTATGGGACGTAATGGCTCAGGTAAAAGTACCCTCTCAAAAATTATTGCAGGACATCCTGACTATGAAATTACTGGGGGAGAAATTATATACCAGGGTGAAAATATTTTAGATTTAGAGCCAAATGAGCGAGCTAATCGAGGTATTTTTTTAGCTTTTCAGTATCCTTTAGCTATACCTGGGGTAAGTAATCTCGACTTTATGCGTGTTGCTTATAATGCCAAGCGTAAATATCAAGGTTTAGAAGAAATAGATACTTTTGATTTTGAAGATTTAATTGAACAGAAGCTACAAGTGGTTCAAATGAAGTCTAGCTTTTTAGCCAGAAGTTTGAATGAAGGCTTTTCGGGGGGAGAAAAAAAACGTAATGAGATTCTGCAAATGGCATTACTCGACCCGACTCTCACGATTTTAGATGAAATTGATTCGGGTTTGGATATTGATGCGTTGAAGATTGTAGCAGATGGTGTCAATCAGTTAAAAACCCCAGACAAAGGTTATTTAGTGATTACTCATTATCAACGTTTACTCGATTATATTATTCCTGATTTCGTTCATGTAATGCAGTCTGGCAAAATAATTACTAGTGGCGGTAAGGAATTGGCTCTTGAGTTAGAAAACCGTGGTTACGAATTTCTTGATGATCAAGCAACTGCGGAGGTAGGAGTTTAATGGCGGTACAAATTCCTTTTACAACAATTACTGAAATTAGCGACACTTCAGTAGTAGGAGATGGTTTTTTTGCAGATTTATTACAACTAAATCAACCACCTACAGATCAACCTCAATGGTTGAAAGAGATTCGTCAGCAATTTATAACTTTATCAGCTAATTTATCTCTACCAACACGTCAAGATGAAGATTGGCGGTTTATTGATTTATCGCCTTTGAAGCAGGAAAAATTTGTAGCTGGTGGTGCAAATGTATCAGTTAACTATGATTTATCTTCGACAGAAATTGCTAGTTGTCATTTAGTATTTGTTAATGGCTTATATAGTGCCGAATTATCCGATACATCCGCATTACCAAAAGGGGTATATGTCGGCAACTTAGGTAATTTACCTAGTGAATACGACGCAGCCAAATATTTAGCTAAACAGCATAATCAAAAAGCAGCTTTTACCGCTTTAAATACCGCAGGTAGTTTAGATGTTGCAGTTATTTGGGTAGCTAAAGATGTAAAGGTTGAATCTCCGATACATTTAGTGTTTATTGCTGATGGAGATGATACTATCTTTATTCAACCCCGTACTTTAGTAATTGCACAAACAGGTGCGGATATTACGTTAGTAGAAGAATATCGAGGTAGAGGCAAATACTTTACTAATGCCGTTACAGAAATCTTCGTTGAGGCAAACGCTAAAATTAATCATACCCGTCTGCAACAAGAATCAGAAACCAGTTTTCATATTGCTACAACTGCTGTATCCCAAGCGCGCGATAGTCATTACACAATTAATGAACTTAACTTGGGGGCAAAAATATTTCGTCACAACCCAGAAATATTACAGCAAGGAGAACAAACCGAAACTAATCTTAATGGTTTAACTGTAGCCACAGGGGAACAAACAGCAGATACTCATAGTATTATTGCTTTGACTAAACCTTACGGCACTACTGATCAACTACATAAATGTATTATTAGCGATCGCGCCCAAACAATATTCAACGGTAAAGTATTTGTGCCAAAAGAAGCGCAATTAACTGATGCGACTCAACTAAATCGTAATTTATTACTTTCTCCCAAAGCTAGAGTAAATACAAAGCCAGAGTTACAAATTACCGCCGATAATGTCAAATGCGCTCATGGTGCGACGGTGAGTCAGTTAGAAGCAGAGGAAATATTTTATCTCCGTAGTCGTGGTTTAAGTGAAGCTGACGCGAATCAACTATTAATTGATGCCTTTGCAGCCGAAATTATTGACCGCATTCCTGTAGAATTTTTAAGAACTAAAATTACTCAAATTATAGAGAAAAAAATTCTTCAAAAAACCTAAAAAATAGAATATTTGCTGATATTAAATCTTATATCAAGGAGCAACAAACAACAGAAAAATGACTGCAATCCAAGAAAAAACTTTAGGCGAACGCGTAAGAGATGATTTTCCTATCTTACATCAGGATGTTAATGGTAATCCTTTAATTTACTTTGATAGTGCTGCAAGCTCCCAAAAACCAAAAGCAGTATTGGATGCTCTGCAACATTATTATCAACAGGATAATGCCAATGTTCACCGAGGCGCACATACCCTAAGTGGTAGGGCAACAGATGCCTATGAAGGGGCAAGGGATAAAGTGGCGCAGTTTATTAATGCTGCTTGTCGTGAGGAAATTGTATACACTCGTAATGCTAGTGAAGCTATTAATTTGGTAGCCTATAGTTGGGGATTAAATAATTTACAACCAGCAGATGAGATTATCCTTTCGGTTATGGAACATCATAGCAATATTGTTCCTTGGCAGTTAATCGCCCAAAAAACTGGTGCAGTCATTAGATATGTTGAATTGACTCAAGAGGAAGAATTTGATTTCCAGCAATATAAATCCCTGTTATCAGACAAAACCAAGTTAGTCTCTATAGTTCATGTTTCCAATACTTTGGGTGTAATTAACCCCGTGGAAGAGATTACTAAAGAAGCTCATCAATACGGTGCTAAAGTTTTAATTGATGCTTGTCAGAGTGTTCCCCATATGCCCATAGATGTCCAGGCGATCGATTGTGATTGGCTAGTGGCTTCAGGACATAAAATGTGTGCTACTACAGGGATTGGTTTTCTCTATGGCAAAAAAGATATTTTGTTAGCTATGCCTCCTTTTATGGGTGGAGGAGAAATGATTGATGAAGTATTTTTAGACCATTCGACCTATGGAGACTTACCCCACAAATTTGAAGCTGGAACTCCTGCCATTGGTGAAGCGATCGCCCTGGGGGCAGCAGTAGATTATCTTACTAAAATCGGGATGGATAAGATACACGCTTATGAAGAAGAATTAACTGCTTATTTATTTAAAAAATTAGAAACTATTCCAGACATTAGAATCTACGGTAAAAAACCAACTCCAGAAGGTCAAGGTAGAGCAGCTTTAGCAGCTTTTAATATTGAGGGTATTCACGCCAGCGATTTAGCTACTTTATTAGATCACGAGGGTATTGCTATCCGCTCAGGACATCATTGTACCCAACCCCTACACCGCATTTTTAACGCCTCTGGTAGTGCTAGGGCTAGTTTGTATTTTTATAATACCCGTGCGGAGATTGATGCTTTTATTGAGGCATTGAAAAGTACAATTGAATTTTTCCAGAGTATGAATGAATAGGTGAAACCTTTTGACAGGGTACTTTTTTAGTAAACAATTAACTGTTTAATTTCCCTGTTAAATAAAGCTATGGATAATTAAAGCGAGTCTGACTTGGTGTGACTTCCACAATAATTTGTCATGCCTTTAATTTACCGCCACGGAAGCCTAGGGTAATTCCAGGCTGTCTCGCCGTGCGGTTGGTGACGTTGGTAGCTTTAATTGTTGAAGCAAATGATATTATTTTTTATTGCAAAGATAGCTTACTTGGAATTAAATATAGCAATCTAAAAAGCCATTATTTCTGACAGATGGCAGTTTGTCGAAGAGATTAATAAAATTATTAGATGAGTTTGCCGATAGTTCAAAACAAGAAAAACGAGAACTCACTAAACTGAGGCATTTCTTGACGATATTATAAAATAAAGCGATCGCGTGTAGATACTGAGGGCTGGTGGCAGGTACTGGGCAGTTACTTTTTTGGTAGCCAAAGTGGAAGGGCAGCGACAACGGTTAATAAAAGTCCTATACAGCAAACCCCCGTCCATTCCCCGATACTCCAGCCATAAGTACCCAGAACTGAACCTAGAGATCCTCCTAAAAATGTTGCAACCATAAATACTGTATTGAGACGGCTACGGGCATTTTTGTTAAGGCTATAAATTCTAACCTGATTGACTACCAGTGCGCCTTGACTGCCTAAATTTAGCAATATACTACCTATAATTAGCCCCCAAAGTTGCTCGCCTAACTGCCAAAAAATTAAATAAGCAAAAATTGAGATGATGATGGCAATATTGATCATTGAGCGTAAAGTTTTAGCAGTTCCTTTGTCTGCCATTCGTCCTAAGTATGGTGCAACAATAATTCCTGCGATACCAACTAAACCAAACAGACCGATCGCATTGCTGCCATAATTATAGGGAGGACGAGTAAGGGGAAAAGCTAGGGTTGACCAGAAAACGCTAAAAGAGCCAAACAGCATTGCCTGTGTAAAGCTGGCAGAACGCAAAACAGAATAAGATTTAACTAATTCCCATATCGAGCGTAATAATTGCTGGTAACTTAATTGGGATTTGGGTTTATTTTTAGGAAGCAGTTGAGTTGCAGCTAAAGCTAAAACTAGCATCATTACTCCAGCTAACCAATAAATACTACGCCAGCCAAACCGCTCTGCTAACCAACCCCCAAGAGGTCTAGCGAGTAGAACCCCTACAAATAAGGCACTCATTAAATTACCAATAATTTTTCCTTGATTTATTTCGTCAACTAAGTCCGTAGCCAAGGGCAAGATAATTTGAGCCGTAATTGTAACCAAACCAATGCCAAAGCTTGCCAAAATTAGAATATTAAGGTTTGGAGATA
This sequence comes from Chondrocystis sp. NIES-4102, assembly GCA_002368355.1. Classification (NCBI taxonomy): domain Bacteria; kingdom Bacillati; phylum Cyanobacteriota; class Cyanophyceae; order Chroococcales; family Chroococcaceae; genus Chondrocystis; species Chondrocystis sp. NIES-4102. The sequence continues at coordinate 1,737,992 of AP018281.1, read as the reverse complement.
AGGCAGCGATAAATAGCATAACCGCAGTAATTGACAGCATAATTACCACCAGCCTACGTCTTTCTAAGCAATCCCCTAATGGCACAAATAAAAGCAGTCCAAGAGCATACCCTATCTGAGTTTGGGTAGGAATCCAACCAACAACAGCAGCACTAGCATCAAAACTTGTAGCAATCTCAGCCAAAATTGGTTGATTATAGTAGAGATTAGCAACTGCGAAAGCACAGATAATTGCCATTAACCAAAAAGTTGATGCTTTCATATTTTTTTAGCTAGATTTTTGTGACTTTCACCATAATTGCTCGTTGGGCGACATATTATGTTTGAATAAGCCAAGATCAGATATTGGAAGAAATAAATAAAACAAACCTGGTGTCATGCCTTTTATTTACGTTATGGGATGCAACGTTTTATTTTGGAAGTCTCACTGTTTTTGCTATCTCGACGGGTTTAAGATCAGCCATTATTAGTAAGATATGATATTTATCACCTTATGACGGGCAGCCCTATTAACAGTTTCCATTCAGTTTACTACTATTACAGGGAAAAGCACCCTATTTAATTCACCCGATAACACTACGCTTAGAATTCCTATATCAGATAAATAACAAGCAAGATCCGCAGCAATATTGGTTTTGTATTTTAGACAGATCAATAATCGTTATAATTTGAGCAAAAAGACTTTTTAATATATGGAATGCAAATTATGCGATCGCGAGATGAACAATCTTACAGTTCATCATTTAATACCTAGACAATATACTAAGCGAAAAAAACTAGAAACAAGTCCAACTATAGATATTTGCTCCCCTTGCCACCGACAGATTCATGTATTATTCGATAATAAGCGTTTAGCTAGGGAATTAAACACAATTGAAGCTTTGAAAGATGAACCACAGATGCGTAAATTCTTGGTTTGGGTAAGAAAGCAAAATCCGCAAAAAAGAATTACAGTACGTCGTCTTAATGTTTAATACCCAATTACAACTTTGACCTTTTTTATCTCTATGTTAAGAGCTTTGTTTACTATCTTGTACATCTTTTGGGGCTGATAGATTAAATAATACTCAAAGACAATTTCAGATTAATAATAGAGATCTTTAAGATAAGATACTGCAAAAACTGCACTACTAAATATTTAAGCTACATAGACTTGCTTTAGGATTGATATATCCAAACCGAACATTTACAAGTATAGTTTTCCCAACCTATTTTACTTATATTTGTTCGGGATAAAACCACTACCATATATGGGATATAAGCAACACTTCTTTAGTTTTTAGTAACTGATTAATATATAAATAACGCAACTGTTCTAAGAAACAGAAATATACCGAAACTCTAAATTAATCAATTATTAAACTCTAAATCCAAGAAAACCAATTATGACAATCATAAGATACAATCCCTGGTCTGAAATGAATTCTTTACAAAGACAATTAAATCGTTTGTTCGATGAAAATATAACTCCTAATAGTTGGGAAGGATTTAACAATTTAGCGTTCACACCAGCAGCAGAACTTACTGAAACCCAAGAAGCTTTACATCTAAAGCTAGAAGTTCCTGGAATGGAGGCAAAAGACTTAGATGTTCAAGTAATGGTAAACAAAGTAGCTATTTCTGGTGAAAGAAAATCGGAAATTAACGATAAAACTCACTCTGAATTTAGATACGGTAAATTTTCTAGAGTAATTCCTCTACCAGTACGTATTCAAAATACTAACGTTACCGCAGACTATAAAGACGGTATCTTAAACTTAACTCTACCCAAGTCTGAAGAAGAGAAAAATAAAGTAGTGAAAGTTAATCTTCTAGGTGCAGAAGCTGCTCAATAGTTTGACAACGATAAGGAATAAATAGTCATTGATTAATAACTCAGCCCAGTTGCTCATGCGGTGGCTGGGTTTTTTGTTGTAGGTTGATTGTAAGATAATTTGTTTGTTAGATCTTAATAGAATGGAATTAACCAAAACTGATGTTGAGTTAAGAATATTAGTCGATTAAGGTAAGCTTGCGGATTTTTCTTGGATTAATTTTTCTGCATGACAATCTAAGTTAAATTTATATTTAAATTAATGCTAATTAAATTTTATTTAAATTCAAGATGAATTATAATCAGTACTAAATTCCAAATAAATACCGACTTAATTGTTTAAAAAAATGTCTAAGATCTCTCTAGCTAAGATAGTGAAAATCAAGATATTCCTGATCAAGCTCAACCAAGGCATAATATTCAATACCCGAAAGCATTAATTAAAAACTAATTTTAGCGACTTAGGTTAACAACAGAATAACCCTACCTATTAAAAGCTAATAAATTTCTGCATTTAAACTTGAAACGTTTTATTGATGCTATCACTACTCAAATCGCTTAATCTAGTAAAAGATCCAAAAAATTTAGAACAATCGCAGCGCAGAAACCCCTCCCGTGTAAGAGATCATTTAGCCAATGAACGTACTTATCTCGCTTGGATGCGAACAGCAATTTCTTTAATGGGTTTTGGTGTTGTTATTGTACGTTTGAGATTCTTTAAACCACCTGTAAGTACTACTCCTGGTAATGGCTGGAAGTTAGGGTTAATCTTTTCTTTGGTTGGGTTAGTAACAGTATTGCTTTCAACCTTACATTACTTCGCTGTGCGTCACGACATTGACGAAGACACCTATGAACCACCAGATCGTTGGGTACTATTGTTTAGTATAGCTGTAATGTTTTTAGGTGCAGGCATTATTTACTATGTGTTTACTCTACCGTTGAATTCAGTTAATACGCTCGTGTTTGAGTGATTATTATAATTATTTTAAAGTGGTAGAAATGATTTAATACTCAAGGATGGTTGTTGAGTAAATAAGTCTGGGGTTTTAAAGATATTTAATTGTAGTAGCAGCAAAATAATTAGAGTGTAAACCGTAGAAGAAATAAACCCTATCAATAATTCTTTTTTGAGATTATGCTCTTGGGGTTTTTCCTGCAATACATCAATCACTCCAAACTGCATTAATAAAATTCCCAAGATATTAGAAAGCCAATACCCTGCAATTGTACCTGGTAAGAATAAATTGGCAGAAAAATAACTACAAAGATAACCAAATAAGTAAGCAAGTGGTAAATTAAAAAATAAATCGTTCCACCAGGATAAGGGGGATAATAAAAAGCCCAAGCCCACCAGGATTAAACCTTTTAGTTTTCTCCAGGAATTGATATTTTTAAAATTTTTAAGCATTGATATTTCAGTTTATAGGTAATAATTGTCATCAACAGATAATCCCAAAAACTGATACAACCTAGTATGAACGAGCGCGGTAGGAATCGAACCTACGACCTACAGGACCGGAACCTGTCGCTCTATCCCCTGAGCTACGCACCCTTATCTTAAAAGCTATTTAGATATTACCTTACTTTTAGTAATTTAGATTTATTAGTTTATCGATAAATAACTCTATATTATTATAGTCAACAATTACAATTAAAACAGTTTAGGGTGGGTGATCGATCGCTCGGTTTCATAACCTAGATGCTGATAGGCTTTGGGTGTAATCATTCTACCTCGGTGAGTACGGCTAAGATAACCAATTTGTAATAAATATGGCTCATAAACTTCTTCGATAGTTTTACGATCTTCTCCTGTGGCAGCAGCGATCGCCTCTAAGCCTACTGGCCCACCATTAAATTGTTCAATAATAGTATTTAATACTAAACGATCTGTCCAATCTAAACCTTGAGCATCAACATCAAATAAATTTAAAGCGGTTGCTGCTAATTCTTCGGTAATTGTTTCTTCCTGCTGCACTTCTACATAATCTCTGACTCTACGCAACAAACGATTAGCTATACGGGGTGTCCCACGAGATCGACGCGCAATTTCGCTCGCCCCAGTTGGTGTAATTGAAGTATTAAGAATCTCGGCTGTACGTTGAACTATCGCCGTAAGTTCGTCTATTTCATAAAAACGTAGTCGTTGAATTATCCCAAAGCGATCGCGTAAAGGGGAGGATAAAGATCCAGCTTTGGTGGTAGCCCCGACCAAAGTAAAAGGTGGTAAGGGTAGACTACGAATTTTAGCAGTTTGACCTTTGCCAACTGTAATATCTAAACGAAAGTCTTCCATTGCTGGATAGAGTAATTCCTCCGTCATGCGATTTAAACGGTGAATTTCATCTACAAAAAGAATATCGCCTGGTTGAAGGTTTACTAATAACCCTGTAATATCTCTGGGACGCTCTAAAGCTGGTGCGGAAGTGATTTTACAATTAACTCCCATTTCTGCAGCCAAAATTAACGACATGGTGGTTTTACCTAAACCAGGGGGCCCATATAATAGAAGGTGATCTAGGGGATCTTTTCTCCCTTTGGCAGCAGCGATCGCTATATTGAGAATTCCTTTTAAGTCTTTTTGTCCGATATAGTCTGCTAATCTTTGGGGGCGAATTTTTTCTTCATTTTGTTCGATTTCTTCTGAATTTGCTTGTGCAGACATTAAGTCTACTTCTCTCGGTTGTCTCTTTGGTTGGCGAGACTGTTGAGGTTGATAGTTGTCAGCATCGGAGGATCTTTTTATTGCCATCGCCACTTATTAGTAGACAAATCTAGTAAACTCTATATCTTGAATATACTAGATTTATTCTTCAACCTGCTTACTGCCAACTAAAAGCCAATAAATTTAATTAAAATAATTGCCATTCCTTGCTCGATAGTCTTCTTAACTGATTTAAATATTTTTTGACATAAAAATCATCTAACCTCGACCAATTATGAATTGCTGTTGCATTAATATTAATTGCCCATGCCCAAATATGAGCCATTTGGGTTAAATTTTGCATTGAAGCTATTTCTGCTTCACTAAGTTGAATTACAGTTTGATAACTTTCTAAAAAGGCATCTCGCACTAAACGATTGATACCTGCACTCAATGATACCTGGAGAAACTTTGCTAAGTCGAAGACACGCCAGCCATATCCACATTGATCAAAGTCAAACAGAGTAATTTGATTGTCTGTTGTAAAGTGAACATTACCACTGTGTGGATCACCCCAGCAAACACTCCACAGTGGGGCTGTCTGCTCAAAATCCCTTAGTTGTTGTTTGATTCCATTAACAGTATCGAGCAAGTAGCTTAAATCGTTATGGCGTTGACGTAAATAAGGCGTAATTACTTCTATCGAGTCGTCTAAAAGATATTTAAGATCTAAAGGTTTGCGTGGGGTTTGATTGTCAAATTTGAGGGATACTTGATGAATTTTGCCCAAAATTCGACCCATAATTGTACTCTGAGCAACACTTAAATCCCCTTGAGGTATTGTTCCTGGGGCATAGGGAAATAAGGCTGCATAGCGATCGCCCTCTACTGCATTAATTGTTACAAATAGCTTACCATCTTCGGTTTTAAAAGGATGAGCGACGGGAATATTTTCTTGATGTAGAAAATCTAAAAATTCCAATTCAAACTGGATATCTGATCGCGATCGCCAGTGATGATGGGATACTTTTAAAATATAGGACTGTTTGCCAGCATTGATTAGATATATGTCACTTAAACCACGATGCCAAAACAAACATTGATCAATTGTTCCTAGATTGTATCTAGTAAGAACTCCCTCTATCAGGGCTTGAGGAGAGAGAGTAGAGTAGATAGCTGGAAACACACCCATCGCTACCATTGATGATTAGACCTTTATTGAGTAGAGGTTGACCTGTCCGATTGCGGTATGTTAACAGGTTGGCTTGATTTTTATTAATCCCTGCTATCTTTTACCACTTTATGGACATATGTAGTTCTAAATTACCTGTAAATCTCCCCAACTTAAGTATCAATTGTTACTAAATGATGATTTAATAATCTCGCTCAATTTGCCCTGATTCTCTTACTTTTCTGATGATGTCACTTGCGGGTGTTCATCGAGGGTAGGTAATGTTTGCAAAAGAGAATCTTTACTTGGGGGTAATATAGGCATTTCTTTTTCTACTTGCTCCCCTTGCTTACCAAATACCAAAGACTCGTCTACACAATCTACAAAAATTGTATCGCCTGCGGTATAAGTGTTATCTAAAATCATCGTAGCGATCGGGTTTTGTAATTCCCTTTGAATTGCTCTTTTTAGTGGACGCGCTCCATAAGCTGGATCATAACCAATATTAACAATGCGATCTTGGGCTGCATTAGATAGCTCAATAGTTATTTTTTGTTCACTTAGTAAGCGTTGGATACCTTGAATCTGAATTGTAACGATTTGTTTTAGTTCAGATTTTTTCAACCCGTGGAAGATAATTAAATCGTCAATACGGTTTAAAAATTCGGGACGAAAATGATTTCTCAAAGCTTGATTAACTTGCTTATAAATTTCTTCATAGTCTTGATCTTCCCCCTGAACATTTAAAATGTGTTCGCTGCCGACATTACTAGTCATCACAATAATAGCGTTACGAAAGTCTACAACGCGACCTTGAGAGTCGGTAATTCGACCATCATCTAAAACTTGCAACAAAATATTAAATACGTCCTTATGGGCTTTTTCCACTTCATCTAGTAGCACCACACAATAGGGACGACGACGCACCGCTTCTGTTAATTGCCCCCCTTCCTCAAAACCGATATATCCTGGAGGCGCACCTACTAAACGAGATACGGCGTGTTTTTCCATATATTCAGACATATCAATCCGTACCATTGCATCCTCGCTATCAAAGAGGAAGGCTGCTAAAGCTCTGGCTAATTCGGTTTTACCAACTCCAGTAGGGCCCATAAACAAGAAAGAACCAATCGGTCTACCTGGATCTTTCATACCAGCCCTAGCTCGACGAATAGCAGCAGCCACAGCAGCTACAGGTTCTTGTTGTCCGATCACCCGTTGATGAAGATGTCCTTCTAGTTGTAGTAGTTTTTGTCTTTCTGATTCTAATAACCGATTTATTGGTACTCCTGTCCAGTTAGCAACAATTTCAGCAATATCTGATTCTGTCACCTGTTCTCTTAAAAGAGTTGTTCCCTGAGATTGAGTATCAAGTAGCTTGGTTTCTTTGGCTTCTAGTTCTCTTTGGAGGGCTTCTAACCTGCCATATTTTAGTTGTGCAGCCTTTTCATGGTCGAAAACTCTTTCTGCTTGATCCAATTGCAGACGGATTTTTTCTTCTTCTTCTTTGAGGGTTTTAATTTCATCGAGTAATTGTTTTTCAGATTGCCATTGAGAAGCAAGCCCAGTTTGTTTATCTTTGAGAGCCTCAATCTCTGCTTTGATTTTACCTAATCTTTGTTTAGCAGCCCGATCAACAGTTAAGATGCCTGGACGTTGACTTTCTCCTGTTAAAGATACCTTTTCCATCTCCAACTGCATAATACGGCGATCAATATCTTCTAATTCACTCGGTTTAGAAGTGATTTCCATTTTTAATTTGGCTGCTGCTTCATCGATTAAATCGATCGCTTTATCTGGTAAGAAACGTTCGGTAATATAGCGTTGGGATAAGGTGGCTGCTGCTACTAAAGCTGAGTCTGTAATAGTTACACCATGATGAACTTCATATCTTTCTTTTAGTCCACGTAAAATTGAAATGGTATCTTCTACAGATGGTTGTTTAACGTATACCTGCTGAAAACGTCGCTCTAGGGCTGGATCTTTTTCTATATGTTTGCGATATTCATCGAGAGTAGTCGCCCCAATACAGCGTAATTCACCCCTGGCTAGCATTGGTTTTAGTAAATTACCAGCATCCATTGATCCTGATCCTTCCCTAGCACCTGCCCCCACAACCGTATGGACTTCATCGATAAATAATACTACTTGTCCGCTAGATTCGGTTACTTCTTTTAATACTGCTCGTAAACGCTCTTCAAATTCTCCGCGATATTTTGCCCCTGCAATCAAACTACCCATATCTAGGGAGATTAATTGACGATTTTTTAAAGACTCAGGCACATCTCCATTGACAATACGTTGAGCTAATCCCTCAGCGATCGCAGTTTTACCAACTCCAGGTTCACCAATTAGTACAGGGTTATTTTTGGAACGACGAGAAAGCACTTGTATTACTCTTCTAATTTCTTCGTCCCTACCAATTACAGGATCGAGTTTGCCTGCTTTTGCCTGTTCGGTTAAGTCTCGCCCAAATTTCTCTAAGGCTTGATATTGTTCTTCTTGGTTTTGCTTGGTAACTTTTTGTGATCCTCGAATGGTTTTAATTACCTGTTCTAAATCTTGCGGATCTAAATTAAAGCCACGTAATGTTTTTTTCCCTATACGAGCATCTTCGGCAAAACCCATCAACATATGCTCAATGGAAATAAAATTATCCCCCCAGCTAACACGGCAATCTTCCGCCCTATCCAGCAAACGGTCTAACCCAGGACCCAAATATAGTTGAGATGAGCCTATTCTCGGCTGTCTTTTAGTGAACATCTCTAACTGCTGTTTGAGCCGTAGTGAATCTATACTCGCTTTTTCTAAAATAGTCTGGATTAATCCTTCCTGCTCTAAAGCTGCCAAGATCAAATGTTCTACCTCTAAGTTTTGATTCTGAAATAATTTGGCAACATCTTGGGATTTAACGATCGCATCCCAGGCTTGTTCAGTAAACTTACTTTGATCGGTAGGCTGCATATTTTAGAATAATTTTGGTAAACAGGATTTTTCTGATCTTGATTAATGTCTATAGAGCTTAGTATAGCAAGGCTTAAATGACTACTTACTAAGTTAAAGGTTATGTTTTCACCATTTACATATAATCATATGTCTTAACATTAGTTTAACGTCATTAATTATTTTATAAACTTCTGAGCGTTATTAATGATGCCAATTTGTAACATAAGTTGGTAAAAACTGTACAGTCTTGATTTTGGGGAAAAATTGCCGTGGTTTGGTGTATTTATAAGCTCTAAATTAAGACCTACAATAGAAAGCCTATTCTACCGTAGTAAATGCTTTATGCCAGCTAATACAACCGACTTAGAAAGACGTTTATGGGATGCAGCCGATGAATTGAGGGCAAATTCTAAACTTAAGTCTTCTGAATATTCTGTACCTGTTTTGGGTTTAATATTTTTGCGCTATGCAGATTATCGCTTTACCAAGGCAGAATTAGAAATCAACGGTAGAAACGTTTCGCTCGAAGGTTTTAGAAGACGGGGTGTATCGAAAGCAGATTATCAAGCTAGAGGAGTAATGTATTTACCCGCAGTTGCCCGTTTTTCCTATCTAGTTAACCTGCCAGAGAGTGAGGATACAGGCAAAGCAATAAACGAAGCAATGAAAGCTATTGAGGCTGAAAATGAAGAATTAAGTAACATTCTGCCTCAGACTTATAACCGCTTTGAGAATAGATTATTAGTTGAATTGCTCAAGAATTTTAACCAGATAGATATTGATACAGATTTAGAAGGGGATGCCTTCGGGAAGATATACGAATACTTCCTCGGTAAATTTGCCATGAGTGAGGGGCAAAAGGGAGGAGAATTTTTTACCCCTACCTCTATTGTTAAGTTAATTGTCGAAATCTTAGAACCCTATCACGGGAGGATATATGACCCTGCTTGTGGTTCTGGTGGTATGTTTGTACAAAGTGCTTCTTTTATCGCCAGACATCAAAAAAATCCTAATGCTGAAATTAGTATTTACGGACAGGAAAGGGTAACGGAAACAGTACGGCTATGTAAGATGAACTTGGCAGTACACGGGTTATCGGGAGATATTAAGGAGGCGAATACTTACTATGAAGATATCCACAAGGGGATAAATAAGTTTGACTTTGTGATGGCTAACCCTCCTTTCAATGTAGATAAAGTAGATAAGGAAAGAATTAAAGGGGATATCCGAGTAGAACAATTTGGAATGCCGAGGGCGGATAATGCTAATTATCTCTGGATACATTTCTTTTATAGTGCTTTGAATGATCAGGGTAGAGCAGGGTTTGTTATGGCTAATTCTGCTAGTGATGCTAGAAGTTCGGAATTGGAAATTAGACAAAAGCTAATTGAGGCTGGAATAGTAGATGTAATGATTGCTGTAGGTTCTAACTTCTTTTATACAGTAACTTTACCCTGTACTCTTTGGTTTTTAGATAAAGGTAAAACTAATACCACAAGGAAAGACAAGGTTTTATTTATCGATGCTCGGCATATTTACCAACAGATAGATAGAGCGCATCGAGAGTTTACCCCAGAACATATTCAGTTTATCTCTAATATTGTTAGGTTATATCGCGAGGAAGATATAGAAACTGTTTATGATTGCGCTTTACTGCAAGAGACTTTCCCCCAAGGACAATATATAGATGTTGCTGGTTTGTGTAATGTAGCTACTATCGAGCAGATAAAAGAGCAAGGATGGAGTTTAAACCCAGGAAGATATGTAGGGGTTGCAGAAAAAGAAGAGGAAGATTTTAACTTTACCGAAAGGTTGGAAGAATTGAATGAAGAATTAGAAATGTTAAATAGTGAAGCGAGGGAATTGGAAGAAAGAATTGCAGAGAATGTAGTTAAGTTGTTGGAGGCTAGGGACTAGGGGCTAGTATTAGAAATTAAATCAATTATAAGTAAAAAATAGAGGATTAAAGTAATGACAATTCAATTAAAACCAGAACAAGAGAAATTTATTCAAGAAAAGATTGCTAGTGGTGAATATAGCGATGCTGATGATGTTATTTCACAAGCCTTCAAACTACTAGAAGCAAGAGAAAGAAAAATTAAAGAACTAAAAGATAAAATTGCTGTTGGTACAGAACAAATTGCTAAAGGACAAGTAAGAAATGGAGAAATAGTTTTTGAGAGGTTACAAGAGAAAATAAATCAAATTGCTGAAGAACAAAATTAATGAGTAGCTATTCTTTTTCTGATGAAGCAATAAAAGATATCGATGATATTTGTGAATATTTAGCTCTTCAAAATGCTAAAGCAGCTAGTCAGCTTTTTGATGCTATTCGTAAAAAATGTAAGTTAGTTGCTGGTTTTCCTAATATGGGTAAAAGTTACAGTAGACTTGCTCCTAATTTACGAGGCTTTGTAGTTGAGGATTATATTATTTTTTATTATCCCAGAGAAGATGGAATTGATATTGCTAGGGTAGTTAGTGGTTATCGTGATTTGGAGTCTTTGTTTTTAGAAGATGAATAAATCTATCAGAAGAGGATGGAACAATACTATTTTGGGAGAAGTATTAACTTTTAAAAGAGGGTTTGATATAACTAAAAAACAGTTAAGGCATGGAAAATATGACGTTATTTTTTCATCAGGATTTGGAGGAAAACATAATGATTATAAAGTTAAAGCTCCAGGTGTTGTCATTGGAAGAAAAGGAACATTAGGAAAGGTTTTTTTTGCAGAGAAAAACTTTTGGGCTACTGATACTACTTTATGGGTAAAAGATTTTCATGGTAATAATGAAAAGTTTGCTTACTACTTTCTACATACAATGAATCTAGAACAATATGATTGTGGTTCTGCAAATCCTACTCTAAATAGAAATCATATTCATTCATTACCAGTTTCTTATCCTCCTCTACCCACACAAAAGAAAATTGCTTCTATACTTTCAGCCTACGATGACCTAATCGAAAACAATAATAGACGCATCAAAATATTAGAAGAAATGGCACAAACTCTCTATCAAGAATGGTTTGTTAAATTCCGTTTTCCTGGTCACGAACAGGTAAAAATGGTTGAGTCTGAATTGGGTTTAATTCCTGAAGGTTGGGAAGTGAAAAAGTTAGGTGATGTAGTTGAATTAGCTTATGGGAAGTCCTTAAAAGCTAAAGACAGACAAGGAGGAGAAATAGCTGTCTACGGTTCAAGTGGTGTTATTGGTTATCACAGTCAATATTTGGTAAAAGCACCTGGAATTATAGTAGGTCGCAAAGGAAATGTAGGTAAAGTTTTTTGGTCTGATACAAACTTTTATCCAATTGATACAGTTTATTATGTTCAAACACGGGTTTGTTTATATTATGTTTATTTCAATCTTCAAAATCAAAATTTTATTAACAATGATGCTGCAGTACCTGGATTAAATAGAAATCAAGCATATTCCTTATCTTTCCTATTACCCAACAAAGATTTATTAAATAAATTCCAACCTTTTGTATCTTTAATATTTAATCAAATAAAACAATTAAATCAGAAAAACAATAACCTTGAAAAAACCCGTGACTTACTATTACCTAAACTGATATCAGGACAAATAGATGTAGAAAACCTAGATATAGATACAGGAGAAATAGCAGCCTAAATTCACTCTAAAACAATAATAAAACCAGCTTGTTTTAAATGACGATCTGTACTAAATACTTCTGTTATTTCTCTTTCTTAAGCAACAATAATACTACTACAATCAACTAGACCCCATTCTTTATCGTTCATTTTCTGATAAAGTGTAAACGCTCGTTCAAAAATCAATTCATCTATTAATACAAATTCCCATTTGGGCGACATTTTAATAGCTTTGATTATAGATATAGCAACTGGTTTTAAATAAATACGACTAAAAGCATTACCAAATTCTAAAATAACAGCATTTGTAGTAATAAAATTACGATTTTATATTTATAATTGATTTCTAATTTCAATAGCTTGTTGATGAAATGAATCTTTTTTATTTTCTAAAGCAATTAAAGCAGAAGTATCAACAAAAATAGTAGTCATGATTGTTTAGGATTTCCATATAAATAGTAGTCATGATTTATAGTAAAATCTTCTATCTCTGTATCTATAGCTATATTTTCAATATCTAACTCATCCCAAGGTTCGATATCTTTTTCTAAATTATTTTCAACATCTAAATTTACACCTACTTCCTCAAGAATATTTTCTATTTTTTTGATTATTTGAGATGTTTTTTCTGCTGTTAAAGTATCGGGTAAATTGATTTTGAGTTGCATAATAACTTAGCTATCTTATGATTTATTGCTTTAGTCTGATTACTATTTTGAGATAATTATAAAAAAAAATCAATTATGGAAAAACTCGAACTATATCAATACGTCGCTCATAGTCGAGCAACAGACTCGAAGAATTAGAAGATTTAAAATTAGGTTCATTAGCCCAAACCGCCCTAACTCAATCAAAAATGGTGGGTAGCAAAGAATTTACGGCGACTATAGAAAAACTCGCTAATTGGGAAAAATAGTAAATATTAAAGATTTTTCCTTGATTAATGACTTTATATAAAAACAAATATCGTATCGAATCAGCACGTTGTCCAAATTGGGACTATACTTCTGAAGGCTATTATTTTATTACCATTTGTACTCTCAATCGCCAGTGTTTCTTTGGCAACGTAAATAATGGAATAATGCAACTGTCCGATATTGGATTAATAATTGCCCAGGAATGGCAGAAAACACCGCAAATTAGACCTAATGTTCAATTGGATGAATGGGTTGTAATGCCCAATCATTTACACGGAATTATTATTATCAAAAACCCCGTAAAGACGTTTCGCCGAAACGTGTCTACCGACAATGGAAATAAATCGCGATTAAAATCCGATTCCCTCGGTTCAATTATCGGTCAATTCAAATCCGTCTGTACTAAACAAATTTGGAAAATGGGATTTAATGATTTTCGCTGGCAACCTAGATTTCACGACCATATTATTAGAGATGAAAAATCTTTATCTCGAATTCGTCAATATATTGTTAATAATCCTGCTAAATGGGAACTAGATAGAAATAATCCTCAAAAAAATTTTTAAACACGTTTGAGCTAAACGTCTCTACCTAAAAATATAAATCGAACACAATCTTGTCGTTTTATGAACCAACCGCACCCTGACTCTGAAAATGCTTTAGAACTCCGTACAATTGAACTATTTAAAACATTAGACTGGACGGTAGCTAATTGTTATGACGAACGAGTAGGGGAAAATAGTACATTAGGCAGAACTAGCAGGCAAGAGGTTGTTTTAATTCCCCAGTTAAAAACAGCATTAACTAAATTAAATCCTGATTTACCAGCAGCAGCAATTAACCTGGCTATAGAGGAATTAACCCGCAGTCGCAGCACTTTAAGTTTGGAAAATGCTAACCGCGAGATTTACCAACTATTAAAGGATGGGGTTAAAGTCAGCTTTCAAGATCGCCACGATCAAGAAATAATAGAAACAGTTAAGGTTATAGATTGGAATAACCCCAGTAACAATAGCTTCTTTCTCGCCTCTCAATTCTGGATTTGTGGGGAAATATATACTAAACGCACTGACTTATTAGGATTTATCAACGGTTTACCTTTAATATTTATCGAACTCAAACGCCACCACCAACGCTTAGAATTAGCCTATAAAAACAATCTACGAGATTATAAACAAACTATCCCTCAACTATTCTGGTACAACGCTTTTATTATTCTCTCCAATGGTAGCAAAAGCAGAATTGGTAGCATCACCTCGACTTGGGAACATTTTAGCAACTGGAAAAAGATCAACTCCGAAGGGGAAGAAGGAATTATCTCTCTCGAAACAATTATTAAGGGTACTTGTAACCAAGAGCGATCGCTCGACATTATTGAAAACTTTACTTTCTTTTACACAGCTAAAGGGGAATTAATTAAAATATTTGGCAAAAATCATCAGTTTTTAGGAGTCAATCAAGCTGTTACAGCAGTTAGTAAGATAAAAGACAATCAAGGTAAATTAGGGGTTTTTTGGCACACTCAAGGTAGCGGTAAATCCTATAGTATGGTGTTCTTCGCTCAGAAGATCCTCCGCAAAATACCTGGTAATTGGACATTTTTAATAATTACAGACAGAGAAGATTTAGATAAACAAATATATCAAAACTTTGCTTATGTTGGCGCGGTTACTGAACCTGAAAAGAATGTCAGGGCGAGTAGTGCTGAACACCTCAAGCAATTATTAAAAGAAGATCATCGTTATATCTTTACCCTAATTCAGAAATTCCGTGTGGAAAAAGGACAAACCTATCCTCAACTATCTCCTCGTTCTAACATTATCGTAGTTGTAGATGAAGCACACCGTAGTCAGTACGACACCTTCGCTCTTAATCTGAGGAATGCCTTACCCAATGCTGCTTTTATCGGCTTTACTGGCACTCCTTTAATGGCTGGTGAGGAAAAAACCAGAGAAGTATTTGGGGATTATGTCAGTATTTATAACTTCCGTCAGTCTGTAGAAGATAAAGCAACCGTGCCTCTATACTACGAAAATCGCATTCCTGAACTACAGCTTACTAACGATCAGCTTAATGATAAGATGCAGCAGATTATTGAGAATTCCCTGTTGGATCAAACCCAGGAAAGCTTACTCGAACGTCAATGTAGCAGAGAATATAACTTAATTGTTAGAGAAGATCGTTTAGATAAGATTGCTGTCGATATCGTAACTCATTTTCTCTCTAGAGGTTTTGGGGGTAAAGCAATGGTAATTTCTATTGATCGCTTTACCACGGTTAAAATGTATGACAAAGTAAATTATTATTGGCAGCAACAGCTAAAGGAACTTGAAACACAACTACAACAACCTAACCTTACTGAGTTTGAATTAAAACAGCTACAGAAAAAAATTCAATATCTCAAAGAAACAGACATGGCGGTAATTATTTCTGCTTCCCAAAATGAAGTAGATGATTTCCAGCATAAAGGTTTAGATATTACACCTCACCGCTATAGATTAGTTAACGAGTCACCAGGGTTAGATGACAAATTCAAAGATCCTAAAAATCCCCTCAGAATAGTATTTGTCTGTGCTATGTGGATAACAGGATTTGATGCTCCAAGTTGCTCTACGGTGTACCTCGACAAACCAATGAAAAATCATACTCTGATGCAAACTATAGCTAGAGCTAATCGGGTCTTTAAAGATAAAGTAAACGGGCTAATAGTAGACTATATCGGCGTATTTCGTAATTTACAGGCTGCTTTAGCTATTTATGGTTCGGGTGCTGGTGGTGGAATAGAAGCAGGAGATACTCCAGTCAAACCTAAGAATGTCTTGCTGGAAGAATTAAGCAAAGCAGTTACCGCAACTCAAGACTTCTGTAGACAACAAGGAATAGATCTTAATAAATTAAACACAACCCAGGATGCTTTTGAAAGAGCTAAAGTATGGGATGAAGCAGTAGAAGCAATATTAGTTAAGGAAGAAACTAAAAAGCTGTATTTTGCCCTTTGTGCTAATGTAACCCGTCTTTATAAAGCTATTCTCCCAGATAAGCTGGCTAACGAGTTTTCTACAACTCAAATGTTACTAGAAAAATTAGCTCTTAAAATCCGTCAGGAAATACCTGAAACTGATATCTCAGGGGTAATAGATGAGGTTGAGAATTTATTAGACGCATCAATTGTTGCAGGGGAATTTATCATTCCCGAATATCCCAGACAGTTAATAGATTTAGAACAATTACAACATCAATTCCAAACTGGTTACAAACATACAGCAGCAGCCAAACTCAAAGGTACAATTGAATGCCAGCTAGAGCAAATGCTGGAATTTAATAAAACCCGTCTTAACTATTTTGAGAAATATCAGAAGATGATCGAAGAATATAATTCCGATGCTCGTAATGTAGACTGGTTCTTTAATCAACTAGTAAAATTAGCCCAACAGTTAAAGGAAGAAGAAACGAGAGCTATAACCGAACATCTGACTCAAGAGGAGTTAGCCATATTCGATCTATTAACTAAATGTAATGTTAATCTCAGCCAGCAAGAAGAAAAGCAAGTTAAGCAAATAGCCCAAGAACTATTAAACACCCTCAAGCAAGAGAAATTAGTAATTGATTGGAAGAAACGCCAACAGACAAGAGCGAGTGTTGAAGTGGCAATTGGAGATATGTTAGAAAAGTTACCCCAATCCTATTCTAATGAACTATATCAGCAAAAGTGCCAGCAGATTTATCAACATATATTTGATTGCTATGTAGTGTGAGAAAGACTAATTAGCTGTACATTGCCCTGTTAAAATAACAATGTATAAAATTAATCATTGATTAAAAGTAGTTATGCTAGTTACAGAGACTAATTTAGTTGCCTTATTGTATCTGGGTTTAAGTGGCACATATCTAATAGTGTTACCAGCATTTGTATATTTTTATCTAAAAAATCGTTGGTATGTAGCAAGCTCTATTGAACGTTTGTTTATGTATCTTTTTGTGTTTCTAAGTTTTCCAGGGATGTTACTATTTAGCCCTTTTCTAAATTTTCGTCCTAAACGTCGTCAATTAAAAACTAATTGATCAATAATAATATGCGCAGAATCGATGCCCTCGGTATTGGTCTTGCTGTGTTTGTGGCAGCAGGGCTAATTTATGTTGTTTTACAGTTAATTGGGATAGATGGCATTCAGGCGGGAATTTGGACACAAACTTTATTAGTAGTAGGGTTAATTGGTTGGTCAATTACCTATTTAGTACGAGTAGGAACAAAAAATATGACCTACAATCAACAACTAAAAGACTATGAAGAAGCAGTACTGCAAAAACGCTTAGAAGAAATGTCTCCAGAAGAGTTAGCCCAACTCCAACAAGAAATTGAGCAGGAGAAAAAACTTAAATAGTTGATCTAACTATAACCTCAGTTAGGGTTAGGAATACGATTTTAACTAAGCTATTCCTGACTATACCTTCGCAGCACAAAAACTGTGAGAAATATATTTATTTTTTAAATACTCTGTTGGCTAATTCAGAGTTTTACCGACCTAACATTATTTATTTAGATATTAATATTATCCTATGAACTCCGTTGCTAAACGCTTTCAACAACTTAAAGAAAATTCCCAATGTGCTTTAATTCCTTTCATTACAGCAGGAGATCCAGATTTAGCAACAACAGCCAAAGCGATCGAAATTCTTGCTCAAAATGGCGCAGACATCATCGAATTGGGTGTTCCCTATTCAGATCCTTTAGCTGATGGACCCGTAATTCAAGCAGCAGCTACTAGAGCTTTACAAAAAGGAGTACAACTAGAAGATGTTTTGACAGTTGTTAAACAAGTTGTACCCAAAATAGAAATTCCTATTGTTTTATTTACTTATTACAATCCTATTTATTATCGTGGGATAGAAACCTTTCTCCAGCAAGTAAAAGAGGCTGGAGTTAGTGGTTTAGTAGTTCCTGATCTGCCTTTAGAAGAAGCGGAAGTATTACTTTCCCCAGCAGCAGCTATGGGTATTGAGGTAATTTTATTAGTAGCCCCCACTAGTTCAAAAGCCAGAATTGGCGCGATCGCTAATCAATCTCAAGGATTTATTTATTTGGTTTCTGTCACAGGCGTAACAGGTATACGTCAAGAAATGGCAACGAATGTTCAAGATCTACTGGCAGATCTGCATCATATAACCGATAAACCCATCGGGGTTGGTTTTGGTATTTCAGGCCCCGAACAGGCAAAACAAGTTAAAGAATGGGGGGCAGATGCCGTAATTGTCGGTAGTGCAGTAGTCAAACGCTTGGCAGATGGGACTCCTGAAACTGGATTAAAAGCGATCGCTGACTTCTGTTTTTCCCTCAAACAAGCAATCTTATAATTACAAGTTTATTACACCCCATTACTTGCACTATTGCTATTAGCTGATGGTAAAAGGGAACTTGGTAAATCTTCAAAATTTTTCTTGACTGCTTTACAAAATTCCTTCATTTGGGCAACTGTCATAGTAGGTTCAGCTTGCCCTTTTTCCCAACGTCTAATTGTGGACACTGCAACACCTATTTCCCTAGCTAATTGTTCCTGAGAAAGTTTAACGTTCAATCTCAATCTTTTGAATGGCGAATTAGTTTCTTGACGCTGTGATTTTTTGGGTCTAGTCATAACACTTAAGAGAATGATTAATTACAAAAGAAAAAGTACAGTACTGCTTTTACAGCTAAACCAAGTATTATTGAAATTTAATTTTGGTGCTGTTTTCTCTATCCATCAGCTAAGAAATAATGTCTTACTTAGATAGAAAGTTACAACACCCAATTACATATATTTCATTAATTTAATTTTAGTAATCAACCAATAAATTTTAGCTATTTTTAACTAAAACTTTATCAGCCAAGAACCTATGGTCGCATTCTGTTTAAAGCAAATATCAGCAATTAATGGATTAGAAAATATAAATTAACAATGATCTTGAGGGAGTAAACTTATTTGCCTTTTTAAAAATGACAAAATAGACACCGAGCATATTATCCGCTTAATATAAGAGATTTATCCGCTTGATCTATCCGCTCAATTTTGTCCTATACTAACAAAAAAAAAATTTAACACTATTCGCGAAAATACCGAAATTTAATAATCTTAAAATTTTTAACTTCAGTATTAGATAAATCATTTAATAATTTAATTATTAGCTATTTGTTAGAAATAAAACTAATAAAGTAGCCAAGTAATTTCAGTAATTATTCTGAAGCGTTTTGATTAAGTGCTTGATATTACTATAACCAGGTACTATAACGGTAGTATAAAATAATATTTTATAGAAATTACTTAGTAATAATATTACATGATCTAATAATTGTTTGATAACTTCCTAAAAATATTTACTACCTTTTACTATTTTTTTAATAGAGAAAATAAAGGTATTAGAGAGGCAATTAATATTAACTACCTCAAAGCTATTAATTATTGATAATTAACAATTCGAGCAAAACTAGCAGCGTCTAGACTTGCCCCCCCTACTAAAACCCCGTCGATTTCTGATTGCGTCATAATTTCATCAATATTATCTGATTTAACAGAGCCACCATATTGAATTGAGACATTTTGATTATCTAATTGTTGGCGGATAATACCGATAACTCGATTAGCTTCTGTAGATTCACAAGTATCTCCCGTGCCAATTGCCCAGATAGGCTCATAAGCAATTACTAGATTATTTTGGTCTACTCCTACTAAATCTTCTTTTAGCTGATTAATAATGATATTTTCTGTTTCCCCACTATCTCTTTGTTGCTTTGTTTCACCCACACAAAGGATAGGCTTGAGTCTATATTTTTGAGCAGCTTTAAGCCTTAAATTGACAGTTTCATCTGTTTCGCCAAAATACTGTCTTCTTTCACTATGACCTATAATTACATAGGTGATGCCGATTTCTGTCAGCATTTCCCCTGAAATTTCACCAGTATAAGCACCTGATTCTTCCCAGTGGATATTTTGCGCTCCTAACATTATCCTACTGCCATGCAAACTTTTAGACATGACCATCAAAGAAGTAAATGGCGCACAGATGACTATTTCTCTATCTTCATTGAGATCTTCAACTTCCGATTTAAACTCCTGCACAAATTTCAAAGACTCTGCCTGATTTTTGTGCATTTTCCAGTTACCAGCTATTACTATTTTTCGCACAATCTAAAAAATACCTTAAATTCTTTGCAAATCTAAGTTTAAGACTTTGTGGGGGGTTAAGGCTAGATTATCTGAAGTGCTATTTTTGTGTTGTTTATGCAGTGTTTAATACCACTTGAGAAAAAAATCTCATTATTTATTCATAAAACATTACTTTTCTTATCAAAAATGCGCTAAATTTTAATATATAGGGTGCAACATGGCGCACAGAAGACTGTCAAACTCTCCCCCAAATGGCTTGACGCTTGTATGAGAAAACAGTCTTTGAGCCTAAGCATGACAATTTTGATAAATTCATATTGTTAATATTTTGTAATTTACTTAGTTAAACTTCTGTAATCTTTTATGTCTAGCAATTCTCTAGTTACTGCAATTTTCCGACCCAACTTAACACCTAACTTTTGGCAGCAAACAGCCTGGGCTATATTTAGAGCCGTAGTGGGCATTATGATGATTCACAATGGTTTAGATAAACTATCTAACATTGAAAGCTTTGCTCAAGCTTATGTTGCCTATATGGGATTACCTTTTCCCATATTTTTAAGCTATGTTGCTGCTTATACTGAACTTATAGGCTCATTGCTATTAATTCTTGGTCTGTTTACAAGACCTGCTGCATTAGGTTTATTTAGTACAATGTGCGTAGCTATGTATCATCACGTACTAGTAGCTGGATTAAGTATTCCTTACTTAGAATTGTCTGCTATTTATGCTGCTTGTTTCTTATTCTTTTTAATTAATGGTGCTGGTTTATTTTCTAGCGATGCTTTAATTACCAACTTGTTAGATAAATCTGCTTTAACGAATCAGGCAAAAAGAATTATGCTTTTAGAGAAAAGTTACGAATCAAGCAAAACCGAGGAAGTTGTATCTAAATAATAATTATTGTAGTTGTTAGCAATTTCCATTTAAAACAATAAATTTTACCAGCGCGATCGCTCCTTATAATTGGAGTGGTCGTTTTTTTGTATGATGGATTGAGGATCAATCAGTTAGTCATTATTTAGTTAGATGGCAAAATCAAGACGAGGGGTATTTGGGTGGCTGCAAGAGGTAACAAGTGATGATAGCTATTTACATTTAATTCATTGGATTGAAAATTTTGTAGCTAAGACGTTATCTTTAACTTTATCGATTGTTATTTTGATTTCTGTAGCAGATTTAATTTATTTTTTAATCCAAGACGTTTTTAGTGATCCTTTAGGATTCTATAGTGCAAGTTTGATTGAATTATTCGGAGCTTTCCTCAACATTTTAATCGCCTTAGAACTATTAGAAAATATTACCGCATACCTCAAAAAGCACGTAATTCATCTAGAATTAGTTGTAGTTACCGCCCTGATTGCTGTCTCGCGCAAAATAATTATCTTTGATTTTAAAGAATACTCAAGCTGGCATTTGATGTCTTTGGGGGTAGCAATTCTTTGTTTAGCTGCTAGTTATTGGTTAGTCAGACAAACAAGGCATGATGATAGATCTGAGTAAAATAAAATTTTAGGCATCAAGATTGCAGCATTAATATAGATAACTGTTGCCCAAGAAGAAACTTAAAATCCAAAATAGTTAAAAGCCTCAAAGATCAAAGAGTCTATTTGCTACAATATAAGACTGCGGTAACTAGCTATAAGCTAAATTTCTCTTGGCAATCTTCCTCAACCGCCTATCCTTGCCTGTTAAAACAGCAACCCATTGGGCAGAGGCGATCGCTATAATTTGAGATAAAACTTCTAGCTAATCTACTGTATCCAGCAATATTTAATAATAAGGTGTCGCAATTAATGCAAAGAAAAAGTTCTTTTAACTCCTCCCAAATAATGTATCGATCGGAAGAATTAGTTAGTGCTGCTTCTAACCGCTATCGTATTACTGTTCAAGTAGCAAATCGCGCTAAACGCCGTCGTTATGAAGAATTAGAGAACTTTGACGATCCAACTATGAAACCTGTAATTCGGGCAATTATCGAAATGTCTGACGAATTAACCCAACCAGAAATCATTGGGGATTAAAATAAAATTTGGAACGTTTGATCAAGCATGGGGATGGTTGGCGCGTTGGTTGGCATCCTCATGGACTAAAATATCAAGGTTTAGTAGGTTCAGATGATTGGGCGATCGAACTTACTAAGGAAGAATTAGACGATTTTCTGCGCTTACTAGATCAGTTAGTACAAACTATGGAACAGATGGCAGCAGAATTAATGGACTCTGAAAAAATAAGCTGTGAAGCCTCCAGTGAGCTTGTATGGCTAGAAGTTGAGGGGTATTATGATAATTATCGCCTGCGCCTAATTTTAAATAGCGATCGCCGTTGTGAAGGGAATTGGCAATTCGGTATAGCACCGCAATTATTGGCTGGGTTTAAGTCAATTGGATTAGGAAATGATGACTGAGAATTGAGTAATATCCACCCACACAATAGAAAATAAAATATTTGATTGAGATTTAATTGTAAGTTACCCAGTTAAAGTATAGAACTGGAATTTTATCTTGAAAATTAATTTTATTTCCCAGTCCTCAGTCATTAATTCCTAACTCCAGCAATTACAGAATTAATTTAATAATGATTTAAATTAAGACCTGCTTCTTTTGCCATTGCGCTAATGCCTTTAGTTTCAAGGGTTTTAATTGCTTTGGTAGATAAACGTAATCTTACCCAGCGATTGCCTTCTGCCCACCAAACCCTTTTCCACTGCAAATTAACACCTTGTAGTTTTTTAGTGCGACGGTGAGAGTGAGAAACCGCCATAGCGTTGTTGGCTTTTTTGCCTGTTATTTGACATCTACGACCCATAAAATAACCTCCGAGTTTATACCACAATCTCTAATTATAGCTAAAGTTAGACATACTATTATGTCGAGTTTATATTATATGGATCTCTAGCTAATAATTACCAATTGTACTTAAAAAAAATGTTAAAGAATACAATTACTCAGCAAAAAATAGTACCTTATCTATTTCTTTTACCAGCGATCGCTCTATTGGGTTTAACAGTCTTTTTACCTGCTATACAAGCGTTTACCTTAAGTTTTACAGAGTACAATTATGACATTACCCAAGCTCCGCAATGGATAGGAATAGAAAATTTTCGCAGATTATGGCAAGATCAGGTTTTTTGGCAAACTATTAGAAACACCCTACTTTATTTAGTGGGAGTTGTGCCAATTTTAGTAGTTGCACCTTTAGGATTAGCAATAATTGTCAATCAAAAAATTAAAGGGATAAATTGGTTTCGCACTGCTTTTTATACCCCTGTAGTTATTTCAATGGTGGTAGCAGGTATAGCCTGGAAAGCACTTTACACCCAAAACGGCTTATTAAATCAATTTCTCAAACAGATGGGAATAAGTGAGGGTATTCCTTGGTTAAGTAGTCCTAATTTAGCTATTTGGAGTGTGATGCTAGTAACAATTTGGAAAGGATTAGGTTATTACATGGTAATTTATCTAGCAGGATTACAAGCCATCTCACCAGAATTATACGAAGCAGCAGCGATCGATGGATCTGATGGTTGGCAAAAGCATTTTGATATTACTATTCCTTTGATGCGCCCTTACCTTTTTTTGGTAGCAGTAATCTCGGCAATTTCAGCAACTAAAGTATTTGAAGAAATATATATCATGACTCAAGGAGGGCCCAGAAATAGCTCAAAAACCGTGGTTTATTATCTTTATGAGCGAGCATTCCGAGATCTCGATATTAGTTATGCCTGCACCATTGGTTTAGTATTATTTTTGGCAATATTAGGCTTATCAATCATCAATTTAAAACTAACCGCTAGAAATCAATGAGCGGTAATTGAATATATATATTTCTAAAGCTATAAAAATTCCTCGTACCAAATTATTTAATAATTATGGAAGCAATTTAAGTTTCAATTAGATTAATAGGATAGAGGAGAATTAAAAATGACTTGGACTAAAGCTTTAGACGTAAACAAGCTCACACCAGGGTCAAAAGAGGTAGTAAAACTAAACCAGCGATCGCTATTATTATTAAATGAAGCAGGCAATATCTACGCGGTTGATTACATTTGTCCTCATTTAAAATTACCTATGAAAAAGGCTAAGGTTACCTCCCAAAGTTCAATTATCTGTCCTTGGCATCGTAGCGAATTCGATTTAGCAACTGGTAACGTTAAGAATTGGTGTCCTTTTCCGCCAGTGATGGGTAACGTTTTGGGCAAAATTTCTACTGAAAAAAGCTTACCTGTCTTTGCAACCAAAGTAGAGGATGGACAAATTCTAGTAGATATCTAAACCTAATAGGGAGTTAGGAGTCAGGAGTCAGTAGTCAGGAGTCAGGAGTCAGTAGTCAGGAGTCAGGAGGAGGCTAAAAGCTAATAACCAAAAACTACCCACACTCTTTATCTGCGCGTTAAAGCTAATAACTATTTAACTTAATTAAATCGATTCCCTCAACGTCCAATAAGGAGACAGGAGTCAGGAGTCAGGAGTCAGGAGTCAGTAGTCAGGAGTCAGGAGGAGGCTAAAAGCTAATAACCAAAAACTACCCACACTCTTTATCTGCGCGTTAAAGCTAATAACTATTTAACCTAATTAAATCGATTCCCTCAACGTCCAATAAGGAGACAGGAGTCAGGAGTCAGGAGTCAGGAGTCAGTAGTCAGGAGTCAGGAGGAGGCTAAAAGCTAATAACCAAAAACTACCCACACTCTTTATCTGCGCGTTAAAGCTAATAACTATTTAACCTAATTAAATCGATTCCCTCAACGTCCAATAAGGAGACAGGAGTCAGGAGTCAGGAGTCAGGAGTTAGAAGTCAGGAGACAGGAGTCAGGAGTCAGGAGGAGGCTAAAAGCTAATAACCAAAAACTACCCACACTCTTTATCTGCGCGTTAAAGCTAATAACTATTTAACCTAATTAAATCGATTCCCTCAACGTCCAATAAGATGAAATTAACAGTTGAGACTTTTACTGTCCATAAAAAATTTGCCTTACAAATAAGTCGTGGGACGACCTCCCAAACGACAAATATTTGGTTGCGTATTCAACAGGACGAAATAGAAGGGTGGGGAGAAGGATCTCCGTTTGCCATTTCCACAACACAAACTATAGATACAGCCAGGCTACAACAAGAATTAGCAGATCTAATTCCCCAACTAGAGCCTTATCATCCCCTACAAAGACAGGAAATTATAGCCAAACTGCACACCATTAAAGTTTCTTCCCCCCTCAAAGCAGCTATAGACATGGCTATCCACGACTGGTTAGGAAAAAAAGCTGGTTTACCATTGTGGCAAATCTTCGGTTTAAACCGCGATCGCATTGTACCTATTTCTGTCACCATTGGCATTAATACCCCAGAAGCAGCAGTAGCACGGTTGCAAGACTGGAAAAATACATTAAATGTCAAAATAGTGAAGCTAAAATTAGGTAGTCCTGAAGGTATAGGGGCAGATAAAGCCTTAGTGGAGGCAATTCGTCAGGTAGATCCCAAAGTCAGACTTACTGTTGATGCTAATGGTGGGTGGCGATTTAATGATGCAGTATATATGTCCCACTGGTTAGCCAAACAAGGAGTAGAGTATATCGAGCAACCTTTACCAGTGACAGACGATAGTAAACTAGCAGCCTTAAGCGATAATTCCCCCTTGCCAATTTTTGTAGATGAAAGTTGTTTTAATAGTGCAGATATCCTGCGTTTAGCTAATTCCGTAGCAGGAGTTAACCTTAAAATTATGAAAACAGGAGGATTAACTGAGGCGATCGCAGCTATCCAAATCGCTCAAGCCTGCAAATTAAAAATTATGTTTGGTTGCTATAGCGACAGTAGTTTAGCCAATACAGCCATGAGTCAGATTGCACCTTTGGCAGATTATCTCGACTTAGATAGTCATTTAAATCTGCGAGACGATCCTTTTCGGGGGGCAACAATTAAAGCAGGACGTTTATTACCCAACAATCAACCAGGACTAGGAGTACAATACAGTGCTGACAGATAAAAACCGTGTGGCAATTTTGTTAGAAGATGGCATCAAAGGTGATCACGGTAAAACGGGGTTGGCTTTTTTACGTTATAGCCAGACAGAAATTGTGGTGGTAATTGATCGCGCCAGTGCTGGGGAGTCTTTAAGCCAATTAACAGGAATTGATTGCAATGTACCAATTGTTGCCAATATTGAGTACGCTTTAGAATATAACCCTGATGTATTATTAATAGGCATTGCACCTTCAGGGGGACAACTCCCAGACAACCTAAAGACAGAGGTAGCCAAAGCAATTGAGGCTGGAATATCAATAGTTAATGGTTTACATACCTTGCTACAACCCGAATATCAACAACTACAACCAGGGCAATGGATTTGGGATATTCGCCAAGAGCCAAAAAACTTAAGTATTGGAAAAGCAAGAGCGCGATCGCTTAATGCATCAAGAATTTTAACAGTTGGGACTGATATGGCAATAGGCAAAATGTCCACCAGTATAGAATTACAACGTGCAGCAAGTAAACAGGGAATCAAAGCCAAATTCATAGCCACAGGACAAGCAGGAATTGCGATCGCAGGGTCAGGGATTGCTCTAGATGCGGTGAGGGTTGATTTTGCAGCAGGGGCAGTGGAAAAAACTGTTTTAGAATTAGGAAAAGATCACGACTTAATTATTATTGAAGGACAAGGATCTCTGTTACATCCAGGATCAACAGCCACTTTACCTTTAATTCGGGGTAGTCAACCAACAGGTTTAATCCTAGTCCATCGTGCAGGGGCGCAACATATTCGCGATATACCTGATATTGCTATTCCTCCGCTACCTAAAGTTATCGATCTCTACGAAACAGTAGCTAGTGCAGGGGGTACTTTTGGAGAGGTAAAAGTAAAAGCGATCGCTCTTAATACTGTGGGTATGGATACAGCCACCGCCCAACAAGCCATTGAATCTACTACCCAATTAACAGGACTCCCCTGTAGTGATGTAGTCAGATTTGGTGGAGAATCTTTGCTCAAAGCTTTATATCAGTAAGTATTTATCGGCTACTAATTCATTTAACATTATTGTGTTTAGCTGTTTAAGCGTGATTTAGGCAGTATTTACTATAAAAAGATAGCAATAACTATCTAACGTTTAAACAAATGTTAAATAGCTTAAATTTGATTAAATATTTCCTTATTACATGGGAACTATAAAAATATTAAGCTGCTGTAAAGGATTTTTAATTTAACGCAGAAATTTTTATAGAAAGGAAATATTACATGGGAAATATAGTTGGAATCGATTTAGGAACAACCAATTCAGTTGCTGCCTTGAAATTTGCTGAGACAGAAATAGTTACTGCAATAGATAATCCCCCCCCCGAGCGCACCCTGACTCGTTCGGTAATTGGGTTGGAAAATAATCAAATTATTGTAGGCAACGAAGCTTATCAAAAACTAAAAGCAGATCCTGAAAACGTAATTATTTCTATTAAAAGACTGATTGGTAGGGGTTTTGGAGATTCTGTAATTCAACAGCAGTTAGATCGCTTTGCTTATAAAATTTCCAAGTCAACTAAAGGTACAGAAAATAGCCTCTCGGTCTGGCTCAATGGCAAAGAATACGAGCCTGAAGATGTTAGTGCTGAGATTCTTAAGAAAATTCTTCACAATGCCCAAACATATCAAGAGCAACAAGGACAAAAAGAAAAGATTACTAAGGCTGTGATCACTATTCCCGCATACTTCAATGATAAACAAAGGAATGCAACTCAAATAGCAGCAACTAGAGCAGGGTTAGCAGGGTCGGAACTATTACCCGAACCAACAGCAGCAGCAATATCTTATGGATTTAAACCAGATTCCGATGATGTAAAAACAATTTTAGTTTATGACTTTGGAGGCGGTACTTTTGATTCTTCAATTGTTACATCTACAGGAAATCAGTTTATTGAATCTGGTAAAGCAGGTGATTTATGGCTTGGTGGTGATGATCTTGACGAGCTCTTGATAGATTTTGTCAAAGATCAGGTAGAAGAAGTAGAGGATTTGGATGATATAGACGGTTTAATTGCTAAAATGCCTCACTACCAAAAAGTTCGTTTTCTAGGCGATCTTAAAATGGCAGTAGAACAAGCTAAAATTCAACTCAGTAACAATTCTAAAGCCTCTATTCTACCTTCTACCCCTTTGATAGATGACATGGGGATGACAATATCTATTGAAGTGGAGATTACTCGTCAACAGTTCGAGAACCTAATTATACCTCTGGTTGATCGCTCTATTGCTGTTTGTAAGGACGCAATTAAATATTCTGACTATCCAGAAGAAATGATTGATGTGGTTTTACTAGTAGGTGGTTCATCACAAATTCCTTTAGTACAGCGTAAAGTTACAGAGGCTTTTGGTGCAGACAAAGTAGTGGTTCATCCTCGTCCAATGTACGCTGTAGCCGAAGGTGCTGCAATTGTTGCTGCTGGCTTAATTGAAAAAGTCGGTACAGTTTCTCGCGACTATTGTATTGAATTGGTTAACGATCCTCGACATAAACTGATTAAACAAGGAGATATTCTGCCTGTAAAAACTACTCATACTTTTAAAACAGAAGCAGATGGACAAAGCTTGATTCACTTCAAGTTTTATAGCCCCGATGATGTCAATAAGCGAGATGATGAAAGAATTGGGGATATGTGGTTAGCACTCGACAAAGCATATCCAAAAGGAACAGAGATTTTAGTAACAGCAGAGTTGGATGAAAAAAATGGCTCACTTCAAACTACAGCTATTTTAAAAAACGATCCTTCCGTAAAAGTTAGTTGTTCCTTATCAACAGGTGGACAAGATGAAAGCATTTCTCGTGAAGTAGAAGAAATTATTCAGCAATTGAATAGAGAAGGTAATTTGACCGAAAGTGGAGTTCAAGAAGCCTATCGTATTGCTGGAGAAACAGTTAAAGCTGCTAATCAAATTAAAACCCAAGACGGAAATATACACCAAGATCGAGCAAGTGTAGCCAAAGCCAAATCACAGGAGTTAAAACGCTTTGCTGATGATGACTATGATACAGCGAAATTCTTTATTAGATATTTTGAGTTTATTATAGACGACTGCGATTTCCTACTCCCTTCAAGTCAAAAAATACGACTCCAAACATTACATCAAAATTTAAAAAATGCGATCGCTAATCACTGTAAAGGAGAAATGCAAAAGCTTTGCGAAGATGCTAAACGTGAGTTGGACAATCTTCCTGAAAAAGTTAGTTTAATTTTAGCTTGTCGTGATGGAGTTTTTAGAGCGCATCAGATTGAACCAAACAAAGCAAGAGTCATGGCTGGTAAATTATCCCAGATGATTGAGGCGATGAAACATGAAGACGGCTATGAAGCAGAAAGACTGTTTAGAGAATTAGCCGAGGATGTTAGCCATTATCTTGATCGACAACTTCCTACAACTAATAACAGTATTGCTACAGGAATAACTAGATAGACAAATAAAGATTACCCCCAGAATGGTCAAATTTTGGGGGACTTAGATAAATGTTTGTTCTATATATCTTTTAAAAATTATGTTAGTAAAGTTAACTTGTCCAGTTTGCGATCGCTCGCAGATCGAGACTAATATTTGTCCTAATTGCGAAACCGATCTTTCTACTTACCGAATGTTGGCTCAATTGCCACTAGAAACATCTATAACAGTCAAGGAAGCAAAACAAAATATTCCCCTATGGCTACCTGTTAGTATAGCAATCTTATTTCTGTTATTAGGTATTGGCTTAGGGTTTGGTAGTAATTCATTTATTGCTCAACAACAATCACAAAATACATCAACTTCTTCTACTCCTCCTAATCCAATATCAGAAACTGTATCTTCTACTGCTTTAAATAAGTCTCAAGAAACAGAGAAATCTCAAGCCTGTGATGGGTTTAATTATGTCGTACAAAAAGGGGATTCTTTGTCTTTAATTGCCTCTAATTTTTATGGAGATAGTAACTCTTGGTCATGGATTACAGATGCTAATCCCAAATTGCAAGGTAGAGAAAGTTTTATAAAAATAGATGAAATCTTACTCGTTCCTAATCGTAAAACTTATCATTTTAACCATTAGTATCCCCTTCTAATTGTCATCTCATTGGTATTTTATTTGACAACAATACATTTTTATTAAATGTAAAATCAATTTATGAATTAAGCATATGCTACTTTTACTTTTACTCATTTTCCTAGGATTAGGTATTTATATTTTTTTACAGTCTCAAAAGCTTAAAAAAGCTCAAAATTTATATCTGCAAGCCATAAAATTAGAAAAAAAAGATATTAATAATCCTGATGATCTAGAACAACTTAACCAAGCTCTCACATTATATAAACAATGTAGCCAATTAACTAATAATTCTGAGTATATTAAAGCTGCTAATCGATGTCAGAAGCAAATAGACAAGATCTTTGAATTTGAAGATTTAGTATCTAAAGGTAGAAAAAGAATTGAGTACAAATATTTTAAAGGAGCATTAGATAATTTTACCCAAGCCCAAAAACTTTTTGTTACTGAGGAACTAGAAGCTGAAATATTTGAATGCCAGGAAAGTATTAAGCAGCAAGAAAATTATGAAAGAGGGTTAAAAGAATCTATTCAAATAGCTAAAACAGGTAGATTTCAAGAAGCAATTGACTTGCTTGAACCTATAATAAATGAATTTTATTGTGAAGATGGACAAAAGGTATTAAGTAAATTAAAACAAATAAGATTAGCAAAAGAATTATATAAATCTGGATTAATTGCAGAAAGTGATCATAAATTTTATGACGCATTTACTCTGTATCAGCAAGCATTAAACTTATTACCAGAATTTATTGAGTGCCAAATTAGAATTGGTATTATTAGTGTTCAACATAGCCCCCAACAAACAATTACTTATCTTAAAGAGATCAAGGGAGAGCAAGCAGCCTATATTCGGGGTTTTGCTCATGCTCAACTTGGAAATTGGCAGCAAGCTAATCGTGAATGGCGTTCTATTGATAATGATATTATTAATTCTCAACGTGAAATTATTATAAGTTTAGCAGAACGCGAGCGCACTATACAGATTAAAACAATTGAGTCAGCAATTGATCATCATAAAATCGACGAAGCTAAAAGACTTAGTTTAGAATTTATCAATAAATTTGGTTTAGAACCCATAGTACAAAAAAACTTAGAAAATCATATTCAACCTTTTTTAGAACGTCAGATCTGGGAGTCTGAAAATTGGCAAGAAATAGCTGTAAAAACAGAACGAAATTGGTTAGAACAACAAGATACTAATTCTTTACATAACTGGGCTATTGCCACTTATCATCAAGCTCAAATTAATCCTGATAAGTTAGCTGATTTTATCATCGCTTGGTCAACAGCTTTAGCAAATATCGAAC
This sequence comes from Chondrocystis sp. NIES-4102, assembly GCA_002368355.1. NCBI lineage: Bacteria > Bacillati > Cyanobacteriota > Cyanophyceae > Chroococcales > Chroococcaceae > Chondrocystis > Chondrocystis sp. NIES-4102. Next base: position 1,706,387 of record AP018281.1, on the reverse strand, counting down.
ATAATCCTAGACTACAAAATGTTCCCTGGTTGGGAAGTAATGATATAGATATAAAAGAGGTTTCTAGCAAACTGAAGCAAATAATAGAAAAGACAATTGATCTAGTAAAAGATAACAATATTGAGGAATATTTAATATTACGGGATATCTATCGTCGAGAAATGGTGGCATTATCTTTAATGCAGCAAAGTCATTGTGGGATGACAATTAAGCAGCAATTGTTTATTCTTGCTGGTTGCTATCACCGCTTCCGTGATTATTTTCCTGCAATAAAATTCCCTGCTGAAGTTTGGGGTTCATTATATACAGATTGGGGAAAAGCCGTTGCAGCTTGTCACGAAGGAGATACAGCCCGTGCTATTAATATTAAACCTAGCAGAAATCCATCTTCTGAAGCAGAACGCTTTGCCTATAATTTTGTTTCCTATCACGAAGGTTGTTATTATCTTCAAAATCTAAAATGGCGTAAAGCAATTAAGCCTCTTAGGTATGCTTATGATGAAATCAAAGCTAAGTTGGACTGGCGCAAGGAAATAGATAGACTTTGTCAATTGCAGCGTGAAGAAATAAATGATTTTGACGAACATCTACAATTTAGTAAATTCTGGTATGAACTTATAGCTAGTCAAGCAGCCAGAAGCAATTTTGCTGAGTGTAAAGCCAGAAAAGTTGCTCAAAAAATAGCAGATGAAGAAATTAGTATTCAGCAAGGATTAAAAGAACTAAAAGAAATTCAAAATATCGATCCAAACAATCCTTATACACTCGATTTAGTTGAGAAAGCCGAAACAATTCAAGAAGAGGAAAATATTAAGCATTTAATCAGGCAAGATCGATTTGAAGAAGCTGTTAGACAAGCCAAAAAATCGCATCATGAATCAATCCGCTTTATGGTTGCCGAAATTTGTATAGATATATTACTCACAGGAGCGAAAAATAATAGTTTACCCGTTGATTTAATGCTCAAACTCGGAAACTGGGCTTACGAACTTTGTCCACGTGAGCCAGCATTTCAAGAGATTTACAGCAGTTTAAGAATATACCGTTAGGAGAAAATCAATGAATCAAAAATCAATCACAGCTAATCCCTATGATGTTTTAGAGGTTTCACCTGAAGCATCTAATAAAGAAATTACTTTAGCCTTTACAATGGCAATGAAGCGTCGTAAATATCCTCCTGATGCGATCGCTCTAGCTCGTAAAAGTCTAATGAATCCTGAAGAGAGAATCATTGCAGATTATTTGCGTCCTGTAATCCCTCCAGTTAAACGTTTTCGGCGCAGCGACTTTTCTGTTTTAAATACCCCTGCACCAAAACTAGAATTTTTATCAGAATTTAATGGTTTAGATAATGCGATCGCCGATCTTAAGCAGGTTTCTGAAATTGATCAAAGATTGGGAACAATGCTCTTTTGATCCTCCCCCATTAAATCTCAATTCCATAAAAAATAGCAAGCCTTACTTATAATGAACATAATTAATAATCAATTGCCGATTCTAAAACTAAACGAAGAACAAAGAAATCAACTTCAGTATGAACTAGGAACTTTGCTCAAAGACAGAATGTCTCTCAAGCAAGCTTTACAGCAGCAAGGGCAGAAAGCCACCGCAGAAAAAGAAGAACTATTTTTAGAATTGCTAGAATTATTCGATGCACTAGAATCTTTCCTTAATTACATTGCAGAAAATCCCGACCCCAATCCCAAATTTTTTAAGCGTCTCCCCAAGTCTTTAGGTACTATTGAAAAAAAGTTATTGAATATTCTAGAGCGAAGACAAGTAGAGCCTATTGAGTTTCAAGATACAAAACCTGATTATAGTGTTTGCCAAGTAGTTGATCGCGAAGAACGAGAAGATTTAGAAGAACAAACGATTACGAGAGTAGTTCGTCAAGGATTTCGCTTAGAAGATAAAGTACTACGTCCTATCGAAGTTATTACGTCTAAAAAAAGTCAAAGCGATCGCTCTTAATACTGTGGGTATGGATACAGCCACCGCCCAACAAGCCATTGAATCTACTAGCCAATTAACAGGACTCCCCTGTAATGATGTAGTCAGATTTGGTGGAGAATCTTTAATTGACGCGATTAATACATAGATAAGGGAGAAACGCTTAAGAGTTTTTATATGTTAGCTCTTAGCTTTTAGCCTTCTAATAATACCCCCTACTTACTACCTACTACCTACATTGTCCCCTTGTGGGATTTGCGGTTGCATAGCTGTCGTAGACATAGCTTATCCTTGTTTGACTACCTACTACCTACATTGTCCCCTTGTGGGATTACCTGACTCCTGTCTCCAATATTTAGACATTCTGGTGAATTCAAGATTTAATTGTTATCCTAAATTCTGCCTAACTAATAATTTGCGTCTATGACACCCAACCAACAGCCTAGTCCTCAGATTCCCTCTTGTGCCTGGCAACGTCCTATAGGTAAAGGATGGGATAACCCTTACACTGTACGCTATGCCAGTAATTTAGATAATGGCCCTTGGCATGGAATGCCTTTAGGAGGAATGGGGGCAGGATGTATAGGCAGATCAAGTAAGGGAGATTTCAACCTCTGGCATTTAGATGGAGGAGAGCATATTTTCAAGTCTCTACCAGCTTGTCAGTTTAGTATTTTTGAAGCTACAACAGATACAACCCAAGCCTATGCCCTGTGTACCGATCGCCCAGAAGATAATAGTTTAGCCCGTTGGTCTTGGTATCCCAAGGAAAAAGGTGTATATAGTGCGCTGTATCCTCGCAGTTGGTATAAGTATGAGAATGTATTTACCACAGAGATAACCTGTGAACAGTTTTCGCCAATTTGGGCAGAAAATTATCAAGAAGCTAGTTATCCTTTGGTTAATTTCAACTGGACAATACATAACCCTAGTCTTGAGCCTATAACCTTAAGTATTATGCTCACGTGGCAAAATACCGTGGGTTGGTTTACTAACGCCATAAAATCACCGACAGTTAGGGTAAGAGACGACGGTAGCCCAGAATATGAATATCAACCCAAATGGCGCGATAGTACAGGTAATTATAACCAGTGGATACAGGATAATTATCGAGTTGGTTGCTTGCTAGATAGAGTGCATATAGATGAGCAAGTACAAGAAGGAGAAGGACAAATTGCGATCGCTTCTGTTTATAATCCCAGTGTGGAAGTATTTTATCAAACTCGCTGGAATCCTGATGGCGATGGTGCAGAAATTTGGGATTATTTTGCAGCAGATGGATCTTTAAAGGATCATCAAGATGAAACCCCAGCCCAACCTGGAGAACAAATAGCCTGTGCGATCGCGATTCGTTTTACTATTAAACCAGGTCAAACTAAGCAGATTCCCTTTACCCTATGCTGGGATTTACCCGTTACGGAATTTAAACAAGGAATTAATTATTATCGTCGCTATACAGACTTTTTTGGGCGCAATGGTAGAAATGCCTGGAGTATGGTTAGAACTTCCCTCAAACATAGTGACTGGTGGCGAGAGAAAATCATCGCTTGGCAACAACCAATTCTACAACGGCAGGATTTGCCTGATTGGTTTAAGATGGCACTGTTTAATGAATTATATCTACTTGTAGATGGTGGGACTCTTTGGACGGCTGCATCAGAAAATGACCCCGTAGGACAGTTTGCAGTCTTAGAATGTATGGATTATCGCTGGTATGAAAGTCTTGATGTTCGTCTCTATGGCTCATTTGGATTAATGATGTTGTGGTCAAAGTTGGATAAATCCATCTTGGAAGCCTTTGCCAGAGCTATTCCTCACCATGATGATACACCGCGTATTGTAGGTTACGATAACTCCCATGCCATTAGAAAAGCAGGTGGTGCAACTCCCCACGACTTAGGCGCACCTAATGAACATCCTTGGGAGGAAACTAATTATACTTCCTATCAAGATTGTAACCAGTGGAAAGACTTACCTAGTGATTTTGTGCTGCAAGTATACCGTGATTACCTTTTGACTGGTGCTAAAGATATCAACTTTCTGTGGGAATGCTGGGAAAGTATTACTCTGACGTTAGAATATCTCAAAAAATTTGACCGTGATCACGATGGTATTCCTGAAAACTCTGGCGCACCCGATCAAACCTTTGATGATTGGAGACTTAAAGGAATCAGTACCTACTGTGGAGGTTTATGGATTGCAGCTTTAGAAGCAGCCTTAAAGATAGGCGAGATATTAATTGCTAATCCCCCCATGAATCCTAACTTACAACCAGCAGATTTTCCCGTAGGTATCGAAAATTGCCTCAATAACTATCTAGCTTGGCTACATCAAGCGCGATCGCTCTATCATGATACTCTTTGGAATGGCGAATATTATCGTCTTGATACGGAAAGTGGGTCGAATGTGGTGATGGCAGATCAACTCTGTGGACAGTTTTATGCACGTTTATTAGGTTTACCCGATGTTGTGGCAGAAGAATATACTAAATCCACTTTAAATAAAGTTTATGATGCCTGTTTCCTCAAGTTTCATCATGGTAAATATGGTGCAGCCAATGGAGTTTTACCCGATGGTAGTCCTGTTAACCCCAATGATACCCATCCTTTGGAAGTCTGGACAGGAATCAATTTTGGTTTAGCTGCTTTTATGTTGCAGATGGGAATGCAGGAAGAAGCTTTTAAACTTACTGAAACTGTAGTCAAGCAAATATACGAAAACGGCTTACAATTTAGAACTCCTGAAGCAATAACTGCGGTGGGAACTTTTAGAGCAAGTCATTATCTTAGAGCTATGGCTATTTGGGGGATTTACGGGGTTTTAACTGATTGGGAATAATTATTTAGTATGAGAAAACGCTGAGGGAGGGATTTAATCCCCTAGATAAAATCTTCTTTACACAATAATCTAGGCTCAAATATAGCAGTTGAAGTGATTAGGACAATTGATTTTCATCTTACACAAAATTTCGCAAGATGTCCTATATCTATCATTCAGTTGCTATATTTACTTCCTAATGTTTTAGAAACAAGTGAGTAAAGATTATAATTACCAGATTAGTTACGAAAGTTTACAAAAAGCCTCGGTTAATAAATATAGGCTCAAATACCAGGGCGATCGATTTCGTAATAGTTTTAAATCAAGCCAACAAGTAAGTAAGGATGGAATAATAGCCTACTTGCTACCGATTATCCATCAAAACAACTATAAATCCTATACGGAGAGGGAGGGATTCGAACCCTCGAACAAGTCACCCCGTTACAGCATTTCCAGTGCTGCGCCTTCGACCACTCGGCCACCTCTCCAGGTGACATACGAATTATAATTATACATGGTTAATTCTTCTTGTCAAAGTTTTGAGTATTTCTTTTTTGCTGTAGACTACACAATAAGTGATTGAAATTATTAAAAACAGCAGCTTATAGTAGAATCAATGAGTAAAATCCATATTGTTAAGGTTTGCGATCGCACTACAAATAAACAATATATTGTCGAAGTTCCTGAAGATCAGTATATTTTGCAAACTGCAGAACAACAAGACGCTAAATTACCCTTCCTCTGTCGTAACGGTGCTTGTACTAGTTGTGCGGTTAAGGTTATTTCTGGAGAATTATACCAACCAGAAGCAATGGGGTTATCTCCTAAGTTAAAAGATCAGGGTTATGCTTTGCTTTGTGTCAGCTACCCTCGTTCAGATTTGGAAGTGGAAACTCAAGAGGAAGACGAAGTATATCAAATGCAATTTGGTCGTTATTTTGCTAGGGGTAGAGTGCGCTTTGGCTTGCCTTTAGATGAGGATTAAACTAAAAAGATATATCAACAATATTTTTAATCTGATTACTGACAATTGAGAACTAAAAATTTATCTTGTTAATCGTCGTTCTAGTTATCTATAGAATCGATGAACAAAATAAAAGCAATAATTATCTGCTGTTGTGTAATTTGCCTCTTTAGCTGTAGTTCTCAATCAAGTCAGCTAGACTCTATTTCTGGTACAGTTACAAAAGTTATCAGTGGTCAGACTGTAGAAGTGATTTTGACAAACTCGACTCAAACATCCCAAGTTGTAAAAGTCAGGATCATTGGTATTGATGCGCCAGATTTACGTCAATCTCCTTGGGGAAAAGCAGCCAAACAAAGATTGAGTGAATTAGTTATGAATCAGCCCATCAAACTAACCCTACAAACCCTAAATACTGATCGCTATCAGCGTCTTAATGCTCATCTATGGGTGTTGGATACCCTAGTAAGTCAACAACTAGTTAAGGAAGGTTGTGTTTTGGCAAACACGGGTTACGACCATACCTATAGTAAGCTGCTAATAGATAGTCAGGAATATGCTCGCTTAATGGGTTATGGAATCTGGAATCCTCAAAATCCCATGCGCTATCCTCCTAATCAATTTCGTTTAAACAATAAAAATTAATCAATTCTAGAATGACTCAACAACTACAAATATTTTTAGATGTCGCTACTGAATCAGTGCTAGCTGCGGGGGCAATTTTAAAGGATCGCTGGGGTAAATTAAATAATATTCAAGAAAAAGGTCGTCCTGGAGATTTGGTTACAGAGGCAGATAAATTGGCGGAAGCAGCAGTATTAGAAGTTCTTCATCGACACTTACCAGAACATCAAATCTTAGCTGAAGAGTCGGGAAGTTTAGGTAATGCAGATAGTCAATATCTTTGGGCGATCGATCCTTTGGATGGTACAACTAATTATGCTCATGGGCTACCGATCGCAGCTACTTCTGTAGGGTTAATCATTGATGGTGTTCCCTCCGTAGGGGCGGTTTATAATCCCTTTACTAACGAACTATTTCGCGCTGCTGTTGGGTTGGGGGCAACTTGTAATCGTATTCCTATTCGCGTTTCTCAAACTCAGGAATTAGCTAAAAGTTTATTGGTTACTGGTTTTGCTTACGATCGCCGTGAAACAACAGATAATAATTATGCAGAGTTTTGTCATCTAACTCACCTTACCCAAGGAGTTCGTCGTCTTGGTTGTGCTTCCTTTGATTTGGCAGCAGTTGCTTGTGGGAGATTGGATGGTTATTGGGAAAGGGGTATTCAACCTTGGGATATGGCAGCAGGAATTGTGATTTTACAAGAAGCAGGCGGTAAAGTCACAGCCTATGATGGTAGTCCTCTTGATATTAATTCAGGGCGAATTCTGGCAACTAATGGTTTAATTCACCAGAGTTTAAGTGAGGCTTTACTAGCAACTCCTGCCCTTTCTAGTTGGAAATCTTAATCTTTATTTGATTTTAGTTTTTTAGCTTCTTGTTATTAGCTATTAGCTATTTATTATTAGCTTTTAGCTCGTAGCTGTTCTAAAATCCTTCTAACTACTACCTACTACCTACTACCTACTACCTAATACCTACTACCTACTACCTACATTGTCCCCTTGTGGGATTTGCGGTTGCGTAGCTGTCGTAGACATAGCTTATCCTTTAGGGCTACCTACTACCTACTACCTGCTGACTCCTGACTCCCCTCTCCTCAATTAAAAATATTATGTAGATTTTGTCTAAATATCAAATAGGAAAACTGCCGAATTTGCTGAATGCTTTAGTTTAGGTTTAAATGGAAAATCAAGGTTAATTTATCCAGACAAGAGTGGGCTTAATCCTATTTCAATTTATCGGCGATCGCACGCGCCAATTTCTCGATTTTTCTGATGCAGGAGCAAAATTTGTCTTTGGGGAGGGATTTGAGGAACATCTCATTGCTTTTAAGGTTTTACCAACGATTATCTTTTTTTCTTCCTTTATTTCTCTACTTTACTATCATCAAATTTTACCCAAAGTCGTCGGTGGCTTAGGTTGGATCATGATGCGCATTCTGAAAACATCAGGTGCAGAATCTCTCAGTTGTGCTGCTAATATTTTCGTCGGACAAACGCAAGCACCGTTATTAATTAAACCCTATTTAAGCAATCTAACCATGTCGGAACTTCATGCTGTGATGACTGGAGGATTTGCCACCATTGCAGGCGGTGTTATGTCTGCCTATATTGCCTTTAGGATACCAGCAGAACATCTCATTGCAGCTTCAGTAATGGCGAAAATTTTTTATTCCGAAACAGCAAAACCCCAAACCTACGGTAAACTAAAACTTGAAATCCCCCAGGTTTATACCAATAGCATCGATGCGATTACTACAGGTGCGTTGGACGGTTTAAAATTAGCCTTAAATCTTGGAGCAATGTTAATTGCCTTTTTAGCGTTATTGGCTTTGGTTAATACGGTTTTGGGTTGGTTAGGAGGACAATTAGGATTTCCACAGCTATCTTTATAAGGTATTTTGTCCTATATTATGTTTCCTGTTGCTTGGTTGATGGGTATACCTTTGGCTGATTGTTCACAAGTCGCAATTGTTTTGGGGAAAAAATAATTCTGAATGAATTTATTACCTACCTCGATTTAAAAGCAATGATTCCCAATCTCTCCGAAAGAACCACAATAATCGCTACATATGCCTTGTGCGGTTTTTCAAATATCGGTTCAATTGGCATTCAAATTGGAGGAATTAGCGTCATCGCTCCTTCTCGACAGCAGGATTTAGCCATATTAGGTTTAAGATCAATGATCGCTGGTATGGCTTGTTTTATGACAGCTTGTGTCACGGGAATGTTATTGTGATCGATCTGAGGAAAACTGTGCCAATAATTCTTCTCCTGTCAGGTTTTTAGTTTGATTAGCAAAGGAATAATATTCGGGCTTTTCTTCAATAAACACTTGAAGATCGAACAATAAATCTTCACTCTGATCAAAAATTCCTGCTGGTATAAAGTAGTGATTATTTTCCTTTAGTCTATAAAACAGATGAGAGCCACATTGCTTACAAAATCCCCGTTCTGCCCACTGTGAGGATTGATACACTGCAATATTTTCTTCCCCAGAAAAACTAATATCATCGTTACATTCAACTCCAAGTAAAGCTCCCCCTCCCCATTTGCGACACATATTACAGTGACAGGCTGCTATATGGGGATTAATTTTAGCTGTGGAAAGATTTACAGATCCGCATAGACAGCTACCTTGTATCTCAGACATATTTCGCTTATCCCTTTATTTTATTATTTTGCAACCACACTACTAGGTAAATTAAAAGTTCCATCCTCGTTAGTGGGAAATTCATGTACAGCAATCACAGCATACCAAGGTATTTTCCCGTATACATGAGGAAAGGTTTCGCCACTATCATAAAGATCTTCATCAATCACCTGACAACCAATTTTAGTTTTATCAATCTCCATTAATAATAAATCTGTTTGACCTTGATAAAATAAGTTGGCAACTCTGCATACCTGATGTAGATAGGAACAGTGAATAAAACCTTCCGTCAATAAGCTGCTTGGCTCATAGTATGCTCGCGATTTGCGATTTTCAGTTTCTTTTCTAGCTACGATATGGAATACTATTTGCATATATTTATTTACGTTAAATTAATCCTGTCCGACCTAGTAATTAAACCAAATACTAATGAATTTTGCCGCTCGCGCCTGGAAAAATATCGATAATATCTATAATTCAATCCTGACAATGGAGTTTATCCAAGAACTTCAAAAAGGTTCACTATCTCCAAACCTATTTCAACAGTACATTATCCAAGATGCAATTTATTTGGGTGAATTTTCCCGTACCTTAGCGATCATTTCGGCTAAAGCACCCACTCCAGAGCTACAGTTGCAGTTTGCCCGTAACTCCCAGGATGCCCTTGTGGTTGAGCGAAGTTTGCATGAGGAGTTTTTTGCGGAATTTAATATTTCTGCCAAGGTTGCATTAGCTAGTCAGCCTTCTCCTACCTGTTTAAATTACACTAACTTTTTATTAGCTACAGCTTATCAATATAGCTTTGCGGTGGGTGTGGCTGCGGTTGTCCCTTGTTTTTGGATTTATCTTGAGGTTGGTAAATATATCTATCAGCATTGTGAAAATCAAGTTAATCCCTATCAAAAATGGATAGACACCTATATAGATCCAGATTTTGAAACTGCTGTGCAAGAAGTAATTAGAGTAGCCAATTCAATGGCAATCAAAGTAGGTGCGGAAGAATTAGAATTAATGAATCAAGTGTTTTACCGTGCTTCTCAGTTTGAGTGGATGTTTTGGGATAGTGCTTACAATTTAGAAACATGGAAAATTTAGGTTGTAGGGTATTAATTTATTAATGATCAGCTTTTATTTAATAGGCATTTAGCAATATTCCTAATCGTTTTATGTTTTATAGCGTTATTGTGGCAAGCTATAGCAGACGGCTGCAAAGGTTAAGACAATTGATATAGCCGTAGATGATTAGTTGCTTGACAATTCGGGTGATTATCTGGTTTAGGTAGTCTTAAAGAATAAGATCAAACAAATAGGTAGTAACCTAAAAGCGGTACATCGCGTTATCCGTGAGCGAATACGATCCTAAGCTAAAAGCTAAAAGCTAAATAATGTCCTTTAATTGTCTAGTATTACTATATTAAAATCACGCTAAGAGGTAAAGAGATTTCGCAAGATGTTTATATTTATTATTCGCTTGCTATCTTAACTAAAGATAATAATCAGTGAGAGTATACCAAAAAATATCATTGGTATTGGAGGCATAAACTTTTTAGTTTTAAACCATCTAACCATAAAAACAACAACCAAAAGAGCAATAATAAGCCCAGCAACTGCGATCGCCCATTGCTCACCTCTATTAATAATCACAGCTAAAATCAATAGTAAGATACCGCTAACTCCACCAGAAATTAGAGATACCTTGCTGTTACTTTTTATATAACCAATAATTCCCCCTCCTATACTCAGAAGTCCATAGAATACTGTGGCTATTAATTCGGGTGTAAACATTGATTTGAAATCCTATAAAAAGTCTGACGATATTTATTGTAATTATTCTCGATTACGAGAGTGGATAATAACAGCATATAAACTATAAACATATAAAATAAGCTGCTTATTCAACAAGAGATTATTAATTGATAATTGACTCATGTCTCCTGACTTCTAATATTAGATAATCACCCCAAAGATAATAATTACTAATTCTCAGTTAAATAACTAATAGTTGGTATTTTAAAAATGTCCCAATACAGTTATATATTTCAAATAAAAATATTTAACTCATTTATAAATTTAAAACTAACTAAAAAAAAATAAGGACGCTAATTATAACGCCCCAATTAATATCTTAAACTAAATTACTAATACTAATAATTTAAGCAGACTCCCACATATCCCTAATTTTTCCAGGTAAAAACTGAGATACTTGCTTTTGAATATCCTCAGATAATTCTTCTTTAGTAGCAGAAAAAACAGCATTAATTACTTGCTCACCACTAGTACCTGCGGGTAAACCCCCTTCTTGCTCGATGCGGAAAATAAAAGTATCAGCATCAAATTTTAGAGGTGGACGAATCTTACTTAACCACGCTACTAATGGATTATCATCTTTCCACAAGTCGGAAATTTCATCCTGTAGTCGTTTATTAGTTGCACCCTCTTCAATTTCCCCGTCTAACTCTGCTGCAACTGCTTCTGATGCTTCAGTAGGCATTAAGTCACGCATGGTACGATAGACCAAATTAGTTAAATCTCTCGCATCAAAAATATCTGGTAATTCAGCTTTAAGAGCTATTTTTTCTAAAAAGGGTGTATATTTATCCACTATAGGTATAGAACCACCCATTTTTAAAGCTTCTGGTGGTTTTTGGTTCATTGACTCCAGCATCCTTTCCCCTTTAGGAGTTAATTTTGCTCTTTTAAAGGTAATTAAATGAGGTAAAGGGCCATCAGGTGCGCCAAAAGTATTAGCTATACGAAAGTCTACCTCTTTGGGATCTACTAAATCTGGTACATCTTCTTGATTAGCGTAAGCATTACCTGAAAAATCAGCATCTATATATTGCTTTTGATTAAGATAGTCTAAATGACCCAAAAAATCAGATATAGTCAAGTTTCTCCCTGTAAAATCCGTAGCCTTAAAATCTACCGAATGTTTCCCATTGCCGTCTCCTTCATGAATTTTTTTGAGGAGAATATACATTACATCATCCTTTAAAGCTATGGGCATATATTTACTCTTTACTTTTTTTTACATAGTCAATACTATGAAAAGTTTATTTAGCTGCACATCTACTTTTAGGTGAATGGCAACTGTATTTATCTGTAACTTTTGATAGATTTTAAGGGATGTTTTGGTGAGCGGACGACGCTTATGTAGACAAATGAATCAAGATTTTGGGCAATTAGCGCAACTATATAAACAAACCCTGCTAGATAATATCATGCCTTTTTGGTCGCAACATTCTATAGATTGGGAGCAAGGAGGATATTTTACCTGTTTAGATCGTCAAGGGAAGGTTTACGATAGCGACAAATTTATCTGGTTGCAAAATCGTCAGGTATGGACTTACTCGATGCTTTATAACCGTTTAGAACAACGCTCAGAATGGTTAGAAATTGCTCAAAACGGTGCAGACTTTTTAGCAAAACACGGTCGAGATGAGACAGGTAATTGGTATTTCTCCCTTGATCGCGCAGGACAACCTTTAATACAACCTTACAATATTTTTTCAGATTGCTTTGCTGCAATGGCTTTTAGTCAATATGCCCTGGCTTTTGGACAAGAGGATGCCAAACTAATTGCTATACAAGCATATAACAATGTGTTGCGTCGTCAAAATAATCCCAAGGGTAAATATAACAAAACTTATCCTAATACGCGATCGCTCAAAAATTTAGCTGTGCCGATGATTTTGGCAAATCTTTCTTTAGAAATGGATTGGTTGCTCTCTAGCAGTGAATTGGAAACTGTTCTAGCTCAGACAGTACAAGAAGTTATGGAGGACTTTGTAGATTCTAGTACAGGATTAATATTAGAAAATGTTACCCCAGAAGGCAAATTTTTAGATTGTTTTGAGGGCAGATTACTTAATCCTGGTCATGGCATTGAAGCTATGTGGTTCATCATGGATATTGCTCATCGCCAAAATAATTTGGATTTAATTAATCAAGCTGTTAATTTAGTCTTAAATATTCTTAATTTTGCTTGGGACAAAGAATATCAAGGTATCTATTATTTCCTGGATTTAAAAGGTCATCCGCCCCAACAGTTGGAATGGAATCAAAAACTTTGGTGGGTACATTTGGAAACTTTAGTAGCTTTATTGATGGGATTTAATCTGACTGGTAGACAGGAATGTTTAGATTGGTTTTATCAAATTCACAATTATACCTGGAAACACTTTAGTGATCCCAATTATCAAGAATGGTTTGGCTATTTAGACCGAAAAGGAGCAATTTTACTCAATTTAAAAGGTGGTAAATGGAAAGGCTGCTTTCATGTTCCTCGTGCTTTATATTTATGTTGGCAACAATTAGAAGCCCTAAATTGTAAATTACAATCATTCTCAAATTAACAATATCTTTATTAAATCTAAACTTGCGATTTCTGCAAAAGCCTTTATAATCTTCCTAATCAAAATAGTCAAATATTTAGAACATAGAGATTGAAAAATTATGGTTAGACAAGGAGCGCAAGCAGCAGGTGGGTTTTTAGCAGGTTTCCGCGATTTTATTATGCGTGGAAACGTAATTGATTTGGCAGTTGCAGTAATTATCGGTGCAGCATTTGGTAAAATTGTTGATTCTTTGGTAGCAGATATTATCACCCCTGTAATTTTAAATCCTGCTATGCAAGCTGCTGGAGTAGATAGGCTGGCAGATTTATCCGCAGGTGGTATTAAGTATGGTTTATTTTTAGCTGCTGTACTTAACTTTTTAGTTATTGCTTTCTGTCTTTATTTATTAATTCAAACTTTTGAAAAGGCAAAAAGACGCTTAACACGTCAAGAAGCACTAGCACAAGAAGTAGAACAAGTAGTTGAGCCAGCAATTGTAGCTCAAGAAAGATTAACAGGAGCAATTGAAAGATTAACTAAAGTAATGGAAACTAGATGAAATTAAATTAATTAATAAGTGCTTGGACAAGAATAATTAAATTATCTAAAAAATAAAGTCCAGGAGTTAGGAAGTAAAAAGATTTTTCGCTCTCCTGTCTCCTGGGTGTATATAGTAGCTGTGGGGGTTTGGGTAGTAGGTAGTAGGTAGTGGGGTTTGAGTAATCCCACAAGGGGACAATGAGAGTAACGAGTAACGAGTCTGGTAGTAGGAATAGTAGTTAAAGCTAAAAGCTAAAAGCTCAGAAGCTCAGAGCTAAAAGCTAAGATGCTCAGAAAATAATTTAACATCACATCAAGTTAAAATATCGCCACCCATCAAACGACGATAACGTATTTCTAATTCCTGTTTAAGGGAGGGAAAGTTAACTAATAATTTGTCCCCAGTAATAATTTTTTCTGCTGCTTCCCTTGCCAAATTAAGTACTTCTTGATCTTCTACTAAACTTGCTAAGGCAAAGTCGGGTAAACCTGACTGACGAGTGCCTAATACTGCTCCTGGCCCACGAAACCGCATATCAGCTTCAGAAATGAAAAAACCATCTTGAGACTCTTCTAACACTGTTAAACGCTGTCTGGCTTCGAGATTTTTGCTACTACTCATTAAAAAGCAATAGGATTTACTGTTACCTCTACCTACACGTCCACGTAATTGATGTAATTGAGATAAACCAAAACGTTCTGCGTGTTCAATGAGCATAACTGTAGCATTGGGTACGTCAACGCCTACTTCAATAACCGTTGTGGAAACTATTATTTGAGCTTGATTATCGCGGAATGAATTTAAAGCTGTATCCTTTTCAACAGAACTCATGCGACCATGTAGCAGGGCAATATTTAACTCAGGAAAAACTACTTCTGATAAACGCTGATGTTCCTCAGTAGCTGCTTTGAGGTCGAGCTTTTCTGATTCTTCCACTAGGGGGAAAATAATATAAGCCTGTCTACCCTGGGCGACTTCTCGGCGAATTAAATCGTAAACTTGTTTGCGATCTTTACCTTGCTTAATTAATGTCTGAATTGCTTGTCTACCTGGAGGTAATTCATCGATCTGACTAACATCAAGATCTCCGTGGAGAGTTAGAGCGAGGGTGCGAGGAATTGGGGTAGCCGTCATGGTGAGTACGTGGGGAGATTTGCCTTTACTTAAAAGAGTTGCCCGTTGCTGGACTCCAAAACGATGTTGTTCGTCGATCACTGCTAAACCCAATTTATGAAAATTAACTGTATCTTGAATTAGGGCATGAGTTCCAACTAGTAGGGGTAATTCTCCGTTTTGCAATTGGGAATGGATTTCTCGACGTTTAGCGGTTTTGGTTGAGCCTGTTAATAATTCCACAGGCAGATGGAGTAAATTAAACCAGCTAACTAATTTACGATAATGTTGTTCTGCTAAGACTTCTGTCGGTGCCATTAAAGCAGCTTGATAACCAGATTGAATTGCAGCTAGGATAGCAAATACTGCAACAACGGTTTTTCCAGAGCCTACATCCCCTTGTACAAGACGATTCATAGGGGTGTCAGACTTATTTAAATCTTGAAATATTTCGTTGACAACTCTTTGTTGAGCTTGAGTAAGTTTGAAGGGGATAATTTGATTGAATTGCTCGATTAGTTCGCCTTGGGGAGCAAAACTAGCACTGATTTGATTTTGTTTTAATAGTTGACGACGTTGCAAAAAGCCCAATTGAAGATAGAAAAATTCATCAAATACTAATCTTCTTCTCGCGTGGGTAAGTTCTTCGCGGTTTTGGGGGAAATGAATCCAAGCGATCGCAGTATTTAATTTGATTAACCCATATTGATTTCTTATCTGACTAGGTAAAGGATCTTTTAGTTGAGCAGCAGCAGGTAAAACAGCAATTACTGATTTTCTCACGGTATCTGCTGGTACTCCCTCGGTTAAAGGATATACAGGTAATACTCGACCTATTTTTAATGATTCTATACTTGCCCCCGCACTATCTAATACTTCTATTTCGGGTTTATCAAGTGTCACACCATATTTATTATGTTTAACTAGTCCTGAGACAGCCACTATTGCGCCTTCAGGATACTGGCGTTTATAAACAGCTTGTGTACCTGGGTTATTGTAACGAGTACCTGTGAGAAAACGATTGATTTTTAGTCTTCCTGAAGCATCGGTTAAAACTAATTCAAAGATGGTTAGTTTTTTGTTTTTGGGGCTACTAAAACATTTAGAGCTTTTAACTGTACCAATGACTGTTACTGTTTCTCCAGGCTCTAGATGGGCAATTTGTACTTGGCGTGCATAGTCTAGATGATCACGAGGATAATAAAATAACAAGTCTCTAACTACATATAGTCCCAAACGCTCCAAATAACTACTTCTACGTCCAACATCAACCACTCTACTTAACGGTTGATCTAGAGTTAGGGTTTGATTAAAATATGTTTTAGCTTGTGGACTTTTTAAAGATGCAGTGCGTGGAACTTTAGGCTTGGGTGGGGTGTCGGCATCGGCGATCGCTTTTTGTTTATAGAGAAAATTCTGCGTGCGAGTAACTAATTGTTTTCTTTGAGAGGAGCTTAAATTACTGTAATCTGCAAACTTTTGGGCGAGATCCTGCCATTGAATTCTTTCTTCTTTAGGAATATTTTCAGGGGGTTTACCCAAATTTAGACACAAAAACTCACTAAAACGGTACTGATTGCCCATTAAATCTGGATAACCTCGTTCTGCTTCTACAGATAATGCTTTTTGCAATCTTAACCAATCTAGCTGCTGTCTCATGTCCACTTTTTAGCTATCAAACGATACCGAATTTATATCTTAAGCAAAATCTCCTTTTTAATGATCAAGATTCTAAATTTTTCCTCTCAATCTCTACATAAGTTGCTGAAGTAGATAATTTGACATAAAATTTGCTGTTTAGTTAAACAATGAAGTAACTTGTGAATATTAATAATTTATAATTGAGAACAAACTCGTGCCTAAACTTAACTGGTTTATTTCTTTGATAACTTGCGCTGGCATTTCTAGTATATCTTTGCCAGTTAGGGGACAAGCTGTACTACCATATATTCCTAAATTAGATTCTGAAAAATTAGAATTGCAAGGTTTGCAGTTAATACAAGAGGCTGCACAATTAAGCCGTTTTCAACAATATGATCTGGCTTTACCTAGGGCCCAATTGGCAACGCAGCTAGCCCCTGGCAATTATAATGTTTGGTATGTTGTCGGTAGTATTTATCTGCAACAGCAAAAAGTTGACGAAAGTATTAAAGTTTTAAAAAAAGCTGAATCTTTAGCACCAGATCAAGAAGCAATTCTATTTGAGTTGGGTTCTGCCTATTTTCAAAAGGGTGATTATCAACTAGCTAAAGAGAAATTAGAAGCTACATTAGAAATAGCAGATGATGCTCCTGATGCCCTGTTTACCCTAGGCAATACTTATTTTAAATTATCAGAATTAGATAAGGCGATCGAATCCTATGAAAAAGCTTATGCTATAGAAAAAGAGTTTTGGCCCGCTTTAAATAATGTTGGGTTGGTAGAATATGAACAGGGCGATCGCCAGGAAGCTATGAAGTCTTGGCAAGCTGTTATTAAAGTTGATGGTAAACAGGCAGAACCTCAATTAGCTCTTGCTGTAGCTTTATTTACTGAAGGTCAGGTTGCTAAAGGTATTGAATTGGGTAAGGCTGCATTAAAATTAGATAACAATTATGGAAAGATTAAGTTTCTTGAAGATAATCTTTGGGGAAAACGCTTAATTGAAGATACTCGGAAATTTTTTAATGATCCTCAGATGAAAGAACTTGTCTCTAATGCTTCTGAGGATAAAGATGATCAAGTTTCCCCAGGAAATGAATCTGGATTACCTTAAATGCCTTAAGTTCAATTTATTAAGGTAGCTTATAGGAAAAGGGTTTAAAAAGTGAGAATAATCACCATTGCATTATTACTTAATAAACCCATACCGCCTTTGTAACTGCTTACTTTGCTAAATCAAACAACAATATTTCAGCATCTTGACTATTACCAGTAATAGTAATTTCAGTTTCATGATTGATTGCTGCACCGTCGCCAGCCTCAAGTTGTCGTTGATTGAGTAGAATATCTCCTTTAGCTACTTGTAGCCAGACAACACGATTATCTCTAATTGTATAGGTTAGGCGATCTTCGGTTTCTAAGTTAGCAGCGTAAAGATTAACATCTTGATGAATAGTTACTGAATTGTCGCGTCCATGTTGTGAACCTATTAGTTTTAATTTTCCTTGTTTTTCGGCTTTGGGAAAGTTTTTCTCTTCATAACCAGGTTCTATACCGTTTGTCGCGGGTAAAATCCAAATCTGTAATAAATGAACGGCATCTGTGGTTGAGGCATTAAATTCACTATGTTTTACCCCTGTACCTGCGGACATTCTTTGTACATCTCCCGCACGAATTATAGAACCGTTTCCCATACTATCGCGATGTTGTAATGCACCAGAGAGGACATAAGTAATAATTTCCATGTCTTGATGTCCATGAGTACCAAAACCTTGTGCTGGTTGAATTAGATCATCATTAATAACTCGCAGACTGGCAAATCCCATTTGTCGTGGATCGTAGTAACTACCAAAAGAAAAAGTATGTTTGCTATCTAACCAACCAAGATTGACAGCACCTCTTTCTGCTTGCGGACGAATGGTGATCATATTTTTTCCCTCCTTGGTTTTGATTTATTTTATATATTTATTATCTATTGAATCTATTTAAAAGACAATATGCTATTTTATAACAGCATTGTTTCCATATAGTTGACAATCATGGATAAATTCGCCAGTATGCGAGCCTTTACTCAGGTAGTTCAATCAGGAGGATTTGCTGCTGCTGCTAGAAAAATGGGGATATCTCGTTCAGCAGTGAATAAACTTGTAATTAATTTAGAAACAGAATTAAACGTCCAACTTTTGCAACGAAGTACTAGACAGGTTAAAACCACCCCAGTAGGATTAACTTTTTATGAACGGTGCGTTAATATTTTGGCAGAAGTGGAAACGGCAGAATTAGAAGTATCCCAATTGGAAAGCGAACCCAAGGGAACACTGAGAATTAATGCGCCCATGTCTTTCGGCACAATACATTTAAGTCAGGCGATCGCTGATTTTGTTGCTTTATATCCGCAATTACAAATCCAATTAACCCTTGATGATCGCTTTATCGATCCGATAACCGAAGGGTATGATCTAACCATCAGAATTGCTCAACCAGAAACCTCTGCTAATTTAATCTGCCATGCGATCGCCCCTATACCCAGGGTACTTTGTGCTGCTCCCAGTTACATTGATAGATATGGTGTGCCTGAACATCCTCAACAGTTAAAGCAACATTCCTGTTTACATTATGGACATTTGGTTACAGGTAATCAATGGCAATTATTTAAGCAAGAACAAGAATACCAAGTAACAGTTAAAGGATTGATATGTTCTAATAATGGTGAAGTATTAAAAGATGCAGCAGTTAAAGGGTTAGGAATTGCTATGTTACCGACATTTATTATTCAACAGCAGTTAACCACCGAAACCCTAACCATTGTCTTAAGCGAATATCAACCATCCACTCTGTCTCTTTGCTTGGTTTATGCTTCAAATCGCCATTTAAATACTAAAATTCGCTTGTTTACTCAATTCTTTCAACAAAGATTTAGCCATTCTGTCTAAACCATCTATAGTTTTTAGCTGGATATTATTCTTGTTGAATAGACTCCGTTGCCAATTAATTAGTTTTTAGCAATACGCTTTTTAGCTTCTTAGCAATACGCTTAAACATGGATAATTGACAATTGACAATTGATAATTAATTAATTTGGTCGCTT
Organism: Chondrocystis sp. NIES-4102; assembly: GCA_002368355.1. NCBI lineage: Bacteria > Bacillati > Cyanobacteriota > Cyanophyceae > Chroococcales > Chroococcaceae > Chondrocystis > Chondrocystis sp. NIES-4102. The sequence goes on along the minus strand of AP018281.1, from coordinate 1,686,657 downwards.
GACCTCTGGAGCGAAAGGCAGGGGTAACTATCAATTATCCATTCTTAATTATCAATAGCGTGAATATTACCTACTACCTACTACCTACTACCTAACTCCTACAACCATCCCTTGAGATAGTAAATAAAAGTACCAATATATTCTTTTAAAATTTGAGTGGTGCGATCGAGACTTTCAGTATCGGGAATAAAACTTAAAATCCGAGACTCGGTACTAAATTGATTTTCAATAAGATTGCGATCGCTAATTAGAATATCTGCTGGTGCTGGGATAGCCTTAATTCCTTGTTTTTTGAAAATAGCTAGAGATCTGGGCATATGGGCAGCAGAAGTAACCAGTATAATATTTTTAATCTGACGTTGTTTTAAAATCTCTTTAGTATAAATTGCATTTTCGTAGGTATTTAGAGCCTTAGATTCCAATAACATCGCCTGGCGGGGAATACCCATCAATTCTAAAATCGTTGCCATACTTTCTGCTTCCGATGATTCTCCCCCAAACCATTCGATACGTCCACCCGTCAAGATAAGTAATGGTGCGACTCCTTGCTGATAGAGTTTAGCTGCATACAATAAACGATCTCCGCGATCGCTCATATCTGGCATTATTCTAGGTGGTTCATGATTACGAGTTGCCCCACCTAAGACTACAATTGCTTCTGCTGAAGGGATGTTTTCTTGAGGTAAATATTGTCCTTCTAAGGAGCGGACTAAATTATTACTAAATTGGGTGTTACCAGCAATTACTAGGATAAAGAAAACTAATAAAATTGGTATAAAAGTCCAGCGCGATCGCTTATAGCACAACCATAAAGCGGTCAATAATAGTAAACAAGATAGTCCTAAAGGATAAAGAAATAAAGGTAATAATTTCGATAAAAATAGAAAACTCATCTTAAGCAGTGATTATTGCTCAGTAAATAGTTATCAATTATCAATTATCCAATAACTTCTGGTGTGTCGGACTTGCTTGAAAATAATCCTAAAACAGGGCCTAAGACTGCACCAGCAATAAATCCGCCAGCGTGCGCCCAATAAGCAACCCCACCAGTTTCCATTCCCACAGAAGTAGTAACTTCTAAAGAAGAAATACCGTTTAAAGCTTGTTCTAGAAACCAAAAACCTAAAAAATATACCGCAGGTATTCTAAATAAAGGAAAGAAGATACCTAAAGGTAAAACAGTAACAATTCTTGCTTGGGGAAACTTGAGAATATAAGCCCCCATCACTCCAGCGATCGCTCCACTCGCCCCTAAAGATGGTACATCTGATAATGCGGAAAAGAACCATTGCGCTAGCACCGCTACAACACCGCAACTTAGATAAAAAACTATATATTTGACTCTACCTAACTGTTCTTCTATATTATTACCAAATATCCACAGAAATAGCATATTAAAGCCTAAATGTGCAAATCCTGCGTGCAAAAACTGCGATGTGATAGGTGTAAGAACTTCTGGGATACCTTGGGGTATGCCAACTCCTCTAATGGTTGTAGTTAACTCCCTGGGGACAACAGCAAAGGAATGGAAAAAAACGTTTAATTGAGTTGGATTTAGATTTAATTCGTAGATAAAAACTAAAATATTAATGGCAATTAAAATATAGGTAACATAGGGCGTAATTTTAATTGGGTTTTCGTCTTTAATAGGAACCATGTATTTAATTAGTAATTAGGAATTGGGGAATATAATTGTAGTTTTTGCACCAGCATTATTATGGACTACTCAAGGGATAAAGGAAAAGATATAGACAATTCCCTATTATCCTTAGACTTTACCCTTAAACTAGTATGTAGGACAAGTAAATTTATTAGTTGCTAAGTTGAGACTCGCTACAGTACTTACTTATTCCTCCTTAATTTCGTTAGGACATTCCTCATTATTGGCGATCGCGGTAATATTTTTTAAAGTGGTTTCAACGATATTCTGTAATGCTTCTTCAGTAAAGAAAGCTTGGTGTCCTGTAATAATTACATTAGGAAAAGTTAGCAATCTTTGGAAGACATCATCTTGAATAATTTCCGTTGATAAATCTTGGAAAAACATATTACTTTCCTGTTCATAAACATCCAAGGCTAAATGTCCAATTTGCTTAGATTTTAAACCTTTAATCACGGCTTTAGTATCTACCAATGCACCCCGACTAGTATTTACTAACATCACTCCAGGCTTCATTTTGGCGATCGCTTCTTTGTTAATTATGTGATCGGTTTCGGGGGTTAAAGGACAATGCAAACTAATGATATCCGACTGCGCCAATAAATCATCTAAAGACACATATTCTGCATATTTTTCCGCAAATTCAGATTCAGGGCGTAAATCGTAGGCGAGTATTTTACAACCAAAACCATGTAAAATTTGTCCTGTTATACAACCAATTCTACCAGTACCAATAATCCCCACAGTGCGACCATATAAATCAAATCCTAATAGCCCATCTAAAGAGAAATTACCATCACGTACACGGGAATACGCCCGATGAATCTGACGATTAAGGCTTAAAATTAAAGCTACTGTATGTTCAGCTACAGCATGGGGTGAATAAGCAGGAACTCTTACTACTTTAATCCCATATTCGGCTGCTGCTTCTAAATCTACGTTATTATACCCTGCACAACGTAGAGCAATTAACTTAATACCTTGTTTATCTAACTTTTCAATCACCTTACGATCCAGGCGATCGTTGACAAAGACACAAACGGCTTCAAATCCTGCTGCTAAGGATACTGTTTGTAATTCTAAACGCGATTTGAGAAATTCTAATTCGTGATTATATTCTTCGTTAACTTGTTCTAAAAACTTCTGATCGTAGGGTTTGGTATTGAATACTGCAACTTTCATAGATATTCGTACTAATTTAAATTAAACAAGTTAGATTAATTGGTCTGCTGGTCAGTATGAATGATTAATGATCAATGATGCAACGTTCGACCTAAAATAAAATAGCTACAAATATACTTAATTGATCCAGAACCATAAATGCAATCGCACTACTTAGCAGGATATATAAGCAGGGACAAAGGTTTACGCAGTTTTATTCTTACTTAGTTTAAATCTATATTGCTAAATTCCTGTAACTATTGTTCTATATTTAAAACCATTTCATTTCCTGCTATAAAACCCAATTGTTCATAAACTGGTTTACCATAAGGTGAAGCATGAAGCACAACTTTCGTACAGTTTAAATCTTGTAAATAATCTATAGCTGCTTGGGTTAACTTGCTTCCAATAGCAAGTAACGAGTTTGGAGACAGAAGTCAGGAGAAGCCCAAAGCTACAAGCTAAATTCTAAACAAGATCCCGATCTGTTAATATTTCATACCCATCTTTAGTAACTAACACAGTATGTTCAAATTGAGCCGACAAATTATTATCTGTAGTTACAACTGTCCAGCGATCGCGTAAAATTCTGGTATGTTTTGACCCTGCATTGAGTATGGGTTCAATTGCTAAAGTCATCCCTGCCTTAAGTTTGACATTGGGTAGCCAATTTGTCCGAAAATTGAATACTGATGGTGATTCATGTAAATCTCTACCTACACCATGTCCTGTATACTCTTCTACTATACTGTAGCCATTAGCTTTGACATAATCTTCGATCGCCCCTGCAATATCTAATAGATGATTACCTGCTTTTACCTGATCAATACCTTTATATAAAGCTGCTTCTGCTACCTCAATAAGTTTTGCTGCATCCTGAGATACTTTACCCACAGCGATCGTAATGCAAGAGTCGCCATGAAAACCCTCACAATATGCCCCTGTATCTACTTTTAAAACATCGCCACGACGAATTACTTTTTTAGTACTAGGAATACCATGTACTACTTCATTGTTGATGCTGGCACAAATTGATCCAGGAAATCCATAATATCCTTTGAAACTAGGGGTTGCTCCCATTTCGCGAATACGTTTTTCTGCATATTCATCTAGATCTGCGGTAGTCATTCCAGGCTCTACCATTGCTTGAATTTCTTTTAAGACTGTGGCAACAATCTTAGCTGAATTTCTCATTTTGGCGATTTCTGGCGGAGATTTTAGCTTAATTCCCCGTGGAGTATGATTAGATGCTGGTAGCCCCTCGGATTTAGTATTGGCATTACTCTTGGATTTGGGAAATAGAAGATCGGTTAAAATATTCATTAAATAAATTAATTTTTAGATATTATTTTTATATTGATTGTAGGCGGTATAAACCCCTTGGACGTTATACCAATTGAGAAAAATACGAGCAATTTGTTCTGCTAACTGGGGCTGCTGACGATTAATTAACCACTGTAGTAATGGCTTGAGGGTGTGTTCATTAAGTCTGCCTCCTAATGATAATGTCCCCCAGAGTATACGGTGTAAAATAGTCATCTGAATCATCATTTTGACATCGAAAGTCGGATGTTTTTGATAGAAAACTACCCCCATTTTTCCCCGTTGAATTTCCTGTTCTATTAACTGGGGAATTTGCTCTAAATTAAAAGCAGGATGCCAATGATAGCCCACCGCTTCAGGACATTTAATCAGTTTTAAACCTAATTTTTTTAGGCGCACCCCTAATTCTAGATCTTCCCAACCATAAAGCTTAAAACCAGTATCGAATAAGCCCACCGCTTCTAACCATTTACGAGCGATCGCTACATTGCCTGTGGCAAAATAAGCAGCAGAGAAATCGGTTATTTTATAAGGTTCTTCGGTGGGGTTAGCAAAATTATTGGTATTAATCACCGCCCCATAAGTAAAGACGCGATCGCTATTTAACTGTTGTTGGGCTTGGAGTAAAGCAGTAACATGGGCTTGTAAAAAACTTTCAGTAACTACTAAATCACTATCTATAAAAATTATAGTGTCCCCTCTAGCTTTAGTTACACCCAAGTTTCGGGCTGCTGCTGCTCCTTGATGCTCCTGTTGGTATAGTTTTAGATGAGGTAGTTGTGTCTGATTTTCTTGCAACCAAGTTATTGTTTGATCAGTTGAACCATCATCAACTAAAACTATTTCATACCCTTCTATTGTGCGATCGCTTATTATCTGTGCTTCTAAGGCAGTAAGACTTTTTTGCAGAATTGGTAAACGATTATAAGTTGGAATTACTACACTTATATACATTTAGATCTTCATTCAACAATTAATAATGTTTGCCTTTTGATAAATCAAGACATCTTCAACTTATATTAGCTAGTTCTCCATTATCAATTATCAATTATCAATTAAGAAGGTTGCCAATTAGACCAATCTTGAGGCTTAAGGAAAGTTTCATATAATTCTGCTTCAGGGGTATTAGGTTCAGGATGATAATTATATTCCCAACGCACTAAAGGTGGTAAAGACATCAAAATTGATTCTGTCCGTCCATTGGTTTGCAGTCCAAAAATTGTACCGCGATCGTAGACTAAATTAAATTCTACATAACGTCCACGACGATATAGTTGGAAGTTTCTTTGTCTTTCACCATATTCGATGTTGCGACGTTTTTCTATAATGGGCAAATAAGCAGGTAAAAAGGTACGTCCACAATCTTGTACAAAATTAAATATATCATCCCACGTACGGTGAGCAACTTCGCCCACATCTTGACTATACATTGATGCTGCTTTATCTGGGTGTGGCCCTTTATATAATTCCCCTGTACCATCTTGATAATCGAAAAATAACCCTCCTACACCTCTAGTCTCTTGACGATGCTTAAGATAAAAATATTCATCACACCAACGTTTAAAAACTGGATAATATTCAGAATTATGGCGATCGCAAGTTGCTTGATAACTACGATGAAAGTGGGCTGCATCTTCTGCAAAAGGATAATAGGGAGTTAAATCTGCACCACCCCCAAACCACCATACAGGACCCGCCTCAAAATAGCGATAGTTCAAGTGAACTGTAGGAATATAAGGATTGCGAGGATGCAACACCATTGATGTACCTGTGGCATAAAATCCATGTCCTGCTGCTTCTGGACGTTGCTGTAGAATCGAAGGAGGTAAATGGCTGCCCCAAACCTCAGAAAAATTAACCCCTCCTTGTTCTAATACTCCTCCATTTGCTAAAACGCGCGATCGCCCCCCACCGCCTTCTTCTCTTTGCCAACTTTCTTCTTTAAATTTGCCACCCCCATCTGCTGCTTCCAAGCCTGCACAAATTTCATCCTGTAACTGCTGCATAAACTGACTAACTCTAGTTTTTGAGTCAGTAGGAGGGATAGACGGTTGGGATTTTTTAGTTGAGTTGGTATTTATAGCGGTCATTATGGATATTAAAAATTAGATAAAAAAACTGCTTCACTCAGATTATCTCGATTCGGTGTTGTCTCACCAGCCACAGGACGAACTAATAATAAGATATTTATCAAATAGTAAAGTTTCTTAATAAATGTTGGTAGGTATACCCTTAATTTTGAGCTTCTTAGCTTTTAGCTTTAACTACTATTCCTACTACCAGACTCGTTACTCTCATTGTCCCCTTGTGGGATTACTACTTCCCCACTACCTACTACCTACTACCTAACTGTCTCCTGTCTCTCAATAGCTAATAAATAATAAACATTGTGTTGATAGATACAAAAGCCTCTAATGGTTACGCCATAACAGTTTCAATTAATTAAAGTAGGTAAAAATTGGCATTAGACAGAAGCTAGAATAATTATCATAGCTATAAGCTGACATATTTATTACCATTACTTCTACTGTGTATTAACGATGCAGGAAGTGGAGGCATTAAATAAAAATGTGTGTAGCTCCTGCATTACGATGATACTTGTTTTTATAGCTACAACTTTACGCGATATCGCGCTGGATTCTGGCGTGATTAACCCCCAAAGAGCAATAATACTCTGTTAATTATGAGTGAAGCTATCTATGCCCCCCCAGGATTCGATACTCCCTATTTCCATCCTCATCAAGATACTGAATTAATTGAACAGTTAGGATTTTTACCAGGGTTAAAAGAGTTTTTAATGATACGTCAGATTCACGCTTTAGAACACGCTACTGTGTGGATGTTAAGTAACCCTGCCTCCTCCTACAAAAAGTTTTCGATTAATTATTTATCTGCCGATAATGAGACTATTGGGGGGTTGTCAACGGAAAAAGGTTTTTATCTTTATGGTGAGATTGACCCTGTAAAATTGAGAAATGCGGTTAAACGTGCCTTAACTCGTTTACAACAAGGGGAATGGAATTTAGCCTTACACCCCCGTTGTGGGACAAACTCTTCTGTGGCAATGATGCTGACCGCGAGTATGGCAATGGCAGTACATTTTAGCTTACCGCGATCGCCAATTCCTCAATTATTGGGTTTGGGCTTTGCTACTATAGCTGCTAATTATCTTGCGCCTGAATTTGGGATGTATGTACAGAGGTATATTACTACAGGGATCCCTTTTAATCTTAAACTCAATGATATAGCCAAAATTGTCGATCAATCTGGTAATCCTGGCTATTTTGTACGTTTAGATTGGATATCTAATTAAGACAGCAAGTTTAAATACCTGCGTGTCCTAAAGCAATACCTGTAAATAACATTCCAAAGACTAAAAACGGTTGTGCGCTGGCTTGATATTTCACATCATTTTCTAGAGGGTTACGTAAAAAATACATATCCTGGAAAACGATTTGGGGAATAACTAGCAACATAACAATAGTGGCGTACAGGTTTTCATGAATTGCCACTAAATAACCTGCAATACCAATTTGAAATACATCGATCGCAATTACGCAAATCCAGGCTGCGGTAGTTACCCCAAACATTACAGGTAAAGATTTTAAACCCAAAGCGCGATCGCCTTCGACACTTTTGAAATCGTTAACGATCGCAATACCCAACCCTGCAAAGCTATAGATCAAAGTTAAGATCACAATTGTCCAATTTAAATCACCAAACAAAGCATGACCTGTCCACCAAGGTAAAGCAATATAGCTAGAACCTAGGGCATAAGTACCTAACCAGCCATTTTGCTTGAGTTTTAAGGGTGGTGCTGAATAGATATAAGCAATTAATGATCCACCAAGCGCAATTGCCAAAATTGTGGGGAAATCATGACCTACCGCTACATCCAAACCATAAGCCAATGCTAAACCTGCTAGCAATAGTAGAATAATTTGCGTCTTTACTTGTGGTAAGGAAATAGCCCCCGAAGGAATAGGACGATAGGGTTCATTAATCGCATCAATCTCGCGATCATATAGTTCATTAACAGTCTGAGTATAACCAGTTAATAATGGGCCAGAAAGCAACATACAGGCGGACGAAAGTAAAACATTTTCCAGTGTCCATGTATAGTTACCAGAAGATGCTGCACCACAAATAACACCCCACATCAAAGGAATCCAGGTGATGGGTTTCATTAATTGCAGCCTAATTTTCCAAATAGAGGTTTCTCCTGACGCTGCGCCTTTCATACCCAGTAGTTGGCGGGTTTTGGAATTGCCTGAATTGTCTGCTTTTTCTGTATTAGTTGGAGATTCGGACATGGATAAATTGTTGATTGCTTAGTTATTTAACCGATAGTAATTTCTAAATAGCCGTTTTGAAACTTTGCACCTGCCACAGAATTACCGCGCCAAGCAGGAGGTAACGTGATATTACGTCTTTGATCTCCAGCTTCGATGGTTATTTCTGGGCCATATTGCGTTAATTTGACCTCTTTTTTCTCAAATCCTGGCAAAAATACTTTTATTTTGCGCTCAGATAAGATAACTTCTGTGGGTTTTGGAATATCACTACCTACACTCATACTAGGTAATGCCTCGATTAAATTCTGCCAATTATCCCCCTCACCTGCAGCAGGTAAATTAGTAATCTTTAAAGGTGCAAATTCAGAAGCCACTACGTCTGTAATTTCCCCTTGATTTACTAATACCCCTCCTACTGATAAGCCAATTTGTTGCGCGCTTCCCCAAAGATATTTTGCTGTAGCTACCGCAGTCGGATTTGGGGTAGTTACTAGATAAGCTAAAACCTTCCCTTGATTGAGGACTTCTGTCCCCTGGTTAAGCATTTGTGTAGCAGGATTATTGGTGCTATTAATGTCGTTGGCTGTCCAGGAAGTATTTAATACCGCACTAGTGATTGGTTGCACAAAAGGCGAGAGAGTTTTTACAATATCTGATTCAGTAAAAATTTCGCCAAAACGCCGAAAATACCAGCTTAAAATATCTGGCATCCCTAACATTCTTAAAGTATCAATGCCCCCTGTACCATCGTAAATCAGTACATCATATAAATTACTTTCATAGTGTTCACGCAGTACATTAAGAGCTAAGGCTCGATCCATACCAGGAAGGATACCCAACTCCTGACCATATACCTGCTTAAGAATTGGCGATCGCAAATATTGGGCTTCTAGTTTTTTTACTTGTTCCCAGCTATTTTCTAGTAAAACAGTGGAATTTAGCTGCATTACTGACAAATTAGCACCAATTTCTTGTGGTTGAGATGTAGGAGTTATCCCTACTGTCATTCCCCAAGCAGGGCTAGGATCTTGTCCGAGTAACAGAACTTTTTTCCCTTCCGTAGCTAGTTTTTTTGCAGTTGCGATCGCGCTGGTGGTGCGACCTGTCCCGCCTTTACCTAAGAAGGTGATGATTAAGGGCATAGGTTAAAAAAAATAAGTTTTATATAGATAGTTCTTATTATTATGACTAGTCTAAGGACTTAATTTCATCCTCAAAAAACCAAATGTTTGAGCGATCGTCAAATTGAACAACTACTCCCACACCACTACCATCGGTCATTTTATATTCTTTAACCGTTCCCACTTTGCCAAGTTTACTAGCAACACTACCGTTAACTCTATCTTTGATTCTATATACTTTTACTTTTTGCCCGATTTCCATTGCAATTATTTTATTCCGAATTTTAATGAGCCACTTCACAGTTTAAAGCAAAATCAGTCCTCTTTAAAGTCATCAATCTTTAGTTGTTGATTGCTATTTGGACGTATCTGGTCTTAAATTGGGATCTTTGTATCTAAAATTCGTGATGGAGAAACTAAAAATCGCCTCACCTTAAAACTTACAAGCGCGTCTGGTTCTTTTCCCCAGTTTTATCGAGCTTTAGCTATCACACTTATAATCTTGAATTAAACCAGGTTATAAGCATCAAAATTAGTTTAAATTATCATGGTTTTTGCTACTTTTGCCTACAATATCTCTTGTACTTAAATAGTTATCTAAATTACTGTATGGTTACATCTATTGTTAACAAGCAACGACACAAGGAATTACTTTGGTATCGAGAACTATTATTAGTGTTGATCAGACGTAATTTAAAGAGAAGATATCGGGGATCTTTTTTAGGTATTTACTGGTCTTTACTTAATCCTTTAGCAATGACAGGTTTATACACAGCTATTTTTGGTGCAACTTTTGCCCAATATTATGATAATTCTTCCCTCAACTATGTTTTGGCAGCTTTTACGGGTTTAGTAGTGATTAATTTCTTTTCTTCTTCTACTGCTCAAGCCTTAGCTAGTGTAGTTGAAAATGGTGGGATGGTTAATAAAATACGTTTACCTTTATTTATTTTTCCCCTGTCTACTATTGGGGCAAATGTTTTTCAATTATTATTAGGAGCGTTTCCTTTACTGGTAATAGTTACTTTACTGAGGAATGATATTTCTCACAGTTTGATTAATGTTTTAGCTTTATTCCTACCAATTACTGGCTTAATTTTAGTTTGTACAGGCATTGGTATGTTAATGAGTGCTTTATATGTATTTTTCCGTGATTTATCCTATTTTTATGAACTATTGACTTTCTTATTGTGGATAAGCTCACCTATCTTTTATCCCCCAGATATCGTACCCCAAGCTGTTAAGCAATTTTTAATCCTCAATCCGATCCTACCGATTATTGAAAGTATTCGTCAGATTGCTATCTCAAATAGTCTGCCAGATTTAATGCTAATTACCCATAGTTTAATTAGTGGTTTAGTCGTGGTAACTATCGGTGCGCTGGCTTTTTCCCATTGGCGATCGCAATTTATGGATTTACTATAAGGAAGTTTTTCTCCCTAAAGCAAAATCAAGCAAGCTTTGGATAATCATAATTTGCTCTTCTGTTTGGATGAGATTAATTGCCACTAATCGAGCAGAAGGATGTGATAAAAATAATGATATTTTTGTGGGTAGTTTCTTTAAGTTAAGATGCAAACTTGCTCTTTTATCTAGATCCGAGTAACCCTAATGAACACAAATTGTAGGAAGATAAAAATATTGAAATCAATACAATATTGCGTTGCTGGCTTTTAAAGTAATTTTTAACTGTAGAAATTTGAGCTTGAAAATAATATATGGATGAATCAATCAGATTAGATAGTGTATCTCTCTGGCGTAGAACACAAGAAGAATTTTCCTACGATCTCAAGAGAACAATTTTATCTTTCTTAGAAGGCAAATATCGTCAGCCAGCCAAAAAGATTGTTTTAGATAACATCAATTTAACCATTGGGTGTGGTGAGAAAATTGGCATCATTGGGGCGAATGGTTCGGGTAAATCAACTATGCTTAAGCTAATTTCAGGCATTTTAACCCCAACCTCTGGCATAGTTAGGGCAAAAGGTAAGGTTGCTCCCCTAATTGAATTGGGGGCGGGATTTGACCCAGAACTTGCGGTTATGGATAATATTATTCTTTATGGGGTGATGTTAGGCTATTCTCAAGCCGAAATGAGAGATAGAACCAAATCAATTTTAGAATTTGCCGAATTAGAAAACTATGCACTAGTACCTGTTAAGGGTTTATCTTCAGGGATGACGGCTAGATTAGGATTTGCGATCGCCACAGATGTTAAGCCAGATATCTTAATTTTGGATGAAGTTTTATCCGTGGGAGATGTCAGCTTTAAAAATAAATGTAAGGAAAGAATGGAGGAATTCTGGCAAGATCATGTAACCGTGCTGCTGGTTTCCCATTCTATGGAAATGATTCATCAAAACTGTCATAAAACCCTATGGATGGAGCGAGGACAAATTAAAATGTTTGGTAAAACTAAAGATGTAATTCAGGAATATCTAAATTGTGTTGCCCCTGGAGAGAAGCTTAAGGATTTAAATAGCAAGATTTAGTAAACAGTTCCTTTTTATTTGGGATCGAACTACTACAATAACTATAAGAAAAGAAATTAATAAGAAATATTTTTGAACTAGATACTATGGCTGCTGCCGTTTTAATTGAAAATCTACGCAAAAGCTATGGCGATACCCCAGCCGTCAAAGACATATCTTTCACTGTACAACCAGGAGAAATATTTGGTCTTTTAGGCCCTAATGGTGCAGGGAAAACCACTACCATTCGCTGTTTATGTACCCTAGCAAAACCTGATGGGGGCAAAATTGAGGTTGGGGGAATAAATGCCATCACCAACCCGAAAGCAGTAAGGCAAAGATTAGGTTATGTTGCTCAAGAGGTCGCATTAGATAAGGTGTTGACTGGTAGAGAATTATTAAAGTTACAAGCAGCACTATATCATTTACCAAAAAAAACCATTGGCGATCGCCTTGAACAATTAATTACAGTCTTGGGTTTGAGCGAATATGCTGATCAAAAAACAGGAACTTATTCTGGTGGAATTCGCAAACGCCTAGATCTTGCTGCTGGACTACTACATCAGCCTGAAGTATTAGTACTAGATGAGCCGACTGTCGGTTTAGATATTGAAAGTCGCATGGTTGTCTGGGAATTTTTACAGGCATTACGTCAAGCTGGAACAACTGTATTAATCACCAGTCATTATTTAGAAGAAATCGATGCTTTAGCAGATCGCTTGGCAATTATCGATCAAGGAGTAGTAATTGCTGAAGGTACACCCAATCAACTAAAAGATAAATTAGGTGGCGATCGCGTTACTTTACGTATTCGTGAATTTACCGCCGAGTCTGAAGCTAATCAAGCCAAGGAAATTCTGGAATCTTTACCTTTTGTTGAAGAAGTAATTATTAATACCATTCAAGGTAATTCCTTAAATCTGATTGTAAAATCTGGTCAAAGCTCCCTTAGTAAGATTGAGCAATCTTTATCAGAAATTAACTTACCTACCTTTAGTCTGGCGCAGTCTCGTCCTAGTCTAGATGACGTTTATTTGGCTGCTACAGGTAAAACTATTATGGATGCCCAAATGGCAGCAGCAGGTACAAGAGACTTGAAAAAAGAGCAAAAGCAACAGATGAAATGATCGCGCTATGGTTTATCTGTATAAATGTTCGTAGTATTTAGCTCTTAGTTTCAGGAGCGCATATGCGAAGCGGTATCTTTGATTGATTCGCTCACGGCACGGAGACCACGCCATTTGCTCTATTTGGGGAGACCCCAAGACCGCAATGGCTTAACAAGATAGCACAGCACCGCTTTTAGCTTTTAGCTTCTCTTGACTTGTTACTCGTTACTCATCCTATTACCTACTACCTACTACCTACTCCCTACTACCTACTCCCCCCTACCTACTACCTAATAAACATGAGTCAATCCATTTCTAACATCAATATCAAATCCGCCCTAGCACCTAATCCCGCTTTAAATACACAGAATAACGAGCAAAGTAACTTTTTAAGTAATTTTCTTCAGGAAACTTTAGCCTTAACCCACCGTCTATTTATTCAAGTACAGCGTCGTCCATCAAGTTTAATTGCAGGGGTGATTCAACCTTTTATGTGGTTAATTCTCTTTGGAGCGTTGTTTAGTAAAGCACCTTCGGGCTTATTTGGTAACGACATCAGTTATGCCAAATTTCTAGCACCAGGAATCATTGTTTTTACCGCCTTTAGTGGTGCATTAAACGCAGGTTTACCTGTAATGTTTGACCGTGAATTTGGTTTTCTCAATCGTTTACTGGTTGCTCCTTTGTCCACTCGCTACTCAATTGTGGCAGCTTCTACAATTTATATTATTGCCCTTAGTTTTATTCAAACCGCAGTAATTATTGTTGCTAGTGCTTTTGGGGGGGCTGGGTTGCCAGGAATTTCTGGGTTAGGAGCGATCGCTCTTATTGTCCTGCTAATAGTTTTAGGGGTGACGGCTATGAGTCTTGGTTTGGCTTTTGCTTTACCAGGTCACATAGAATTGATTGCTGTTATTTTTGTTACTAATCTACCTCTATTATTTGCTAGCACTGCCCTTGCACCCCTAGAATTTATGGCTGGTTGGTTACAAGTGGTCGCTAGTATTAATCCTCTAACTTATGCTATAGAACCTATTCGTTATCTTTATGCTAATGCAGATTGGACATTTAATAGCATCGTTCTACATACACCCTGGATTGATTTGAATTTTTTGAGTGTTATTCTAGTATTACTCGTTTTTGATGCTCTAGTCCTCTTGGCAATTCAACCTTTATTACGCCGTCGTTTTGCCTAAAAAATAACTGTGATTTAATTTGATTCTATCTCGCTATTTTACAAGTTATCAACTATAACTTTCTTAAAAAGTAATTATTAATTATTCAATGTGACGAGGTATTAATTATGTTTAAACCTAATCAATGGGGCATAAATATTAGTTTGGGAATTATTTTAACTTTAATTGCTAGTATTAATCTTCCCGTTCAAGCTCAATCTAGTGATAATGAAGGTTATCAAACTAATGAAAAGGATACTACCTATGGAGATACTCCAGGGGGGTTAAATCCTTTAGATATTATGCACCAAGCCCAACAAGCAAATAGACGTAGTGCAGCAGAGTTTAATGCAGAATCTCAAGGACAATTAGATGCTTCTGTGTCCGATTTTAAGCGTCTTCAGCAACAAAGAATTTTAGAACAGCAACGATTAATGAAGTCTCAACCTTCACCTGAAACTGTTAAATAATTATCTTTAAAGATAAATAATCCTGTTGTACTGAATCTAACAATTAGTGCAGCAGGATATTATTAATTAATAACTGAATGTTAGCTTTGGGCTTTTCACTGATCACTACTACCACTGATAGCCGATAATTATCAGAATTGTATGGTTTAGATCATTTAAACGCCAGCTTTTGTTTCTGAAATAATATATTCATGATCTTTATATTATTGAGATAATACTTTTTCTCTACAACCAACTCAATAATCACTTTCAGCAACACATATTCCCTTACATTTTATCCCATTAGTTGCAGTTCTACGACAATGGGGACATAGAATTTTTTCTTGAGTGGTATTTTGAGTAGATGTTTGATTACTATTTGCTTGAGCTTGGGATTGTTGCTTTAAAAATTCCAGATTCATAAAGATAAAGTTGTCGCAGTTTACACTTTACATTAAAACAAAATACAGTACCATAAGTCAGAAATTCCTCTGTTTGTTGATTGCATTAATAATCAAATATTGTTGACTAAAAGAGATAATTATACTAATTTCCTGAGCTTTATAGTTAGTAATGCCATATAGAATAAACCAGATAATTAGAATAAAAGCTAATAGATAAAACCCAAGACATACAACCTGCTGTAAATTAGGATAGGTAAACTTATCTAATGGTTGATATTTTTATATAAAGTTTTAGCATTCTTTAGAGTAAGTAAGTACCCAGCATGATAAAAGAGTAAATATTGTCGTGAAATTACTATCCTTAAAGTTGTTTTAAATTTCGCGAATCGAAGACATTTAAGGGTAAAAATAATGGTTAAGCAACTAAAAATCAATTATGGATTCTAGTTTAATTCTTTCTAATATTTTAAATCCGCCAGTCTTATTTTTTTTCATTGGTATGATGGCAGTTTTTCTCAAATCAGATTTAGAAATACCGCAGCCTCTACCTAAACTATTTTCTCTTTATCTTTTATTTGCGATCGGTTTTAAAGGTGGACATGAAATACATGAGAGTGGTATTAATTCTGAAATTGCTCTAACTTTATTAGCTGCAATTATGGCTGCCAGTATTGTACCTATTTACTCTTTCTTTATCCTCAAAATAAAACTCGATGTTTATAATGCAGCAGCGATCGCAGCAACTTATGGTTCAATTAGCGCGGTAACTTTTGTAACAGCTAGCTCTTTTTTAGAACAACAAACTCCACCAATTGAATACGGGGGTCATATGGTTGCAGCCTTAGCCTTAATGGAGTCGCCTGCAATTATTGTGGGTTTAATTTTAGTTAGGTTATTTACCCGATCTCAAGATACACAATCAGATTCTACAACAGAAGAATTTTCTTGGTCAGAGGTGTTGCGGGAAGCCTTTTTAAATGGTTCAGTTTTTCTACTTTTAGGTAGTCTATTGGTGGGTATGATTACCAGTGAAAATGGCTGGAATAGATTAGAAGTTTTTACAGGCGAGATATTCTATGGAATGTTAACCTTTTTCCTACTAGATATGGGATTAGTGGCTGCAAGAAGAATAGATGACTTAAAAAAGAGTGGTTCTTTTGTGATTGGATTTTCTATTTTAATGCCAGTATTCAACGCCATCATTGGTATTGTAATAGCTAAAATAATTGGAATGTCTCCAGGTAATGCCCTACTATTTGCAGTACTTTGTGCTAGTGCTTCCTATATTGCTGTACCAGCAGCCATGCGTATGACTGTACCTGAAGCTAATCCGAGTTTATATATTTCTATGGCGTTGGCTTTGACTTTCCCATTTAATATTATTATTGGCATTCCTATTTATTTGGCAATTATCAATCAGGTCTGGGGATAGATAAAATATGTAAAGTAATTTACTAGATCAAATTTTCTACTATTAAGGTAAAAGACAATAGAAATAAATAACCCCTTATCTTCAGATAAATAGCCATAATGCAGCCAGTTAGTAGACTCGAAATAATTGTCTCTTCGCAAGAAATAGAAAAAATTACCAAGGTTTTAGAAACAGTCAATGTTACTGGTTATTCGATCATCAGAGATGTAATAGGTAAAGGTGATTGGGGGATTGTATCCGACGATGTAAACTTAGGCAGCAGTACCTTAAATAATGTTTTTATTATTTGTTATTGCCATAGAGAAAAAGTTCAATCCATAGTTGAGAAAATTAAGCCGATTTTAAATAAATATGGTGGAGTTTGCTACTTATTTGACGCTATGGAAATTCGTTCAGTTCGCTGTGTTGCTTCTTAAATTGATATTAGATTGAATTAGGGCCCAGAAAAAACTGCTGCTTCTATATCCTGACGACTTAAGGAATATTTAAAAGAACGACGTAAATTTTCATTTTCTGGCTGAGTATCGAAATAACGCACCGTTAGTTCTTCTGTATCAAGGGAGATTTCCGCTTTCCAGTCAGATTTTTCAACATACCAGCAATGGAGATTTTCCTGATCTTGATGACAACCAAGACTACGTAACCAGTCTTCAATAGTAGGTAGGGTGTGATTATATAAAGGTGTCTCCGCCTCTGGTAAATTCATAAAAGTTTTTGGCATCTAGATTTGAAAATAAAAGTTGTTGCAGTAATTTTATATTGTTACTCATACGGACAAAAAAAACCAAAGTCCCCAATTACCATAAATACAAAGAGTGCATAGGGAAAGGAGACTAAGGTGACGCGCAGTAAAAAGATTACTAAACTAAAGCAGCAGCAGCAGCAGTTATACCAGCTTTTGGTTCAAATTCATGACCAAGCTCGATTAAGGTAGCTTCTAAACAGGATATAGCAGTGAGGATATCGCGATCGCTGACAAAACCTAAATGACCAATACGGAAGATTTTACCTTTAAGATGGTCTTGTCCACCTGCTAAGGCAATATCGTATTTTTGGCGCATAGTAGATCTAATTGTTTCTGCATCATCACTTAATACTGCTGTAATGGCGGTACTAGCTGCATCATCAGGGGCAAACAATTCTAAGCCCATAGCTTTAACCGCATCTCTAGTAGCTTTAGTTAGACGCAGATGACGAGCAAAGATATTCTCTAATCCTTCTCGTTGCATCATTTGTAGGGCGGTTTGCAAACCATACATTAGGTTAATTGGCGGAGTAAAAGGACTACTATCTTTTTCGTTCGCCTTTTTATATTTGCCCAAGTCTAGATAGAAACGGGGAAACTTACTAGTTTCATAAGCTTTCCAAGCCTTATCACTAACTGCAATAAAACCTAAACCTGGTGGAATCATATATCCTTTTTGTGAACCAGATGCCACTACATCCAATCCCCAATCATCGATAGGTAGATTATACGCACCCAGACTAGTTACAGCATCAACAATAATTAGAGCTTCACCATGAGCTTTAACGTGTTTATTAATTGCTTCTAAGTCGTTAAGTACACCTGCGGAAGTTTCCGAATGGGTAATAACTACCGCTTTGATTTCTTTATTAGTATCTGCTGCTAATAAATTCCCAAACTCTTCTGGATCTAAAGGTTTACCCCAATCTGCGGTAATTCTTTCAGTTTGTAAGCCAAATACTTCACAAATTTTTGCCCAGCGATCGCCAAACTTACCATTTACTCCCACCAAAACGCGATCGCCAGGACTTAAAAAGTTAATCATCCCTGCTTCCATCGCCCCTGTACCTGAGACGGTGAGGGAAAGTACTTCATTTTTAGTTTGGTGTAGCCATTTTAAATTCTGATTGATCTCCGCAATAATCTTGCTAAAATCACCACTGCGGTGTCCAATTGGATGTTTCCCCAAAGCCATCAACACTTTCTCTGGAACTGGGGTAGGTCCAGGAATCATGAGCATATGCTTGTCTTCCATGAAGTCGTCCTTCTATTGAGCTAGTCGAGTCGTTCATTCTATCTTATGGCAAGGTGCAATTGCATTTTCTAAAAAAAATAGTAATAATTTCTTCTTTAATTCAGCTATTGATAACAAATACCCTCAACCCACTTATCAAGAACAATTAAGAGCAGTATCTAATCTTTCGCTTTTCATGTCATGATAAGAGATTGCTTCTTGTGAAACGAATTTGAGGTTTATAATAATGGCTAATCTTAGATTAGGCGACACTGTCCCTGATTTTACTCAAGCTTCTAATATGGGGGATATCTCCTTTTATGAGTGGGCTGGAGATAGCTGGGTAGTCCTTTTCTCTCACCCTGCTGACTATACCCCTGTCTGCACTACTGAGTTGGGTGAAGTAGCCAAACTCAGACCAGAATTTGACAAACGTAATGTTAAAACTATTGCCTTAAGTATTGATGATGTGGAATCTCACAAAGGCTGGATTTGTGATATTGACGAAACTCAAGGTACAAAAGTAGACTATCCTATTTTGGCAGATGCGGATAAAAAGGTTTCTGATCTCTATGATATGATCCATCCCAATGCTGATGCTAAAGTTACTGTACGTTCAGTATTTATCATTGATCCTAATAAGAAATTACGTCTTAGTTTGACTTATCCTCCTAGTACAGGTCGTAATTTTCCCGAAATTTTAAGAGTAATTGATTCTTTGCAACTAACTGATAATTATTCTGTAGCAACTCCTGTAAACTGGCAAGATGGCGAAGATGTAGTTGTTGCGCCCTCTATCCCTACAGAAGAAGCTAAGAAGAAATTCCCTAAAGGCGTTGAAGAGATTAAACCTTATTTACGCATGACTCCTCAGCCTAATAAGTAGAAATTCCCAGATTGATTATTGATTTAAATTTTGAGGGTAGAATTATATCTACCCTTTTTTATTAAATTGCAATTTTATCTAACAGACTATCTTGGGTTTTATTTTAAGTATGTTGTCACGCTCAATTAATAGACTAATACCTAAAAAAATTCCCGTAGCATTATAAGTAGCTAAATAGATATCCTCTTGTGCAGTTAACACTGGATAATTAATTTTAGCTTGAGTTAAATCTACTAATTGACCTTGACACCAGCGTTTAGCATCTTCATTCGCCAGCGTCACAAAATTTAAATGTTTAAGTATTAAACTTGGTTCAATTAAAGAAAAAGTTGCTTGTTGTAATTGGTTTTCTATCTCATCAAAAGTAAGACTATTTTGTAGCTGCATTCCACAACTATTTGTGCGAACTAAACCCCCTAAAGTTCCACCAACTCCCAATTGTTTACCCAAATCACGGGCGATCGCTCTAATATATGTCCCAGGGCTACAATCTATTTCTACTTCTAAATCTAAAAATTCTTTTTTGGATATATTAATTAGTTCAATCTTATCAATAGTTACTATTCTAGGTTCTAATTCAATAGTTTCCCCTTTTCTAGCTAATTGATAAAGTTTTTTGCCATCTTTTTTGATAGCACTATACATAGGCGGAATTTGAGTAATTGTACCTAAAAAATTATTTAAACCATTAGTAATTTCAGTTGTAGAAAGATCGAGGTCATTAGTTGAGGAAACTATATCTCCTTCCAAATCATCGGTTGTTGTACTAACTCCTAAACGAATCAAGGCTCGATAGGCTTTTTGCGTAGGTAGAAATGGTAATAATCTAGTAGCCTTACCCACCGCTATAGGTAATACTCCAGTTGCTAGAGGGTCTAGTGTTCCACCGTGACCAATTTTCTTGGTATTTAATAAACGTCTGAGTTTAGCAACGCAATCATGAGAAGTAAATCCGACAGGCTTATGTAAATTGATAAAACCAAACATTCAAATATATTTAATTAACACTAGAATTGAGAATAGCTTGATTTAATTAAAATAGCCTCTCAATATTTATCTTCGTTTCTTAACTATGATGCTTGCCGTAAAACTTAAAAATATATACTATTGAATATAATAGTTTATGTGTCTTAGACTACTATTATCGTAGGTCGCTAAAATTTTAAATAGCTCTAATTTTATTAGCTTTAATTTTCATTAGTTAAACTAGTTAAATATAAGTTATACATCACTTGGTAAAATTTAATTCATCAGTGTTTAATGAAAGCAAACCCACAATTTAAACAATATCATTTACAGGTTAATACTGAGTTAGAAGCTTTAAAGGAAGTATTACAGTGGTTTGAAGGTTTTGTTTTTCCTGTAGTTCCTCAGAAAATGGGCTGGCAATGTGAGGTGGCTTTAGTTGAGGCGTTTACTAATGCTGTGCGTCATGCTCACAAACATTTACCTAAAACTACTCCTATTGATCTAGAAGTGGAATTATTACCCAATTTTCTAGAAATGCGAATTTGGGATCGAGGAAAGTCTTTTGATCTACAAGATAAGCTGCGTAAAGGGGAACAAGAGGCTAGTTCGATGGAAAAAGAAGGAGGCAGAGGTTTACAATTTATTAAAAAGTTAACTGATGAATTACAGTACCTCAACCTTCCTAATCATCGCAACTGTCTAGTAATGCGCAAGAAGTATCTTTAGTTTGGTTGGATTTTAATTATACTTCGTCAAAAGCTCGCTCAATTAAGCGTCTTGCCAGGGTTTGTGTACCTGTATGTTCATAGTAATTAGTAGAAACATCCAAAAATGCTGCTACATAATCTAGTTTGCTATCGGAAAACTCTAAAAAGCTTTGCAAATTACGCATAACTTTTTCAGGAGTTAGATTATTACTATCAACAAAACCAGCCATCCAACCCTTTACTGAGTCAAAACTTCTACCAATAAAGTCTAATTGTCCTCTGGTGCTACCACCAGGAATTAATTCCTTAACTCCACTAAAAGTTGAATTCGATTCTAGATCTTTTGGCCCAATACCGCCGATGGTAGATTGTGCTTTTAAGAGAAAATCTGGCCCTAAAGGAATTAAACCATCAACACAGAGTAAAGCGGTCATACGCATCAAAGATTCACCGCTATAATCTCCTAAAGCTCCTACAAAGTCGCCAATACTATCACCTGGAATACCATTTATTTGGCAAAAAGCTACAAGTTCAACTACCAATTTAATACATAAATCGAGAGCTTGAGCCTTTTCAGGATTAGGAGTAACTCTGGTTAAGAGACCACCGACTAAAGGAATTTTATTACCTACCTTATTAGCCAATGCTGCTGATCCTAATGCTTTATCGGCGCGATCTACAGTTTGATAAAGCCACATAGCGCGACGATACCCTTGAGATTTATCATTATATAGCCAAACAGCGCGATCGCCAATTTGCTGAATTAGATCTTCGTCAGTTTCTCCTGTTACCTTACGAATTGTATTAACAAAACCTACAGTATTTTCCCATTCACCAGGGACAATGGAGTCTAAAGATCTCAGCATCATGGTGGTGATGTTATTCTCAGGCAGATTATCTACCAATTCAAAGATAGAGTCACTCACTCTTATGCTCCTTAATAATTTATAAATTGCTTGGTTTGATGAGAGATATAGTTATTTTACTTGTGATAAACCGCGTAAATCGAATTTACCGAGCCATTTTTCTCGCTCACTTTGGTCAAAATTAGGATCTTGAGAACGAATCTTAATTTGATAGCGATCGCCTACTAACATAGCTGTCGCTGTAGTTCCTTGTTCAATTACAGGATATCCTTTTATTTTTTTAGTACTTTCTTGGAATTTTTGCACAGTACTAGGATTATTCAAAACATCAGAGATAGCTAAAACAGCTACATCCTTACCATCCTTTTTCAATTTCGCTTGAGCAAAGCCTTTTTTCTCTTGACTGTATACTTGTTCGTACCCTTCACTATTACCTGGGAAATAGCGGTTAAAACTACCCCCAGATTGGGAATCATCAACAACGGCGGTTGCTCCTTTTTTGGTGCTTTCTTGCTGGGCTGCATCAAAACGAGAAGGTGGTTGTTGGGCGCAGGATGATATGAAGAGGCAGCATACTAAAAAAAATGCCACCAAAGATTTACGAAAACTAATCATTTTTAGTTTGTTAACATATAGTTATTTAATCTTCATTTTCCAACTAAATCGCTACTATTGGGTTTAAATTTATTAAATCTTTAGTCTCAAGTTTTAAGCTTGTCACTAGCAATAATTAAAATTAAGAGCAAAAATAACCATGCGCGATCGCGTTATATCTTGGTTGCAAGAAAATGTTTCTCAGCAGCGTTTACAACATATACTAGGCGTAGAACAAACTTGTATATCTTTAGCTCATCACTATCAAGTTGATCCTAAAGTTGCAGCCCAAGCTGGATTAATGCACGATTTAGCTAAATTTTTTTCGACCCGTAAACTGCTGAAAATAGCTACAGAAGCCAAAATACCCATAGACGACATTTGCTATCATCACCCACACCTATTGCACGCCGAAGTAGGGGCGGTAGTTGCACAACAAGAATTTGGCATAAATGATCCAGACATTTTAAATGCCATAAGTAATCATACCCTAGGTACACCATATATGAGCGTCTTAAGCTGTATAGTGTTTATTGCTGATGCTCTAGAACCAAATCGCGGTAACGATGCAGAATTAATAGCAATGCGTGTTGTTGCCCAAGAAAATCTTTACAAATGTGTACAACAAACCAGTGATTATTCTCTAAAATATTTAGTAAGTCAGCAAAAAGTTATTCATCCTCGCTCGATTTTAACTAGGAATTGGGCTTTAGCCAAAATTAAACAAAATTAATTAAACCTAGCAATATTAATAATAATCAAGTTAACGATTAATTTGCATGAGAAAAACATCAGCAGAATCAGCAGTAGACGAGAAACAAGTAAATGCTATAAATCCATCCACCATTAGCAGTAAAGATCTAGCTTGGGAAATAGCTAAGGCTGCCGATGACAAAAAAGCACAAGACATACTTATCCTAAAAGTTAGCGATGTTTCCTATTTAGCCGACTATTTTGTGATTGTTACAGGCTTTTCCCGCACCCAGTTAAGAGCGATCGCCGACTCGATAGAAGAGAATTTAGCAGAGCAATTTAATCGCAATCCTATTCGAGTATCAGGCAAAAACGAAGGTAGTTGGATTGTTCAAGATTACGAAGATGTCATTGTTCACATATTTCTCCCCGAAGAAAGAGAATTTTACAATTTAGAAGCTTTCTGGGGACACGCAGAACGTTTTGAATATACTCAACCCAGTTAACTAATTCCTTGATATGAATAAGTCCAGCGTTAATTTTTGCCCTGTACCTCAAGAGCAGCAACCAATTTATGAATATGAACAATTAAAAGATTCATGGCTATTTAATTGGGGTACTTTGGCAATAGGTCAATATAGTAGAAAAATCGCCTGGGTAAGTTTTTGGAGTTTGCTTTTAGTTTCACCTTTGGCTATGTCACTCTTCCTACCCTTAGAAGAATCTCTGAAGTTTATTTTAACTAGCATCATTGGGGTGAGCTTGTTAACAGGACTATTTTTGTCGAGAATCTACTTAGGTTGGCAATATGTTAGAAATCGTCTAAAAAGCGATCGCATATTTTACGAAGAATCAGGCTGGTATGACGGACAAACCTGGCTAAAACCTACACCCATGTTAACTCGCGATCGTTTGATTGTCAGTTATGAAATTGAACCTATTATGGTAAGACTACGTAAAACCTACGGTTTGATAGCTGGATTACTAGGCTTATCTATTCTAGTCTGGGTAGTTTTCGCCTAAACTAATATTTACCATATTTATAAACACAAATTGAGAGTGAATGACTAGAGCTAAAAGAACTCAGACACCGCCTTTAGAAGTATATATGTTTCGAGAGGGTATTATTGAATCGAGTCATCAAATCGATGCAACGGTGGTAGATAGTAGAGGACGGGTTTTATTAGTTGCAGGTAATTCAGAAACGGCAGCTTTCACTCGCTCCGCCCTAAAACCATTCCAAGCATTAGCAGTAACTAGTACAGGCACTCTGCAAAGGTATGGATTGAGCGATCGCGATTTGGCAATTATTTGTAGTTCTCATCAAGGAAATATAGAACAAGCTAGGCAAGCTTTTAATATCCTGTGGCAAGCAGATGTTGATCCTCTTGCCCTACAGTGTCCTATACCTGACGGCGCAACTAATCGTTTACAACACAATTGTTCAGGTAAACACGCAGGGGTATTGGCTGTTTGTAGAAATCGTAATTGGTCTGTAGACAATTATTTAAGACGCTCCCACCCTGTACAACAGCTTATTTTAAGTAAAATCTCCGAATTACTAGAAATGCCTGGAGATGAACTTATTAGCGCGCAAGATGATTGTGGAATGCCTACATATTTAATGCAACTACAACAAATAGCACATTTGTATGCACAGTTAGCTGCTAGTAAGAATCTCGATTTAGAACGTATTGCTAGGGCTATGACTTATCATCCTCGTCTAATTGCTGGAGATGGTGCTTTCGACACAGAGTTGATGCGTCTGAGTGAAGGAGAATTGGTAAGTAAATCAGGTGCAGAAGGAATTCAATGTGTCAGTCGTCTTGGCGAAGGTATGGGACTTACAATAAAAGTCCGAGATGGTGCTAGACGGGCTAAGTATGCCGTTGCCATTCACCTATTAAAACAAATGGGTTGGATTAGTCCAGCTATTGCTGAAATTTTAGCCGACAGTTTTATGCAGTTAACCAGTTATAAGCGTTTAGAAGCTGTGGGTGAACTGTCAATATTGTAAGTAGGTAGGAGACAGGAGTCAGGTAGTAGGTAGTGGGTAGTGGGTAGTAGGTAATGGGAGTAAAGACTGAGTTACCAGCTAAAAGCTAAGAACTAATAGCTAAAAGCTAATAGCTATCCAAACTCTTTAACTGCACGTCAGAGCTAATAGAGTTAAATACTTAATTGTTTCTATTTTGTAAAGCTAGGTAGATTAAATAATTGATAGTCAAGTATAAAGTTATTATCCTCATCATAATTATCTGGCTAACAGGTTGTTCACAGCCAGCTATTTATAATATTCATTTGCAATATGGTAATCCTAGTGGAGCAAATGATAACTACAACAACTATTTAATTGAACGTCCTGCTTACGCTTTGTCCTATAATTGCCAAGCAGGGATACCTAATTGGGTTAGTTGGGAGCTAGATAGTAGTTGGTTGGGAAATCTCGCTCGCTCAGACAATTTTCGTCCCGACTCAGATCTCCCCCCAGACTGCTATGCAGTTAGACCATTAGATTACCGTGGCACAGGTTATGATCGAGGACATCTGATTCCCAGTGGCGATCGCACTCAAAATAGTGTAGATAATAGTGATACTTTTTTAATGAGTAATATGATTCCCCAATCACCTGCTAATAATCGGGAGGTATGGCGAGAATTAGAAGAATATAGCCGAACTTTAGCAAAAAGTGGCAATAAACTTTATCTTATTGCAGGGGGAAACGGTATTGCTGAGAAAATCGCCCAAAGTAAGGTAGTAGTCCCCCAGTATACCTGGAAAGTGATTTTAGTTGTAAAACCTGATACTAAGTTAACGGTTAATAACGCCTATACGATCGCGGTTTGGATACCCAATTCCGAACAGGTAAAAAATACTAAATGGCAAGATTATCTAGTATCTGTAGAGGAAGTAGAAAAAAGAACAGGTTATAACTTTTTTGATCAATTACCCAAATCTATACAAGCCCAAATTGAAACCACTCAATATTTAGTTTCTACACGCTAATTATCAATAGTTTCTTGCACAATCACAAAAGGCTGCACAATTAAAGTAGTAAATTGCTTTTGAGGGGTACTATTCCAAGTAGTTAACTGTGTTGAAGTGGGTTTAGCAATAGATTGATCAGCGATCCAACCTTGAACCAAAGTAGTATTATCCTCGGCGATCGCTATAGCTACTGTTGATAACTCCAATTCCTCTTTAACCACAATAATCGCATCTCTGCGTGCGTGATCTTGTAAATCCTGCCAGCTTATCTGTGCTACATCTTGTTCTAGTTTTTCTTGTAAATTCGACATGAGAGATTAAGTGATTATTAAACTCAAAATATCTTAAAGCTATCTAGGGCAGATAAGCAAATTCTCCTTGTCCATTTATTTAGCTTAAATCTGATTGCAATTAGCTCTTGCTGGCGGTACTCTTTCCCCCACACTATTAGTAGGATAGGCAGTTAACACCACTCCCCCCGACTTATTAATCTTAATGCCTCTGGCAAGTTGAATTTTGCCCACACTTGTTTCTATAAGTTTAGGTACAGTGTTGATAGTATTTATGTATTGTCCATTAAGAGCAATATTTTGAGAAACTAAAGGTTGTTCGGGAGAAGCGGGAACACCCCCTTTACCTCTTATTAGTAATCTATTATTTGCTGCTGCTTCTTTATTTGCTTGGCAAGCTTGGGCTGTTGTTTGTTGCGGTTCAATTAAATTAGTTGGTAATTCAATTACATCCTCAATATTGGTAGTATTAGCATTATTAATCTCAATTGTGCCATCTAAACCTTTAACTAAAGAACTGGCATTAATATCATTAGTAACGTCATTTAACGGTCTTTGATCAATACCAAATAAAGATTCAGCATCAATAGTAATATTACCTCCTTGTCCCTGTTGCGCGCTGGCTAAAATATCACTATTAGTATTAGGATAGGCAACAATAAACTGCGTATCAATTGTTAAGTTACCACCATTAGCATTATTAAACGCCTGGGCAGAAATCAAACTATTATTATCCAAACTCAGCTTATCAGCTACAACTAAACTAATATTGCCCCCTTCGCCAGCCTGAGTTACCGCAGCTATTGAACCCTGGTTAATAAAATCAATTGAACCAGACATAATATTGATATTGCCACCATTACCTGTAGAACCTTCAACCGAACTTGCAAATATGCCACTTTCTAAAACCGTGTTTTGCAATATAGGCTTGAAAAATGGCGAATCAGCAGGAGCTTTGGTATTATTAATTGATATTTTGTTAGCAACATTTAACTGAATATTTCCAGCATTACCTCTACTGTTACCAGATGTCACTATTTTTCCACCATCACTTAAATTAATATTATTAGCATCAATAGTAATATTTCCCCCATCAAAGTTATTCTCAGTCAGTGCATCTATCACTCCACCGCTAGTTATATTTAGATTATCTACATCTATAAAAATACTTCCTGCTTTGCCTAGAGAATTTTCTTTAACATTAGTAGAAATGAGGGAAAAATCACTCAATGATAAATTAGGTGCAGTTATTTTAATTTCCCCTGCATTCCCAATAGATTCTGACTGTACTTGAGAGATAATTAAACTTAACTTACCATTTAATTCAATAGATTGCGCATTAATAATTATATTTCCTGCATTTGCCGTAACTCCACTACCCACATCCGCCTGAATAAAAGAAAATTCATTAAGAACTATTGATCTAGCATTAATTAAAACATCTGCGACATTTCCTGTTGCATCATTAAAAACTTGAGCTTGTATTTCCGAAAAATCACCCAAAACTAGATCATTGAGGGAATTAACTGTTATATTACCAGAATTACCGATCGCTCCATCCCTAGCAAAACTTTCAATTGTTCCCTGTTCTATCGCTATATTTTCTGCACTTACATTTATATTACCAGCGTTTCCCTGTCCATAACTGACGGTGCTAATTTTGCCGTTATCCTTAAATGCCAATAATCTAGTATTAATATTAATTGATCCACCGTTACCAATAGCACTACTTCTTAAACTAGGGTTAGTTTGTCTTAATCTAGCAAGGGCGCGATCGCCAACATTATTACGAATTCCTGTTTGTATTTCATCAAATCGTAGATTTTTATCCCCAATGATGGTAATTGAATCTTGAGCATTAACATTAATATCTCCAGCTTGTGCAGTATTAGATCCACTATTTTCGGCAATTCCTGCTATTATCTCGCTCGTATCAGAAAGTACTAAATTTTTTACATTAACGTTAATAAAACCACCGCCATCACCAGCTACACTAACTGTCGCATCCTGAGTTTACTCAACATTGCTTCTATCTATAGCTTCTGGAAATTCAAAACCTCCAACTGTATTAATATTAATTTGTCCAGAATTAGATAATCCTCCTAATTCTATCAATCCTCCTGGGGCATTAATTGAACCACCTGCTAATTTCACATCCCCACCCAATAAAGCAATATTATTCCCTGGGCTGACTTCTAAACCTCTGCGATTATTAACTACAGAACGATTAATAATATCTCCAGGTGCAGATCGAAACCCTAAACCGATGGGTGCATTAATAGTTAAAGTCGGGGGAGTATTTATATCTGTGGCGTTAAATTCTCCCTCATTAAATAAAATACTACTAGCACTACTGGCATAAAATGAACCACCAATATCAAGTGAAGCATTTTCCCCAAAGATAATACCCGCAGGATTAATTAGAAATAAATTAGCAGTGCCGTTAGTCCTAATTAAACCATCGATATTTGAGATATTTCCCCCTGTGACACGGGAAAAGATATTAGTAATATTATCTGCATTATTAAAAGTAGCCTCGTTACCAGTATTAATTGAAAAATCTTGAAAACTATGGAATAAATTATTACCTTGTGTCTCACCGCCAGTAATTTCAGCCACATTACCATTTTGCGTGACTTGAGTATTAACTGTGCCGTCGGTAGTTACTTGAGCGTTAGAGTTATTACTAAAGAGACAACCAAGGGTACAGAAGAGAATTTGACAGTAAACAAGAGTAAAGCCTTGTGTTTTTGCCATAGTCTTCTTCTTTATCCCATAAAATTAATAACCTCAAGGATACTACTATTTACTTAGCTTTATAATAAAAAAAATTTAAATAATATAAATAACATGACTATACAGTTAAAAGTTCCTGATATGGCTTGCGGTGCTTGTAGTGACACTATTACCAAAGCAATTATCGCTCTAGATCCCCAAGCTTCAGTTAAAGCCGATCTCAATACTAAAGAAATTAGCATCACTACCCAAGCCTCAGAGTCAGAGGTAAAAGAAGCAATTTCGGCTGCTGGTTATAATCCTTCATTTGAATGAAAAGTGTAGCTAATGCTTGGTTAATTAGTCAATAATAGGTGAATTATTTAATTATTAACTCCAAGTTTTTAGTTATTAGCCTCTGATTTAAAGAGTTGATCATTCTAGAAATTTAACTACGCATTTAACTTACCCGAATCCTAGTCTCAACCTAAAAATTAATTTGGCGTGTAGCAATTATATGCATAAAGACACCTTTAACCAATGGCAGCATTCTCATGATTTTTCAATTCAGCATCAAAGTGCAGAAAGAAATACTAGTGTAGTGATGTGGCTGACTGCTGTAACTATGGTAATAGAAATTATTACAGGTAGTTTCTTTGGGTCAATGGCATTACTGGCAGACGGTTGGCATATGGCAACTCATGTAGCAGCCTTTGGTATTGCTGTATTTGCATATCGATATGCTCGTCGTCATGCCAATAATTCTAAATATACTTTTGGGACAGGAAAAGTCACTATCTTGGGGGGTTACACAAGTGCAATTACTTTAGCAGTGACAGCGTTAACAATTGCTATTGAATCGATGACTCGTTTTTTTCAACCTCAAGAGATTAGATTTAATGAAGCGATCGCAGTAGCTATTTTGGGTTTGGTAATTAATTTAATTAGTGCTTGGCTATTACAAGACCATGATCACCATGATCACCATCATCACCATGATCACCATGATCATCACCATCATGATAGTAATCTTAAAGCTGCATATATTCATGTTGTTACCGATGCCCTAACTTCTATTTTGGCAATTATTGCTTTAATTGCTGGTAAGTATTGGGGTTGGATTTGGTTAGATGCAGTTATGGGCTTAATCGGTGCAGGGGTTATTTCTAAATGGTCTTATGGTTTAGTTAAAGATACAGGGGCAATTTTATTAGATGGGGGGAGCGATAAGCAAACTAAACTCAAGATTATGACTGCTATTGAAGCTGATGCTGATAATCGGGTTACAGACTTGCACGTTTGGTATGTTAGTCAAAATAGTTTGGCTGCTACCATTTCCCTTGTTACTCATCATCCGCAACCGCCTCAATATTATAAAAGTCTTCTGAGTGATATAGCTTCTCTGGTACATATAATAATTGAAGTAAATCCCTGTCAGGGTGAGCCTTGTCAAGATTGAATCTATTAAGTTGCCAATAACTAAAAGTTTTTTTACTTTGAAAGTTCTAATTTTAAGTAGTAAAGATCTAGATGGAGGTGCTGCACGCTCTGCCTATCGACAACATCAAGGGTTGTTAGCAGCAGGTATTAATTCGCAAATGTTGGTGCAAAATAAACAAAGTGTAGATAATACAGTAGTTGCACCCACAAGCAAAATAAAAAGAGGTGTGGCGGTAATTAAACCCACTGTAGATCAGTATCCTTTAACTTTATATCGAAACCGCGATCGCACTATTAATATTTTTTCTTCTCAATGGTTGCCCAACAACATTACTAAGCAAATCGAACAACTTAACCCAGACTTAATTAATCTTCATTGGGTATGTGGTGGTTTTGTGCCAATTGAGGCTTTAGCTAAGTTTAAAGTACCTATAGTCTGGACTTTACATGATATGTGGGCGTTTACAGGGGGATGTCATTATAGTGGTAACTGCGATCGCTATCAACAGTTTTGTGGGTGTTGTCCACAATTGGGTAGTAATCACCGTTTCGATTTATCTGCTTGGAATTGGCAGCGCAAAGCTAAAGCCTGGAAAGATTTAAATTTAACCATTGTTACCCCTAGTAATTGGTTAGCTCAATGTGCTAAAAATAGTTCTTTGTTTGAGGATTTACCAGTAAAAGTTATTGGCTACGGTATTGATCCTCAGCTTTATCAACCTCATCCTACCCATCTTGCTAGGAAAATCTTAAATCTTCCTCAAGATAAAAAAATTATTCTCTTTGGAGCATTAAATAGTACTCAAGACCTACGCAAGGGCTTTTCTTTGTTAGTTAAGGCTTTGCAAAATCTACGTCAACTACAATCAAATCAGGAGGTGGAATTAGTTATTTTTGGAGCATCTGAGCCAGCAAATCCTGTTGATTTTGGTTATAAAACTCGTTATCTTGGCAAACTCAACGACGACATCACTTTATCTTTAGTTTACGCAGCAGCAGATGTTTTTGTTGCCCCTTCCACCCAGGATAATTTACCCAACACGGTTTTAGAAGCTCTTTTTTGTGGTACTCCTTGTGTAGCTTTTAATATTGGTGGGATGAGCGATCTTATTGAGCATCAACAGACAGGATATTTAGCCAAACCTTTAATACCTGAAGACTTAGCCCAAGGCATTGGCTGGGTTTTATTAGATGAAGAGCGATCGCAACAATTAAGAGTAAATAGTAGACTAAAAGCGATCGCCCAATTTTCCCTCAAGCAGCAAACCCAAAGATACTTGGAGGTTTTTGAGAAATTGTGTAGTAATCTGGCAGTATAAAATCTATATAGTCAACAATTGCTAGTCATGAGTAACAGTATCACTGTAGATATAGTCACAATAACTAGGCAAATTGATAATATATTATTTAATACCCTAAATAATGTTAGTCAACAAACCTATGAGTTGATCAATCATGTTATTATTTATCGCCCTTGCACCCAGACAGATATCAAGCAACTAGAAAATTTTACCCATACTAAAAATCTTTTATTTTTTCCGCAAGTAGGAGTAGGTATAGCCTCGGCTTTTAATAATGGTATCAATCATACTCAAGGAGATCTGGTTTTATTTCTCAATGCAGGAGATACCTTAGTGGCAAAGGATGTGGTGGAGAAAGTAGTAGCATCCTACCTAGAGGAAAAGTGGCTCTGGGCTACAGGAGAAACTATTGCAGTTAGCAAAAATAGATATTTAAAAAATTATCGTCCACAGCATCAAAATTGGACAGATGATCTTTTCTGGTATGGAAACCCAGTCTGTCATCAATCAACATTTTATTCCCGTAGCTTAATTGAACTCTTAGGCTTATATAATGAATCTTTGTCTATGAATATGGACTACGAATATAACATTAGGGCAAATCTTATATCGCCTCCCAAGTTACTGTATTTTCCCATAGCTTATTACGATACTACGGGTGTATCTTCCATTCGAGTTTTTCAACAGTTTAACACTCAGCGAGAAATACGCGATCGCTATTTTAAATTGTCTAAGTTTAATCAACTTCGGGTTGATACCTACGGTTTATTTAAATCTATCCTCAGACTAGCCATGCTACCTGCAAAATTATGGCTGTGAAACCATATTAATTAATATCTATCTAACTAAACTAACATTATCCCTTGAGGCAACAATTAATGACTAGCACCAAAGAGCGACTTAAAAGAGAGCAGCAATTTCACGATCTCCGCTATAGTGATGATCGACAACGACAACAAAAAGTAGGCAAGTTTTATAGTATTACCCATTCCATCACTCAAGCCTATGAGCAAAAAATATTAGCTAGTAGTCAGAATGCTAGAGTTATTGAATATGGTTGTGGTAAGGGTAGCTATGCCTTTAAAATCGCCAAACATCAGGCAAAACTAGTCACAGGTATTGATATATCGCCAGTAGCGATCGCAATCGCCCAAAAACAAGCAATTACGGAAAATTTGGGGCAAAATCTCCAATTTCAACTTATGAATGCCGAACACCTCAGCTTTGCAGATAATTCCTACGATTTAATTTGTGGATCAGGTATACTACACCATTTAGATATAACCACAGCGACAAGATCAATTACCAGAGTTTTAACACCTACAGGTAAAGCTATTTTTATTGAACCATTAGGGCATAATTTTTTAATTAATCTCTACCGTCGTTTAACACCTGAGATTAGATCTGTAGATGAGCATCCACTTTTAGCCAAAGATCTAGCAGCTATTCAACGTAATTTTAAAATAGCTAACATCCACTATTTCTATCTTACTTCTTTGATAGCTAGCTTAATTGCAGGTAAACCTGGGTTTAATATCCTACTTCGTTGTTGCCAATTAATCGATGCAGTCTTACTTAAACTACCAGTGATCAAAAAACAAGCCTGGATGGTTTTAATAGAGTTAGAGCAACCCCTTAAATAATAATAATTACCCCTTATTTGCAATAACTATAATTTCATTAACAAAATCAACATGAGTGTAAATAGCTACCCTTCTGTTTCGG
Organism: Chondrocystis sp. NIES-4102; assembly: GCA_002368355.1. NCBI lineage: Bacteria > Bacillati > Cyanobacteriota > Cyanophyceae > Chroococcales > Chroococcaceae > Chondrocystis > Chondrocystis sp. NIES-4102. The sequence goes on along the minus strand of AP018281.1, from coordinate 1,652,904 downwards.
TTGTAATACCAACATATAATGAAGAAGATAATGTTGAAGCAGTAATAGGTAGTTTTTTAAATTCCAAGTATCCCAATATTTTAGAAATATTAGTTGTAGATGGTGAAAGCTGCGATAGAACACCCGAAATAGTCGATAAACTAGCCCATTATCACTATAAACCCCAAATAAAACTATTAAATAATCCCTACCGAATTCAATCAATAGCCTTAAATATTGGCTTACAAGCAAGTCGCGGAGATATTTTTTTACGTGCTGATGCTCATTGCCGATATAGTCATGATTATGTAGAAAAATGTATTGAAACTTTGTTAACCACTAAGGCTAGTAATGTAGGTGGGGCGCAACGCTTTGTGGCACAAGAAAAATTTCAAGCTGGAGTTGCTGTGGCTGCTAATAGCTTTTTAGGTAATGGTGGAGCTAAATATCGTAATCCCCAATACAATGGATATGCAGATACAGTGTTTCTTGGCTGTTTATGGACTAAAACTTTACTTAGTCTTAAGGGATATTCTCATCAAATTACCAATGAAGATGCGGAATTAAATCAAAGATTACTTAAAGATGATTCAGAAGCCATTTATATCAATTCCCAAATTAAAGTCTGGTATTTTCCGCGCAAAACCTGGAAATCCTTATTTCGTCAATATTTTAACTATGGTAGGGGACGCTATCTAACCAGCCAAAAACATCGGCAAGATTGGCAACTGCGAGGCAAATTGCCTTTTTTAGGTCTTTCTGGAGTAATTTGTTGGGCTATTGCTGATTTAGTCTTATTTTCGCGCAATTTATATACCAAGGAGCTATTTATCTTAGGTATATTGTGCATTTTAATCGAAAGCCTCAGAATAAACTTCAAATTACAATCAAAATTTCATACAGAAATATGGTGTGGTAATATCGACGCTGCACCTTCGTTTTTTAATCGTTGGTTAAATTGTGCAATTGTCATTCCCACTATAGTAGTGGCTCATTTTTCTGGTTATGCTTATCAATTTTTTAGAAGTAAAATTTTGAGAATTCCAAATTATTAAGCAAAATAATTTATATTTAAAGTATAGTGTGTTATCGTCTCTTCGGGACGAGGCTCTAGGCACGCTTGGTTTTAGACTAATTAAAACTACAGATCGATCTTATGTTTTGGTAATCGGATTTCGGATCATTTGGTCAATATAAATAAAATAACCAAATTTAAAAATAAAGATCTGGAAATATAAAATTCCAGATAAAAAAGGCTTGGCAGTGAGTGGAAATATTTAAATAACAATTTTTAAAACACAATTCGCCTGTAAAAGAGAAAATAAAGGCATAAAGTTTGGTTAAATAATCTTGGTTGGGATAATCATCATTCAACCTGCAACAGAAAAATTTAATTGGGAATTTTATAATTGGGAGTAAAATATGAAAGTTATCATTCTAGGAGGAGACGGTTTTTGTGGTTGGCCTACGTCGCTACATTTGTCGAATCTTGGCTTTGAAGTAGTAATTGTTGACAATTTGTCAAGACGCAATATTGATAATGAGTTAGAAGTCAGTTCCTTAACTCCCATTGCACCTATCGGACAGCGATTAAATGCCTGGAAAGAGATTACAGGAAAAGATATTAAATTTTATAACATAGACATTTCCCAAGAATACGATCGCCTTTTAAATCTGCTTCTGTCCGAACAACCCGATGCGATAGTACATTTCGCTGAACAAAGGGCTGCCCCTTATTCAATGAAGTCTTCTAAGCATAAGCGTTACACAGTTAATAATAATCTCAATGCCACTAATAATGTACTTTGTGCCATTGTAGAGTCGGGGATGGATATACACCTAGTACATTTAGGTACAATGGGAGTGTATGGCTACGGTACTGCGGGAATGAAGATTCCTGAAGGTTATTTAGATGTGGAAGTTGTCACCGATACTGGCGATCGCATTCAACAAGAAATTCTTTATCCTGCTAACCCTGGTAGTATCTACCACATGACTAAAACCCAGGATCAACTATTTTTCTACTATTACAACAAAAACGACAATATTCGCGTCACCGACTTACACCAAGGTATTGTTTGGGGAACAAATACTCCCGAAACCCTGATGGCAGAAAAACTAGTCAACCGCTTTGATTATGATGGTGATTATGGTACAGTCCTTAACCGCTTTTTGATGCAGGCAGCAATTGGTTATCCTCTAACAGTACATGGCACTGGGGGACAAACTAGAGCCTTTATACATATTAAAGATACAGTTCGTTGTGTGCAACTGGCGATCGAAAATCCCCCAGATCAAGGCGAGCGAGTTAGAATTCTAAATCAGATGACTGAAACCCATCGAGTGAGAGATTTAGCTAAAATGGTTGCCGAAATGACTGGCGTAGAAGTAGCTTATTTAGAAAATCCTCGTAACGAAGCACCAGAAAATGAACTATTTGTTAAAAATGAACGTTTTCTAGATTTAGGACTAGAGCCTACTACTTTAAGTCAAGGACTACTAAAAGAAGTAACTGAAGTAGCTAAAAAATATGCTCACCGTTGCGATCGCACTAAGATTCCCTGCACTTCTTTATGGGTTCAAAAATCTGAAGTTAAAGTCGAAAACAACAGAGTAAAATCCGTTGAAACAACGAAAGTTTAATTAGGCTTGGGTGGGTGAGGTTTAAGTTATACTCCCCACCTTACATATGTCACATCTCTAAAAACCATTAAACATCAAAATAATATCTTACTGCTCCTGTTTGATCATCATTATCAACGTGTGCCAAACCTTGTTTAAGTGCGATTTTGAGTAAATTCTCAACTTGTTCTAAAGGTAATTCAGTAGCAAGCATTGCTTGACCTACCGATAAGACATTGTTGTGGACAGCAGCAGCTTTTAGCAAAAGCAACATCGGATCTGATTCTTCTTTTTTGACTAATGTAACCTTGGGACTATTATTACCAGAGGTAACTGTAGCTTCGTACAACAGATAAAGATTCCTATCTTTAGTCATATTAGGAATAAGAAACAAATCAATAAGCTGACCTATGCCAAGGAAACCCCACGTAAATAAATAAAGCAAACCGCTAGTAGTTTTACCAGTATAAAAGCGGTGAATGCCACAAAATCCTAAAAATCCGAACGCCCATAATACGTAAGCGACTCCAGGATCTACCTCTTGTTTTTGCTGGTTCATTTTTTAAATCAGACAAATGATATCAATTATATTTTTATTATAGACATTTCACTTTTGTCGTAACTTTCCAGTAAATTAAACAAGTTGTATTGATCAGAGATTTTTTTAGCGCACAGTAAATGATTTTGCTGCTACTTCAAAAGTATCTTTAACTGTATCCCAACGTTTTTGAGGTGTAGACAAGTTAAAAGTAAAGATTTTGCCTCGACTTACCGCAACACTGGCAATATTATGTCTTTCTCCTTGTTCTGGTAAGTTTTCTTCATACTCTAGAAGATAATAGGTTTTATTCTGATTTTGGCGAGATTCTGCCCGTAAAAACTCAGCCTCTCTATCAGTTTTGGGAATATTATTCATAGCTTTTAGTAGACGATATCCCACCTCAGAAGGAGTGCCAAGATCTTCTAAAGTTTTACCATCGGGAACTTCGTTAATAATTACACTAAGATTTTCTGTTCTTTCTACTAAATCCCTAAAAACCACATCAACAGTCTTTCTAGCCGATGTTCCCAAGGTTACAGGAATCCAACCATTAGGATATAAAAATTCATATCCTTTACCAGTATCAACATAACTTTGTAACCCAGTAACTCCTGCGCTACAACTTGAGACAACCAAGCCTAGAACAATTAATAATGCAGCAAAAAACGACTTAAACATTGTTGTTTCATCACCTCTATAAATTATTTATTAATATTGTCTCACGCAAGACAAAGACATCAAAACAAAACAAATACCCCGTGCTGTCTAATCTTATAACACGGGGCAATTAATGAACTTTTAAATTGCCAAATTTAGCTAACACCAGATGCGTAAACCGCAACTGCGATAATGCCACCTAGAAGCAAAAATGCCAAAACTCCAAAAATTGCGTAATTGCGCTTTTCAGATGAATTTGGTGCGTCTGCTGTATACATTTGGGGTTCTCTGGCAAAATTATTGAGTCTGCCCCCTTCTTCTTCGGTATATGGCATAAATTTTAATATCCTCTAAACTTTTATTTGTAAACCTTAATAAATATTAGTCTTATTTATCACATCACACAACAAACCCGTGGGCGAGAAAAATCTTATTAATCTTTTGTTTGCTTAAAACCACGGTCTAGTAATATAAATTGGTCAGCAATAAATAATAGATATAAACCTCACTTTAGTTTAAGCTAAAATTATGATCGCGATCACATAGCGAGGTTGCGCCTCATCGCTGTTTGAATTGTTAGCTTCTTTTACAATATTGGCGATAGTTTGCTTTGCTATCAGTTGTAATAATTTCTAATTATTTCTATGACATCAAGAGATTCCCAAGGTTATTTATCTGCTAGAACATCAGCTTTAACCACAGCTATCTTATTGGATGTTGAGAATTTTTGTTTAAAGATAGATTTAGTAGAACATTTACAATTTTATTGCAGTTATCCCATAACCATTAAATTTGCTGTTGCTAATTGGCAAAATAGCGCGATCGCTAATCTGGATTTATATTTACATCAACAACGATATCAATTAATTCATGTTCCCAAAGCTAAAAATGCTGCTGATGGTCAGATTTTAACTTTAGGTACTTCTTTATTATGGCAATATCCCCAAATAGCAGAAATTGTTATAGTCTCTCAGGATGGTATTTTTGACTATTTACATCAAACTTTGCAGGCTTTAGGATGTAGAACTTATAAGGTTTATCAGCAATCTGGTCATATTTGTATTCAGGATTTTGTTAATGCTAGAACTGATTATATTACTGTTGATCTTAATAAGAACAAGGCAGAAAATAAGACTATTGAGAATAAAGAACTTGATAATCAAATAGCACAGAAGAAAACAGAGGCTACTGCCAATAAATCACAGAAAAATAATAATTCAAATACCCAATCAGATTATCAAAAAATAGCTCAGGAAAAAATTAAACTAACTTTAAATGAATTGAAGAAAAATTCCCAGCAACCCATTACTATTAGTGCATTGACCCAAGAGTATCATAAAAACAATCAACAATCTTTATCTGAATATCTCAAAAAACATAAACTTGCTAGCTCTGTCCTTAAGTTTCTGAAAACTAATTGTAGCGACCAAATTGATATTAAACAGAAGAATAGTAATTATTATTTATCTTTAAAATAATGTTATTTAGGAGGGAGGAGTCAGGAGTATAGTAGTAGGTAGTGGGAGTTTGGGTAGTGCGGAAGGAGTAATCCCACAAGGGGACAATGTAGGTAGTAGGTAGTGGGTAGTAGGTAGTGGGGGTTGAGTGAAGAGTAACGAGTTTGGTGGTAGGAGTAGTAATTAAAGCTAATACCCCAAAGCTAAAAAAACTTACTCATATCATACTAAAGATCTCCCAATTAAAGCTTGCCACTGCCTAGAAGCAGTTAAGTTAACAAAATCAAACTCTTTGCCATATTCAAGTGAATAATTCTTAAAAGCTTCAATCCAATTAAGAATATTTATTGTAGGATATGGACTATAAGCATGGGACTGATCGAGATAATCGCTCATAGCCGTTAAATGACCAGTGGTATATAACCTCCATGCACTCCACAGCAAACTTTGATAATGAGATTTAGCAGCTAAAACTTTAATTTCTGAAGCTATATTATCTTGCTCAAAAAACCTATTTAAAATTAGATTTAATTCTTGTGCCTGCAATAAGGTATTTTTAGAAGCATTATTTTCGTGCTGACGATATTTAACAGTTATTGCTTTTACCCAAGCAGCAGCACAACCTAAACTAGCTAAACGTAATACCAAATCTACATCGGGGGTTTGTTGTAAACTAGTATCAAATCCTCCCGAATGCTTTAACCAGCTATGACGGAATAACATCGCCCCAAGAAATACTGGCTTCCAAACAATTATATCTTGGAGGTTAAGTTGAGGTATTTTTTCCCAAGGTTTAATTGCTGCGGTTGCTGTATTATGTTCGTCGATAATTTGCCATCCGCTATTAACTATACCCAAGTTTGGATTTTCTTCTAGCAAAGCAACTTGATTTACTAATTTGTCTGGTAAAAATAGATCATCTTGATCTAAAAAAGCAATATATTCCCCAGTAGCCAAATTTAAGCCAAAATTACGACTAGCAGCAACTCCTTGATTAGTTTGACAGTAGTATTGAAGACGACGATCGCACTTTTGTTGGATAACTTTATAGGTGTTGTCGGTCGAACCATCATCAATCACAATAAGTTCATAATCGTCATAGGTTTGAGCTAAAACACTTTCAATTGCTTCGCCGATGTAGCGATCGCCATTGTAAGCTGGGATAATTACACTCACTTTAACCATCGCTTGTTAAATCTTGAATGGGCAACTATTTATTATCCACAACCAAATAGAAAATGACAGCTATTTTATCTAATTGTTAATTAACTGAAAATTATTAGCTATCTCGCTGTATAACCTTTCTAGTTTAGTAATGTTTTGCCCTAGGGTGTACTTTTCTAAGACTCTTTGCCTAGCTTTATTACCCAAGAGATTAGTCATTTCAGGGTGGTTACGAAATAAAGGCAACAAAATTTTTAATTGTGCAGTAACTCCCTGGGTATCCAAGACGACACCTGCGCCATTTTCTAAAACTTCTCCATCCGCCCCAGCATCGGTAGCTAGACAGGCAACACCACAAGACATGGCTTCTAACAGGGAAATAGATAAACCTTCGACTAGAGAAGGAAGAATAAAGACATCGGTATCCCTGAGAATATTAATTCGTTGTTGTTCATCAGCTACAAAACCGAGCCAAATAATATTATATTCTTTACCATAATGAGGCTGAAGCGAACTTCTAATAGGGCCATCGCCAACCATTAGGAGTTGACAATCATCTCCCATATCTGCCAATTTCCAAGCTTTTAAAAGAGCTTCTACGTTTTTCTCAGTGGCAATGCGTCCTTGATAGAGAAATAGTTTTTTTGCTTGTAATTGAAACTTAATATTAGAATAACCAGGAGAATACTTAAGCTCATCAACACCATTAGGAATTACCGCCACACGCTCACCTGGCACTCCCAGTTTAATTAAGAGATCCCTTTGTATTTCACTAAAAACAATTACTCGGTCATAGCGGGCTAAAAATGGGGCATACAATTGATATGTTAGATATTGGGTACTCGACTTAAGATTACGGATTTTACTGTCGAAGGGAGGGTGAAAAGTGGCGACTAGGGGTAAATTTAACTCTTCACAAATATCTGGGAGTAGGAAATCTAGGGGAGAAAGGGTTAGGGAGGCGTGGACTAAATCAGGTTTGAGCTTACGTAGCGATCGCAATAAAACCTTACTTGATTTGAGGGTAGGAATAGTATACACCTGAGACTTATAAATAAATGGCAGAGGGACTTCCTCGCAATAAGAACCATTTTCATCATGGGCATAGGTATCCTGCGACTGAGCAAAATGCAAAAAGCTAACTCTATAATCTCTATCCAATAAAGAGTTAGTTATTTCGCGACCATAAGTTACATTGCCACAAAAGGGCGTTTTTTTTCCTAACCAAGCGATATGCATTCAAAGGCTCTGTCTTCTCGGAAAGTATAACAATATAATTTAGCCAAAAGTTAATAAGTAACAATAAAAATTTAATTACTATATTACCAGCTTTAGTTAATTTACCAGATTAAGGGTTCTATCTGAATGTTTTAGTGATAAATCTAGTTTTAAATTACAAATATTAAGGAATAGATTACTTAGCTACATCAGTCGCTTGAATAATATACCAAGTTAAAATTCCACCAACAGCAGCGATCGCAGCCAAACCTAACATCACCGAAGGTAGCCCAAAACGTGCTTCGGCTGAAGATGCCAATACCAAGGGCAAAGAAAGAGCTATATTAACCGCATTATTTTGTAATCCAAATACCTTACCGCGCATCGATACTGGAGTTTGGGATTGAATAGTCGTTTGCATTGGTACACCTACTAAAGCTGCAAAAGCACCTAATAAAGTCGTCATACTTAAAGCTAACCAAAGATTGTGTGTGGAGAAAGACAACCCAACTAAAGATGCTGCCATGCCAATTGAACCGATTAAACTTAGACGCGTACGTTTAATATTTTGTCCTTTACTGCCAATAAAAGCAGCACTAATACCCATCCCAACACCAGCAGCAGCCAACAGAAAGCCAAATTGTTCAGCTTTAATTTGAGGAATTAGATCTGCCATACTCACAGCCAAAACAGCCAAGGCTGCAAAAATTGCAAACAAGATTACCAATTGAATTAGGGCATTGCGTACACGGTGATTTTCCCCTAAATACTTAATACCATCGCGGATATCTTGAAAAACATGGGGAGGTTCTCGATCTTGCTGCTGAATTTTCTCCCCTGTTTTGAGTGCTAATAAAATAATACCTGCGATCGCGTATGCTCCCCCTACTAAAATTTCTTTTCCAATTCCAAATGGCAAACCAACCTTAAGAAATAAATTATCAGCTAAATCTAATAATGGTTGACCGATCGCAAAGCCGATAATTAGCAATGCCATCATGGTTGTTGTATAGAGGGAATTAGCAGCCAGTAAATGTTTATCTTTAACAATTAAGGGAATAACTGCTTGTTCGGCGGGGGCGAAAAACTGGGTAAAGGTGGAAACTAAAAAAGTAATTGCCAACATTAAGCCATATCCCAAAGGAATAGAATTAAAAGTTTCCTCTTGGGCGAAAAATAATAATACTGGCAAAGCTAAAACTAGAATTCCTCGCAGCAAATTAGACAGAACTAAAATTGATTTTTTTTGCCAACGATCTACATATACCCCTGCCAAAGATCCAAACAACACCGCAGGAATAGTAAAAGATATCATTATTGGCGATACCCACTGACTAATGGGTTGATCTGGCAATTGAAAGCGATTAGCTATAATGGCGATCATTAAGACTAAATAGACTTTATCTGCCAATTGAGAAAATATTTGACCACTCCATAAAACCAAAAAACGTTTATTTTTTAATATGGGAGTGAAACCTTGAGATTCGCTATTTTCTTGTACTGGTTTTATATGATTTTCGGGGTTTGAAGACGTTTCTGAAGTTTCTGATTCCGATAGTCGCATTGTATATAACTTTATTTTAAAACTCTACATAGAGGCTATCTACTAGAGTAGCTGAATAGATGGTCTTACCAATATGGTATTGAATATATTCTCGCAGAATTTTTTCAATTCGTATCCAAACCGCATCGAAATCTATATCTATTGCTTGGGTAGATAATGATTCGGTTGTTGGTAATGTCTCATGATTTAACTGTTGTAGAATTGCTAATTCACTAGGGTTGATTAGATAATTTATCTTGGGTAATGGTTGCTCAAACTCAGGTAGAGGCTGATTATCATTTTTATTGGCGGTAACTTTTGCCAAATCAATAATACCTCCAGCATCATTGCTAAAACCCACTTGCCACTTAGAACTATTAAGCTCAGGTGTAACTGGTTGTTGAGTTTGACAGCAATTAAATACTTGAGGTGCTAACCCTGCGATCGCCACTAAATGAAATACTGCTTGGGCTAAGTAAGGATATACCAACTTATGAACATCAATTGCTTCTAATCTTTTAAGATGTTCGTTAAACAATACATACAAATCCTTTTGAGGTTGTTCATCCACTGCCAAAAACAAAGCCAACTCGCCCAAATATTGAGCAGCAGCCAACTTACCCAAATCACGACTCAAACCTGGATAGGTATAGATAGTATCCGCCTGAATAATTTTATCGAGCGATCGCCCTTTAACTAATAATAAATCATTAACGACAAATAACTCTGTTCTGCCTCTTAAGCTAGATTTATGCTTTTTCGCCCCAGGAGCTACCGCCCGAATTAAGCCATATTCTGGAGTTAAAACTGTTACTAAGCGATCGTTTTCCTTTAAAGAAGAGCCTTTTAAAATTATGCCTGTAGCCTTATATTTTTCGTTCATTAAATATAGTAACGACTAGCCAACTGGGTAAAGATAAAATAGAGAAAATAAACTATTAGATTACAGATTGATTTTGCTGCTTCAATAACTCAATACCGTGAGATGTACCCAAACGAGTTGCACCAGCTTTAATTAGAGCGATCGCTTGATTATAAGTTTTTATACCTCCTGAAGCTTTGATCCCTATCTGCCCTTTAGTAATTTCTTTGAGTAGTTGTACATCTTCCACCGTCGCCCCACCAAACCAACCTGTACTTGTCTTGAGATAAGCTACGCCAGCATCCATACACACTTGGGCTGCTAAAGTTTTCTCCTCCTGAGTCAAAACAGTAGTTTCTAAAATAGCTTTTACAGTCTTCCCAGTCTCAGCACAGATGCTTGCCATTTCTTTGTAAATCAAGTCAGATTTACCCGATTTTAGCCACCCTAGATTAATTACTACATCAAGTTCAGTTGCGCCATTTTCCACCGCTTCCTGCGCCTCGTATAGCTTGAGGGAAGAAGTTACCGCACCAGTGGGAAACCCAATAACCGTACAAACACGGGGCTTCTTATCATGTAAAAATTCTCTCGCCTCGATCACAGCTACGGGATATACACACACCGCAGGGAAATCATACTGCCAAGCTTCCTGACAAACTTGTCTTACCTCTTGATCTATGGCACTTGGTTTTAGTAAAGTATGATCAATATAGGCGGTTATATCAATGTCTTGATTAGTTACAGACATAGTTCAAAGATTACATTAAATCAAGGATATTAACTATTTTGGCAAATTTAAAGTCGAAAATTAACTAATAAAACATCCGCAGCTACAACCTATGATGTAATTTACTGTAATCTTCATCAAAAATTTACGTGTGTGACAATATATTTAGTGAAATAATAAAGTTATCTATGTCAATTTTAGTTAAATATACTTAGCAAGTAGTTAAGAGAAAACCCATACATCAGTTATTGTAGGTAGCTCAAATGAATAAAAAACATATATATACTGCTTTAATTAGTTGTGCGATCGCGCTGAATGCCTTTCCCTCGCAAGCCGAAGAATCTACTCAAGAATCTACTCAAGAATCTAAAAATACGATTTTTGTTTGTGCAACAGTCGAAGATATCCCAACTATGTATAGTTATACTCCAGGAGAAGTTAACTTAACTCCTTTAATGAGTTGGTATCCAGAGTATTTATTACCAGATCAATCAGGTTCACAGACTTGTGAAAAAACTGCTACTCTATTGCAACAATCATCTCAGGATCAACAGGCAAGTTATATTAAAACAGCTAAATTAAAACAAAAAAACATAGCTTGTTTAGTTGCCGAGCAAGATCAAAAATGTAAACCAGAAGAAAGTTCGATACTTTTTAGTACCAACCCTACCTATGATGCAAGTTGTGTATTGAGCAATCAAAAACCTATAGAATGCAAAGCTATAACTAGTAGAGGTAACATTTATAGTTTTGAAGATAAACCATATCAACCTACTTGGTGGTTTTGGTAAAAAAACTACTGGTTAAGCTGTAGACAATTTTTTTTATAAATAATTATGCTTCTCATTCTTTACCGTTAGTTTTATTCCAAGTAAAGAGTGAGAGTTATTAATAATATATACAAATATAGTTCACAAACGCTTCTTTTAGAGATAAATTATCCGTAGAAACACGTAGACATTATCTAATGCGTAAATGCCATTTAAAAAAAAGCTCTTTGCTCAACTAACCGCTTTAATCTCAGTAAAAACTGTAATTTTATTGTCAGCTAATACAGTTAAAGCCCAAACCTATAAAAAACCACTGCCAAATTTACCCAACACCCAAACAGCAGATAATGCTCTCACCTTTACATTCTCAAAATTACCAGTAAAATTTGTTTCCTTAAATAAATCTAACCCTAAACTTGAGCCATCAAAACCATTAGAAATAGCAGCAACAACCAATCCACAGAGCGGTACACCTGCACTACGTCGCCAACCGACAGGTGGAGAAAAGTTTGAGCCGAAAAGAATACCGTTATTAATTCCTCCCTCCAAGCAACCGTATAAAGCATCACCAAGTATTACTATTATTAACCCATCTGCCTATGGAGCATCCTGGCGCAGTGCGGGGATCGGCTTAGGTTTTCAAGAAAGAGTACGTTTTAAAAATGAAGCGGATGGGGTAATAGGCTTAGGGTTCGGTTTAGGAGATCCTCAAAAGAATATTGGAGCGCAAGTTGGAATTAGTCTAGTTGATGTAAGTGCGCCCTATCGTGATGGATCTATTAACCTTAAATTACATCGTCGTCTACCACAGGATTTTGCTGCTGCTGTAGGAATACAAGGACTGGCAAAATGGGGAGAAACTGACAGTGGAACTTCGGTTTACGGGGTGGTAACTAAAAGATTTAAGCTCCGTGAGGATCGTACAAAACCGCTTAGTGAAGTATATACTTCTATAGGAATAGGAGACGGACAATTTCGCTCGGAGTCTGACATTAATGATGACAATGAAACATTGGGATTATTTGGTAGCCTGGCAGTTAAGGTGTTAGAGCCTGTGGGTTTGGTGGTTGAGTGGACTGGTCAAGATTTAACCATTGGTACACCTATAGTTTTATCTAGAAATTTACCTCTAGTTGTTGTACCTGCAATTACTGATGTTACTGGTCAAGCTGGGGACGGAACAAGATTTATATTCGGCTTTGGTTACACTTTTAAATTTTAAAAATTACCTTTAACAAAGAGAGATATTCACATGAAATTATTACAGTTACCAATAAAACTAACTTTAGTCCTATTTACAATATTGTTTAGTAGTTCATCCGCTCTAGCTCAATCGGGTAATCAGTCTGATATTACTGGCCCTAACCCAGGTGAACTACCCACTCAGCCACCCACTGACGAAACCCCAGTTACCGACGGGGAAAACACGCCAACTGAAACTCCTGTAACTAATGGGGAAAACACGCCAACTGAAACTCCTGTAACTAATGGGGAAAACACGCCAACTGAAACTCCTGTAACTAATGGGGAAAACACGCCAACTGAAACTCCTGTAACTAATGGGGAAAACACGCCAACTGAAACTCCTGTAAGCAACGGGGAAAACACTCCTAATACTACCCCAGTTACCAACGGGGAAAACACGCCAACTGAAACTCCTGTAACTAATGGGGAAAATACACCTACTAATACTCCTGTAACTAATAGGGAAACCACTCCCACTAATACTGGATCAAATACAACTAAAGATGCCCCTAGGGATGGGCAAGTTGCTGAGGAAAAAACACCAGAAAGAACTAACTCCCAGTCGCCAGTGACTCGTAAGACAGAGGAAGAAGAAACAGTTAGAGTTAATAAGTTAACTGAAGAAAAACCACAAAAAGAGACAGCAGAGGCAGAAAAGAAAGAAGAACCAGCCAAAGAAGATTCTGAGTCGGCATCCGTTCAGGAAGTAGATCGCTTGGCTTATGAAGTTCAAGTGCAGGAAGCCCCTGTTGATGTGGCAATACAGATGCAGGAAGAATTTCAATTAACTGAATTAATGGATTCTTCAGGACTACAATTGTACGGAACTGTACCGACAGTAAATGATATTTCTCAAAGACTCGGAGAACTTAGCGATCAAACAGGTAAAAAACCAGCTTTTATTAATATTTCTCTGCAACAAAATCAATTAGAATCATTTGTGGTTTTGCCAAAAGATACAAAAGCTGCTGCTAAGGAAGGAGATCTTGTAGCTGCTACAAATATCAATGGTATAAATTCCCCTGGTACTGAGTCTTTAAGCCTACGCAAAACAGTAAAAGACACATCTCGCGAAGATTTAATTGCTATTGCTACCGAGTTTCGGGAAGAAGTAAGTGATGCTGGAAACTTAGGTCAAGCTAAGTATATGGAGTCAGCCCAAAAACTGTATGAAATTTTAATTAAACCTATTGAAGCGGAATTAGAAGCCAATGATATTGATATCTTAGTATTTTCAATGGATTCTGGATTACGTTTATTGCCTCTTGCAGCATTAAATGATGGGAAACAGTTTTTAATTGAAAAATACGCAGTGGCGTTAGTACCAAGCTTTGGTTTAACCGATACACGTTATGTGAACCTAGAGCAAAGTTCTATTTTGGCAATGGGTGCATCAAAATTTACTGAACAAGCTGCTTTACCAGCGATGCCTGTTGAATTAGAAACAATTGTTAGTAAGCCACGTAATGGAGAGGTATTTTTAAACGAGCAGTTTACTATTGCCAACTTCAAAGCTCAAAACAGTCGTGAAACGCCATTTCCTATTGTCCATTTAGGAACTCATGCAGAATTCAAGGCTGGAGATTTAAAAGATTCATATATCCAGTTTTATGATGACAAATTGAAAATTTCTCAATTACAACAATTGTCTAATGATCTGGGTTGGAATAGTGATAATACTCCTATAGAACTACTGGTTTTAAGTGCTTGTGAGACCGCTTTGGGTGATGAAAATGCCGAATTAGGTTTTGCAGGGTTAGCAGTACAAGCAGGAGTTAAATCAGCTTTGGCTAGTCTTTGGTATGTAAGTGACTTGGGAACTTTAGCTTTAATGAGTGAATTTTACGATCAGTTAGATAACACTTTGCTAAAAGCAGAAGCCTTGCGCCAAACCCAATTAAAAATGCTGCACGGTAATGTTACAGTTGATGATAGACAAGTTAAACTATCCAACGGTAAAAGTTTAGCCTTACCAGCAGAATTTCCCGCAGGAAAGTTATCTTTAGCCCATCCTTACTTTTGGTCTTCCTTTACTTTAATTGGTAATTGGAACTAACTAATACTTAATAGGTTGCGATCGCGTAGCGTAGCCCCGAAAGGCTAATCGCGCTTGATCTATAATTTGATCTTGTAGGCGATCGCTTTTTTGTGTCAAATTTTAGGGAAACCAGCAATTGTGAGTTGGGGTATCCTACCTCTGCAGATACACTGCTTACCGATACAATTAAATTAAATAAATCTCAGGCTTAACTACTTAAGTAGCGTTATTAATATTAGGTCAGTTAAGTCTTACCAACTAAAATAACTGTCGATATTTTTTAAACAACAAACTATTTAAGTTATAAAGATGCAACCAACTAACCCTCAAAAATTTACAGAAAAAGCCTGGAGTGCGATCGCTCTAGTCCAAGACATTGCTAAACAAAACCAGCAACAACAAGTAGAGACAGAGCATTTATTCAAAGCCCTAATTGACGAAGAAGGACTAGCTAATAGTATTTTTAATAAGGCAGATGTTAGCGTGCAACTGCTGAGAAATAAAGTTGATCAGTTTATTAACTCTCAACCAAAAGTTAGTAATTCTAGTGGTAGCGTCTTTTTAGGGCGTAGTTTAGATAGTCTTTTAGATCGTGCGGAAAAATATCGTCTCGAATTTGGTGATGATTATATTTCTATTGAACATTTAGTTTTAGGGTTTGTTCAAGATGATCGTTTTGGACGTAAATTACTACAAGATGTCGGTGTAACAGAAAAAAGACTCAAGGAAATTATAAAACAGGTGCGCGGAAACCAAAAAGTGACAGATCAAAATCCTGAAGGAAAATACGAAGCTCTAGAAAAGTATGGACGGGAATTAACCCAATTAGCTAAAGAAGGGAAACTTGACCCTGTAATTGGTCGTGATGATGAAATTCGTCGTACTATTCAAATACTCTCCCGTCGGACAAAAAATAACCCTGTGTTAATTGGTGAGCCTGGAGTAGGTAAAACAGCAATTGTTGAAGGGTTGGCACAACGTATTATTAATGGTGATGTCCCTGAGTCATTGCGCGATCGCACTTTAGTTGCCCTTGACATGGGTGCATTAATTGCAGGGGCTAAATTTCGCGGTGAGTTTGAAGAGCGTCTTAAAGCTGTACTAAAAGAAGTTACAGAGTCCAAAGGCAATATTATCTTATTTATCGATGAAATCCATACCGTTGTTGGTGCTGGTGCAGCCCAAGGTTCAATGGATGCGGGGAATTTACTCAAGCCGATGTTGGCAAGGGGAGAATTACGTTGTATTGGAGCAACTACCCTCGATGAATATCGTAAGTATATTGAAAAAGATGCTGCATTAGAAAGACGTTTCCAGTCAGTTTTGGTAGACGAGCCTAATGTAGTAGATACCATCTCGATTTTACGTGGGCTAAAAGAACGTTATGAAGCACATCATGGGGTAAGTATTACCGATACTGCTTTAGTTGCTGCTGCTACCTTGTCTAATCGTTATATTAGCGATCGCTTTTTACCAGATAAGGCGATCGACTTGGTGGATGAGGCTGCTGCTAAATTGAAAATGGAGATAACTTCAAAACCAGAGGAATTAGACGAGGTTGATCGCAGAATTCTCCAGTTGGAGATGGAAAAACTATCTTTGAAAAAAGAAGATGATCCCATTTCTAAAGAAAGATTGGAAAAACTAGAAAAAGAATTAGCCGATTTTAAAGAAGAGCAAACCGAAATTAATGCTCAATGGCAGTCGGAAAAAGAAGTAATTGATCAAATTCGTACTCTTAAAGATGATATCAATAGCGTCAATGTAGAAATTGAGCAAGCCGAGCGTGCTTATGATCTTAACCGTGCTGCTGAATTACGTTTTGGCAAACTTACCCAACTACAGAAGCAGGTAGGAGAAATTGAGCAAAAACTAACTGAAAAACAAACTACTGGCAGATCTTTATTGCGCGAAGAAGTTTTAGAATCAGATATTGCTGAAATCATCGCCAAATGGACAGGAATACCTCTGAGAAAGTTAATTGAATCTGAAAAGAGCAAATTACTTCTGCTAGAAGAAGCATTACATGAACGAGTTATCGGACAAGAAGAAGCAGTAACCGCCGTCGCCGATGCAATTCAACGCTCCCGTGCAGGTTTGGCAGATCCTCAGCGTCCCACTGCTAGCTTCATTTTCCTAGGGCCCACTGGAGTAGGTAAAACTGAATTGGCTAAAGCCCTCGCTCAGAATTTATTCGATACCCAAGAAGCCTTGATCCGCATTGATATGTCGGAATATATGGAAAAACACGCCGTCTCTCGTTTAGTCGGTGCGCCTCCTGGGTATGTAGGTTATGACGAAGGTGGACAATTAACCGAAGCTATTCGCCGTCGCCCTTATTCGGTCATTCTCTTTGATGAGATAGAAAAAGCACACCCTGATGTTTTTAATATCATGCTGCAAATCTTAGATGATGGTAGATTAACAGATTCACAAGGTCGTACAGTAGACTTTACGAATACAATCATCATCATGACTAGTAATATAGGTTCGCAGTATATCTTAGATATTGCAGGGGATGATTCCAAATACGAAGAAATGCGATCTCGTGTGATGAATGCGATGCGAGATAACTTCCGTCCTGAATTTCTTAATCGTATCGATGAGATAATTATCTTCCACGCCTTAAATAAAGTTCAGTTACGCAACATTGTTCAGTTACAGGTAGAAAGTTTAGAAAAACGCCTAGAAGAACAAAAACTGGCTCTCAAAATCTCCGATGCTGGTTTAGATTACTTGGCAGATTTAGGCTTCGATCCTGTCTACGGTGCAAGACCACTCAAACGTGCTATCTCTCGCTATTTAGAAACTGCGATCGCTAAAGCAATTTTACGCGGTGAATATCAAGGCGGTGATACTATCTTTGTTGATGTGGAAGACGAAAGACTCACTTTTAAACGTCTATCTACGGAAATGCTGGTTAAATAATCTCGATAAGTAAGCTTGTCCCATCTTTTAAATGAGGTGGGATTTTTTTTATGTTTTTTAGCTTTTAACTATTGATACTAAATCCTGTTTAGATACGCTATTTAAAAATTGAGGCACTAGGCACACTTGGTTTTAGACTAATTAAAACTACAGATCGATCTTATGTTTTGGTAATCGGATTTCGTATGACTCCCCCCTACTCACTCAACCCCAACTAATTATTACTATTAGCTCTTAGCTTTGGGCTGTTAGCTTTATTTACCACCTACTGACTACATTGTCCCCTTGTGGGATTACCTCCTACCTCCTACCTCCTACCTACTACTTACTACCCACTACCCACTACCCACTACCTACTACCTAATTCCTGTCTCCTGTCTTCTTAACTACATTTTTCACATAAACCAAAAAATTCTAAGGTGTGGTAGAAAACCTTAAACTTGTGGGCTTTTTCCAACTGCTTTTCAAGATCATGTACAGGACATTCATCGATCGCGATCGAAATACCACAGTTAACGCAAGTAAGATGGTGGCGATCACTTTTTATGGAACTATAAACAGATTCTCCATTGGCTAAAGTTCTTACCTGAACTTCTCCCTGTATTTTTAATGCCTCTAAGGAACGGTAAACTGTAGCTAAACCCAAATCTTGTTGGCGATTTTTGAGTTCGATATAAAGATCTTGTGCAGAAATAGAGTATTTTAAACTTTGGAGAACCTGCATAATTCTCTCTTGAGAACGGGTACGTTGAACTTTCATAATTTAATTTGTATATCGAACCATTCATCATTGGTTACAGTATCGCCTATTTTATAGTTTAGCCTGAGAGTAGCCTTTCCGTTGCTCATAGGCAATAAGCAGGTGTGTTTGATATAAAAGTAAAAAATAGTTAAGGCTGTAATAGGGGCGATCTTTTAGATAATTACTGCTGGCGACTCATTTTAATATTTAGCAGCGACTTTAAATTGGGGTGTCATAAAGCAGCATATTTTTCCCTTAAAAAAAGAATTCCTACCGTTAATTGTTACTGCAATAATACTGTCATGCTCAGAATTTACTTATGATTTCATGACACATCGAATAAAGCCTATTAACGTGAGTAAGACCGCAAAATATAAAAATTTTAGGTGATTAATACCACTGAACTTAATCATACTGTCCAGTCTTAGCTATAAAATCAAAAAGGTTATTCATCTACAGTAATTCTATGGCTATCAAATATCACGCTCGTATTTATGTTACCCTTCGTTCATCTGTACTAGATCCAGCAGGGACGGCGGTTGAATCAGGGCTAAAGCAAATGGGCTATACAGAGGTAGAATCTGTCAGAATTGGTAAATATATAGAGCTTAAATTGACTGCTGAAGATGAAGCAGAAGCAAAACAGCATTTAGACCAGATGTGCGATCGCTTGTTGGCTAATACAGTTATCGAAAATTATTGTTTTGAATTAACTGAGCTTGCAACGGCATAAGATTATTACAGGAGTTGATCAATGAAATTTGGGGTTATAGTTTTTCCAGGTTCTAATTGCGATCGCGATATTTCTACAGTGACGCAAGGATTATTAGCAGCACCTACTCGCATGGTTTGGCATCAGGAGACGGATATCAGTGATTTGGATGTGGTGGTGATTCCTGGAGGCTTTAGTTATGGTGATTATCTTCGCTGTGGAGCGATCGCACAGTTTTCGCCGATCACTAAAAGTATTATTGAACACGCTCAACAAGGTAAGTATGTTTGGGGGATCTGTAATGGATTTCAAATTTTAACCGAAGTGGGTTTATTACCAGGGGCATTGATTCGTAATCGTGGTCTACATTTTATTTGCGATCGCGTCCCACTTAAAATTGAACGTCATGATTTAATCTGGACACAGGCTTATCAAGGTCAACAAGTGATTACCCTCCCTATTGCTCACGGTGAGGGTTGTTATTATGCTGATGATCATACGATTAAAGCTCTGGAAGATAATGGACAAGTTGTATTTCGTTATTCTAATTTTTCAGGAGAAATTAGTAGCGATTACAATCCTAATGGTTCAATTAATAGTATCGCAGGCATAATTAATCAGCAGGGTAATGTTTTGGGTATGATGCCTCACCCAGAAAGGGCTGCCGATGGCTCAATTGGGATTACCGATGGTTTGCCTATGTTTGAAGGTTTATTAAATCTGATTAGTGCTTAATAACCAAGACTGAGTTAATACATTGTTACTATTAGCTCAATATTGATACTTAGTTAATTTAAAGCGATCGCCTCACATTCAATAATCATATTTAAACTTTAGGAGAAATAAAGTGATCGATATTCAACAGTTAAATGCAGATTACGGCATTACTAATAAAGTAAAATTCACTGAGGGTCAAGGTGGTTTGCCAATGATCGAAGTTCAAAATGAATACGCTCAAGCCACTATCTCTCTATATGCAGGTCAAGTATTATCTTTTAAACCTGTTAACCAAACTGAAGATGTGATGTTTGTTAGTAAGCAGGCTTATTATCAAGTTGGTAAAGCTATAAAAGGTGGTACACCAATCTGTTGGCCTTGGTTTGGGCCAGATCCTGAAAATCAAGGACGCTCCAGTCATGGTTTTGTGCGTAATCGTCTTTGGCAAATGCGAGATGTTAGCAGCACTATTGACGGCGCAACTAAAGTTGTTTTGGGTTTAGAAGCCACAGCAGAAACTCAAGCGATCTGGAATTATGATTTTGATTTGGCGATCGCCATTACAGTCGGTAACACTCTAACCATCGAATTAATTACGCGCAACACAGGGAAACAAGCATTCTCTATTACCCAAGCTCTTCATACTTATTTTCAGATCGCAGATCTCAATCAAGTCGAGGTATTAGGTTTGGAGAATAAAACTTATATAGATAAAGTTGATGGAGGTAAAGAGAAAACCCAGTCAGGAGTAATAACATTTTCTGGCGAATGCGATCGTATCTATCTTGATGTCCCAGCCACATTAATAATTAAAGATGCTTCCTTAAATAGAAAGATTAAAATTACCGCCACCAACAGCAAAACCGCAATTGTTTGGAATCCTGGCTCGATAATCTCCGCTAGTATGGCTGATTTAGATGACCAAGATTATCAACACTTTGTCTGTGTGGAAACTGCTAACGCAGCAGATGAAATTATTGAGATTCCAGCAGCAAGCGAGTATAAACTTACTGCTAACTATGCAGTTGAATCTTTATAGTTAAATAAAAGGGTGTGGTGCAAGGCTGAGTATTAAATACATAGCAATCGAATAATAAATAGAGACATCTCTAATATCTCTTGGCGCAAAGCTTAATATCAAGTGTCTTAACCTTTACTTCGACTGCTATAAGTACCTAATTACTAATACCCTTGCCCCATAAATCTATTCTATGCTTCATCGGAAGTTAGAATTTTGGGTACACGGAAAAATTCCCCTTGTTGCTCAGGAGCAGCCTTAAGCAAAGCTTCTTTATCTGGAAAAGGTACTAACTGATCTGGGCGAGTAATATTACTCGTTTCAATTGCTCTAGTGGTTGGTGCAACATCAGTAGTATCAAGCTCACTCAACTGTTCAAAATAGCCAAGAATGCTGTTTAATTGAGTGGTAAAGGCTATTTCTTCTTCTTCGGTAATCTTCAATCTGGCTAAATTAGCAACTTTTCTGACTTCTTGGCGATCAATCATGCTTTTTGATTAATTACTAACTACTAAAAGCTTTTAAAAGAATACATCCATTTCTGAACGTCCTGTAATTTTAAGCCAATTTTGGGCTTCCATATAATTATTAGGTGCAATTCTAATTGCTTGCTTCCAATATTCTGCTGCTTTATCGTAATAGGACTCGGCTTTTTCCACGTCTCCTGCTTCCTTAGCCTTTTCCCCTTCGTAATGATAAATCACAGCAATATTATTTAAAGCTTGGGGCATTCGAGGATTTAGATCGATCGCTTCACTATAAAGTTCAAGAGCCTTATCAATATTGCCATTACTTGCGTAAATTAAGCCCATATTATAGAGAATATAACTGCGATCGTTGGGATCTTCTTCTAGAGTTAATGCCTCTTCATAGTTTTCTAAGGCTTCTGCATATTCCCCATCCCCTTGGGCAGACATTCCATCACGATAGTAGGCAAATGCTTCTTTGGCTTTTTTATTGGTAGGCAGAGCTTTTAATATGATATCTGCCATAACGGTAAAAGTTTTATCTACAAAGTTATCGTTTCTCTGGGTGCGTGGCATAATTTAGTTCTCAAATCAATTAATTAAATTAAAGTAGATATTAACTTTAAAAGCAGCTAGAAAACTATAAGTTATGTCTAGTTAGCTTTTAACAATTTTGACTCTCTCAAACCATACCTATGGTACTTCAGTATTACCCTATAGGGTAGTTTTGATCACAATTAAAGCTGAATCTCGCAACTTAAATCGCCCGATTTCTGAGAAAAGCGTAGATTCTCCTTATAATCTACAGGGCAATCAATCACCGCAGGTACATCATCAGCCAAAGCCTTTTTTAAGATAGGAATTAAATCCGCAGCAGCTTCTACCCGATAACCTTTTAACCCCATACTCTCAGCAAATTTTACAAAATCAGGATTACCAAAATCCACCGAAGTAGAATGACCAAACTGATTAATTTGTTTCCATTCAATTAAACCATACCCATTATCGTTAAAAATGAGAGTAACAAAGGGCGTATTGACCCGTAAGGCGGTTTCCAATTCCTGACAATTCATCATAAAACCACCGTCTCCTGTAACTGCGACTACTTTGCGATCGCGATTTACCAGTTTAGCAGCCATTGCCCCAGGTATAGCTATCCCCATAGCTGCAAAACCATTGGAAATGATACAAGTATTGGGACAATCACAATGATAATGTCTTGCCATCCACATTTTATGTGCGCCAACATCGGAAATCACGATATCTTCAGGGCCCATTACCTGACGTAAATCATAGATAATTTTTTGTGGTTTAACGGGAAACCCTTGATCCGAAGCATAAAGTTCGTAATCTTCTTTTATTTGAATTCTCAAATTCTGGGCGGAAGCCGTTTTTTTGCCTTGACGGTCTGCTCTTTTAACTATCTCATTGAGGGAATCAGAAATATCTCCAAATACCTCAACCAAAGGAATATAACTGCTATCTATCTCCGCCCTAGATTCATCAATATGAATAATTTTTTTATCCCCTTGAGGATTCCATTTTTTCGGGGAGTATTCAATCAAGTCATAACCAATGGCAATTACTAAATCCGCTTCATCAAAAGCACAGCTAATCAAATCCCTTTGTTGTAGTCCCAGTGTCCACAAAGATAAAGGATGAGTATAAGGAATTGCCCCTTTACCCATAAACGTATTAGCAACAGGAATATTTAACTGGGTAGCAAACTCTGTTAAAGCTTCACTAGCATGACCACGAATTACACCATTACCTGCCAAAATCAGGGGGTTTTGAGCTTTGGAGATAGCAGCAGCAGCACTATTAAGACTACGAGTTGAAGCATAGGTTTTTTCCCGATTATCTCGTAGTAAAGGTTTAGCCTGTAAAGACATAGCAGCAATATTTTCGGGCAAGTCTATATGTACTGCCCCAGGTTTTTCTGCTTGGGCAACTTTAAAAGCTTTACGCACAATTTCGGGAGTAGTATCAGGGCGGACAATTTGAGCATTCCATTTAGTGATCGGCGCAAACATCGCTACCAAATCAAGATATTGATGGGATTCAATGTGCATTCTATCTGTACCCACCTGTCCTGTAATAGCTACTAAGGGCGCACCATCCAAATTAGCATCTGCTACCCCAGTCATCAGATTAGTTGCCCCAGGGCCCAAGGTGGATAGACATACTCCTGCTTTACCTGTCAGACGACCATAAACATCCGCCATAAAAGCAGCACCCTGTTCATGACGAGTGGTAATAAACTCAATAGAAGAATCCCTTAATGCTTCGAGAATGTGTAAATTTTCTTCCCCAGGAAGACCAAAGACATATTCTACTTCTTCATTTTCTAAACATTGAACTAAAACTTCTGCCACATTTAATTCGCCCATTACATATCCCCCCAAGTAATCGGTTAAGTAAATTTCCTGATTATGATCAAACTATAGCTATTCCAAGGCAAAATTAGTTAAGGTTAAAACCAGATTATAGTTATTTGTTAGGAGAATTATAAATTCTTTATTCTTCATCTTTTTTTGAAGGCAACAAAATCCAAACTTGAGTAATCAAGTCACTTAACCATTTACGTCGCTCTAAATCTAAAACTCGATCATCTTGTAAAATATTGGCAGTTAATTCTTCTAACGATTGTCCTTGTTGACGAGCAAGTTGCACGACGGAGGCGATCGCTGAGACAATGGTTTCGATGTTAACAGAGCTTTTTCCTAATTTTGATATTTCTTCGATACTAGCTGGGATAGGATAATCCATAGGTCAAATTATATCTAAGCAAACAAAATAGTTGTTGTGTACTAGTCTTAAATTCCCCAGTCGGTGGAAATTTAAACGATATTTGTCTGGCAAGTCTAACCTAACTAAAAATTAAATTAACTTTGTTTTTATTTTTCTTAAGAATTAATTAATAATACTAATGAAAGAACTATTATATACAGAAATTCCCACCCCTGACCATGAAGCAGTAAAAGTTTGGTTACAGAATACTTGGCAACCTTCAGCAGGGAAAAAGATTTCTACTCCTGATGGTCTGCGTCTTCAGTTTGATAGTTCAGAATTATCCATTTTTATCTGGGACTTACAACGCACCACCTACTTAAAAATATTTCAGTGGGGGGATAAAAAAATACCCCAGGCAAAGCAAATTCAGCAGCAATTAATGACAGAAATTAGGGCAGCATTTCCCTTATCCTATCCTATCCCTCCAGCCATAGACTTGTCTGAGCAATCTATTTTTGAAGCTTTGGCAGATACTTATCCTCAAACGGTTCACTTTTTCCAGAAAATGCCCAATGGGGAATATGATTTAAATCGGGTTTACTGGTGGGAGAAACGCTGGCGCGATAGTGTAAGTAATCCTCAAAAGCCCCAAGAAGTTATTTTTAAAAGCCCAACTGCTGATGCTGCTATAGAGACTGAATATGATTTAATTTATGTCGGTGGTGCATTGGGGGTAATTCATGCTGCGGTTATGGCAATTAAAGGTTATCGAGTGCTACTAATTGAAAGATTACCTTTTGGCAAAATGAATCGTGAATGGAATATATCCCGTGATGAATTTCAAAGTTTAATCAATCTGGGTTTATTCACCCCCAAAGAATTTGAGTCGGTGATCGCTGCGGAATATGTAGATGGTTTTAGTAAGTTTTTTGATGCTTATAACCCACCTCATTTAAAAGCCAAAGTGCTGCATACCCCAACAGTTCTAAATGTGGCAGTTGATGCGGAAAAACTACTGCGTTTTTGTGGTGATAAATTATTGCAAGCAGGGGGGAGTATTTGGGATGAAACGGAATTTATCCGTGCCGATATAGGGACAAATGCAGTCACAGTTAAACTAACTCACCTTCCCACTAAAACCAGTAAACAGGCAACAGGTAGACTACTAATAGATGCAATGGGGACAGCATCGGCGATCGCTTGGCAATTAAACGGTGGTCGCACTTTTGATAGTGTTTGTCCGACGGTGGGGGCGGTAATTGAGAGTGGTTTTGCCCCCCAAGTTTGGGATAAACAATATGGCGATGTGTTAAATTCCCACGGTGATATATCTCGTGGTAGGCAATTAATTTGGGAATTATTCCCTGCAGGAAACGATGAACTAACTTTTTATCTATTTCACTATCATCAGGTACATCCTGATAACCCAGGTTCATTATTAGAGATGTACGAGGACTTCTTTACAATTTTGCCAGAATACCGCCGTTGTGATGTCGAAGAACTAGTTTGGAAAAAACCTACCTTTGGTTATATACCTGGTCATTTTAGTGTCAGCGATCGCGATCGCACCGTTGCCTTTGATCGTTTATTGGCAATTGGCGATGCAGCCTCTTTACAATCTCCCCTAGTTTTTACAGGTTTTGGTTCATTAGTGCGTAATTTGGAACGTCTGACTACCCTATTACATACCGCCCTGCAAAACGATTTATTAACCGCTAAACATTTAAACCAGATTAGAGCCTATCAAAGTAACATATCTGTCACTTGGTTATTCTCCAAAGGGATGATGGTACCTACAGGAAAAATGTTACCGCCCCAAAGGATCAACTCAATGTTAAATACTTTCTTTGGTATTTTGGCAGATGAACCCCCCGAAGTAGCGGATACTTTTATTAAAGATCGTACAGACTGGATAACTTTTACTCGCTTGGCTTTAGTTGCAGCCAGAAAAAACCCTGCCCTATTATTATGGATTTGGGAAATGGCAGGTAGTAGGGATTTGTTACGTTGGCTTGGGGCTTATTTTTCTTTTAATTTAGATGCAGTGAAAAATCTTTTATTAGCTGGTTGGTTGCCTGGTTGGTTAAAGCAGCAGCAGCCTTGGTTAGAAAAACAATATCCTAGTCTATGGCTGAAGCTTTTGAGTTTAAATTACACTTTGCATTAGTTGTAATCATTGTTGCTAAGTAGATGAAGGTAAGTTTTTTGAAAGTTGGGCAAGCAAACATTTTAGGCTTATTGATTTTTTGTTTATTACCTATCCAACTAGTTAATAGTCAGATTAAACCAGCCAAGCAAGATAATAAAAGTTTTACTTGTCCCAATCAACTCGAAACATTATCTTCCCTACTATTAAAAGATTTACCGCAATATAGTAATCGTGTAATTCTTAGAACCCAGAAAAACCCAAGATCCCTAGGTATTAGAAAATATATTATTATCGCTAGCCCTGCGGAATTAGAACCTTTAAATTTACCTAATCTGCAATATCAGCCTCTGCCAGCAGATCAACCCCAACAAATCTTTTTTACTGTTTTAGAAAGACAGTATCAAAATAAACAGGTTTTTACTATCCAAACCTATCACTGGTTATTTCTGGTTAAAACTAATGATGGTTGGCGAATGGTGATGATGTTTTCTCGTTTTGGTGATTCCAATAATCAATCTCCCCCCGCACCACCAATAGAAACTACTGATGGCATCATTGGGCAAGGGGTTCAACTTTGGTTACGAGATTGTCGCGCCAGAACAGTTAGATCTAGCACTTTATAATTAAGAGGCAAAAATTTATAATAAAATACTTGTGCTTAGGAAAAAAAAAGATGGATCTTAAAGAAAGAATTGGAGAAGATATAAAAACGGCAATGAAAGCCAAGGACAAAATTCGTCTTCAAACAGTACGCAGCATCAAAAAAGCAATCTTAGAAAAAGAAGTAGAAGTACGTCCCCAGGGTCAAGATAGTTTAACTCCAGAACAAGAGATAGACTTATTATCTCAACAGGCAAAACAACGCCGTGATTCTATTGAACAGTTTAAAAATGCTGGTAGAGATGATTTAGCCGAAAAGGAAACCCAAGAATTAGCGATCATTGAAACCTATCTACCCGAACAAGTTAGTGATAGTGAGTTGGAAGCGATTATTGATGAACTTATTGCAAGTGTTGGGGCGACTTCAGCTAAGGATTTGGGTAAAGTAATGGGCCCTGCGATGAAACAGCTTAAAGGTAAAGCGGATGGTAAAAAAATTCAGGCATTAGTGAAAAGTAAACTTGCCTAGTTATGTATTAGTAATAGAGTAGCGGGGTTATTTAATAGGAAAAAGGATTAATTAACTACCTGTGTAGACCTTGACCTTTTATCTTTATTGCCCCACTACCAAAGTAAGACATTTTAAATTTTAGGCTTTAGGTTTAAGATAAACTAGTGCTTGTCGCCAAATAATTGTCTGCTGATTGTAATGATCTACTAAACACAAAGAATCAGCATCTTGCCAGATAATTTTACCCATCACAAGATCATCGGTAACTAATTTTAGTTCTACCTCTTGCTTGTCTTTAATAAAATTCTGGACTTGTTTTATACCTGGTAAAGAAGCATCAAAGTCAGTCATATTCTCAGTTCTCGTTGATATATTTAGGAAAATCAAAGATGGTAATCGAGTTTAGTAAATACCAAGGGTTAGGTAATGATTTTATTTTGATTGATAATCGTCATTCTGCCGAACCAATAATTACTTCTGAACAAGCAGTGAAAATGTGCGATCGCCATTTTGGCATTGGTGCTAATGGTGTCATTTTTGCCCTCCCAGGTCAGGAAGGTACAGACTACACCATGAGAATTTATAATTCCGACGGTTCAGAACCCGAAATGTGTGGTAACGGCATACGCTGTCTTGCTAAGTTTATCGCCGATCTAGAAGGAAATACAGAAGTTAATATTTCTTACAGAATTCAAACTTTGGCAGGGGTGATTATTCCTAAACTCGAAGCTAATGGGGACGTTACTGTTAATATGGGCAAACCTCAGTTAGCAGCAGCAGCAATACCTACTACTTTAAATTCAGATCCTCAAAAGGTTGTCGCCCAGTCTTTAGAAGTTGGCGAATTCTCTTGGTTAGTAACCGCCGTTAGTATGGGTAATCCTCACTGCATTACTTTTGTAGATGATTGTGCTGCTATAGATTTAGAAAAAATCGGCCCATTATTTGAACATCACCCTGTTTTTCCGCAACGCACTAATACTGAGTTTATCGAGGTAATCAAACCAGATTATATTAAGATGCGAGTTTGGGAAAGAGGCGCAGGAATTACCTTAGCTTGTGGGACGGGGGCTTGTGCGTCGGTGGTGGCTGGAGTATTAAATAATCAATGCGATCGCAATTGTACTGTGGAATTACCTGGGGGCTGTTTGCAAATTAATTGGTCAGAAACTGATGAACAGGTTTATATGACTGGGCCTGCGGTAGAAGTGTTTAAGGGAAAGTATTTATAGGAGGTAGTAGGTAGGAGGTAGGAGATAGGAGTCAGGAGTCAGGAGTCAGGAGTCAGGAGCGATGCAGCGCGCAGAAAAGGGGGTTTCCATGCCTTGAGCGACTGCATCAAGAAGTCAGGAGACAGGAGACAGGAGACAGGAGTCAGGAGCGGTGCTGTGCTAACGGTACGGTTTCCATGCCTTGAGCGAATGCACTCCTGAAGTCAGGAGGGGGTAATCCCACAAGGGGACAATGTAGTTAATAGGTAGTAAATAAAGCTAAAAGCTAAAAGCCAATATTAGTACGTCAGAGGCTACAGCTTATCGTACAAGGATTAATTAAAACCTACTACTTTTTTACTAATTTTTTTGATTTCGCCACCAACCCCTGACTAATTTAATCTCATCCTCGCTGTAATCATCCCCCAAGGTGTCTTGAATAGTTTTGAGGCAGGTATCACCTATTTTTTCCATAGCTTGAATAATTATTTGTTGTCGCTTTGGGGTAATTAATTTATTGAGGGCAACGGGTTGATTCATTTCTAGTAGTTCACTTAAATGATTAGCAATAGTCGATACTGCTAATTCTCTCTCTATGGCTATTTGCGTTATACTCAAACCCTGTTGATGGAGTTGTAGGGTTAGTAGTTGACTTTTTGAAGGTAGATTAATTGGTAGTTGCTGTTGGGCAGTAAATTCTAGTATTGCAGAGATAAAACTATTGCCATATTGCTGGGCTTTATATTTACTAACTCCAGAAAGATTTGTAAAATCAGCAAGGTTTTGGGGACGCATTTGTGCCATTAATTTGAGGCTGGAGTCGGCAAAAATCATGTAGGGAGGTAGGGAATGATAATCAGCGATTTGTTTGCGTAATATCCTGAGTTTATCAAATAATAATTCTGCTTCTGCTTGGCGAGGGTTATAGGTGGAAGTATTTTTAGTTTGATGCTTATTAATCGGAATTTTGACTGGTAATTGCTGACGAAAGACTTGCCAACTGCGTTTATTTAACTTTAAGACAGGATAACCATCGGTTGTTTGTGCTACTAATCCTTGATGTACTAGCGATCGCCCTAACATTCGCCATTCTTCGGCTGTTCTGCCTTTGCCTATGCCGTAGGTGGATAATAGATGATGTCCATATTGATATATTTTTTGTTTGCGTGAACCGATTAATACATCCACTATATGGTTGATGCCAAATTTTTCTTCACAACGGGCAACACAGGAAAGAAATTTCTGGGCTTCAATTGTCCAGTCTTCTGTGGGTTTAGGATTAAGACAGTTATCGCACCTACCACAATTACCGCGATGGGTTTGCCCGAAATAACGCAGAATAATTGTCCGACGGCAATCATGCGCCTGTGCATAGTTAATTACTTGATGTAGTTGTTGTTGAGCAATTTTTTGTTCGGTTAACTCTGATTTTTGTTCAATGAGATATTCAATTTTCTGGCGATCGCCTGAACTAAAATATAAAATTGATTTGGATGGTTCACCGTCTCTGCCTGCCCTACCTGATTCTTGATAAAAATTCTCTAAACTACGGGGTAGATCGTAATGGAAGACAAAACGCACATCAGGTTTATTAATCCCCATACCAAAAGCGATCGTGGCGACAATTACCTGGATATCATCCCGTAAAAAGCTGGTTTGATTACTGTTGCGTTGTTGATCGCTTAAACCTGCATGATAGGGTAAGGCTTTGATCCCGTCATGTTGTAACTTTGTGGCTACTTCTTCTACAGTTCGACGACTGAGACAATACACTATACCTGCCCCAGATTCAGCACGAATCGCCCGTAGGATCTTAAGGTATATATTACGATCTTTTTGCTGTACTTGATAGTGGATATTAGGACGGTCGAAACTAGCAATATGAATATCAGGCGATCGCAAATCTAACTGTTGAATAATATCCTGTTGTACTCTTTTAGTGGCAGTAGCTGTTAGGGCTTGTAGGGCAATTTTAGGGTAACGTTGACGTAATATCTTTAAGCGACTATATTCTGGGCGAAAATCATGCCCCCATTCCGAGACACAATGGGCTTCATCCACGGCGATCGCTGCAATTCCTATTTGGGAGTCGATCAGATCTAAAAACAAGCCAAATCTTTCATTTAATAGCCTTTCGGGGGCAACATAAAGCAGTTTAATTTTATTTTCTAAAATAGCTATTTGGCGCGATCGTCTTTCTTCATATTCCAAACTACTATTGAGAAAGGTAGCGTTAATCCCGTTATCCCACAATGCCTCCACCTGATCCTGCATCAAAGCAATTAAAGGAGAGACGACAATAGTTATACCATTCCTCAATAAAGCTGGTAATTGAAAACATAAAGATTTTCCCCCACCAGTGGGCATAATTGTCAGTAAATCTTTATTTTGTAAGGCTGCTTCAATAATTTTCTTTTGCCCAGGACGAAAGGCATCATAACCAAAAAAATGTTTTAAAGCCAACTCCAAAGAGGCAAACCCTGACATAACCTAAATAAACAGTATAGCAGTTGCAAAATCGGTTAAATACCAACTCCTTAAACAAAGCAGTAAACTGATTTCGCTTTGAAAATATAGTTATGGTATCGATTTTAGCTGAATTTCACTGATTAGATATTGCGATTTACTTTTCAAGTTTAGATCGCGTGGCTGTTATAGAAATAGCTATTTGCATATAAGAGAATTTAGATAATCGCCCCAAGCTCGTAGCAATTACCTTTTTAAAACTAAATTAACGATCTAGATTATAGATCACACGTTTCAGGTAAAAACTAGGATTTACTGGAAAAAATCATAATTTTTCCTAATGTCAAACGATTCTCAACGCAATTCAGCGTTTAATGCTGCTGCTAATTCTGAAGTGCATCATGCTCAATTAGAGGATATTGTTCAGTTTACTCCCGAAAAAATCAACCATTTACGTAGAGGTGGAATACGTACTGGTGCAGGACGCAGCGAAGCACAAATGCAGCAAATGTTAGATAAAATTCCACCCTCTCAAAGAGCAGGGAGTGACCGTCAAGCTGCTGCCAAGAATGCCAAAGAATATCTATCAGATAAAGATGCTAGTCACATAAAGTCTCACAATCGTGGTGGATCTAATAGTCCAGACAATATTAAGTGGGAAAACAAATCGACTAACCGCGCTCGTGGCGACCGCAATATGACTCGTCAAGAGCAAAGAAACCTCAATGCTACAGCACAAATGGAAAACTTAACTGGAGCAATTAAAGCTGGTTTTCAGGCAGTACCCCAAGGCGCAGCTATAGGATCTATTACAACTGCTCCTTTTTCGATGCTAAGAAACGGACTTCGGGTTGTTAGAGGTGAAATTTCTGCTCAACAAGCAGCTATGGAAACAGGTAAAGAAACACTGATTGGTGCTGGTGTCGGTGGTGGAACTGCTTTTATTGTGACAACTGTAGCAACCGCTTGTCCTCCTATTGCGATCGCTCTGGCTGCAATTTCTCCTGCCTTGTGGGTGGCTGGAGGTGCTGGTTTAACTTATGAATTTTTCAAGATTCTTGAAGAGCATAAACAACAAGTCAAAGCTTATTACGAATCGATGACGGAGCAACAATTACAATATCTCAGTCAAGTGGAAGCTGAATTAATCTATGAACATCAAAAAACCATCTCTGTCTTAGATGAGCAACAGCAACTGACAAACGTGATTGTTAATCGTCCCCGTGAGTCTGGAGTGCAAGCTGCTTTAGTGCGATATATGGAATCGCAGCAAATTTATCAATCCCATAAAAACAATTCAACTCAATCTAAATCTCTTGAACCTTCCCAACAAAAGCTTTTACCACCAGTTACCGAATAAATATATAGGAGTTATTATATGTTACCTCTAGTTATAGCAATCTGTGGTGCTGCTAGTGCAGTCGCAGGTGTACTTACAACTCAAGCAGTTAAGGAAAAAGATCGACAAGTTGTCCAACGATATGAAAAAGTTAATGCAGAATTAATTAACAGTCGAGATAAATTACAGCAGCGTTATTACGAACTCTCCGATAAAAGTAAAGAGCAAATAAACGATCTAAACCTTAAATTAGCTGAGTCGGAAATGGAAAAAGACTTAGTGTATTTAGCCTTGAATTTATATCACGAATTAATGGCTTTAAGAGAAGATATAGATATCAATCCTTGTCTTGAAGTTTTAGTACAATTTCATAAAGCGATCGCTCTTACTAATTATGTTTTACAACAGCTTGATAAACGTTTAGTTCCAGTCACTCAAGATTATTTCAGTCGAACTCTTACTCGTATTGATGAAAGAGACAATCTTAGTAAGGAACAACTTTTTAGTTTTATGGCTGTGTTGATGAATCCTCAGAACAATACTGTATCTTCTCTTTTAGGTGAAGTTCAGAATGAAATGTTTTCTCAACAATATATAGAAGTAAAACAACAGGATGATTCGGATAGCTATAAAGATCAAGAGGATATTAGCGAAGAGTTAGAAGGCTATCAAGCTGACTTAGCTGATTACACTAAGGCAATTGAACTAGATCCTCATGATGCCTCTAACTACATATCTAGAGGTAATATCTATCAGGAGTTAGAAGATTATGAATCTGCCTTAGCTGATTACACTAAGGCAATTGAACTAGATCCTCATGATGCATCTAACTACAGAGTTAGAGGTAATATCTATCAGGAGTTAGAAGATTATGAATCTGCCTTAGCTGATTGTACTAAAGCAATTGAACTATATCCTAATGATGCATATAACTATAGAGTTAGAGGTAATTTTTATACAAAGTTGGAAGACTATCAAGCTGCCTTAGCTGACTATACTAAAGCAATTGAACTTAATCCTAATGATGATGTTGCTTACTACTGTCGAGGTGGTGTTTACGAAGAGTTAGAAGACTATCAAGCTGCCTTAGCTGATTACACTAAAGCAATTGAACTAGATCCTAATGATGCATATAACTACGTATCTAGAGGTAATTTTTATAAAAAGTTAGAAGACTATCAAGCTGCCTTAGCTGACTATACTAAAGCAATTGAACTTGATCCTAATAATGACTATGCTTACTACTGTCGAGGTGGTGTTTACGAAGAGTTAGAAGACTATCAAGCTGCCTTAGCTGATTACACTAAAGCAATTGAACTTAATCCTAATAATTATGCTGCTTACTACTTTCGAGGTGTTGTTTACGCAGAGTTAGAAGACTATCAAGCTGCCTTAGCTGATTACACTAAAGCAATTGAACTTAATCCTAATAATGATGCTGCTTACTACTGTCGAGGTGGTGTTTACGCAGAGTTAAAAGATTATCAAGCTGCCTTAGCTGATTATACTAAAGCTATTACACTTAATCCTCATGATGCATCTAACTACGTATCTAGAGGTAATATTTATAATGACTTAAAAAACTATAAGGCTGCCTTATCTAATTTTAATAAAGCAATTGAACTCGATCCTAATAATGACTATGCTTACTTCTGTCGAGGTGTTGTTTACGCAGAGTTACAAGACTATCAATCTGCCTTAGCTGACTATACTAAAGCAATTGAACTTGATCCTAATGATGATTATTTATTGGTACAAAAGCGGTGTTTACGAAAACTAGAAAATCCTACTGGATTAGTTGAAAGTGTAATTGACACAGTATTCAGTTGGTTTGATTGATTTTAGATAAATTACTGTATTGCAGCTAAAGAAAAAACACTTTTAATAGTTTTTCAGCTAAGAATTTAAGCAGGGCGATCGCGTTAGAAATTAAAATGCGATCTCTTTTTTTTTATATTAAGTCACGTAAGATTTTTAAGAAGATCTTCGATTCATTAATCTGATAGTGACTGTATTGATTATCAAACGAGCGCAGGTAATATAGCAGAAGAAAAGTTGGATAATTGAATAGACAAATTAAAATACATGATCTTGCATAAAGCGATCGCACTTTTAACTATTAATCAATTTATTGGAAGTGAGCAAATTCAATTCTGGTTTAAATCCTGCTATTTTCATATTCCCTTAAAATACTTGAAAAAACTAAAAAACAATCCATATATCAATAAGTTTTAAATTTAGCTTTTCAGATTTCCTCCAATACTGAAGATTTAACAATATTGCTGACTTCTCCCTTAAAAACATTGATATCTCCTTAAATTAATATTAAACATACTTTAGTGTCAATTTTTAAATCAGTCATTTCTTGCCCAAATATATTTATCAACTGATTAATTTGTTGCATTGACTTTGCTGAAATATGTTAATACCTATATTGATGGATTAAATATCGTGTTAAGTTTCAGTCAGCTAATATTTACTATATATCCACTTTAATAAGTTATTTCTAAAGTAACTGAAGCTGGAATTGTTTGCTCACTACCAATAACGGGAGTAGTTGCACTACTATCTTTTAATGTTATCGTCCCAGATTCTAGCAGTGGTTGGGGCATATTCGAGCCGTTAATTTGAATTTTAATAATATCCTGAGAACTTAAACTTAAAGTACTTAAAACTGCTTCTGCTTGTGATTGAGCATCTTTTACCGCAGCTTGTAAGGCTTGCTTTTGGGCAGTTGCGATCGCACTATCGCTAGCAGTAAAACTAATTTGATCTATACGAGTTGCACCACTATTTACCGCTTCATCAAGTAAGTTACCTACTTTTTCTGTCTCTAAACTAAAACTTACTGTATTTGTACCAATATAACCCAGTAACTGGCGATCGCTGTTATTGTAGTCATAATTTGGTTGTAAACTAACACCTGTAGTTTGTAGTTTTTGGACATTACGCGAACGTAATAAGTTAACTACTGCGGTTGATTTACTAGCTACTTCTTGCTGTACTTCCGATGAGGTTTTGCCAATAATTTCTACTCCTAATTGCACCTGTGTCAAGGTTGTAGGAATCATTTCTTGTCCATATCCAGTTACGGTTAAAGTTCGCAGCTTTGATTCTTTGGCATTAACTGACATGGGAAAAATTAAATAAATAGCAATGACAGCAATAATTAATATGAGCAGTGATTGACGTTTCAACAAGCTTAATTTAAATTCCATAATTTTGGGATTTGAAGTATCAAAAGCATTGATGTTGTTATAGCCAATCAATTATAGCTACCTAATTTCTCACTGAGAACTAAATAAGTAGATAGATAGATTATTTTAATTAATTTTTACTGTATCCCTTGATTGGTTCAGTAATAAAGCGAATATAGAAGTTTTTAAAAGTCGATCGCAATACACGGGGTAAACCAAAATCAATCGGCATTAAGGCGGAGGGTAATTTCCAATCAGACACTTGTAGATCAGCAGGTAACAAGTAGGGAAACTCAATCTCTGATAATTCTGTACATAATCCCTGTTTAAATTGTGCAGCTAAGGTAGGAACAAGCAAAGGATCTACATTGAGAATATCAATCATCGCACGATCTAGGGCAAAAACATCACAAGATGCACCTAAAACCCCCAAATACTTCGGTTCACCACCACTAGGGCCATTACCCTCATGTCCAATTATGCCGTCAATAATCGTCAAATTTGGCGCGATCGCTTTAGCTGTTTCCACCAGCATTTCCCCAAACCGACTTGCATCTTTCCCCGCTTCCATATGCCACCAGGCTTTCATTTTTCCAGGTACACAACCAAACAGGTTTTTTACTCCTAAAGTTACCGTTAACTGTACATGGGATTTTACCTTGGGTAAATTAATCACTACATCTGCATTCATTGCTTCCTTGGATAGGCGTAAATGCTCAAAGTTTTGATTTTCCGTAGTGTAACGCTGTCCTTTAAATTCTACAATCGGTAAATCTAATTCTGCACACAAAGGTAAATAACCATTAGCTTTAGCAACTCCCTTAGCACTCCCAAAAGCAGGGCTATCACCGATAAAGGGTTTTCCCCCAGCAGCTTTAACCATTTGAGCGACACAATAGACAATTTCAGGACGAGTGATACATTCTTTAGTAGGACGACTACCAGTAAGTAGATTAGGCTTTAATAATACGCGATCTCCTGGTTTAACAATTGATTCCATTCCGCCTAGGGGAGCAAGTAAATATTCAAGCTGCGATCGCAATTGTTTTATTTCGTAAGATTCTGCGCGAATTAGGCTTACTTTATACATTATTATTTTGACGTTACTAATTTGATCCTATCGTTATTGTAAATGTTATCTTAAATGTCTCAATTATCTAAAATTGTTGTCAACGGCACTTATCTTCAAGATCAAGCCAGTGGTTTAGGAGTAGTTAATCAAAATTTAATTTCTGCCCTACTAAATTTTAATCAGCAATTAGATTTTACTCTTTATTCTCATAGTAAATATTACCAAAATCATTACCCCAATCAAACTATTGCCGTTACCCCATCCTTATCACCAGATCGAGGTTTTTCAGGACACTTAAAACGTTTTTGGTGGTATCAAACTAATTTAAATTGGCAATTAAAAAAGCAGCAAGCTAATTTATTTTTTTCTCCAGTCCCTGAAGGAATTCTATTTCCTAATGTTGCTCAAGTTATTATGGTACATGATTTAATTCCCTTAAAGTATCCCGAATTAAATCCTAAATGGCAATATTATTATCGTTATATTTTACCAATTATTTTAAATAAATCCCAAAAAATTATAGCGATTTCTCAACACACAAAACAAGATTTAATTAATAATTATAAGCTCAATCCAGAAACAATTGAAGTTGTATATTTAGGATGCGATCGCAATTTATTTTATCCCCAACCCAATCTTCAAATTCTCCAAAAATATCAGATAAATAAATACTTTCTCTATGTTGGGGATATGCGATTTTACAAAAATTTGTCCCGTTGTTTAATGGCTTTTGACAATCTACCTTTTAATGATTACCAGTTTGTTATCACTGGAAAAAAAGATAACTTTTTCTATCCCGAAATTCAGCGTCAAACAGAAAAATTAGCAGCAAAAGACCGCATTATCTTCTTAGATTATGTACCAACTGAAGAATTACCAAGTCTATATTCTCAAGCGCAAGCTTTAGTATTTGCTTCCCTATACGAAGGTTTCGGACTTCCCATTTTAGAGGCTATGGCTTGTGGCTGTCCTGTGATCACTTCTAATGTTACATCAATTCCCGAAGTCGGAGGCGAGAGTGTTTTATATGTTGATCCTTATAATATTGAAGATATTACCCAAGCAATGTATTTACTTATAACTAATTCCGCCCTACGTAACAACCTTATCCATCAAGGACAAGAGCGAGTAAAATCATTCAACTGGTCAACAACAGCCGATAGAATCAAACAGATATTATTCAATAATTAATTATAGTCATTCCAATTAATTTCCGTAGGTTTGTTAGTTTAAGGAGTCAGGAGTCTGGGGACTTTTATTAACTTCAATAACTAATAAAATTTGTCTGGTTTCTATTTGCAATGACTATAACTCTTTGATCCTTATTATAGCGATCAAATATTCATAAGCACGCTTGTACTAGGTCTGAGATAATCAATTATAATCTCTTTGCGTCTTTGCGCGATCTCATATATACCCGTAGTATTAAATAATGACTGATCAAACAAAAAAGTCGCGAACACTTTATAGAGATATACCGCGACTTCCAGACAAATATTAACTTAATATCTCAACTGTGCAACTTATACATTAGCAGTTTCTGTTGCTTTAGCTGTAAGCTTCTCATAAGTCTCACGCATTTTTAGACCAACTAATACTTGGAATAAACCAGTACCATTATTAGAGCCTGGATAATCTTTATGCTTTAATAATAGCTCAGTCATCTCACCATAATGACCTGTGCTAGTGTTGCTTAAATGACTTTCAATGTAGATCATTTCTTCGAGATTATCGAATTGACCATCTACCTCTAAAACAGATACTTCATTTTTATAGAAACTATCGGGGCCATAGTACATTTTAATACCAGGATAAGCACAAGTTAGCTTACGTCCGCAAGGTCGCCAGTCAATAGTTGACCCTTCATCAAACAAGTAAACAGGTTTGAAGTTTTCTATACCTTCTTTTTGAATTAGTCTAACTCTTAAAAGTTCACTTTCCTTATCTGCTACTAAGTTAGTGGGTAACACTTGAATAACAACATCAGCGAATTCCCTTTGAACTTCAATGTAGGCTTTAAAATCAGGCTCACGAGATTTAATAGAAGCCAAAACGTCTTCGTAAGTATGACCTCTTTCAGCCATATCACGTTGAATTTTCCACTGAATTTTAACTTCGTCGCTGATATCTAAATAAACACTAAAATCTATTAATTCACGAACTCTTTGATCATATAGAGGATGTAATCCTTCAATAACAATCACCTTATTAGGCTCAATTCTTTCTGGAGGGTCGAGTTCACCAGTTTCATGATTATAAATTGGTTTATCGATCGCTTTGCCTTCTTTTAGAGCTTTAACTTGCTCATACATTAGGTCAAAGTTATTGGCTTTGGGGTTTAAAGCTGTAACACCTGCTGCTTTTCTGCCTTTGCGATCTAGACTATGATAGTCATCTAAACAAATTACAGTCATAAACTCTTCACCAAAAAGATCACTTAAACGGCGAAGAAATGTTGATTTACCACATCCGGAGTCTCCTGCTACTCCGATAAGCACCACTCGGTCTAAATCGGCGGTCATATAAATTCCTCTTTTACAAAACTAATATTTAACCCATAATTATTAAGCAAGCTAAAGGAACTAAGCAGTAGATATTATAATTATCTATCTGTAATATATGCTCTTTAAAGCATAATCTTGGACACACACAAGTCTATCCCTAGTGATATTTCCCAAAACTCTTTTCCCAAAATCGGAAAAAATGCCCTGAGTAACCTCGATCCTTAGCCAGTTAATTGAGTATTAAATGCTAACTACTAACATTGATGAATCTTACCAGAAGCTGTGCGACCTCTACAAGAGAAATCAATCGAAAATTAGTTGTTTTAGACTAATTAAGGACAAGAGCATTTTGGCAGTTTGAAAAAAAATAAAAATGAATTGAAAATTACAGATTCAAATTCCGATTACCAGTTAATCTAAGATCACGGCTTCTCAAGCCTAATACTGTAGTTGCGCCTAAAATTTTTCTATCTCATGAATAAAGAATAGTCTCTCAATGATAGTCTATTAATACAATACAAACACTAATAGCTGCTGTTTTCAATTTCTTATTCAGTTAAATGATGCGTACGGAAGCGAATTCAGTTATGTAAAGTATTTAATAGTCTAAATTTAAGCTGAGGGAAGAAGTCCGTATAATGTATAACTCTAATGCAACATTTTCTACTAGCAACATTCAGTATAAGAATCGTCTCTTTGTTTATGAGGTAGAGGGTCTGTCTTCTAATGGCAGCACTGAGAGACTCAATGTGCCAATTCGTAAAAGTGGTACGGTGTTCATCACTGTCCCCTATAGTCGGATGAATCAAGAGATGCGCCGAATTAATAATTTGGGTGGCAAAATCATCAGCATTAAGCCTGTTGGCGGTGATGCACCAGCACACGCTAGTGAACCTGCATCCCAACAGCAAGCAGATAATAACCATGAATCTATGACTCAAGCAAAACCTAAAAAAGTTAAACAAGACGTTCCAGTCAATATTTATCGCCCTAAAGATCCTTTTGTTGGTAAATGTACCGAAATTTACGATTTAGTAGAAGAAGGCGGTATAGGCACTTGTCGTCACATGACCTTTGATCTTAGCGGTGGAGATTTACACTATGTTGAAGGTCAAAGTATTGGTATTGTGCCTCCAGGTGAAGATAAAGACGGCAAACCTCACAAGTTAAGATTGTATTCCATCGCTTCTACTCGTCATGGGGATAATTTAGAAGACAGTACTGTATCCCTCTGTGTTAGAAAGTTGGAGTATAAAGACCCTGAAACTGGAGAACACGTTGAAGGTGTATGTTCTAGTTACCTATGTAATCTTCAACCAGGTGATGACGTAGCTATTACAGGCCCTGTTGGTAAAGAAATGCTTTTACCAGAGGATGAAGATGCTAACATTGTGATGATTGCTACAGGTACTGGTATTGCTCCTTTCCGCGCTTATTTATGGCGTATGTTCTTTGAAGGAGATAAAAATCCTGATTATAATTTCAAAGGTCTAGCTTGGTTGTTCTTTGGAATTCCTACAACTCCTAATATCCTCTATAAACAACAATTAGAAGAATTAGCCGAAAAATATCCTGATAATTTCCGCTTAGATTATGCTATAAGCCGTGAGCAACAAAATTCTGAAGGCGGTAAAATGTACATCCAGCATAAAATCGCCGAACAAGCTGATAAGCTTTGGGAATTGATGCAAAATCCTAAAACTCATACTTATATCTGTGGTCTAAAAGGTATGGAAGGCGGTATTGATGAAGCCTTAAGTGCAGCAGCAGCTAAACACGATGTTAATTGGGATGAATATCGTAAAACCATGAAGAAAGAACACCGTTGGCACGTTGAAACTTACTAATATCTTTTTAGGTTTAGATCTGATGTCCAATGTTCATATTCTTCTGAGTAAATTAAATTTACCGTATTCGTAAAGCCAAGTGATATAGCGCGTCTACCTTTCAACATTGTAGGCGCGTTTGTTTTTAAGAATATTTTCTGCTTCTGCCTAGAGAGATATTGCATTAAAAATGAGAATTACGTTAAATTTAGTTAAGCAAGAGATAATCAATAACCTAATAACCCATTAAAAAAGATACTAAGTTGACACATTTGTCAATAATAAAGTAGCAAAGATAAGCTAAAAAATATTCAACTTTAGAAAACACTTAACCCTATGAAAAATTTTTCGTGGAGAATCGTATTACTTTGGACATTGCCACTATTGGTAGTAGGGTTTTTTCTTTGGCAAGGAACTTTCTCTACCCCAACGGCAAGTAGTAGTTTGAGTGCTAATGCAGCTAGTACTCGTATGACCTATGGTCGGTTCTTAGACTACCTAAATTCTGGTAGAGTTTCTTCAGTAGAACTGTACGAAAATGGTAGAACTGCGATCGTCCAAGCAATTGACCCTGAATTAGACAACCGTGTTCAAAAGCTGAGAGTTGATTTACCTGCAAACTCTCCTGAACTGATTGCTAAGTTAAGAGATGCTGATGTAAATTTTGACTATCATCCTGCTGGCAATGAAGGTGCGCTTTGGGGACTTTTGGGTAACTTGATTTTCCCAGTAATTTTGATTGGAGCTTTATTTCTATTGTTCCGTCGTTCCAATAATATGCCTGGTGGCCCTGGACAAGCAATGAATTTTGGTAAATCTAAAGCCAAATTCCAAATGGAAGCTAAAACAGGCATCATGTTTGACGATGTGGCTGGGATAGACGAAGCCAAGGAAGAATTACAGGAAGTTGTAACTTTCCTAAAACAACCTGAAAGATTTACCGCAGTCGGAGCAAAAATTCCCAAAGGCGTGCTGTTGATTGGTCCTCCTGGAACTGGTAAAACCCTACTGGCTAAAGCGATCGCTGGTGAAGCTGGTGTACCTTTCTTTAGCATCTCTGGTTCGGAATTTGTTGAGATGTTTGTCGGTGTTGGTGCTTCCCGTGTCCGCGACCTATTTAAAAAAG
This sequence comes from Chondrocystis sp. NIES-4102, assembly GCA_002368355.1. NCBI lineage: Bacteria > Bacillati > Cyanobacteriota > Cyanophyceae > Chroococcales > Chroococcaceae > Chondrocystis > Chondrocystis sp. NIES-4102. The sequence goes on along the minus strand of AP018281.1, from coordinate 1,610,760 downwards.
CTAAGGAAAATGCTCCTTGTTTAATCTTTATTGATGAGATTGATGCAGTCGGTCGTCAAAGGGGTGCAGGTATTGGTGGCGGTAATGATGAGCGGGAACAAACCCTCAACCAGTTATTGACCGAAATGGATGGTTTTGAAGGCAACACAGGTATTATTATCATCGCTGCTACTAACCGTGCTGATGTTCTAGATTCTGCTTTAATGCGTCCTGGTCGTTTCGACCGTCAGGTGATGGTTGATAACCCCGATATCAAAGGTCGTTTAGAAATTCTAGAAGTTCATGCTCGTAACAAAAAGATTGCTTCTGAAGTATCTTTAGATGTAATCGCTCGTCGTACTCCTGGTTTTAGTGGTGCAGATTTGGCTAACTTGCTCAATGAAGCAGCTATTTTAACTGCCAGAAGACGTAAAGAAGCAGTTACCATGCTAGAAATTGACGACGCAGTAGATCGGGTAGTAGCTGGTATGGAAGGTACTCCTTTAACCGATGGTAAGAGTAAGCGTTTAATTGCTTATCATGAAATTGGTCACGCGATCGTTGGTACTTTAGTTAAAGATCACGACCCTGTACAAAAAGTAACCTTAATCCCACGTGGACAAGCTCAAGGTTTGACCTGGTTTACCCCTGGTGAAGACCAAAGTTTAATTAGTCGCTCTCAGTTGATGGCAAGAATTGCTGGCGCAATGGGCGGTCGTGCTGCAGAAGAAGAGATATTTGGTAGCGATGAAGTAACTACTGGTGCTGGTGGTGATTTGCAACAAGTTACAGAAATGGCACGCCAAATGGTTACTATTTATGGCATGAGTGATTTAGGGCCTGTGGCTTTAGGTGGACAAGGAGGCGAGGTATTTTTAGGTGCAGGTCTAACTTCTAGGGCTGAATATTCCGAGGAAGTAGCATCTCGCATCGATGATCAGATTCGTCAAATTGCTGAACATGGTCATCAGTTAGCACGTAAAATTGTCCGAGAAAATCGTGAAGTGATTGATCGTTTAGTTGATTTGTTAATTGAAAAAGAAACTATTGATGGCGATGAGTTAAAACAAATTGTATCTGAGTACGCAGAAGTACCAGAAAAGGAAAGATTTGTCCCTCAATTGTAAGCTTGATTAATTGATTAAGAAATAACCCGCCTGTGCTAATTAAGTATAGAGCGGGTTTTTTATTGATTATCTGGTTATTAAAATATAGGTAGAGCCGAAGCTATTTAGTTGAAGAGATATTTTTTATTCTTCTTTATCTTGTTTTTTTTAACGGCACAAAAGGTATGATAAATAAAATCCTAATTGTTTTATTTTATATTTATTGACAGCCAATTTTAGTTGAGTAAAATCTATTACTTACATTGTATTCCTGACGGAGATAAATTACCTTGTAAGTTCCCCCTTATCTAGGAAGCAGATCAAGCGCGATAATATAGCATTATTTATTACTTTGATAACTTCTTTTTGTTCAGGCTAAGGGAGCTATTGATTATATTCCTTTCGTATATATTTTGCATGAAAGATAATCGTTATCCGATAGCCTATACCACCTATATTTTAATCGCTTTAAATTTATTAGTATACGCGCTAGAAATTAAACTTGGAGGTAGTCAAAATTCAGTTACTCTTGAACGTTTGGGAGCTTTAATTCCTGAGAAAGTGTTAGCTGGTGAATGGTGGCGACTAATTGGGGCTAATTTTTTGCATTATGGATCACTACATTTGGCAACTAATATGTTGTCTCTCTTCTTTATTGGGCGTTTAATCGAATTAAGTTTAGGTGTCAGAAATTACTTGACCATTTATTTCTTAAGTGGGATAGGATCAATGCTTACTTTCTCTCTATTAGCTTTTAAATTAGGACTAAATAATGTATTTTTAGTTGGTGCTTCGGCTGCCATTATGGGCTTGATTGGGGCAATATTAGCTATTTCCTTACAAATTTGGTTGCGTAGAAGACATTCAATTACTGCTAAACGCCGACTACAACAAATAATATTAATTGTTATTATTCAATTTATTTTTGACAATTTAATTCCTCAAGTTAGTTTCCACAGTCATTTGTTTGGCTTTATTATTGGTTTTCTCATCAGCAGTGTTTTAGTATTTATTAAATTTAATTTAGAAGAATACAAGCGATCGCTTTAAAATCATTTTAAATAATTTCGAGATCAAACACTAAGACAATCAATTGTGATACTGGGACATAATTATTGCATAATATAAAGATATACTAAGCATTTTGTGGAAATATATCCAGCAAAAAGATAGTAGAAAAGTAAAAAATTGTAAAGCAGAAAAAATTTAATAAATATTATGAAAACTGTTTCCGATAGTAAAAGATCTTTTTATGCAGCTTATCCCCATCCCATTAACTCAGTTTATCGTCGAGTAGTTGAGGAATTATTGGTAGAGATGCATCTACTTTCAGTTAATGCGGATTTTAAGCCAGATCCTATTTATTATTTGGGAATTGTTACCTCTTTTGAACGTTTAATGCAGGGGTATAAGCCAGAAAGCGATAAACAAGAAATCTTTAAGGCTTTATGTATCTCTACAGATGCCGATCCTGAAACTTATAAATCTCAAGCAGGAACATTACTCTCTTTAGCCAAGGATAAATCTACAGCAGACTTATTAACTTGGTTGGGAAATCCAACAGCAGAAGGTGATACTGGTTATATAATTGAACCGATTAAAGCGATCGCAACTAACGATAATTTTAAATACAGTCGTCCCTTTGCTATTGGCTTGTATACCCTTTTAGAAGAAAATGATCCCAATCTTGTAAAAGAGTCGGAAAAACTTAATCAAACTATTGATACTATCTCAGGAAATTTAAAGATTTCAGGAGAGAAAATGAAAAAGGATCTAGAACTATATCGTAGTAACTTAGATAAAATGGATCAGATCCTCAAAGTTATTGAAGATGTTTTAGAAGCAAGTCGTAAACAAAGAGCTTCGAGAGGGCAAGAACAACAGGAAAGTAGCACTCAAGCAGCAAATACAGCGACAGCAGAATAGATGAGTAATTAAATTATTTATCTACCTTTCTAATCATTGCTAATTGGTTTATCTTGAATGAACCTGTTGATTTTATCGACCATTTCGCTGGGATTATCGGATTTTAAAAGATAATCGTCGATTCCATATTTAGTAAATCGTTGCCACTGACACAATTCTAAGCGATCGCATAGTAAAATTAAATTGGTTTTCCTCAGCGATGACTGATAACCCGTGGCTTTGGCAACATTTTCGATTGCCGTTTCTGTACAATCATAGTCAACAATAATTGTATTCGGCTTTAATAATTCTATTTGATTAATCGCCATAGTCGTATCCATTAACCAAACTACCTGGCATTCAATAGTATTGATTAGTTGACAGATAAAAGTTGCACTTTCTTCGTCTTCAGTAATCAACATCACCGTTTTGGGTATTGACGGTACTATATCTGCGATCGCTGATTTATGCTCAACATTGGGTTTAAATGGCGTTTTTTCTGGTAAATATACCGTAAACGTTGCACCTTTGCCTAAACCTGATTCTACTTCAATTGTGCCTCCGTGTAGCTCTATAAGTTTTTTGCTTAAAGCTAATCCTAATCCTGTACCACCATGGGTACGTTTGCGGAAATTTTCTAATTGTTTAAATTTTTCAAATAGTAGAGGGATTTGGGCTTCAGCAATACCAATCCCAGTATCTTCTACCTGAATAACTAATTGGTGTTTTTCTCGCCAAATTCTGAGGGTAACTTTTCCTGCTTCTGGAGTAAATTTAATCCCATTACTCAATAAATTAAAAATAACTTCTTTAAGCCTGGCTTCATCAGCTAAAAAATAACTTTGTTCAAACTCCAGTTGTATTTCTAAATTTAGAGTAATTTGCTTGGCTTTAGCTAAATCTTGTATTGTCTGAATTGATTGAGAGGCTATTTCGATTAAGGATACTTGTTTAATATTTAACAAGTGTTTACCCGATTCCACATCAGAAAACTCCAAAATATTATTAATTAAAGACAATAAATGTTTACCACTCTGTTGAATTAAATGTAAATATTCCTGTTGTTTTTCTGGAGATAAAGAGGTTCTAGCTTTAGTCGAAGACCACTGTAATAAGGTGCTAGACAAGCCAATTACACACGTAAGAGGGGTACGTAGTTCATGACTCATATTACCCAAAAACTCATGTTTCGACATACTCGCAGCTTCAGCAGCTATCAGCGCGTCTTTAATCTGCTGTGCTTGAACTTGGACTTGTTTTTCTAAAAGCCTTTTTTGCTGTTGTAATTGCTGATATGATTGATGATGATGAATAGCGATCGCTATATTTTCGCCAATCTGACGCAAGAATTCTACATCCTGGTGATGCCATTGTCTAGCTTCAGAACATTGATGAGCAATCATTAAACCCCATAATTTGCCACGTACGTTAATCGGGGTAACAACTTTAGCCTTTACCTGAAGTTCGACCATTAATGACTGTAGACAAGGACTAAAGTTAGAATCTTTCTCTACATCATTAATTACTAAACTAAATCCTTGACGATATTTATTTTTACACTGGGAGTACTCTTGTAAGCAAGTCTCAGCTTGAAAATAAAGAGTCGAACTAATCTGCTCGTTTCTTTTAGCTTCGTAAGTAATGATGTCTATTAGTCGAGTTTCTCTTTCTTTATTCGATTTAGACTCTAGAGGTACATCTAACTGATAAATCAACAGTCGATCTAAACCTAAGAAGCTACAACTGTAATTAATCGCTGTTTGAATAATTTCTGATAAATTCAAACTTTGACTAATCTGAATTTTAAGTCTGTCAAAAATGCGCTCTTGTTCCACTTGATAATGTAATAATTTATCCATCGGTGGATTAAGGTGAAAATTATATTGATGTTTGTTGTGTTGTTGGTCGTCATTGATTAGCAATTTAACAAGTTTGACCATAAAATCTCCCCAATAATTATCAGGCTCGATTAATTTGGCATTTAAGTTGGTTGGTAAATACTCTATAATGGCAATTCCCCATTGGTTTTGATAGCCAAGTTGCATCAACTTTTTGATAATAATGACTGGAGCAAATGTTCTGCTAACTTAATATTTCTTATATAATACTTCCTCTCTACTTAACTAACCAAAAAAAATGTGATGTTTCTAATTGCTTATTTACATAAGTTTTTTGTCCAATATTTGTTAGCTTAAACAGTGCAGCCTCTGTAATCAATAGGTTTTCTTCTTTAGTTGCCTTATTTAACCAAAGTTTTGCTAACTGTGAGCAGACTTGATGATTAACTACTTTTTTAAAAACTAAAGAAGCTAAATTTAAAAACACAATTTAAATCCAGTAAATAGCATTATTTTCTTTCTTTCTATATAGCTTGGCTTATTTTTTGAAGCTTCTTGTAAACCGTAATTATTTCTCAAGATTATCTATTAACTATGCACAAATTAGCAGCTATGGCTGGTGGTTGGAATCCTAATACTGAAGGAGTAATTATAATTGAACAATCTCCTGCGCCCATCGTCTTTCTTACCCATGCTGATACAGATATTCAAACAATGGCTGCTGCTAGTTATATTTTAGAAGACGATTTTCCTGAAATTAGAGTAGTTAATTTACTCAATCTACAGCAACAATTAAGTATAGATATATACGTAGAATCTGTGTTATCCAAAGCACATATTATTATTCTACGTTTACTAGGTGGGAGTACCTATTGGTCTTACGGGTTGGAAAGAGTTAAAGAAATTGTGGAAGTAAGTAATGGCAATCTATTAGTATTACCAGGAGATGATAGTCCTGACCTGGATTTAATTAGTCATTCAACGGTTTCTTTAGAAATAGTTAATTATTTATGGCGTTATTTTATAGCGGGAGGAAAAGAAAATTATGCTAATGCTTTACGGTTTATTAGTGATACTTGTTTAAAGACAAATTATCAACCTAATGCACCAATTCCTGTTGCAGAGATAGGTTTTTATCAATGGCAAAAACAGATTGATTATGATGATTACGATAGTTTAAATTATAAAATACAAAAAGCAGCTAATAAAGATATATTTCCGCAGGCAAATAATTGTGGTTGTGCAATTCTTTTTTATCGATCGCATTATTTAGCAGCAAATACTTTAGTAATTGATCAATTATGTCAAGCGATCGCCGACCAAGGTTTAATACCGCTACCGCTATTTATTTCTTCATTAAGAAATTTAGATATTCAACAACAATTATTATCTTTATTACAAGCAAACAATAGCAAAATATTACTCAACACTACCAGTTTTTCGCTGGCAAAAATTGGCGAATCATCTCAATTAAAGTTTTGGCAACAGTTGAATATGCCGATCTTGCAGGTAATCCTTAGTAGTAGCACAAAAGAGCAATGGAAATCTAGTACTCAAGGTTTAATGCCAACTGATGTAGCTATGAATGTAGCCTTACCAGAAGTAGATGGGAGAATTATTACTCGCGCCATTTCTTTTAAGTCTGTGAAAACTTGGAATGAGAAATTAGAAACCAATGTTGTCGTTTATCAACCACAGCGCGATCGCGTTTTATTTGTAGCTTCCTTAGCAAATAATTGGGTAAAACTTACCAATACTCCCAACCAGCATAAAAAAGTTGCTTTGATTTTGGCAAACTATCCCAATAAAGATGGCAGAATTGCTAACGGCGTGGGTTTAGATACTCCTGCAAGTTGTTTAAAAATTCTCCAAGCTTTGCAAGGTGCGGGATATACAGTTAAAGATCTCCCCAAAACCCCAGAGGAATTAATTCAGCGTTTAACTACAGGTATTACTAATGATCCTGAAAGTTATCAAACTCGTCCAAGTTATCAAAGTTTATCTGGGGAAGCATATCTCAAATATTGGCAAACTTTACCCGAAGTTATACAACAGGGTATTATTCAAAGATGGGGAAGCCTGGAAACCCAGGATCTAGGAATTAGTATACCTGGTATTCAATTGGGTAATATCTTCGTTGGTATACAGCCTAGTCGGGGATACGATCGCGATCCGAGTCTAAATTATCATGCGCCAGATCTTGAACCTACTCATCACTATTTAGCTTATTATCATTGGTTGCGTAGTTGCTTTGAAGTACAAGCGATTATTCATGTAGGCAAACATGGTAATTTAGAATGGCTACCAGGTAAGAGTATTGCTTTATCTCAAGAATGTTATCCAGAAGTGGCATTACAAACCATTCCTAATATATACCCCTTTATTGTTAATGATCCAGGGGAAGGTTCACAAGCAAAAAGGCGATCGCAAGCAGTTATTATTGATCATCTAACTCCACCTTTAACCCGTGCAGAATTATATGGTGGTTTGGAAAAGTTAGAAGCCTTAATTGATGAATATTATACTGCTCAAAGTTTAGACCCAACTCGCTTAAAAATTATTAGCGATCGCATTACCGAATTAGTACAACAGGAAAATTTAGAGTCGGAGTTAGGTTTTAATACTACTGATACCCCATCAATTACTCAATTTCTCACGGTGGCGGATGGTTACTTGTGCCAATTAAAAGAAGCGCAAATTAGAGATGGGTTACATATACTGGGGGAATGTCCCCAAGCTTCCCAATTAAGGGATCTAATTATTGCGATCGCTCGCTCTGCGAGTTATAACCGTATTGGTATTACCCAAGCTTTAGCTAAGGATTTTGGTTTAAATTTCGATCCTTTATTGGGTGTAGATGCAGAAGTTGAAATAATTGATCAATTACTCCCCCAAACAAACAGCGACTGGTATAACAATCATTACCAGCAAATAAAACAAGCTATAACTTTAGAAAATACTTCCCTAAACCCTGCAAATAAACTTATCTCTCTTTTAGAAGAGATAGCCATAGAATTAATAGATCACCTAATAGAGAATCGACCTTTTAGCGATTATCCCTTGCCCCAAACTCAAATACAATTGCAATGGATACAAAATAGTTTATTACCTAATTTAATAAAAAGCGATCGCGAAATTCTTAATCTACTAAAAGCTCTCAACGGTAAATATATTCCCAGTGGCGCATCGGGCGCACCTACTAGAGGTAGACCTGAAGTTTTACCCACAGGGCGCAATTTCTATTCCGTTGATATACGGGGTATTCCGACAGAAACCGCTTGGTTAGTTGGAACTCAAGCAGCAGAAAGGGTAATTGAACGTTATACCCAAGAAAACGGCGAATATCCCCAATCCTTAGCAATTTCCATCTGGGGAACATCCACAATGCGTACTGGGGGGGATGATATAGCTCAAGTTATGGCATTAATGGGAGTAAGACCTATTTGGGATGGGCTTTCTCGTCGGCTGGTAGACTTTGAAGTGTTACCTGCTTCGGTGTTAAATTATCCTCGTGTTGATGTGACAATTAGGGTATCAGGCTTTTTTCGCGATGCCTTCCCCAATATAATCAACTTATTCAATAAAATAACACAAAAGATAGCCAACTTACAAGAGGATTCAACCATTAATCCTTTAGCTGCCCAAGTAAAAACCGAAAAAGAAGCCTTAACCACCCAAGGAATAGACCCAGAAATAGCCGAAAAACGTGCAAGTTATCGAGTATTTGGTTCAAAACCAGGAGCTTATGGCGCAGGTATGCAGGGTTTAATAGAATCCCAAAACTGGCAGAGTGATGCAGATTTAGCCCAAGCCTATCTAAACTGGAGTTGCTACGCTTACGATGAAACAGGACAAGGATCTGCTGTACCCGAATCCTTCCAACAGCGATTAAAACAACTACAAATCATTTTGCATAATCAAGATAACCGCGAACACGATTTACTAGATTCCGATGATTACTATCAATTCCAAGGAGGAATGACCGCAGCCGTCAGGAGTTTAACAGGCAAAAACCCCGAAGTATATTTTGGTGATAATTCCCAACCTGCTAATCCCAAAGTGCGAAAACTAAGCGAAGAAATTGCCAAGGTGTATCGATCGCGAGTAATAAACCCCAAATGGATTAAAGGAGTAATGCGTCATGGTTACAAAGGGGCGTTTGAAATGGCTGCTACAGTAGATTATTTATTTGCTTATGATGCTACTGCACATTGTGTTGCGGATTATATGTATGAAGGAGTAGCCAAGGCGTATATTTTAGATCAACCAGTACAGCAATTTATTTTAACTAAGAATCCTTGGGCATTACGAGATATGTCCGAAAGACTCTTAGAAGCCCATCAACGAGGTTTATGGCAAAATATCAGCCAAGAAATGATTGAAAATTTAAAAGCGATCGCCAATTCTGCCGAAGCAGAGATTGAATCTATTTAGTTATACCAAGGGCGGGAAAATAACGAGAGAGTTAGGACATTTTTTAGTTTTTAGCCTAATCAGCCCTAAGTATCTTGTAATTTTAGAGAATTGGTATTAATTATCTTTTCAATTCTGGCTGTTGAGGTAACGGCACATCCTTTAATTCTGAAGGTTTAACATCAGGTAAAGGTACATTTCGCAATTGATCTTTCAGAGATGGTTGTGATGGAGATTGAGGTTTAGTTTCTGGTTTAGCTGCTGGTTTAGATTGAGATTGAGGTTTAGTTGCTGGTTGAGGTTGAGGTTTAGTTTCTGGTTTAGTTGCTGGTTGAGGTTGAGGTTTAGCTTCTGGTTTGGTTTGAGTTTGAGATTGAGGTTTAGTTTCAGGCTTAGTTGCTGGTTGAGGTTTAGTTTCTGGTTTCCTAGTATTCGGGAGACTTAAAGAAGGACAAATTTCAGAATCATACTTATAATCAACTGTTACCTGATAAGGTTTAGGCTGATTAGTCTTATTATCAAAAGTGCGATCGCTAAGTTGTTCACTTGCTACCTGGTTAAAAATACCGTATTTCGACCCTTTAATTAGATCCAAAGCTACGACTGCACCAGTTTGATCAACAACAACACCAAAAACATTACTACCTTCAAGTTTAAGGATACAAGCATCTCGTGGATAGACACCTTTAACTTCGATCTTTTCATGTTCAATATCCTTAACTTTAGCTAGCCAAGCAACATAATTTTTTGTCGCATCTTCATCAGTAGTACCAGTTTCTACTTTTTTCAAACTTTGACTCAAATTATTAATATTATCTTGGGCGTTAGCCACTTTCTTTTGAGCAATTTGTTTAGGAGTTTCTACAGGTTGATTTGGTGATTGATCTGATGATGGATTTTGAGGTTGAGATTGTGGTTGATTAGGAAAATTTGGTCTAGTTTGTGGCTTAATATCAGGATTAGTTAAACTCGGTTTAACAGGCTGCTGTGGTTGTTTAGGCGTTGTTGTTGTTGTTGTTGATTTAGGAGGATTTACTTTAAAACTGGAAGGATCAAGTTCAGGTGGTAAAGGTAAAGTAGATAAATTACCCACAGGCGGTAAAGTAATATCTGTAATTGGCGGTAAAGGAGGTAAACTAAACTGTGGTGGTGGTGGAATAGGAATAAGAGGTAAATTATTAGAATTATTTAAACCTGGAATTAAAGAAGGTGGAATAGCAAAGGGTGCAGCAGGATCAGTGCTATTAACCGAAGGTAAATCATTAAAACCTGGTATTTCCGAAGGATCTAATTGAGGCGATATATTAGGTAAACGCGATTGTTGTTCAGGAGTAAGTTCAATTACCGAAACTTCTCTGATACTAGAGTCTTCATCCAATTTTAAGCTGGGTAAACCATATTTTAACAGCAACAGATGTAAAACTATTGATAGTAATAAACATAATTGTGCAGGATTTAGTAGCTTACCAGATTGATCATCTAAATTTGATTGGTAGGACATAACCAGTAACAACGAAAAATAGCAATAAAAATAATAATGTTGTTGCTTAGTTTATTAAACAACTTTAAAAAATAAGGTAGTTACAAATTAGGTTATGCGTAATTTAGGTAGATGGCAACCAATTGTAATTAAATAACTTATATATTCGGGCTGGTAAGAGATTCGAGTCACATTACTTATTTTTGCCTAAAACCCTTAGATAAGAAAGTCTACAACTATTTTGGCAATTAAACTCCAATTTAAAAATTTCCAGGGACGGTGTAAATGGATACTAAGATGGGTGTTTTGTCAAGATTATTTTGTCATAATATAGATGGTGATGCGTCACTTCTATGTACATCAATTACCGTATCTCTTTGCAAATATTGAATGACAATTATGGGACTAATTCCAGGTGTAACTATTCAACCGATTGAATCTATTCAAGGAGGAATGGCAGAATTTTACACACCACAATCTAGTGATGAAACTATGATAGTTAAAGTACCTGCCAACACTATTGACGATCTATTTATTCACAAACATCAAACAGATCAGATCTTGGTTGTTAAAGGTAGTTTTGTATTGGTAATTTTATATAATCGCGAATACAAATACATTCCTCTGAGTGAACAATTACCGCAAGTGGCAACTATTCCCAAAGGAATTTTACACGGGGCAATTAATTTAAATGACCAAGATTGTTTACTAGTCAATGCTGTATTACGTCATGGTCAACCACAAGCGAAAGATTATCAGCCAATTCCTAAACCTTTCCCCTATGATCTAGAAGTTGCCAAATCCAGTTTAAACAACTTAACTAAAGAATCAATAGCATTATTTGCAGGTGCAGGAATATAAGCTAAATTTAGGCAATTGGTTTCGCCAGCGCGGAGCGGATCGCTTTGAAGTTGATAGCTATCATTGCAATAGGCAAGATTGACATAAGTCTAAGTCTGCTAACTATCATAATGCGAGCGATCGCTTCGCTTTACCTCTATAAAAATCTAATTATTAATCGAGACTTATATAATATATAAAAACTACTAAGGTTGAATTTCCAATTTCATTCTTTTAAGAGTCAATTCCATTTGCTCAAACATCTGTTGAGGAGTCATACCAAATTGACTTAACTGAGTTTTTAATTGCTGTACAGTCATCTGCGCCATAAAGTCCTCAGAAAGCTCAAAACGCTTCATAAATATTTGATAACGCTCCATTAACTGTTCCATCTGCTCAATAAACATTTTCTTGCCTTCACGGTCAAATTTACCGTATTCACTTCCTAACTTCATCAAAGACTGGTAATCTTCAAAAAGTTTTTTAGCCTCTTCCTGAACAACTTGAGAATCAAAAAATCCCATAATACCTAATTAACCTAAATTTTATTTAACTGTGTCAGATAAAGATATATTAATTATTTTATTATTTATATCCCTATTGTAAGTCAGTCAATTAGGCTACTTAAAATACGGTTTACCGCATACTTCATAACAAAATATCTCAATTTATATGAAATACAAAAAAGAATGCTACGAATTTATAAGGAGTCAGAAGTCAGGAGTCAGGAGCGGTGCTGTGCTAACGGTACGGTTTCCATGCCTTGAGCGAATGCACTCCTGAAGTCAGGAAAGGGGAGTCTGAAAAAATCTATTACCTACATTGTCCCCTTGTGGGATTACCTACATTGTCCCCTTGTGGGATTACTTACTACCTAAAAACCGTTCTATTTGTAGCCAACATTTAAATAATTCATATTACTTGCTATTTCTTGTGGTTGGGTAGTCGGTATGAGGGAAAAATTAAGCATTAATGCCATAAAAAACATACATACTAAAAAAAAGTCGCCGACCCTTAGATTATTCTCATACTGTAAAAGATATATTGCCAATTAAATTTGGGAAATCTAAGATATGGAAACTATTGGCTTGAAATTAACTTTTTGAGAGTAATCAATAGTATCAAAAGGAGCAAGCGGTTTTCATTTGTATTATGATTAAAAATTTAAATCTGAAAACGGCGGTTATGTTTACCGCTACCTTTACAGGCATATTAGCAATTATTAGTTCACAAAATGCTATTGCTTCTACGGATGCAGATTATCGTTTTCTATCGACTTCTGATTGGCGTAATTGTCAACAATTTGGACAAGCATATCAAGAAGTTTATGCCTTTGAAACAAGCAGTTTTTATATAAATATCTGTCAAAAAAATAACGTTTATTTTTATTTAAGTGAAGCTAAACAAAGTGAAGAAAGCTCAATTTTTATTCCAGCCCATCCCTTAGATAATCAACAAGGTTTTCAAGCAGTTAACGGCAATTTATCCTATTTAGTCTTATTACCTTTTCAAGCTTCCAATAAAAAACCAGCAGAGGCTATTTTGACGGTTAAACGTAATGGTCAATTGGTTGCAGTTGAATCATCTTTAAATAAATATTGCCAGCAACTAGAAATGGGTAACACTATATTTAATCAAAGTCTTATTGCTTTTGATAATCTTGCCATAGAATCCCATAATTCTCTTGAGATGCTCGATATTCCCTTAAAGCACAACCTAAGTTTAAGTCCATCAATACTTAAATACTCTCAACCCCAAAAGACAGAGATTTTTCAAATAAATTCGCCCTTTGACTTCTATCGAATTGGTAGCCAGCTACATTTACTTAGTACTTGTAATTAAAGTAATCATCATCAAGTGTAGATTAAATCCAGTCCCAATTAGAAAAAGTAGCAGCTTGTCCACATTTTCTGCCAAATTCATCGGTCAAATTCCAAATAATAGCTTGTTTAATTAAAAACCTTTGACCAGTGCTAGAAATTCTAACCCCTTGGTAATTATCAATATAACCTTGGGTGGCTGCTTGTTGTAGCATCGCTGCTCTAGTAACTCGATTAACTGGCTCTGCACTAAAACGGGAGGGGGTTTGAGTAAATTGTGACCAAGTTATAGACCATAGTTGTAATGCTTTTTTATTTCCATAATTAAATATAGGATCTGCTTGAGTGTTATGGGAAACAACTACAAAAGGTGCAGTAAACAAAGCCAACGCCAACTCCTCCCCTGTATCACCCGATGTAATTAAATCTTTCCCTAATAACTGCCGAAAACTATTAACTAAAATTTGACTCCAACGAATAATTTCTGGCATTTGCCAAACTGGTAAATCGCTCATTGGTTGCTGATCACTATTTATTAATAAAACTCATAAAACTCAACTCGTTAATTTTATTCCATTGAACAATTTCTGTACGGAATTGATTCCATTGATCATATACTTTTTTAAAATCGGCACTCTTAGTTGCTTGTTCTTGGTAATAATCAGTCGTAGCTTTTTCGGCTGCTTGTAAAATTTCTGCGGGGTATGCAGTAAGCTTTGTGCCACTTTCGATTAAACTTTTTAAAGCCTCTCGATTTAAAGCATCGTACCTAGATAGCATATTGAGATTTGCTTCTTTAGCTGCGGTTTTAAAAATCTCTTGATATTCTACGGGTAATTTTTCCCATTGAGACTTATTAATTTGAACTTCTAAGGAAGGGCCAGGCTCCCACCAACCAGGATAATAATAATAAGATGCAGCCTTATTTAAACCCAACTTCTGATCATCATACGGTCCTACCCATTCCGCAGCATCGATCGCCCCTCGATCTAAAGCTAAATATATTTCTCCCCCTGGTAATACCTGTACATTGACTCCCAAGCGAGACATAACCTCTCCCCCCAAACCTGGAATGCGCATTTTCAAACCTTGAAGATCTTGCAGAGATTTAACTTCTTTTTTAAACCAACCTCCCATCTGCGCCCCTGTATTACCCGCAGGAAAATTAATGATATTAAAAGCACTATATAATTCGTGCATGGCTTCTAAACCACCGCCGTAATAATACCAAGCATTTTGCTGTTGAGCGGTTAAACCAAAAGGTACTGATGCACCAAAAGCTAAAGCAGGATTTTTACCAACATAATAGTAACTAGCGGTATGTCCACATTCAACTGTGCCATTTTGTACTGCATCTAAAACCTCTAAACCTGGTACAATCTCTCCAGCAGCATAGGGTTCAATGGTAAAACGCCCCCCTGTCATTGCTGAGACGCGATCGCAGATGGTTTGCGCCCCACCATAAATTGTATCTAAGGATTTTGGCCAACTAGTGACCATGCGCCATTTTATATTTGGTAGTTCATTGGTTTGAACATTAGGACTATTATTAGTTTGATTACAAGCAACGAGGATAGTACTAGTGGTAGCTGCGATCGCAATTTTATCTATTACTTGTCTACGTTTCATAGCTATTAGTTAGTTAAATTTATTTAGTTCTATATTTTGCCTTTTGTAGTAATCGTTAATATTACCAGAGGGCATCAATCATGCTTAAATTTGAATGATACAAAACTAAATAAAGATATTTACCAACGGTCACGTGCCGTCTCGGTCGTTAAGGGCGCGGAGTACCCAAAGGGTATCAGATAATCTGTGACCCTAATTAAAAGGTTTCTCCCACGCTCACCATCCGAGTTTTACCTTGATAGCTAATTTTGGCAGTTTGATCCGCCACAGACTCTAAAATCCAACCACTATGATTGATTTCTTCTCCTAACCAAACACGCACCGTTTGTTCTTTAACTTTAATTAAAGCAGCAGATTTGTTGTCCCCCAGGTCAAGAATACCAAGTAAGGTATGCTGGGGAGTGGGTGTTATCGGTGTCTGGGTTGATGCTGCTACTGTTGGTGGGCTTGCTTGGGGAGTAACCAATTCAGTAGGAGTCGGTGCAGGTAGTGGTGGCGGTGCTGGGATTTTTAATACTTCAGTTGATGTATCCAGAGGTTCAATATAATTATTCGGAATCTGGGGTACAGTAGGAGTTGCTGGAGTGGGGCTATATACAGGGATATAAACAACTTTTTTATCTTGATCACTAGCTATTTGATTGGCTTCGATTTGTAAGAGCGATCGCTCCATGTAATCAATAAAATCTACATCGGATTTAGACAGAGTAATAAGTTTTCCACCTGTGAGTCTGGTTGAAATCTGTAATGTTTGATGTCCAAATAACCACCAAATAACAAACAAAAAATAACTACAAGCCAGGGCAAACAAGATCTTACCAAGATAATTACGGTTGCGAGCATTATTATTCGCTGAGTAATTTCCCCCGTTGCTATACTTAACAATCTCCGCCCAATCTAAATTTATAGCAGGGATATCAGCATCGTACCAACTTCTATTAATAGTAGCCGTAGCATCATTATTACTCGCAACTATGGCATTACCTCTAGATTCGTCTTCGCCAGCACTAATAGCTAAATTAGCTGAGGAAAGCTTTGATGTAGTTTGCCCAGATTTAGATTTATTTAAAGGTGTTTGATTTTCCTGAGAGATTCCACGAGCGAGGTTTAAACTCTCAATAAAAGAAAACTGTTGAATTACTTTCTGATGACTGGCATCCCTGACCATAAAGTGTTCAACGACTAAATTAACTTCTCTAAGATAAACTGCTTAGTTGCTCCTTGCCATAGTGTTTACCCAGAGAGCAAATTAACATCCTAGCTATAGTTCTAGTATAAATACTTAATTAAAAAGCTAACAGGGGCTGGAATCATTTCACCACGAAAATCAATCAATTGCACAACTACTAAATAAGCGATCGCAATTAGAATCGAAATTACACCTGTAACAATGGCAATAAATTTCCCCTTATCCATAATTATCTTCTTACTCTTAAACCCAATATTTCTTTATTGTTCCACAAAATAAAGGTTTTAAGAGTCTAACAATCATCAAAGTAACTAAAAGTTAAGAGCCACTAACCCCTTGCAACATTTGTCACCATTGGCTAATTACCCAGAACTTTTAGCACCATCAACTACAAAAGACTATTACCATCCTTTCTCAGCTTGAGATAAAACATAAGTCGCCACATCCTCAATCTGTGCATCAGTTAAACGACCTTTAAAAGCTGGCATAGCATTTTTACCATTAGTAACTTGAGTAGTAATTGCCTCGATGGAATTCATCTCATATTTTTCCAAAGCTTCTTGTTTAAGAGTTTTTGCAGCATTAACTACATTGTTACCGCCAGCATGACAAGCAGCACAGTTAGCACTAAAAATTTTAGCTCCATTAGCAGCATCCCCAGCCAAAGCAGGAGTAGCTAAAACAAACATCGCAGCAGTTATAAAGATCAAAAATGTTGATAATAATTTAGATAACATGGTTTCTCCTCTCAGAATTCTTAAAATCCAGTCAAAAACCCCATTGCGGGCAATCATACATCCTCTGGTATTTAGATCTGGTTGTCAAAAGACAGAGAGTCAAACTTTTACAACTTGTCAAACTTCTGCAATAATATATATAGAAGGGATTAAGCTTGCAAAAATTACCTAATTCTTGCCCAAATTACACTTAATTAAGTCCTGTCCCTGTTCTGATTCTCTATTTTTGGGAACATTTACTAAAAAAAATTATATTTGACAACGAGAGTTCAACAAAATGGTTAGAAAATTTAGTTTGTTATTGTCCGCACTAGTTTTAGTAGTATCTACATTTTTCTTAAGCGTTAATCCTGCTGCTGCTGACACTGTAGAAGTGAAAATGGGTAGTGATAATGGAATGCTAAAATTTGATCCTGCAACTGTAACTATCAAAGCAGGGGATACAGTTAAATGGACTAATAACAAAATGTCCCCCCATAACGTAGTTTTTGATGGTGATGCTACTAAATCCCACAAAAATCTTGTATTCTCTCCAGGAGAAGGATACGAAACTACTTTTAATGAAGCTGGCGAATATTCCTACTATTGTGAACCTCATCGCGGTGCAGGCATGGTAGGTAAAGTTGTAGTTCAGTAGTTTATATCAGCTTTAGCTCGATCATCTTGCAGCTAAACTTCTAAAAAATTGAATATGGAGAAGGAGAGGTTACTGTTTAGTCAATTGCCTCTCCTTTTTTAGTTAGTATAAATAATGATGAGCAATGTTTTAAATCTCGAAAATAATTAGACAAATTTAGATAATGGTAGAACTATCTCCCGAAGAATTAGCCAGAGCAAAAAAAAATAATATTACTCCCGAAAAGTACGCCCGTTTACGTGCAGAAGCCAAAGCACCTTATAAAGGTTTTAGACAATTTTTTTATTTAACTTTTGCAGCCTCTGGTTTAATTGGGGCTTTTATTTTCCTAGCAAAATTAGCTGCAGGGCAAGGACAGGCTAATAATTTACCCAATTTTTTCTTACAGATTGGGGTAGTGGCATTAATGGTCTTCCTTTTCCGTTGGGAGCAAAATAGAGGTGAATCCTAACTACTAAACTAATTGTCGGTTGTTACCCGATTCTGCCACTAATGTAGTCAGCAGTCTGCTTATTAATTGGCTGATTAAAAATATCTTTAGTTTTACCAAACTCCAGTAATTCGCCTAAATACATAAAGGCAGTGTAATCAGAAATACGAGCAGCTTGCTGCATACTATGAGTCACAATTAAAATCGTAACTTGTTGTTTTAGTTGCCCAACTAATTCTTCGATACTGGCGGTGGCAATGGGATCAAGTGCGCTAGTAGGTTCGTCAAATAGAACAATTTCAGGGTCGGCAACCAGGGCGCGAGCAATACATAGACGCTGTTGTTGTCCCCCAGATAGGTTATACGCCGACTCATTAAGACGATCTTTTACTTCATGCCATAGGGCTGCATTCCTTAAGGCAAGTTCTACTTTTTCATCCATTACACGACGATTAGTTGAACCTCTAACTCTTAACCCATAAGCGACATTTTCATATATTGATTTGGGAAAGGGGTTAGGCTTTTGAAAAACCATACTAATCCTCATCCTCACTTCAATCGGGTCAATTTTACGCCCTAAAATATTAGTATCTTGATCAAGCCAAATAGAGCCATTGTAGCGATTGCCTGGATAAAGATCGTGCATCCGATTAAAACAGCGTAGTAAAGTGGTTTTTCCGCATCCAGAGGGCCCAATGAGGGCAGTAACACTCTGTTGAGGGACGGTCATATTAATTTTTTTAAGAGCGTGGAAAGAACCGTAATAAAAATCAAGATCAGCAACTTCCGCTTTGGGGATGGAAGTTACTTGTTCGTAAGAATTATTTGTTACCATTTGATACCTTTGCGTAGTTGATAGCGGAGATAAATAGCGATCGCATTAATTCCTAAAGTCATACAAATTAAAACTGTCCCTGCTGCTGCTGCATTTATTTCAAAGGCTGCTTGCGGTCGAGACACCCAATTGAACATTTGGATCGGCATGACGGTAAAGGGAGCTTGCAACCATTCAAAAGAAATAAAGGGAAACTCCCCACTTAACGGGGGCTTGGGCAAAAATGCAATAAATGTTAATGCTCCAATGGTAATAATCGGTGCTGTTTCCCCGATCGCTCTTGATAACCCGATAATAATGCCTGTTAAAATACTCCCAAAAGAATAGGGTAAGATATGATCCCAAATTGTCTGCCATTTACTTGCACCCAAGGCATAAGCTGCTTCTCGCAAATTATTAGGAATTGCTCTTAGTGATTCCCTTGTCGTAACAATTACTACAGGTAGAATTAGTAGTGCTAAAGTCAAGCCAGCAGCTAAAATGCTTTCCCCTAGACGTAATTGATAGACAAATAAGCCTAAAGCTAATAACCCGTAGATAATGGATGGTACACCTGCTAAATTGGTAACGTTAATTTCAATTAAATCAGCTATCCAGTTTTTCTTGGCATATTCTTCTAAATAAATACCCGAAGCCACACCCAAAGGAATAGCAGCCAAAGCTGTAACCAACATTACCAGGCTAGTACCGACCCAAGCAGAGAGAATTCCTGCACTAGAAGCGCGCCGACTGGGGAAAGAAGTAAAGAATTCGGGGGTAATCCTTGGGTATCCCTGAATTGCCATTTTAATAGTTAATCCCAAGAGAATAATTAGGGCGATCGCAATGATCATCATTCCAAGTAAAGCAAACAAGGAATTAATCAATTGACGACGATGGAGATTTGTCCGTATTTTGGTTAAATTTGCTTGATTCATTAATAAATTTCGCGGTATTTCTTGGCGAGAAAATAACCAATGATGTTGAGTAGTAAGGTCATCAAAACTAAAGTTAAACCCGCAGCAAAGATAGTTTCGTAGGCTATAGTACCGTGGGGTAAATCCCCTAAACTTACTTGAACGATATAAGCAGTAATAGTTGCAGCTTGTTCTAAAGGATTCCAAGTTAAATTAGGACGTAAACCAGCAGCGATCGCTACAATCATTGTCTCACCCACCGCCCGTGAAGTTCCTAAGATGTAAGAAGAACTAATACCTGAGATGGCAGCAGGAAAAACAACTTTTAAGGCTGTTTGTAATTTTGTCGCTCCCATTGCATAAGAACCTTCCCTTAAACCAACAGGTACAGCACTCATGGCATCTTCACTAATGGAACTAATAAACGGCATAATCATTAACCCCATTACCAAACCTGCGGACAAAAGATTAAATCCTGGCAATTTTGGTAAGAAACTTTGTAGCCAGGGAGTTACATACAATAAAGCAAAGTATCCATAAACTACTGTTGGAATAGCAGCCAATAATTCCAAAGCTGGTTTAACTATTTCCCTCACTTGTTTAGATGCAAATTCACTTAAATAAATAGCAGCGATCGTACCTAAAGGAATAGCCACGGTTAAAGCTACAATTGAACTGGTTAGAGTACCTGAAAGTAAAGGTAATATGCCATACTCTGGATTAACAAATAATGGTGTCCATTTTGTGCCTGTCAAAAAATCTAGTATGGGAATTTGTTGAAAGAACAAAAAAGACTCTTTAATTAAAATATAAAGAATTGCAATAGTAGTAGCAACGGAAGAAGAAGCAGCCAGAAATAAAACTAATTCAATAATTTTTTCTCTAATTTGTCGATCTAGTTTTGGTTTATATTGCTGTTTATTTGTCGATTTTATAATTGTTTGTGCCATTGCGTAACCTATAATCATTTCTGGCAATTGAAGTATGGGCGTAGCAGAAGGTAAAAATAGTTAAGATACACTACTTTTATACCTCCTCTATCCCACTTAAAAATTATTCAGCAGCAGCAGTTGTCCCAGTTTCCTTGTTTTGAAAACGAGCAATTCCTTGTTGGTATTCTTCGGCAGTCAAAGGAACAGAACCGACTTCAGGTACTAAAGCTTCCGCATTAGTTAAATAAAAGTCCACAAATCCTGCAACTTCAGGTTTATCCGCCGAAGCAGCGTTAACATAGATATAAACTACACGCGATAAAGGTTGATAAGAACCATCACGGACAGTTTCCTCCGAGGGAATTACAGCACCGTTGCCATTATCGATCGCGATCGCTTTTAATTGGTCTTTGTTTTCTTGATAATAGGAATATCCAAAATAGCCCAACCCATTAGGATCACTAGATACACCCTGAACTAAAACGTTATCGTCTTCGCTAGGAGTATAATCGGTACGGCTTGCACCTTCTTCACCATTAATTTCTTTGGTAAAGCTATCAAAAGTTCCAGAATCAGCACCTGGGCCAAATAAAGAAAATTCTGCATCAGGCCATTGGGGATTAACTTGACTCCAATTAGTGATTTCACCTTCAGACTCAGGGCCCCAAATTTTATTTAGTTCTTCAACTGTCATACTCTCAATTGGGTTGTCGGGATGAGCAACCACAGTTAGAGCATCATAGGCTACAGGAATTTCAATATATTCCACACCTGCAGCTTCACAGGCAGCTATTTCGTCTTCTTCTATTTGACGCGAAGCATTAGAAATATCTGTGCGTACCGCTTCATCTTCTGAACAGAATTTTTTAAATCCACCGCCAGTACCAGATACACCCACAGTTACTTGTGTTGCACCTTGGTTTTGAATCTGGAATTCTTCGGCAACAGCTTCAGTGATAGGATATACGGTACTAGAACCATCAATTTTAATAGTAGGACTACTTTGAGATTTAACGGCAGGGGCTATTAAAGCTACAGATACAGCAGTAGCAACCATAATACCTGCTGCTTTCCAGCCTTTTTTCTTATAACTCATTGATTTGGAGAATTACTTTTAAGTGTTTCACTTGATGCTTAAGCCATCTCAGCAATTCTACTGGTACACAATTAGCGGTAAGTAAAGTTTGAATTAAGGTCTGATTATATGGATGTAAAAATTTAGCTTAATCTGAATTAGTATTAGCAATATTTAACGGATAACATTTCATTGATGGAAAATCCTGCTCAATAATCTCTATAGCTTTTGCTTGCGTATCTGAATTAGGTGTGATTATTTGTGCTGTGCCGTCTCCTTGAGAACCTACCCCCTTACCTCCGTAAATATAAGGTTGTAGCGGTGGATGATCCAGTAATTGGTGTAACCTGGGTGCATTTAGTTCTGATGGACAAGCAGGAATAAGATAGCGATCAAATTCCCCTTGTGCTTGAGACATTAAATTACCTATTTCCACTGCATCCCCTGCTTCAATTGCCTTAACAGCTTGTTGCACAAGATTCTGGTTAATATTACCTAAATAATTTTGCACCTGTGCTTGCCAAGGACTTTGTGCCACAGGATAACATTGATGGAGTTGAGATAAGATTTTACGGGTATCCTTTGAACCAGCCAAATCGACAATAACTAAATACAGATCTCGACCAACCATTAACGGTTTTACTGTCTGACTATTACCTTCAAAAGTCATCAGAATTGGTTGATTACCATAGGCACAAGCTTGATCTAATCTGCCACATTGACTTGCGGTAGTTCTTTCCCCTTGATAAGCCAATTCCATTTCTTCCGCGATCGCTAAACCTAATTTGTAAAGCTGATTAAAAGCCCTAGCTACCAAAACACAAATTGCTGCACTTGAAGATAAACCCTTTTTTAATGGTAAATCCATTAAGTAATTATCAATCTTCAAACCACCTACTTGATAATGAACCTTAGCCTGATAGGCTACTCCCGCAATATAACTATAAAAATTCCCAGTTTGTGCCATTGACAATAACTTAGCTTCTGTCATAGCCAGTTTAAATACTTGGGAATTATTCACTGTTTTAAAAATTAATTGATCATCAACTTTAACCCGTGCATAAATCCCCTGGTTTGTACCCACGACAACAGCGTACCCAGGAGCTATTCTAGGATTAACTTGACGATATTCTGCTGCCCAATCACTATGTTCGCCAAACAAACAAAGACGACCAGGAATAAATAAATCTGTAATCTTATTAAAAAATTGGGTCATAATCGTAGAGTATTAAATAAATATTAATTTAAAATTATTAATTCAAAATAATTACCAGTTGCTCGGTAGCCAAGAAAAATATATGGTGTTGAAAATGAGTAAAATTACGCAACGATTTTCATTAAACAATAGTTTTCAACTGAAGCTTAAGCAGCAAAGAAATAATAATCTTGTTAATAAAGCTACCTTGACCCTGATTACAACTTTACTAACCACCGTAGCTAGCTTCAATCCCCTAAGTATAAAACCTGCCGAGTCTGCTGTCGGCCCCTATTGCAAATTTACCCCAGAAGAGATAGAGGCTAAAGAAAAACTGCTTAAAACCTCATTAGAAGATGCCAATAGTCTTAAAGAATATGATGCCATCTTAGAAAAACATAGCCAAATGCTAAAGTTGTGTCGTAGTCAAACTTGGCCATCAGAACAAGCAATTTGGTTACGACTTTATCCTTGTGATATTAGTGCAGGCTCAATCGATTACGTTTTAGACCGCATTGTCAACCTAGGTTATAACAGAGTAAATCTAGAAGTTTTCTACGATAGTCAAGTATTATTACCCCCCTCAGATAATCCTACCCCCTGGATACCCGTAGTGCGATCGCCTGGTGCTGAAAATGTTGATTTACTCGAACAAGCTATAGATAAAGCACATAAACGCGGTTTAAAGGTTTATGCTTGGTTATTTTCTATGAACTTTGGTTATACTTATGCCCAACGTCCAGATCGCCAAGAAGCCTTAGCCCGTAATGCTACAGGTCAAAATAGTCTTACTTTTGTTCATGATCTGGCTCAAGCTTTTGTTGATCCCTATTCTCGTCAAGCACAGGAAGATTATTATAATTTGGTGCAAGCAGTATTAAAACGCCAGCCAGATGGGATTTTATTTGACTATATACGTTATCCTCGTGGCACTGGTAGTAATTCCTTCGTTAGCAATGTTCGTAATCTTTGGATTTATGGTAACTCCTCCCTCAATGCTTTATATGAGCGCGCTGGTAATCAAAAAGGACTTGCTTTAATTAAAAAATACGTCAGTACAGGTGATATTACTATTAATGATCTCAAAGCTGTTAATAAACAATATCCCGAGGAAGGACAACCGCAATGGCAAGGATTACGCCAAATAGACCCTAAAGCATCTATTGAATCTGTTCATCGCACTTTAAGACAAGATTTATGGCTGTTTACTGTGGCTCATGCTGCTCAAGGTGTAATAGATTTTCTTTCCTTTGCTGCTTACCCTGCACAAAGTCAGGGTTTATCTGCGGGGGCTGTATTTTTCCCCGAAGCTAATCGTTTAGTAGGTAAATCTGGATTTGATTCTCGTCTTCAAGCTTGGGATAAATTTCCTGCTAGTTTAGAATGGCATCCCATGTCATACGCCATCTGTGGCGACCAAACTAATTGTATAGTTGATCAGGTTAAAACTGTTTTGAAAGCTGCTTCTCCTAATACAAATGTAATTCCTGCACTAGCTGGTGCTTGGGGTACGGTCTACCGTCAACATCCACCCCTAGAAGCTCAAATGGAAGCCTTACGCAAAGCAACCCCCGAAGTTGATTCTGTTAGTCATTTTGCTTATTCTTGGATAGAACCTCCTATTGATCGTCAACGTCAAGCTTGCAATTTATTATAAATACTTGATTTATTTTTTCTATCTGTTATTATAAGTAAGCTGTCTAATTTGCGGATGTGGCGGAATTGGTAGACGCGCTAGATTTAGGTTCTAGTATCTTTGATGTGAAGGTTCAAGTCCTTTCATCCGCATTGCGCTTACTCCTTTAGAAATTAAAAAACTGTCTACTCTAAACTAAAAGTTTTACGTCAGATCAACTTGTAACCATTTAGGTGTTCTGTTATTAGTACGTAGATAAAAAACCTATTGAAAGCTAGAGTAATACGTCCTTACTAATAGCCACATAATTAGATATACAGCGATAAGTTTAATTTTTCCCAACAGTTTGGGGGAATATATTTTCTCGCTTTTCTTTGTACACCATAAAAGCACTTAGCTTGCAGAGTTATTTAGCTGTTTGAGAGAATTACTCAACAATGGTAGTATGCGTTTATTTTATGTTCACTAGTACAAAAATAATAAATGCAATAGAACATAATAGTGTAATTAATTAGTTGTTCGTAAGTTACCGACTCAGTAGTTATTTAACCGCTTAGTTTCTATATTGTACATAGGATAGTTTATTATACAGACCATTTGCACGCTAGGGGGGTGTCGATCATCGAATTCAAGGATAACCCTCTGTTTATGCAATAGCGTAAGCTCAAACAATTACTCATTAACATTTTAGAAAGAAGTGAATAAGGATTATAATCACCAGACTGAGTACGAAAGCTTACAAAAAGGTTTTGAAATATACCAACAACAAACGCCTAATATTACTAAGTTTACAGTATGCTTGTGAATGTCCGGATAAAGTAAACAGGCAATTACATCGTTTGCTCTTTTCTTTGCCATTAACCTTGAATTTCAGGATGATCGTATTGTTCTTTTTATTTTAAAGAATCACCCCTTTAAATACTTGCTTTTAATATCTTATCAAGTTAGAAAGTAAACATTAATACCCAATTTCGTAGTTATTTATTGTACCCAAAATCCTGTAAATGTTATTATGGGGCTTTTCGGGGGGGTGATAATGTATAGTAGAAAGATGGGTTTTAAGCTTCAAGTCCTTACTATGGGATAGAACTCATATAAATAATAATTTATATTTTTATTGATAATCACGCCATGATTATTTTTTACTGAGAATACATCTTAAACCAAAATATAGCGATCGCCAAACAAATAAAAGTAGCATTGATATATAAAAAAAGATGGAACTTTACCCCATCCTTTGCTATCAAAACTATTGCTGGAAAATTAGAGAAATTAGTTTATTTAATACTATTACTTGCAGAAATTTCTTGTAGGGAAGTATTATAAGGGTTAGGTAAATCCTCAGTAATTATACGCCTTCCTGTCTTTGCTTGCTGACGCATGGCTTCTTGATACAAAGTATCCACTTTTTTACTATCTACATTAATATGCTGGTCTGGAAATCCTGTAAAACCCAATATAGCGTTAATCTGACCAAAAATTGTACTTTGTTGAAAAGCATTTTTTCCCCTACTAAAATAAGCCTCTTTAAATGCTTGATCTAAAGATTTCGTTTCTGCAATTGCTTCAGTAGAAAACAAACTAAAAATACTAGCGATTAACAAGACTGTACTTAATTTAGTAAACTTAATAAACATTACCTTAATATTATTTATGGATTAACTTCTGCTCAATCCTAGCTGAAGATTTCATGAAAGAACAGTCCATAATTAGCTTTTTCACGACACAATTTTATGAATACAAAACAGATTGATAATTTATCTTTACCCAAGGCAGACTCAGATACCCTGCGACAAGTACTACTGGATTTAATTATTAAATATGCCTATGTAGAAGGAGATTTTACCCTTTCTTCTGGGGCAAAAAGTAACTACTATATTAATTGTAAGCAAGTAACTTTAAGAGCAGAAGGAGCATTAGCTCTGGGTCGTTTATTATTTGAAATATTACCAGAAAATACCGCAGCAGTTGCTGGTTTAACCTTGGGTGCAGATCCTATGGTTTCTGCCGTTAGTGTTGTTTCTGCTTTGGCTAATCACCCAATTCCTGCTTTAATCATTCGTAAAAAGCCTAAAGGACATGGAACACAAGCTTATATTGAAGGCCCTTCTTTAGAGGCTGGATCAACAGTTGTAGTTTTAGAAGATGTGGTTACCACAGGTGGTTCGGCACAACAAGCTGTAGAAAGATTACAAGCTGCTGGTTATCAAGTTAGTAAAATTTTAGCCTTAGTAGATAGAGAGCAAGGAGGAAGAGAATTATATCAGTCGAAAAATATTGAGTTTCAAGCTTTATTTTCAATTCAAGAAATACAGCAAAGCTCAAATTTATAAGTATAAATACTAGATGCAATTCTTAACTTATAGCTTATTAAGAAGACTTTACTTTTCGTTATACAGTGTGGCAGAGTTATTGGTTAAGCTAAGAGAGTAATTATCTTTCTTATATTTCTATGGAAGCCATTTCTCCCCGCACTTCTAAGCCAATAAATTGGTCAACAGTAATTATGTTTGTCCTAGGATTTTGGCTCAGTGGTAGTTTAATTTTAGATTGTTTAATTGTACCTGGAATGTTAACCACAGGTATGATGAACGCATCAGGTTTTGCTAGTGCTGCCTATGTGATTTTTGGTACTTTTAATCATGTAGAATTATTGTGCGCTGCTACTGTTTTAGCTGGATGTTTAGTTTATCGCTATGGGTATCATCTAACTAATCAAATTAATCGTAAATCTCTTTTAGCTGCTGCAGCTTTATTAGTTATATCTTTAGCATATACCTATATTTTCACTCCTCAAATGAGTAGTATGGGGATGTCTTTAGATATGTTTAATCCCACAACAAATATATCTAGTACTATGACAGTAATGCACATTACCTACTGGGGTCTAGAAATTACTAAGTTTATAGCTGCTACAGTTTTATTGCGTACTTTTTACCGTAGTTATTGCAGTATTTAGTGTTTAGTAACGATGGATGATGAATGAAGGAGATATTAAAATCTTATTGGTTATCAAGACGAACCAAAATTAGATCATTGATCATTATTCATCGTTATTCTACTGTTTAAGATTTTTTCTAATTTCTTGTTGGCAAATCCACCAGAAATAGATAGTTAAATTAATTAAGCCTATTAACTTAGTACCATCTTCGAGCATGGCATGAATACCACGACTACTAATAGGTGTAATATCGATCGCGCTAGAAAAGCCAAAGAGGCAAAAAGATATTAATAAAGGGATGTAGGGAGTTTTCTTAATGGTATGACGAAACACCCAAGCGTAAGTAATTAGTAATAAACCATAGATAGTATACACCCCTAATTTAACAACTTTACAAGTACCAAAAAAGACGCATAAAATTAAAGTTAAACGAAAGCGATCGTCAAAATAAAGTATTAGCATCACCAGCGCGCTAGCTATTAAAAATATTTGAAAACGACGTTGATGTTTAGGTAGTAAAAACGCCGAAAAAAGGCAGATAGAAATAGCCACACACCACATTATTTCTGAAATAGTTGTAAGCCAGCCTAAATAAAAAACACCAATGGAAAAAGGATCGCTAAAAAGGTTTTCGATGCCTGCACCTTTACTTTTGATTTTGGCATAAATACTGAGTAAACTTAAAATTATAATAGTAATAATATTGATGGCAGTTAAAATGGGTATGCGTTGAAAATGTTGCTTACCTCTATTTAGCCAAGTTTTAAATGTATCCGAGCTTGATGGTTTTGCTTTCATTATTAGTAATCTAGAGTTAATATAATTTGAAGATATAATTAAGGTTATTCTCCATATTACTCAAAGCAAAAAGTAAAAAAGTGTTAATGTGCTGGTAAAAGTCTTAATTTGAGCAAAAGCTTAGACTATATATACTTTAATCAATTTTTGAAGCTATATCGAATATTTCCCCTTATCTATTTATTATTAGGTGACGCGACTACGGGATGTGAAATCCCGTAGCTTCCGTCACTCTTGCACGAGTAAAAATATAGATTATTGTCCGAAAGCTATAGTTGTGATTATGTAAAATATAGCTGCAATAATAAAAATTAATAATACTAAAGACAGCTATCTTGACTTTATTTAGACATCTAAGATTTAACATCACCTAGCAAGAGATAATTATTAGAGTGATGATTAGATAATCACCGTTGCTGTAAATTATATTCACAACTAAATATTACAGGCGTTTTCAGTTCAATTAACTAGTTCGTAGCTATTAGCTTTTTTTGAGTCTACTCATTTTCCAACCCCAGTCATAACAGAGACTACATCCATATTGCTAGCGCACGACACAAAAAACACTTTAAATGATCGATATTGCTATAGAGATTAAACTGCTAATAACGAAACATAAGTAGGCAAAAGCGAGGGATACAAGCAAAAGCCAAAGCACTAATCATATAGTTAATAATGAAAGATAATAATTAAACTTTGAATTATATGACCACTCAACCCTTAACTTGGCAGGAATTAGCCAATCTAACTGATTATAAAATAGACAATGTTAATGGTGCTACCAACTCCCAGGCTACTTTACGTTTATTTGGCAAAACAGAAGCAGATGTACGTGTAACCCTATATCGCGATAATCATGCTTGGTGTCCTTACTGTCAAAAAATTTGGCTTTGGCTAGAAGAAAAACAAATTCCTTACCGCATCGATAAAGTAACCATGTTTTGCTATGGGAAAAAAGAAAGTTGGTATAAACAAAAAGTACCTTCAGGAATGCTACCAGCTATAGAACTTGACGGTAAAATTATTACTGAAAGCGATGATATCCTAATTGCTCTAGAACAAGCATTTGGTGTTTTGTATTTGGGTATGCAAGATCCCCAGGTAATGCCATTAAGAAGACTCGAACGCTTATTATTTAGGGCGTGGTGTAATTGGCTTTGCTATCGCCCCATGTTTCCAGGACAAGAACAAAAAAATAAACAGCAGTTTATCGAAGTAGTGGGAATGGTTGAGACCGCATTAGCTAATAGTCCATCCCCTTATTTTTTACCCGAATTTAGTACCGCCGATCTGGTTTTTATTCCCTATGTAGAAAGGATGAATGCTAGCTTGTACTATTACAAAGGCTATAGCTTGAGAGAAGAACATCCACATCTAGCTGCTTGGTTTGATGCGCTGGAAACCAGAGATACTTATCTTGGCACACAAAGCGACTTCCATACCCATGTTCACGATCTACCACCTCAAATGGGAGGATGTTATAGCAATGGTGAGCCTCAGACATTAATTAATCAAAGTAAGGTAGATACTGGGGACTGGTTTGAACTTCCCGACGCTACTTTTCCTGAACCCGCCTCCTCACGTGCAGAAGCTTTGCAAAGAGTTATCAAGCATCATAGAAATATTATTAAAGTTAATCCTGCTGACGATGAGTTATTCGATCAGGCTTTACGCTGCGCCTTAACTAATATGATCAATGGTCAAACTTGTACACCCCCTTCTGGTTCTGATGTGGCTTTACGCTACTTACGAGACAGAATTAATGTACCCAGAGATATGTCTATTTATGCTGCAAAAAGACTACGGGATGCTTTAGAAAAAACGGCTGCTTTAGTCGGCGATCGCCAGAGCGAACCTATTGCGCTCAAACATCGTTATGATCAAAATCCCGTTTACTTTACCGAGCAATATAAGTGAATAGTGAATATTACTATAAACTGATAAATGTTAAGAAAGATAACATTAATAGATCGTAAATAATGTCTTCAAACAACCTGAATACAGAATTACCAGAAACCTTATTTGTGCCGTTGTTGGGTCAGTCTAATGCTACTCACATGAGCGTTGTCTATGACTATCAACCCGATAAACCTATTCCTACTGGTGAGGATACATCAGGAGCTATTGTTTTACAACAAAAACTGACAGCTTTAACAGGGTCGAATATTGTAACAAGCGACAACATGTCAAGTAATTTTGCTATTGGCGGTAGTAAAGTCAATGGCAATGGTTATTTTATAGATGATAATTTTGTTTGGTGGTATCCAGATTTCTCTCAACCTGGAGGAGCATTATATAAAGCAGAAGCAGGATTAAATCAATGGTTATCCCAACAGGGAGCGCAGCCAACAGATGAAATTGCTATTGTTTGGTCGCAAGGCGAGTCTGATGTGGCGGATGTGAGTGATGGTGATCCTATTGCTAGGGAAAAATATAAACAATCTACCAATGCAGTTTTCGATTATCTTAAAAGCAAATTAAACTACGCGGATGTAAAATTTTATATCACGCCCACTGGTCGCCTTCAAAACCAAGCAGCAGCTAATATAGGACTAACGCAGCAAGAAATAAATTCAACCAATAATGGGACAGCTATAATTCGCGAAGTTCAAGCAGAAATAGCCACAGAGAGAGACGATGTACAGTTGATGACCGACTACTCCGACCTCAATATGATTTATGAGGAAGCTGAGTTTTACGGTGATACTTACGATCAAGATGAGAGTGAATGGTCTACGGATATTTGGCATTTAGGTCATGACGGGTTAAAAATTCATGGCGATCGCGTAGCACAGTATATTGCTTTGGATCGTGGAGATACTAATTTAATTAGTTTTTATGATTCCTTTGGCAATCCTGCTCTCACTACTTCTTTATCTCGTGATGGTTTATTAGATTTAAATATTTCTGCCGATCCTGTTTTAAATCCCATTCAGGGAACTGATGTACCAGATGTAATCGTGGGGACTTTAACACCAGATACTATTATCGGTGGGGCGGGAAATGATGTAATTATCGCAAGTCAAGGAGTAGACACTTTAACAGGAGGTCTAGGTGATGATGTCTTTTTTTACGATTCTCTAGTGTATCCCGAAGTAGCTGCCCATTATGAGCGAATCTTAGATTTTGAATTAGGGCGCGATCGCTTGGATGTTTCTGAACCTCTAAAGTTAGCTGGCTATACTGGAACAACTCCTGTTGAGGAAGGTTATATCGTTGTGAACCCTTTGCCTAATAATAGTTTAGAGCTTAAATTTGATGCTGATGGTATAGTTGGGGCGAGTAGTGCTAATACTCTGACTATTTTAGAAAACGTTGACCCCGTAGCATTTCAAAATCAGGTTTATTCTCAATTAATTATTACACCAACTGAATTTTAATTTCAGTATCTTTGAATACTTCTGAGGGGAATGTATAGCAATTGAACCAAAGGTTAAGACAATTTATCTTGATCTGACGCAAAGACGTTTATCCTTGTATGCTTGTATCTTTGAATGAGGACAAAGACGCAAAGAGATTTTAGAGATGTCGTAATCTATCATTCAGTTGCTATATAAACCCATAACGATAAGTTAATTACTTATCGTCCCAACCAAGGGTCTAAGACGAGGGGCTATGGTCTAAATTCATTTCCGACCGCAGATGCACCGCTCCTTCTTTAAAAAGCGTGCCTAGTGCCTATGAATAGTAAACCTCAGTTCGAGCAACCACAGATTAATATTTTCCAAGTACAAAATTCTTAATCAAATATTGTCTAGAAAACTATCCCACTCGAACTCAGGTTACTTAAAATTACAGGAGTGATTAA
This sequence comes from Chondrocystis sp. NIES-4102, assembly GCA_002368355.1. Taxonomy (NCBI): domain Bacteria; kingdom Bacillati; phylum Cyanobacteriota; class Cyanophyceae; order Chroococcales; family Chroococcaceae; genus Chondrocystis; species Chondrocystis sp. NIES-4102. The sequence continues at coordinate 1,578,641 of AP018281.1, read as the reverse complement.
TCAAACAAAAGTTAGCTGACCATCGCCTGCAACAACTTTACCAATCTCAAAAGCAGCAAGATCATGAGATTTAAACCAGTCTAAACTTGCATTTACTTGGGTAGGTGGGACTATCACCACAAATCCAATACCCATATTAAAAGTATCAAACATTTCCGACTCTAAAACACTGCCTGCTTGAGCCAACCAATTAAAAATCGGTGGAATTGTCCAACTACCTAGGTTTATTTCTATTCCTTGCTGTTGATTAAGACAACGGGGTAAATTGGCGGGTAAACCACCACCAGTAATATGCGCCATGCTATGTACCTCAACCTCTGTAGCTAAAAATTCTAAAATAGGTTTGACGTATATTTGCGTTGGGGTAATTAATTCTTCCCCTAAACTTTTTCCATCCAAAATATCTAGAGTATCAGACCAACACCAACCACCTGTCTGAAGTATTTTATATATCAAACTAAAACCCTTACTGTGAACTCCTGCACTGGCAAGTCCGATGGCAACATCACCAACTTCTACTAAAGATCCGTCTAATAACCTACTTTTATCAACCACTCCTACACAGAAGCCAGTTAAGTCATATTCTCCTAATTTATACAAACCTGGGATTTCTGCTGTTTCATTGCCTAAAAGAGCGCATCCACTCAGACGACAACCTTCAGCGATACCTTCGACTACTTCGGCTATTTGTTGGGAATTAAGTTGACCTGTGGCTAAATAGTCTAAAAAAAATAATGGTTCAGCACCAGAGGTTAAAATATCATTGACACACATCGCCACTAAATCTATTCCAACTGTATCGTGGCGTTTAAGTTTTTGAGCAAGTTTTAATTTTGCACCCACTCCATCTGTACCAGAGACTAGTACAGGTTTTTGATAACCCAATGGCACTTGAAAACAACCGTTAAATGTTCCTAGACCTTCTACAACTCCTAATCTTCTGGTACTCTGTATATTTTTATTAATGCGATTATTAAATAAGCTTCCTACTTCTACATTAACCCCTGCTTCTTGATAGTTCATAAGTATTCTTTCTTGCCCCAAAGTAACTTTTATAAGCAGTATAGAATAGGAGCAAGAATAAAATTGCTCGGTTAATGTAACTTAGTTTGGTATTGGTTTATTGCTTTGTAGGACAAAATTAAACAAAAGTTAGTTGACCATCACCTGTGACAACTTTACCAATCTCAAAAGCAGCAAGATCATGGGATTTAAACCAGTTTAAACTTGCATTTACTTGGGTAGGTGGGACTATCACCACAAATCCAATACCCATATTAAATGTATTAAACATTGCGTCTTCTAAGACATTTCCAGCTTGCGCCAACCAATCAAAAATCGGTGGAATTGTCCAACTACCTAGCCTTACTTCTATTCCTTGCTGCTGGTTAAGACAACGGGGTAGATTTTCGGGTAAACCACCACCAGTAATATGCGCCATGCTATGTACTTCTGCCCCTGTAGCTAAAAATTCTAAAATAGGTTTGACGTATATTTGCGTTGGGGTAATTAATTCTTCCCCTAAGCTTTTTCCATTTAAAATCTCTAAAGATTCAGATAACGACCAATCACCTGTTTGTAAAATTTTACGAACTAAACTAAAACCGTTACTATGAACTCCTGCACTAGCAAGTCCAATAGCAACATCCCCAACCTCTACCAAAGAGCCATCGAGAAGCTTACTTTTCTCCACCACCCCTACACAAAAGCCAGCTAAATCATATTCCCCTAGCTGATAAAAACCAGGCATTTCTGCTGTTTCGCCTCCTAAAAGGGAGCAACCACTTAAACGACAACCTTGGGCAATACCTTTAACTACTTCGGCTAATTGTTGGGAGTTAAGTTTACCTGTTGCTAAATAGTCTAAAAAAAACAGTGGCTGCGCACCAGAGGTTAAGATATCGTTGACACACATCGCCACTAAATCTATCCCTACTGTATCGTGACGTTCAAGTTGTTGGGCAAGTTTTAATTTTGTACCCACTCCATCTGTACCAGAAACTAGTACAGGTTCGAGATAACCAGAGGGCATTTGAAAATAGCCACCGAATCCCCCTAAACCCCCTAAAACTTCCGATCTTTTAGTACTCTCAACATCTTGACGGATTTGATTTACAAATGAGCGTCCTGCTTCTACATCAACGCCTGCTTCTTTATAGTCCATAAGTATTCTTGCCTAAACAAAAGTAACTACTAAATGTAGTACGAAATAAGGAGGTGGGAAACTTGTTTTATTTAACCTAATTTACTCTTAACCGTGAGCTATACATTTTCTTGCTAAGGTACTGACCTTAGAATTACCAAGTTTTGAGCTTGGTTAAAAATTCATTATAGTTCCTTGGTTATTTTACTGATTTTTAAGCAATGAAAAGTGTCATCAGCCAAATTTTGATTTGATTTATTAATTCTTTAAGTCTAATTTGGGTATTTGTACAATTTGCAGACGTTTTAATCATTCTTAGTATGGATCAAAACAAATGTAAATTATGCTTGACTCTTTGCTTTAATTAAACATCGCAAATGAACACAATATGATCATTAATCATCTCAAAAATAATAAAATGCTAGCTGTAGCAGCCCTTTTAGGTCTTTTAAAAATAAGCTGCCTTCCGAATGTAGCTCAAGCATTACCAAATCGCAAAAATCTTAAACCTATACGAAAAGTCAAGTTAGCTACCCCCAAAAATCCGATTTATCCTTTGGAAATTAATTTTTTAGCATCTCGTCATCATCCTCCTCAAACCAAGAGAGCAAAAAATCAAATTAATTCAGCAGCAATTAAACAAACTATCCCCATCCGTCAACAAACTTTAATTGCTAGTTCTTTTCAAGGTCAAGCATCTTGGTACGGCCCTGGATTTAATGGGCAAACAACAGCCAGTGGTGAAGTGTATAATCAGAATGATTTAACTGCTGCACATCCCTATTTAGGATTTGGGACAGAAGTAAAAGTAACTAATCTTAATAATGGTCGGTCTGTAATTGTCAGAATTAACGATCGCGGTCCTTATGCAGCAGGTAGAGTTATTGATCTTTCCGCAGCAGCAGCTAATTCTATAGATATGATAGATTCAGGTGTTGCTCCAGTATCTGTGACTGTTTTGAATCAATAATTTGCTATCTTTAGATATCAAGACAGAGCGATCGCCTTTTATTTTATTGAGCGATCGCAGTTTTAGTCATACTAGATAACTCACGGGATATTTTTAGCTCTTAGCTTTCAAATAATACTGACTCCTGACTTCTTGATGCAGTCCAATACGAGGGGAACTGGGCAGCAGATCGAGGTCGCCTTCGTTATGTCTGCTGAAAGCGTGCCTTCCGCACCCCCTTTTCTGCGCGCTAATCGCTCCTGTCTCCTGACTACGACCTGATAATCACCCGAATTGCCCTAAACTAATCTAGTACGGCTAGAATTACAAATTATTTTTTCTGGTCAGATATTTTTTGAGGTGAAGATTTTAGCGAAAAAAGGCTGATTTCTTCCATAGGAGCTTGTTTTTCTAGTTTTTCCTGCTCTATCTGATCAGGTTTTTTATTCAAGCCCAATTTGTTGAATAAGTAATATGTGCCTACTCCCAGTATTGCACCGATCGCTAAACCCAAGGCAATTAATTTTAAAAATATTTTTTCAAGCTGTTTTTTGCGTATAGCTACATTTTCAGGGGATAATTTAGCATCAATTTGCTCTAATTTGTTCTCAGGTTTGGGATCTTGAGAGCGAGTAACATCAAAATTATCTTCTGGTTGATACATATTACAAACTATCTAATTTAAGAGTATTCATATTTTGGCTCATGAAAGAAAATCAGGGTAATAAAATTACAATAATTTCCCAGCAACAAGCCTTAGATAAACTCAAAGAAGCGACACCAGATACCCCCATAATTTTAGATTTCGACGAAACAGTTTTTTTGCGTAATTCTACCGCCGAATATCTCAATAGTTTGCGTCCTCGTTTGATTGGACTGTTATTAGTAATTTGCTTAAAAATAATTAGACCTTGGAATTGGCTACCACCACCTTTTAAAGGTAATCAAGTTAAGGATTGGTTTTTAGTTATCATTCCCACTATCCTACTACCCTGGAGTTTATTCTTTTGGCGAGCAAAAGCCCCACAACTTGCTAAGGATTATGGCAATTTGGAATTAATTAACGCAGTAAAAGATCATCCTTCATCTAATATTGTTGTCGCCAGTTTGGGTTTTAACTTTATTATTATGCCCATCCTGCAACATTTACCTTTACAGCATAATTCCCTAATTGGATGTCGTTTTTGGCAAGGAGCTTTTGATCGCAGTAAGGGTAAACTGTTAATGAGTCGCCAAGCTTTATCAGATTCTACACTTGCAGCAGCGATTTTGATTACAGATTCCCCAGATGATCTACCTTTTTTGGAAATTGTAGCTAAACCCTGTTTGGTTGTTTGGCATGAAGCTAAATATATTCCCCCATTCCAAGATCTTTATCCCCAATTTATCAGACGTAATAATAATTCCATTGTGAGTAACTGAATATATTCACTAACGTTTTGTTTTGATTGTTACATCTTGATCTGTAACTAAGAGTTATTAATAAGATTGACAAGAGCAAAGATATATGTATTAGCAATTTCTCAATCGGCAAGGCAAATCTTAATTTACAAAAGTTAATATTGATATATAATTGCTGACAAATTAGTTTTGCTTTTCTAAAAACATTAGCTCTTCGGGCAAATTTATCAACAACAATATCTAAGTATTTATCTTGAAATCTTTAAATATGAATAATACTCAAGGAAAACAGACATCTAAACCTCATGTAGTGATTGTAGGTGGGGGTTTTGCTGGACTTTATGCAGCCAAATCTTTAAAAAATGCTCCAGTTAAAGTAACACTAATTGATAAACGCAACTTCCATTTGTTTCAACCCTTGCTATATCAAGTAGCTACTGGGACTTTATCCCCAGCCGATATAGCTTCACCTTTACGGGGTATTTTAAGCAAACATAAAAACACTCAGGTATTGTTAGATAAAGTAGTAGATATTGATCCCTCAGCTAAAAAAGTTTTCTTATCAGGACAAAAAGCTATTGATTACGATGCTTTAATAGTAGCTACAGGGGTAAGTCATCATTATTTTGGTAATGAGCAATGGCAAGGAGATGCTCCTGGGTTAAAAACTGTAGAAGATGCTTTAGAAATGCGTCGTCGTATATTTTTGGCATTTGAAGCAGCAGAAAAAGAAGATGACCCCGAAAAACGCCAAGCTTTGTTAACTTTTGTGGTGGTTGGTGGTGGCCCTACGGGGGTTGAATTGGCAGGAGCGATCGCAGAAATTGCTCACCATTCGGTTAAAGATGATTTTCGAGATATTGATACAACTCAAGCAAAAGTCTTATTATTTGAGGGGATGGATCGTATTTTACCCCCATATCCAGAAGAATCTTCAGCAGCAGCCCAGGCATCTTTGGAAAAATTGGGCGTAGAAGTCCAAACTAAAACCTTAGTTACTAATATTACCAGTGATTCGGTAACTTTTCGTACCAATGATCAAACTCAAACCATTAATGCTAATACAATTCTCTGGGCAGCAGGGGTAAAAGCATCATTTATGGGTAAAGTCATAGGCGATCGCACTGGGGCCCAGTTGGATCGATCTGGACGAGTGGTAGTTGAAGCTGATTTAAGTATTAAGAATTATGATGATATTTTTGTCATCGGCGATTTAGCTAATTTTGCCCATCAAGGCGATCGCCCTTTGCCTGGAGTTGCGCCTGTAGCTATGAAACAAGGGGAATATGTGGCACAGTTAATTACTCAACGTCTACAAGGTAAAAGTATGGAAGCATTTAAATATCAAGATTTTGGTAGCATGGCGGTAATTGGACAGAATAAAGCCGTTGCTAATCTCAATTTTGCTCGCTTGGATGGTTTTGTCGCTTGGGTAATTTGGGTGTTTGCTCACATTTATTATTTGATTGAGTTTGATAATAAGCTGATCGTCATGATTCAATGGGCGTGGAATTACATTACTCTAGGAAGAGGTGCGCGTCTTATTACTGAAAAATCATCTTTGCAATTGGAATTAGAGCCACCAGAAACTAAAAAAGCAGTGGCTAAAGAAACTGTGTCTGTGTAGATATAAGAAATTGTGTTAGGACATTTAGATGACTAAGTAATGAGTAAGTTACAAGCTATTACCTTTGACTTACTTGCTACCGTCTTCATTTCCTATTATTTATTTGTCCTAACCAGTTAACGTAGCATGATCTAGAATTACGTAAAAACGCTCTTGAAATTTAGATTACTAACTAAAGAGTAACAAGTATAGATGTTACTTTTAATTAACCTTTAACTATCGCCCCAAAATCCGCTAAAACTCTGGCATGATTTCTTAATAAACCTAGTAAATTTAAGCGATTACGTTTAACATCGGGATTTTCAGCCATAACTAAGACACTATTTTCCCCATCAAAAAAACTATTAACCACAGGAGCTATATTAGCCAGTGCGTCTACTAGTAATTGATAGTTACGCTCTGCTTGGGAGGCTTGGGTTTGGGGGAGTAGATCCACTAAAGCCTGATAAAAATCTTGCTCAGAAGATTGCTCAAATAATTCAGGATTAATCAAGCCTGTAGGGTCGAGAATCTCAGTATCCAATTCTCCCTGGGAGGCTAAACGAGCAGAGCGATTAATAGTGGCGTAAATAGCGTTTAATTGACCATTTTGGCGAATACTCTGCAAAAACAAAGCGCGATCGCGGACATCTAATAAATCATCTAAGGCTCTTTGAGTATATTCCCCGTCATCTTCCCCCAATACCGCATTGACTAAATCATAATCAACATTTTTTTCGTCTTGCAGTAAAGTCCGAATCCGTTGGATAAAAAATTCTTGTAAAATCTCATTAGGAGATTCCTTATCCCCATTAGCCGAGACAAAATCTGTCGATCCTTGCTGCAATAACTGATTCAAATTAATTGCTAAATCCCCATCCCAGGTAATATTAACAATACCGTTAGCTGCTCGACGCAAAGCAAAAGGATCTGATGATCCAGTAGGAATCATGCCGATCCCAAAAATACCGATTAAAGTATCCAAACGATCTGCTAAACCAACCACTTGACCATTTAAAGTAGTAGGCATCTGATCATCGGCGGATCTGGGTAAATAATGCTCAAATATCCCTTTGGCTACCTCCGCAGATTCCCCACTCACTAAAGCGTATTTTTCCCCCATAATTCCCTGTAATTCGGGAAATTCATAAACCATTTGGGTAACAAGATCCGCTTTACATAATAGAGCAGTGCTTTCAATTTCGTTATATTGCTCTGGGGTAACTTCTAATTGATCGGCGATCGCTTTGGCTGTATCAATTATCCGATCAACCTTATCTCGCATTGTGCCTAGTTGCTCTTGAAAAGTCACTGTTTCTAGTTGAGGTACATAGGTTTCTAGATGCTCATCACAATCAGCCTGATAGAAAAACTGCGCATCTGCTAAACGGGCGCGGATTACTCTGCCGTTACCCTCAGCAATTACTGCTTTTTTCTCAGGATCGCCATTAGAAATAGTGATAAAGTTAGGTAAGAGATTAAGCTCGCCCCCCTCTTCTTTATATACAGGGAAATAGCGTTGATGACTCACCATTACCGTAGTAATCACTTCTGTCGGTAAATTTAGAAACTCCTCTGCAAACTTACCAGTGACGGCTGTGGGATATTCCACCAAATTAACGACTTCTGCCAGTAAATCTGGATAAATTTCGGCTTTTCCCCCTAATTGCTCCGACTGGGCTAATATTTCGGCGGTAATCTTTTCTTTTCTGACGTTGGAATCCACCTCAACAGCAGCAGATCGTAGAGTGGTTACATAGTCTGTTGCTTGATTAATCGTTACCAAATCAGGATGTAAAACACGGTGTCCGCGAGATGTGCGATCGCTGTCGATAGTTTCTGAACCATTAACTAATTTTAAGGGTAATATTTCTTCATCCCACAAAGCAACTAGCCAACGAATTGGACGGGGAAAACGTAAATCTCCATCACCCCAACGCATAAACCGTTTTCCTTCTAACCCCGTGATCCACTGGGGAGATAATTCTTGTAAAATCTCAATTGTGCTACGACCTTGAATTTGTTTTTCAATAAAGATAAATTCCCCTTTAGGAGTGTCACGAATAGCGATCGCGTCTAAACTTACACCTTGCTTTCTTGCAAAACCCTCGGCTGCTTTGGTTGGTTTACCATCTTTAAATGCAGCAGCTACGGGAGGTCCTTTAATTTCTTCGGATCGATCTGCTTGCTGAGTTGGAAGATCTTTAATTAATACGGCTAAACGACGAGGAGTTGCATAATATTCAATTCCTGTAGGGTGCAAAAATTCTTGAGACAGACTATTGGGTATTTTAGTTTGCCATTGAGCGATCGCACTACTTACGAAATCTGCGGGTAGTTCTTCTGTACCCACTTCTAATAAAAAATTAGCCATATACGAGATCTTCTGATTGCCTTACCGTTTTAACAGGATACCAGTTATTAATGGATAATTGATAATGGATGATTGATAATTATTTTAAGTTTCTTTTTTTGCAGTTGTTATTTATTAGCGGTATGTCACCTAAGTTACTAATCTGGTTTTTCTAATTAACTTAATTAAAAGGGTGAATAAGATAATTATTTTAAATTTCTTTTTTTTTGGCAGTTGTTATTTATTAGGGGTATGTAACCTAAGTTGCTAATCTGGTTTTGGTAATTAACTTAATTAAAAGGCTGAATAAGATAATTAGGGGAGTGACAATGATCAAATTAAAAATAAGTTTGTCTTTAGCAATATTGTAGTCTTGTAGATTTAACTTCCAATTTTTTTTATCCCAAGGAAAATAAATAAAAAAGCTGTTATTTGCCTGAAACTTAAAACTGTAATGATTGGCAATGTTATCTATATAGAAGTCTATTTTTTTGTTGCCAAAGGTAATAATTATTTTATGTAAAGATAAATCATTAAAAACATTGGGAATTGTAAATTCAGGTTGACTAGCACTGTTACCTGTAATAGGTGTACGTAAACGAAACTCTAAATTATTACCTGCTTGTCCTACAATTAGATTGTGGGCTTTAGTACCTTGAGATAAAGCTAAAATTCTTGCAGGCCCAGTCTGATTTAATTGATTAGTTGCTAGAGATAAATATAAAGTAAATTCATTAGTTTGTTTGAGTTGTTTTGTTAAGGTTTTTACGGGTTGTTCACTTTTTAGCCAGTGATTAGCATCTACAATAATCGTTTGATTTGACAAATTTTGATAACTGTCAGAGATATTATCTTGCCAAAATAAATTGATATTTCGTTGAGAATCTTGATAAACTTCTTGCCATTTAGAAAAGTCAAAAGATATCAGCGATGCTAATTGAGTTTCAGAATTGATAGGTAGATTTAAAAGTTTTCCTATTGCTAATGGCGATAAACTACGATCGCTAAATTGGACGCTACTAATCCTACCATTCCATGGTCGATCGCCTGTAACTTCATTACCAATTGCCAAATAAAAATTATTATCCCAATTTGATAAATTAACGTTAATCAATAAGAACCAAATCCCCAAAGTTACTAATGAACAATAAAGAGCGATCGCACTTAAAATTGTTTTTATATTTAGTTGCTCACTTTTACCAGTTAATATTCCCCAGGTAAACTTTTTAAGCGGTTGCCAGTAAGAGTAAATAAACGAGCCTAAAGAACCACCGAAACTATTGTAAATAATATCTGTTAAATTAGAAGTCCGAATTGTAATAAAAAATTGAGTCAGTTCCACAATACTAGAAAAGATGGCACTGAAAATGAAACTAATAGTAATTATTCGCCACAAGACAATGGTTTTACCCTTAGTTGAAATTACTTTAGCTATACTAACCCCGAAAGGAATAAATAATAAAACATTCTGGATATAATCCTTAATGCTACTGCCAAAATGAAACTCTCGAAAGATAAACTTAAGAGAAAATTCTGGAGGAATGGTAAAGCGAAAAGGATAAATAGTTGCTACAAAAATACAAGATAAACTAGCAATTAGTAAGAATAATCCCCACTTTTTTTTAGTAATTTTTATAAAAATATTCATTCAAGAAATATTATTGAAGTTGGCAGAGGTTGACGATGAGTTAAAGCCTAAAGCTTGCTAAGCAACAATTACATTTACCTCCCTTAAAGGTAAAATATTTAAATACAGAAGAATATACTCAAGAAAGGATAAATAACTATCAGGCAAATATAAAATAGCTTTGAAACAATTAATGCAATATTTCTTAAACCAATAGAGTAGAAAGGATAATTCATCTCATTAAATACTAACTTAAGGGGATAAATACAATTAAATAAAAAATCGCTATTTAACAATAGAAAATATAGTAGTAATTACTCAGCAAGTAAAAGCTAATAAAAAAACAGTAAAAAACAATCCTAATCGCTTTTAACTTCTAAATTATTGCGCCGATTTCCAGTTAAATACGAGCAAAATAAATCCTAAAGCTTAATTTTTAGTTAAAACTAGGGTTTAATGCCCCCCCACAGGATATTTTTTTAAAGTGAAAATACTTAGAATTACTAAGGTGCAGTAACTACAGAAACTGCCACAAATCACAGAAAAAAATTATTTTATTACTTGATTATTATTGTGGGATCTATTATGTCAATAAATAACTGGTTATTTTGGAATTGGCAACCATCATTGGCACTGCATATTCCAGATGGATTTTTAAGCCTTCCAGTTAGTTTAGTTACGTGGGTAATTGCGATCGCCCTAATATATGTTTCCTTAAATCAAGTGCAAGCCAAATATCAAGAAAAAACAGTACCACTTATGGGTGTATGTGCTGCTTTCATTTTTGCTGCCCAGATGATCAATTTTCCCATACCTGGTGGAACTTCTGGTCATTTACTTGGAGGAACATTAGCAGCTATCTTACTAGGCCCCTGGGCTGGTGCTTTAGTAGTTAGTGTAGTGTTTATTGTACAAGCAGTCCTCTTTCAAGATGGCGGTGTAACAGTTTTGGGGGCGAATATCGTCAATATGGGCTTAATTGGAACTTTTGCAGGTTACTATCTATATCGGGCAATACGTTCGGCAATTGGATTTAATACTTGGAAGGGAATGGCGATCGCCACGGCAGTAAGTGCCTGGACAAGTGTATTTGTTGCTGCAATTTTAACAGCTATCCAACTTGCTTTATCGGGAACTGTTCCTTTAAATGTAGCCGTCTCAGCAATGGCATTGTGGCACTTTCTAATTGGCATTGGCGAGGCTTTAATTACTTTAGCAGTAGTAAGCTTTATTTGGCGGACAAGACCAGACCTAATTTACAATTGTGGCAGAAAAAACCAAGTGTCTAATTCTCAGCCGTTGGTGCAGCGTTAAGTAAGAAAGAATTGCATATTTAAATCAACATTTAGGTTTTATGAATAAGACAAATTCCAACTCTCGTAATCTCGCTTTTATCCTTTCTGGTTTAGCTACTGCGCTGATCATTGCCACTTTCATCTCTCCTTTTGCCAGTTCAGATCCCGACGGACTTGATCGCGTTTCCCAAGACTTAGAGTTTGAACATAAAGCTACAGAAGATACCCCAGCCACCAAATTACCTTTTGCTCATGTATTTGATGAATATGCCTTAAAAGGAGTTCCCGAAACAGTCGCCACACCTTTAGCTGGGTTACTGGGAACTTTGGCTACATTCGGTTTAGCCTGGGGAGTAGGCAAACTATTAATCAAAAAGACTTCCGACAACAACACCTCCAATTATCAATCTAGTGACGAACAAACCAATTAAACAGATCAGGAAGTAATTAATGCTGTTGCTAAGTTTAGCTACGTTTAGTTTAGATCTCAATAGCAAACAAACTACATTCTGGCATTCCCTCGCCCCTCGCACTCGTCTATTATCCGCCTTACTAATGGTATTTGCGATCGCTCTTACCCCAAATGGACGCTGGTTGACTTGGGGAATTTATTCAGTTGGGGTGCTAGGAGTAGGTCTAGTTAGTCGTGTTAATAAAAAAGTACTACTAACCAGAATTGCCGTTGAGTTTGCTTTTATCGGGACAGTTCTTTTAGGGACTTTATTTAGAGACGGGGGCGAAGTTGTTTGGTCTTGGGGATTTATTCAAATTACCACCGAAGGCTTAACTGTATTAGGTAGCGTTACCATTAAAGCCTTATTATCCCTATTAACCCTCAACATTTTAACTTTAACAACTTCAGTTCCTGCACTTTTAAATGCTTTAACCGCTTTACGAGTCCCCCCCCTATTGGTTGCCACCTTAGCCTCAATGTATCGCTATATTGGTGTTTTAATCAAAGAATTTCAAGCCATGCGCAAAGCTGCTACTGCTCGTAACCTATCAAAAAATGGGACTTGGCAAAGGTTAGTTATTGGTAATATGATTGGAACTTTGTTTATTCGCACTTACGAACGAGGCGAGAGAGTACATCAAGCAATGTTGGCTCGTGGTTATCAGGGAGTGCCTGTAATTGAAAAAGTACCAACTGGAGGTAGGCGAGATGTTATTCTTCTTACCCTAACTGGAATTTTGGCACTACTCGGACAAGTTATTTATTTAGTTAAATAATCGCGCAAATAATTAATGCATCATAATCCCATCATTATCGAAAATCTAACCTATACCTACCCTGACGGGACTAAAGCTTTAGACAATATCAATATTAATATTGAAGCAGGTGAGCGAGTAGCCCTAATAGGTGCAAATGGTTCAGGCAAATCAACCTTACAACTACATCTTAATGGGATTATTCTCCCCCAGTCTGGCAAAATAAAAGTAGGAAAATGGTGGATAAACGAAGATAATCTTAGAAATATTCGTAATTTTGTCGGTTTAGTCTTCCAAAATCCCGATAACCAGCTATTTATGCCTACGGTTTGGGATGATGTAGCCTTTGGCCCAAAAAATCGTGGTTGGAAAGGTGAGCAGTTAAACCAACAAGTAAAAAAAGCGATGCTGATGGTGGATATTGATCCACAATATTATGGCAACAGAAATACCGAAAACCTATCTGGAGGCGAAAAAAAAAGAATTGCGATCGCAGGGGTTTTAGCAATGCAACCTGAAGTCTTAGTTTTAGATGAACCTTCTGCTCAATTAGATCCTCGTTCCCGTAGACAGTTAATTGAATTATTACAAAACTTAACGTTAACCCAATTAATAGCAACCCACGATTTAGACTTAGCTTTAGAACTTTGCGATCGCACTATCGTTTTAAGTAAAGGTAGAGTAGTTTATGACGGACAAACCGAAAAAATCATGAGTGATTCTAATTTTCTCACTCAACACTCTTTAGAGTCACCTTTATCCTATAGTCGTCCTTACTGCTTAATACAAGACACTTCTATTAAATCTCAACATTAGTTATTCCAAAGTCTCCACTCTAGGACTACCATCTGCCTCTATCCAAATTAACTGCTTAATCTGACAGGATTGGGCATATTGCTTAATTGTTGTTGGTAGTCGTCCCAAGTCAATTTCAATCCGAAGAGAATCATTTTGCTTGCGTAATTGACGAGCATACTTAATAGCGACGGCTTCAACTTCTGTGGTAGTTGGGATCACCAAAGCATCACTTTTAGGGGGTTGTTGTGGTAGGTGATCGCTGGTGAGTAAACAAGAGTGCAAATTCTCAATAGAGAGAGAAAAACCAATTCCAGGGGATGATTTACCTTGAGGATCATACAAACCTAATAATTGATCGTAGCGTCCACCTTCAGCCAAAATATAAGACTGTTGATCTTGAAAACTAACTGCTTTAAAAACAATACCTGTATAGTAATCAAAAGTTTGCAACAGACTAAGATCTAGAGTTAGGGGTAAAGGATGCTCACTACTACTATTAAGTAAATCAATCAAAGACTTAAGATTATCTTTAGTAGCTTGAGCCGAACTATCCAAATCCAGAGTAGAAATCTTACTTAAAACTTCAGAGGGATTACCTCTTAAATCAAATAAAAATAAAGCGTGGGCTTGCAAATCTGCCGATAGATTCAACTTTTCTAGGGCGATGCGATCTAGATTAGCAATACAGTTACGTACAGAGGTACGAATAGATTCAGGAAATACCGCCAAAAGCGATCGCGTTAATCCTGCTTCTCCCATTAAAATAGACCAATCTGAGATACCCAAATCAGATAAACAATCTGCCAATAACAAAATAATTTCCGCATCAGCTAAGACACCGCCAGCAAACAACAATTCAACTCCCGACTGATAAAATTCCAATTGCCGACCATGATGATTTGGTGGGGGGTTACGAAAGATATTGGCGCGATAACAAAGACGTTGAGGATAAGTATTACCTGCCATACGTGTAACTGCTGCACGGGCAATTGAGGCGGTTAATTCGGGACGCAATCCCAAAGAGTTTTCACCGTTGTTACGTAACTGAATAACTTTAGAGGGTTCAATCGCACCACCTGCGGTTAAAGTGTCAAGCCATTCCAAAGTTGAGGTTACTATCCGTTGATACCCCCAAGTTTGGAATCTATGCTGTAGGCGATCGTTAATCCAACGTTTTTGTTCTACCTCTAAAGGCAGTAAATCTCTAGCTCCTGCTGGAGGTTGATAAATCATTGCAAGTAAAATGTGGGTCTGCTGTAAATAAGTTTAAGGAAGATGCTGAATAATAGCCAGCCGATCTTACCTCAAATCTTGGTAGCAATATCTACTTGTGTTATCTTACTTTTTTTTCGCCCCAAAAAAACCACTAAAGAAACCAGTATTACCACTACTATTATCAGATTTTTGAGCAGAATTAGAATTAGTAGTTTTCGCCTTTTGCTCTACTTTGAGTAATTTATCCAGTTCTTTTTTGCTTTCTACCACAACTGGATCGTGTTGATTTGCACTAATAGCTTTACCAATATGAACTTTTGCCATAGTTAACTGTTTTTTACGTAAATACGCTAATCCAGTCACTGCATGAGCTTGAGCATGATTAGGATCTATTCTTAGAGCATCTCGTAATTCAGTGATTGCCTGATCATATTCCCCTTTAGCAATATACTGTTGAGCGCGACCGACAAAAGTTGAAATTCTAGATTCCAAACTAGGTTCTTCTACTTTAGTTGCTGTCTTATCAGACGAAGATCTTGGAACGCTTGTAGTTGTTTGGGCTACAGTTGGTGGTTGAGTGGGTTTGACGCTTTCTTTGGCTGGGATAGGAGCAGCTTTTGCTGGTTGACGGTTAACAATTCCCCGCTCACCTTTAATCATTAAGTAAACTAAATTTAGTTCACTAATTGCACCGATATTATCTAGAGCTTGTTCTAAAGATTTATATTGTTCTAAAGTTAGTTGTTTTAAAAGTTTTGGATAAACTAATTCTAGATTAGCTTGAGCGACAGATAACTCTTTTGCTGCTGGAGTTTCTAAATTAATTTTATGTTTATTTTCTGCTAAACGTTTACCTATTTGGGTCAAAATTAACTGATGTTCCGCAAAAGTCTGCTTTTTAGATAATTGCTCATAAGCAGGATTAACCAATTTAGATAAAATTTGACCTGCTATTTGCATTTTATTAGCATCAGAGCGACATTTATCTGGATGTAGCAGTTGGGCAATTTTTAAATATTTTAAACGAATTTCTTTAGAATCAGCATCTAAGGAAACACCTAAAATCGCATGATTATCTGTAATATTATGTTTAAAAAGCCCTTGTTTAATCGCGAAAGACATAAGCAATTAAATATGTAAATATTGAGCAAAATATATTTTTTTTTATCTTCATAAGCTAATTGAGTATCTTAGCTATATACTTTATTGTTCCCTGAAATTGATTTTAATTAACAAAATTGAAAACAGATTTTTAAAATTAATTTTTGCTCTAATTGTCTATACTCATTAGTCACGCTCAAATAAGGGGTAAAATAGAAAAACCGCAGCATTACCAAACTCTTTGTTTAATAGTGATCGAAAAATTACTTTTAGAATTAGCATCTAATGTATCGAAATTGTTTCCTGATGCTCTTTTTTATAAACCCATCCAAGAACGAATTGTAGCACTAACCATCGATGATGCACCCACACCAGATGATCCTGAAGATCAATCAACTCATCTGATTTTAGATGCGATCGCTCTAGATAACCAAGGAATTACCGACCCTCAAGCACGTTCTCGTGCTACTTTCTTTATTATTAGCGGTCATCTCAATGATAATTCTACTATTCTTAAACGCATTATTGCAGAAGGTCATGAAATTGGTAATCATGGTGTAGTTGATGACACTCATGCTTGGTTAGCTCCTCACGAATTTGAACGACAGCTACAAGAATCTCATGATCGCTTATTATCCTTAACTGGTTTAGAATACATTCGTTGGTATCGTCCTGGTAGGGGTTTATATAACCAAGAAATGTTAAAAGCAATTGAACGCTTCAATAATATCAATCAGCATCAATTAAAATTGGCTTTAGCTTCGATGATTCCCATTGATACCCATGAACTTGTTCTCGGTAATTCTCAATTTATTGCTTGGTATGTCAATCAAGTTACTTTTCCTGGAGCTATTTTAGTGCTTCATGGTGGTTCAATTGCTAGGGCGAAACAAACCGCAGCAGCTTTAAGTATCATTCTTAAAGAATTACGGCGTAAAAACTATCGCGTTGTAACTTTGAGTCAATTGTGGGATTTAGATTGAATAATTCATAACTACTAGCTATTAGCTTTGAGCTTTTAGCTTCTGATCTACTATCTCCCCCCTCCTGTCTCCTGTCTCCTGTCTCCTGTCTCCTACCTATTACCTATTACCTACATTGTCCCCTTGTGGGATTACTCTTTAATTTACTACATACCCCTCCTGACTCCTGACTCCTGACTCCTGACTTCAGGAGTGCATTCGCTCAAGACATGGAAACCGTACCGTTAGCACAGCACCGCTCCTGACTCCTGTCTCCTACCTCCTCCCTATTTAAATCCATAATTTAGTCGGTGCAATAGGTTCGATATCTTCATCCCATCCCCCTACCTGATTAGTTTTCAAAAGCCAAATAGATGCACCGTGTTGTAATAATATTTTTGCTAATTGATCGTTAGCTAAACGGGGTAAGAGCGATCGCCAGCTAGTAACAGCATTGATAATTGTGGTAACTGGTTGTTCTGCGAGTCTTGTACCAATCAATGATTCAAAGGGATCTAGCCAATCTGAACGCACTGTTTGCCAGGGAACTAATTTACTTTGGATACTTTTATAAAGAGCGATCAATCTTTCTAAACGTTTAGTTTGAGGGTCGTCGGGATAGGTGGCAATCCAATTTTGTATTTCTGGGTTATGTTTAATTTCTGACAAAATCATTTTGATAGCTAGATACAAAGCCTGACAAGAATCTTGTACACAAGAATTAGCAAGTCCTGCAAAGGTTGCACCAGTAGCATCCCCTGTGCGATAGCGCGCCATCATTTTATCTAATTGATAGGCTAAAGCATTGAGAGGGAAACGAATATTACCACCAAAATTGTATTCTTCTAAGACATCTAACTTTACAACAATATCAACCACAGGACGACTTCCCAACCAACCAAATTGACGATCGCCTAAATAGTTACTCCAATCTAAGTTAGCTGCAATAATGCCATCGAGATTTTGGGTATAAACTTGGTCGTAAGTTATTTTAAAGCGTAACTGTTGGGTAATTGGTTCACGTACTACTGTGGCTATGCCAAAGGCAAAATGTCCAAAAAATAGACCTATTTGGGGAACTTCGGCTTTTTTACCCCCAATTCCTCCATAAGTATGTAGCACTAATAAGCGATCGCCTTCTTGGTATTGGGCAATTGCATCCGCTTCGGGTAAAGACTGAGGATTGAGTAGAATTGATTCTATCTGACCTTTTTTCTCTTTAATATTTTGCCAATATTGGTTATGAATATAGTTAGTAGCTTCCTCTAAACCCGAAACAATCCGTTGTGGTTGTAATTGAAATAAAGCTCTAGGCGCGATCGCTCTAACGGTAAAAATTTGATCTTGGTTTCTTTCACCATAAATATACCAACCACTAGAGTTTACAGGGGATTGATCAATCTTATTAGTTGTAGAAGGAAATACACCATTAACATCAGCAACCACTTGAGGAATATAAACTACTTCCTCCACACCATCAAACTGTTGAGAATGGGGGTTATAATGAACAACTTTAAAGTAATCTAAATCCTCTGCTTGACCTTTAATAGTTACTAAGGCATAAAAACGACCTGTAATAATTACTGGTTCTCGCTCAATATATATAACCGTCTTATGATCGCAACTAACGGATGTTGGTTCTAAGGTAACAATAACATCATCGTAAGGTCTAGCACCCACCAGTGATTCCAACGCATCAACTTCGCGCCAGAAATTTAACCGAATTGGATTAACTAAACCTTGATTGATACTTTCATAAGCCTGGGCGGAAAAATGAATACTACACTTAACCTGATTAAGATATACTTGCAAATCAGGGCGATCGCTCCAAGCCAAAACTACCGTTGTACCAATCAAATGAGCATAAGCTGGCGGTGCGTAATAAACCTCTAAGAAAACTCCGTTAACTTCAGCACGTTCTTGTAAACTAGGTAAAATTAAGCGACCAATCCAATTACCCACGGGTTGATAACCAGCAGGTGTAAGCTGTTTAGTTGGATAGTAACTTACTTGATTAAAAGCAGCTTGCAGATAACGCTCATAATTACTCAGTTTTCTACCTTTAGGCGGTCGAGTTAAAACATTAGCAGGAAAAGGCTCAATTCCATCCTGGCGATATAAAATCTCAGTAACAATGTCTAAAGTCTGAGTTAGGTAACTACGACCATCAGCAAGATAACTAGTATCATCCAAAGGACCCCCAACGCCATCGTGGGCAACTTCCCCTAAAGAAATAAAACTAATTTCTCCTCTACTTCTTGCCAAATTCCAATTCGACCAAGAAATCAATGACCATCTTTGCGGGAATAAACAGGGAACAAAACGAGCAACTAAATCTTGCTCACCAACCAAATGATATAAATGTTCTAATTTTACTACTTCCGTATTGCCACTTAAAACCCCAGCCAAAGAAATCACTTCTAAAGGTGCAGCCAAAACCTTTTTCAAATAAGGAATAGTTCCCAAAGCCACCTGTCCACCGCCACTGTAGCCAATAATAGTAACAGGAGTACCACTACCTGGTTGATATCCTCTTTTTATCAGACTATCAATAATAACTTGGGCTGTACCCCGATTAAAAATGGGCCCATAGCGACTATCAACCGATACAGCAACCTGAAACATATTACGTAGGAGAATAAACACCCCAACTCCCTTAATCTGACTGCGGTCTACCCATCGCCAAAAAGCTGCCAAGGGTCTGTTTAAGGTTAAAGGCAAATTTAAGACAGAATAGGGCATAATCTCGCGAATAAGGATAAAATCGCTACCGATTATTGCTGTTAACCTTTCCAAAAAGGGCCCAACTCCAAAGGCATAATCAAAGGAACTAATACCAATGCCATCGAGATAAACTATATATTTACTAGCTTTAGATTGAGAAGGAGATTCAGAGAGATAATTATAAGTTGTACTATTTTCCTTTAATAAAGGTTCTTGCTGGCGATCGCCATACCAACCAGCCCACCAACCCAAAGTTTCAAAAGGAGCAAGTAAACCTGCAAAGGTTAAGGTTAATAAACCAATACGTACCAAGTCAAGGCTAATCTGGAGTAATTGATTTTCCAGCACCCGATACCAATTCAACCACCAAACATTGAGCGGAGACAGAAAGATAATTACGCTCAACGCGACTAAAACTAAAACCCAACTTTTCCAAGATTGCTTATTCACTATTTTTCTTCCAAATCGCCAATAAAATCGGGAATATCACTAGATGCAGGAGAAATAGGTAATCCTGTATAAAGTATTTTTTCAAGTTCTGTTTGATCGGTAATTAAATCCATCCCTGCAATTTTTTGATTAATCCAAGTAGTAATAGCATTGATCGGACGACCTAATAGACGTTGCGAAATTTGTAGCACAATCCAACCACCAATACAACATTCAAAAACTTCCCAGACTCCCAATTGAGCGATCGCGTCTATCCCAGTTACAATGGCAAGCAGTGTCCAAATCGATAAGACAATAAAAATAGGTATTCCAAAATAAGGAATTACCATCAAAAATCCTAAAAGCAAAGGGGCATAACTAAAGCCGAAAGTCTCGATCACTTCAATTAAAGACAAGGAAGTCTTAAAAATTTGAGTTGCTACCAACCAAGTACTTAAAACCCAAAAATTATAATCAAAAGTAAAAATAACGGCAGAAATGGCTAGAGATAATAAAAATCTAATTGGTCGCACTCTGTTAATAAACAAAACTACACTCTGACCAATTCCTTGGGATAAAGCTGCGAGTAAAACAACTAAGATACTAGCAACCAAACTTAAAGGTAGCTGATGCAAGTATTGAAAGGTATCAGCCTTAAGGGTTAAGACTCCTCCCACTAGAGTCCAGAATTGATCAAGTGCTGTGGTTGTGGTAATCATCGGTGTTTGAGAATAAATAGAGCCAGCATTAATTGCAAAGCAATTCCCCATAGTACTGCAGACCAACGAATTTGCCGACGATTAACAGAGCATAAATATCCGCCACCGATAAAAATTATTAATCCGAATAGAGAAATTAATCGTTCATTCATTATTGCTTGCAGCTTGTAAGTATAGCACTATGTAAAAACGTTAGGATATTTTTTAGTATTTAGCTCTTAGCTTTTAACTACTACCTACTACCTCCTATCCCCTCCCTTCGGGTTAATCTCCATTAGTGTTTTGAATTAAGAATTGGTAAAAAAAACCACAGCTATTAAACTGTGGATAAGTAAATTATGGGTTGGAAGACCGAGAAAATTCGCCTAAAACGTAAAGGTGGTTCTTAATGCACCAATGACAGCATCATTATCGTCTTCGTTACCGTTAGGAGAAACTACATAAACCACACCAGGAGTGATAGAAACATTATCATTTAACTGATACTTATACATACCTTGGATATGTAATGGAGGTTCTTGATTTCCTTCATAGGGTTCTGTACCAACGAATATAGAAGCCAAATTACCTTCTTTACCTAGATCTGGTAGAGATAATCCAGCCCCATAAGACCAAATCTCAGCTTCAGCAGCACCATCTGATTGTTGAGCATCGGTATACATACCAAAGGCGTTTAAAGCTAGGGTATCGCTTAATTGATAAGCAGCTTGTACTCCGTAAGAATTGGCAGTAGTTCTAACACCTTCCCCAAAAGGCTGTCTAGCTAATGCTGTACCTACACCTAAATCATAAATTGTGTTATTCGCACCATCAAATTTTCCTAGGACATAAGTACCAGCAATTTGTAATTTTTCATCCAACAAACTCAGAGTAACTTGACCTAGGGCAGAATATTCTTCTTTAAATAAACCGCCACCATCAGCTTCAACTGGGTTAGCGGAGTCGCCACCAAAATATCCAGCACTAATAGTTAGAAAATCTGAAGGTTTAAAATTCAATCCTAAACCGCCACCACTAGCCAAACCAATTTTATAGATGGGGCTAGATTCAGCAAAACTAGAAAGAGAACCAGTAGCACCAGTAAAGGTGTCTAGATAGGGACTTAAGGAAGGAACAAAATCGACCCAAATAGGGAAAGCTGCGGGTAAGTAAACATCGATTTTATCGCCTATGGGGAAGTAGTAAGCTAACCAACCAAGAACTACATCATTTCCTGTATCCCCAGTTTGATAGGTTAAAGCACCAGTATCAAGAGCAATAGGATTTCCAGCAGCATCTTCAGTCTGAAACCCGAAAACAGCATTAGAAGCATCGATACGAGTGTATAAAGAATCCTTTCCTGTAAAACTAGAAACGAAACCTAAACGCACTCGATCTTGTAAAACTGGTTCATTGAAGTCGGAATTATTGAATTCGCTACTAATACCGAGAACTGCTTCCCCTTGTAATTTGGTAGTGGTGGAAAACTGATTATCTTCTAAAACGGCGGTACGAGCTTCTAATTCATCGACTCTGCCACCTAGGGTAGCTAATTCTGCCTCAAATTCTTGAGATAAACGATTAATTTTATCTAAATCTTCGGCGGATACAGATTGTGAAGAAGCAATTAAACGCTCAATCTGATTTAGACAAGAATTTAAACCAGCAGCAAATTCGTATCGAGTAAGAGCTTGCTCACCACGATAGGTTTGGTTAGGAAAACCTGCAATACAACCATAACGATCAACGAGGCTACGTAATGCTTCATAAGCCCAATCTGTGGGGGAAACATCACGTAGTTGATTAACGTTAGTTACCTGATTTTGAGGGGTGGCTTTTCCTTCCTCACTGTAATTATTTATTTGGTTTAGTAATTGATTACTGACGTTTTCTGCACTTGAAACTGCTTGAGCAGAAGCTGATAATTGAAATCCAAAAACCAAGCCTATTACTGCTGGAGATCCCAACAGTAAATTACGTATTACTTTAGACATTTGCCTCACACCTTAACAATTATGATTCGCTGAGATAAAGCGATCGCATAATAATACCCAAGTCTAAAAATTATAGATTTCTAGTACTAAAATGCCATAACAAAACTAGCAGCGATATCTTGATTTTTTTGGATCATGAGATACCTGTAGCCCAGATTTTCTCAATGAAATTGGTGATTGTCAATTTTAATTTTCAGCTTCTAATTCAAACATTACAGAAGTAAAAAAAGTTTAATTAAATTTAACTAGTCACCCAATTAATTAAAGTTCTAACGGGAAAACCTGTTGCACCCTTATTATTAATACCATTGGAGGATTCTGTCCAAACTGGCCCTGCAACATCTAGGTGCATCCAAGGGGTATCTTTAATAAATTGTTTGAGGAATAGAGCAGCAGTTATTGATCCCCCTGCCCTTGGACCTGTGTTTTTCATGTCAGCAATTGGTGACTTCAAACCCTCAAAATATTTATCTTCCAGTGGTAACTGCCAGAATTTTTCCCCTGCTAATTCCGCAGCTTGTTTCATCTCATTAGCTAAAGTTTCATCTGTACTCCATAACCCAGCAATATCATTGCCCAAAGCCACAATACAAGCACCTGTCAAGGTTGCTAGATCAACAATGGCATCGACTTCTAATTTTTCGGCATAAACTAGGGCATCTGCTAGGGTTAATCTACCTTCGGCATCAGTATTATTTACTTCAATAGTTTTACCGTTAGCTGCTTTTAAAATATCCCCTGGGCGCATAGCTTTGCCACTGATCATATTTTCAGTTGCAGCACAAATAAAGTGAACTTCTACATCTGGTTTGAGTTGAGCGATAACTTTAGCTGCACCCAAAGTTGCTGCACCTCCACCCATATCCATTTTCATAGTTTCGATGCCACTACCACTAGGCTTAAGATTTAAACCACCAGAGTCAAAAGTCAAACTTTTACCAACTATTGCTACTTTACGTTTAGCTGTGCCTGTAGGTTTGTAGGTAAGATGAATAAATTTCGGGGGAATATCGGAAGCTTTGCCCACGCCTAAATATGCTCCCATACCCTGCTCAAACTGTTCACAATCTTCTTGTTCGAGGATTTTTATTTCTAACCCGTATTCTTGGGCTAGTTGTTGGGCGGTTTCGGCCATAGTGACGGGGGTAACTTCGTTAGCAGGAGCGTTAACTAATTCCCGTGCTAAGATTACGCCAGATGTAATGGTTTGGGCCTTAGAGATCGCTTCTTCTTGTCCGCCTAACCCAATTAGCTCGATGGTTTCTAACTTTGACTGTTTATCTTCGGGTTCTGATTTAAAGCGATTATCTTGATGGAGTGCGAGAACAATTGCCTCTGTCATGGCTTGGGCTACCAAATCTGGAGATTGCGCTCCTAATGGTAGACTAATACCCAAGGTTTTTTCTTTGCTTGCCAAACGAGCGATCGCTGCTGCAGCACTTCGCCAACTATCTAATTTTAAGTCATCCTCTTTACCTAAACCTACCAAAGCAATTTTACGTATATTTTGTCCACTGACACGGCTTAGAACAGTACTCCCCGATTTACCTTTAAATTCTTCTTCAGTAATGATTTCTGAGATTATACCTGCTAATTTTTCATCTAATGACGCTAAATCTCCTTCTAGCGCAGTTTGTTCTTCTAAAATTCCCACTGCTAGTAAATCGCCAGTCCAATCTAATAATGCTTTATCAGTTGCTTTGATCTGCATCCTGTTTATATCAATCCTTTGTGTGAAGTAACTATAATTTTAGTTTATCTAGAATAGCGATCAACTCCCTAGATAATCTTGGAAGTTATGGCAAAAAAACAGGCATCGGTAGTTAAACTAAGCCGATACCTCTATTACATAAATTTATTTAATTGTGCTGTTTAATCAAAGAGCAACTAGAAATTAACTAAATAAACAAGCAAATATATACACTATGCAAATGCCAACCTATATTAGGGAGTTTTTTCGGCTTCCTCAGCAGCTTCTTTAGCATCAGTTGCAGCTTCTGTAGCATCACCCGCAGCGTTTTGAGCTTGTCCCGCAGCATTTTGAGCGTCTTGGGCAGCACCAGCAGCAGCATCTGCACCTGCACCCGCAGCATTTTGGGCATCAGTAGCAGCCTTTTGAGCATCCTTAGCAGCATCTTTAGCAGCATCTTCAACTACAGCGTTTTGGGCATCTTGAATAGCAGAATCACTAGCAGCAGCACCAGCAGCATTTTGGGCATCTTGGGCAGCATTTTGAGCATCTTGGGCAGCATCTTTAGCTGCGTCTTGGGCATCTTGGACACTTTCGGTGGTTGCACCATCTACAGGAGCAGGGGATTCTACTGTTTGTTCGGCACAAGCTGTAAATAATAGGGATAAAGCGAAAAAGAAAGGTATAGCAATAGTTCTAGGTTTGATATTCATTATTACCATCTATAAAAATTTGACCGTTAAATGTAGTGAACACCTTGGGGGATGCCTCTGATCGGCAGAGTACTATTCACTAAACTATTAAGTGATACTCTGAAAACTACGTAAAGTCAAAGCAATTTTGCTCTTAATTTGAATGGTTATTATCCAGGGTCGCTGTTGATTTGTTTGCTAGAAAATTACTGATGGCAAGCTAAATATTACTATTAACCCTTGTATTGATAAAATTCTTAAGATAGCGACTAAATTGAATAGCTATTTATCTATCAATAATGATTAAAATAACTATAAGTTTTGCCTATATTCATATTATTAAACCTAATACTTAATGACTTCCATTCTGACAAGACAACCTCAATTAAACGCCCCCACTATACATAAGCTGGATAACGGCTTAACTATAATTGCCGAACAAATGCCCGTTGAAGCAGTAAACCTCAATGTTTGGATTAATGTAGGTTCAGCCAAAGAAAGCGATGATCTCAATGGGATGGCACATTTTCTAGAACACATGGTGTTTAAGGGTACACCTAATCTTAAAGTTGGAGAGTTTGAGCAATTGATTGAGGATCGAGGGGCGGTTACTAATGCTGCTACCAGTCAAGATTACACCCATTACTTTATAACTACAGCCCCCAAAGATTTTGCCCAACTAGCACCCCTACAGCTAGATGTGATCTTAAACCCTAATATAGATAATGAAGCTTTTGAGCGGGAAAAATTAGTGGTTTTGGAAGAGATTCGCCGAAGTGAGGATAATCCTCGTCGTCGTACCTTCTACCGCTCGATGGAAGCTTGCTTTGAAACTTTACCCTATCGTCGTCCAGTATTGGGTCCTGAGTTTATAATTAGTAATTTGCGATCGCAACAAATGCGTGATTTTCATGCAGCTTGGTATCAACCTGAATCGATGACGGCTGCGGTGGTGGGTAATCTACCAATACAGGAATTGATTGGGATTGTTACCCAAGGATTCGATCAGCATTATTCTCGAGGCAAACATGGTACTAAAAATGCAGTTCCAAATCTTACCCCCGAACAGCCTTTTAAAGAAATAGTGCGTTATGAACATACGGATGAAACTCTACAGCAAGCACGGTTAATCATGCTTTGGCGTGTTCCTGGTATGGAAGATTTAGACGAAACCTATGCTTTGGATATTTTGGCAGTAATCTTAGGACAGGGCAAGGTATCTCGTTTATTTAGGGAGTTACGGGAAGAAAAAGGGTTGGTAACTCAAATTGGAGTGAGTAATATGACCCAAACCCATCAAGGAGTATTTTATATTTCTGCTAGTTTACCGACTGAGAATTTATTTGAGGTTGAAAGGGCGATCGCTCTTCAAATTCGGAAGATCCAAACTGAACCTATCGCTAGTAAGGACATTGAACGAATTCGCACTCAAGTTGCTAACCGATTTATTTTTGCTAATGAAAGACCAAGCGATCGCGCTAATCTTTATGGGTATTATTATTCTCAGTTACAGGATTTAGCACCAGCCCTTAATTACCCTCGTCATATTCAAGCTATTTCTGCTTCAGACTTGCAATTAGCAGCCCAGAAATATTTGAATCCTGAAGCCTATGGGGTGGTAGTGGTAAAACCTTCTCTGGATAAATAAAATTCGCAGCTATGGGGTAACGTCAAGTTGGCGTTACTTCTACCCAAATACTTCTAAAGGATCTTTGCTCACTAGGTAGGTTTTTACATTCGTTGATGCCATCTTGTTTTATGCCACCATCATCACTCAAAATATGCAGGCGATCGCTATGCCCAGAGTCTATCAAAATGGATTCGGGACGAAAATCGTCTGGAAAATCAAAATTTATTGGTTGCGCCTCTTGTGTTATATTTCCCGACCATTGATAAAGACAAAAATTGCCACCATCATCACTCGCCCCAGCGCAAATTAAATAAAGATTGTATTTTTCCCAATATTCAATACTTCTAATTCCTCGTCCACCTAAATCTAGTTGAATAGGTTCGCCAAAAATAGCAGTAGAATGGTTTTGATTAACTAACTGGGCAGGATTTTGTAGAGGAATTAATAAGGCTTTGCCATCGGGGATAGGATTACGAAAACCAATCAGTAATTCTTGATCTTGAGTATTAGATAATCCTTCAATATTTATACCTCCTGGGGCTTCTGGGGCTAAATCTTGCTTATTATCAATCCCTAGGAAATATTTTTTTAGCTGTTGATCTTTTAAGTTTTCTCGTAGATCTGATAACAAGTTTTCATAAGCAACCCCCACCCGCTCGATTACAACATTGTCCCCTACAACGATAATTTTAGTCGCCAAAAAGTTACGACGTTCAACCCTTAATTTACCCTCTTTATTCCTACCATGACTAGTAATCCAATAGACAAGTCCATCTAATAGTGCAGCCCCTTCAATATCTACTTCTTTGTTTTTGGGATTATTTTGAAAATAATGATTAATATCAATTTCCTGATGGGGTTTACCAGAAGTTTTTCCGCGATAAACCCTTAAAACATTATCCTCATCATTAGCAACAATAAAATAATCACCATCGGCAACAGCGATCGCAGCCGAAGCATCACATATTCGGTAATGACGTAATTCTTGACCTATTATTTGACAATGAAGCTTTTTCATCTCTATATAATCAGTGCGTTAATCAATCCTCATCCTCATCATAATTTTGATTGGCTAAGGCAAATAAACTACAGAGAATACAAGTCATCACCCCTAAAGCGATCGCCCAACTACTTCCACCAAAACTAATGTTTATTAGCCAATTGGTTAATATACCTGCAACTAGGAACGGAATAATACTTAATATCGATGCGTAAAAGGCATTTTGAGCTTCTCTAGCCACACGAGTTGCTTCTAATTCCTCACTGGAGGTATAAAGCCAACCTTCAGCAAAGTTAAACCATCTTTCTAATTGATTGCTAATCCAGTTTTTAGTTGAATCTAAACCGATATAAAGAGCTAAAGACCAAATACAACTACTTGCCAAGTTAACTGTATCAATCTCAAAAGCAAAAGGAATTATATTTAATCTCATTTTATGGTAATTATTTATTTTAAATGTATTTTAATCAGTTTTAAAAGTATAAAACCCATTGATTATTTATTTAGATCTATGGATAAAAATAAATAGGACAATTAAAACTTTCAATTTGTTTCTCTTGCTATCTTCCCAACACCCAAAATAAACTTATAAGATCTAGGTTATAAGTTAAGTAATATATAGTTTTGCCAAGCACTAGTACGATTTATCGGCGATCGGGAAAAAGTAAATAGTAGCGATCAATAACTAATACACCGTTGTAACTTATCACCCATGACCTAAGATAAATTAAAGTTTCCACTCAGATTCAGATTGCTTTAATAATCTTGCGACTGGAAAAATTAGACAGTATATTGGGAAAGGACTTTAGCAATTTCAGAAATACTATTGATTCTATCAGTTTGTCCAGCAGTTATTACTTAAAAATTATCTATTCTCTGCTAAAAATACCAAAGGAATCTTTTTATCTTTGATTTCCTTCAATATAGAACTAATAACCACAAATTAGGACAAATAAACACGAATTATTATAGTGATTGAGCCAAAATAAATGATCTACAAATTTAAAGTTCGTTATCGTCGTTTACTAGGTATTGCACTAGTGACTCTGATATTATCCTTGGGATTATCCAATTGGAAGGCTTTGCAAACCCACGCCTCGGATGTACCTAAAAATAATTTAGTTGCTCAAAACGTCTCTGCTCTTTGGAATAAAGGCTCATTCCCTGTGGAAAATTTCCAATCTTATACTTCTGGGTTTGGTTATCGTATTTCCCCTGTAACAGGCGATCGCCAATTTCACAATGGTCTCGATTTAGCTGCTCCCCGTGGTAGTTATATCCGTAGTTGGTGGTCAGGTAAAGTGATAGAATTATCTGATGATACTGCTTGTGGCACATCGATTTCTATTCAGTCGGGAGCATGGGTACATAGTTACTGTCACATGGAAGGCTATGTCCAAAGTGCTTCTACTGGAACTTATTTAATTGACCGAGATGGAGGAATTCAAATTGTTTTAGGTCAAACTCTGCCCGCAGGGTCAAGAATTGGTAGAATTGGTATGAGTGGCAGAACCACAGGGCCACATTTACACTGGGTACTTAAGCATAATGGCGATTATGTCGATCCTGCTCTAGTCCTCAAGGAAATGTTTAAACGTCAAACTATTTCTTCTACTTCGTAGTTATAATTTTCAGTTAACTAATATAGGCGTACTAATTTAAATTAGGATAAGTTAATTAATCCCCTGTTTGCGATTAATTATTTAACTTCCTAACCTAAGTTATTGTAGCTATAGCAATACATTTCTATATAATTTAGCTTTCTGCTTTTAGTTTCTTGGCTTTTAGTTGGTAAATGATCATGGATAATTACTGACTTCTGACCTATAAGCACTATATAATTACATTTGTGCTAGTGAATAGAAACCAGATCGATCTTCACTTGACGACCAGTAGCTTGAGCAATTCGACTCAACATTGAAAGTGAATGTCCTTGATAATCTGCATCTTCTAGACGGGAAATAACTGATTGAGTAGTGCCAATCATTTGGGCTAGTTCTTTTTGGCTCAGATTAGCTTGACATCGAGCATCATAAATTAATTGAGCGACATGGGCATTAATAGTTGCTTCCTCGTACATCTGTTTGAGTGAGGCATTATCTCCAATCATTTGCTCGATAATTGTCATGCCGTCAGTAGTTGTTTGAGTTTTCATCTGTTATTTGTCCTCGATAGGTGTGTTGTTCTGGGTCTTGCTCGAATTTCTTTTTTCTTTTAATTGCTAGGTCGATATCTTTTTTTGGTATGGCAGAGGTTTTTTTGATTATAGAATGACCCAATACAGCAATGTCTTTACCACTGAAAAAGTAGAATATCCGATACTGAACGCTTCTATGTTTAGCTCGAAGTTCATAGATACCGTCTTGTAAGTAATCTCCTGAGGGTCTGCGCAGTTCGTGACCGCTACTGTGAAGCTGGCGAATACGACCGACACGGTTAGCAAACCCTTGGGAATTTTTGGCTTTTAGCTCTATAAGCCAGTCCACTACGGGAGCATCCCCTTCTTTTTCCTGATAAAACAGTATCAAAGTTGTGGGCATGATGACTTATTCCTAAGAACTATTATAGCAATATTGCGATAAAGACTTAATAATAATATCTATTTGTAGATGATCTAAAAAGGTGGGCAAAACAAGTTAAACCTTGCCCACTCAGTTTAATGTTACCAATCTAAAGAAATATCCAGATTAGCTACTAAAAATGCCCATTTATCGGCTGTTTCTTCAATAATCTTCTTAGTAGGCTTACCAGCACCATGTCCTGCTAAGGTTTCAATTCTAATTAAAATTGGTTGCTCTCCTTGATGGGCAGCTTGCAAGGCAGCAGCAAATTTAAAACTATGAGCAGGTACAACCCGATCATCGTGATCTGCTGTGGTAATCATGGTTGCAGGATAAGCTTTACCTGTTTGAATATTGTGGAGAGGAGAGTGCGATTCGTTCAGTATAAACATACTATTTAGTATGGGGACTACTGACATCAACAGGCTAAATACTTTTAGGTAAAGCCATATTGATGATAACTAAGTGTATCGTGTGAGTGCGAGAACTCCTATAACAAGGATTAAGCCTAGTTAGCTTACAAACTCAAGTCTCACTCCGCAGATGTTGGCGGTAAAAGCATATCCCCCAGGTTCGCGACTGGTCATCAACGCCTGAAGCGGGGATAAAAGCGGTTCTCACTGATAGTCTAATTCGGTGCTACTGCAAGCAAGATAGAAAATCTATGGATAGCGAAAGCGAAGTTTCCTTAAGCTCCGTAAGAGTGAAACAGCCAAACAGACTGATAGGCTGTAGTCAAAATGACAATAGAACAGGAATGTATTTTGAATGGAATACATTACAACATCCTTAAGTTCTCGGAGTAATGGAATAGACTAAAACCACCGTAACCATAACACAGCCAAACGGACTGACAGGCTGTAGCCAAAAGGCAAAAGAGAAACCAAGGATATGAGATTTTTCCTTCTCATATTCAACATCCTTAACTCTCGGTGGAAAGTCACGTCCTAAAGAATCAAACCAACGAACACTTGGAACGAAGAAACCTTTCTATAACTCTCAAATAATTTGAGTAGCCAGCCAAGGCGCATCATCTCTGGAAACAGAGGTTATAGGAAGAGCAGGATTCGGCAAAAAGCAAAAGCCCTAACTCGAAACAACGAGTAATGCTGGCGACAGATGGTGTAATGCCAGGGATATGCCCACGTGCCGACTTTAATTAGGAAGATAAAAGAACAAGTAGTAATATATATGGCTAATACAGATTCAATTAAAACGAATACTGTGGCATGGAACGAGATAAATTGGCGTAAAGTCGAATTATCAGTTTTTAAGTTACAAAAGCGCATTTATCAAGCCAGCAAAAGTGACAATGTAAGAAAATTACGACGGTTGCAAAAAACTCTTTTGAACTCATACAACGCTAAGTTGTTGGCAGTAAGAAAGGTAAGCCAAGACAACCAGGGCAAAAAGACATCAGGGGTAGACGGTATTAAATCCTTAAACCCCACACAACGTCTCAAGCTCGCAAAAGAACTAAGCCTAAGTGAAAAGTGTATGCCCGTTCGTCGGGTTTACATTCCTAAAGCAAATGGCAAAGAACGTCCTCTTGGCATACCCACAATACATGATAGAGCTTCACAAGCTCTGGTCAAGACAGCACTTGAACCTGAATGGGAAGCCCGTTTTGAACCAAATTCTTACGGGTTTAGACCAGGAAGGAACTGCCAAGATGCTATTGAGTCAATATTCAATGCCATTAGATATCAATCTAAATATGTATTGGATGCTGATATTAGCAAGTGTTTTGACCGCATCAACCATACCAAACTTCTACAAAAGATAAATACCTTCCCCAAAGCAAGGAAACAAATAAGGGCATGGCTAAAAGCTGGTATTCTAGACAGAGGAAAAATATTATTTCCAAAAGAAGGAAGCCCACAGGGTGGGGTCATTAGCCCACTACTAGCTAACATAGCCCTACACGGAATGGAAATGAGGATTAAAGAATTCGCTGCATCTTGGAAAGGAAATGAGAAAAATAACAAAAAATCTCTTTCACTAATCCGATATGCAGATGACTTTTGTATAATCCATCATGACCTTAAAGTGATTGAAAATTGCAAAGGGATTATAGAAGAATGGCTCGGAAACATCGGATTAGAATTAAACCAAGAAAAAACCACAATCAGAAACTCATTAAACGAGTATGAAGGC
This sequence comes from Chondrocystis sp. NIES-4102, assembly GCA_002368355.1. NCBI lineage: Bacteria > Bacillati > Cyanobacteriota > Cyanophyceae > Chroococcales > Chroococcaceae > Chondrocystis > Chondrocystis sp. NIES-4102. The sequence continues at coordinate 1,546,407 of AP018281.1, read as the reverse complement.
AATGAGCCAGGGTTCGATTTCTTGGGGTTCAACATTCGACAATACAAAGTTGGAAAACATCAATCAGGTAAAAATACACATGGCAAAAAGCTTGGGTTCAAAACGATAATCAAACCATCCAAGGAAAAAGTCAAAGAACATTACCACAAACTTGCCGAAGTAATAAATGCCCACAAAGCAGCACCACAAATTTCACTGATTAAAAATCTAAAACCAGTGATAACTGGATGGTGTAATTATTACAAAGCAGTATGCAGTAAAGTTACCTTCAGTAAGGTATACAACCTACTAATTAGAAAACTCCTCAGATGGGGATATCGAAGACATCCCAACAAAAGCAAATCCTGGGTAAACAAAAAATACTGGCATTCCATAGGCTTAAACAATTGGAATTTTTTGTGTAAAGTTGATGATGCTTATATCACATTACCAAAACACCAAGACACAAAAATAATCCGACATATTAAAGTCAAAGGAGAAAGTAGTCCTTATGATGGTAATCTAACTTACTGGAGTACGAGAATGGGTAAATACATTGGAATGCCAGACTCCAAGGCTAAGTTGTTAAAGAAACAAAGAGGCAAATGTAACCACTGTAAGTTAATATTCAAACCTGGAGACAAAATAGAAAAAGATCACATCATTGCAATAAAAGCAGGTGGTAAAAACAACTATGAAAATCTCCAGTTATTACACAAACACTGTCATGATGTTAAGACTAAAACGGATTTAGTAGCCATCAAAAGTTACGAAATACGCAAAGAGTGGGAAAAAATATACACAAAATTTCGGAAACAATTTGATAATTCAAATTGGATTTGGGATGAAGATATACCCACAACAGTCTGAATGGTGCACATAAAAAGTGCCTAATTAGAGAGGAGCGCATTGCGGTGAAAGTCGCATGATGCGTTCTGAAGACGAGTCATCTTGGTGACAAGGTGGCTCAGTTTAACATATTTATAGAGGGTTTGAAAATCTGCTTCATTATCTGGGCTACCATATTCCGAACACCAAGCCCAACCGATGGTAAATTTATGAAATCGCAGCATATCTAAAACCCCGACAGAAGGAATAGCAGCAGCAAAGAGATCTGGGCGTTGAATAATACAAGCACCAACTAATAACCCACCATTACTACCACCAGCGATCGCCAGTTTCTTAGTTGAGGTATATTGATTCTTGATTAACCATTCTGCTCCTGCAATAAAGTCATCGAAAACATTTTGTTTTTTGTCTTTCATTCCTGCTTGATGCCAAGCTTCGCCATATTCGCCACCACCCCTTAAATTGGCAACGGCATATATCCCACCCATTTCTAACCACACAAGATTACTTATGGAAAAGCTGGGGGTGAGGGAAACATTAAAACCACCATACCCATATAAGTAGGTAGGATTATTTCCATCTAACTTGATTCCTCGTTTATAGGTGATAAACATAGGAACTTTTGTACCATCTTTACTGGAGTAAAAAATCTGCTGGGTTTGATAATCATCAGGATTAAAATCTACCTGGGGTTGACGAAACAGTGTACTTTTTCCTGTAACCATGTCGTAACGATATATGGTGGGAGGAGTTGTAAAACTAGTAAAAGTATAGAATGTGTCTTTATCTTCTCTTTTACCGTTAAAACCTCCTACAGATCCAATTCCTGGTAATTCAACTTGCCGAACAAATGTACCATCTAGATTAAAAATTTTAATTTGCGATCGCGCATCCTGAAGATAGTTAGTGACAAACTGATTATTTAAAATCCCTACACTTCCTAACGTTTCTTCGGCTTGAGGAATGATTTCTTGCCAGTTAGCTGGATCTCTCTGATTAAGATCTATGGCTATAACTCGACCACGAGGGGCGTTTAGATCTGTTTGTATCCATAAAGTATCTTGATTATTATCAATTACGCTATAACTGGCTTCAAATTGATTAATTAACTCGATAACCTGACTATCAGGTTGCTCTAGGTTTTGATAGAATAGTAAATTCTTACTATCTGTTCCCAACCACACACTAATAATTAGATATTTGCCATCTTCGGTGACACCACCACTAAAGCCCCATTCTTTTTGATCTTGGCGTTGATAAATTAGTATGTCTTCTGCTTGATCTGTGCCTAAACGATGATAATAAAGCTTTTGATAATAATTAACATCTTCTAGCTTTGTTTGTTGGTTAGGGTTAAACTAAGCCAGACTGTCACCAGTCCGACTCGTCTTCAAAACCGTACGTGATAGTTTCCCATCATACGGCTTCTCTCCTTTCTGGCTCTTTTTGAGTACCTCTTTTCGGATTTTTTGCTTTCTTAATGTAAGCTAAATCATACTTAGTTTTAACGTCGTGACAATGACGATGTAAGAGTTGGAGATTATCTTTGACATTTCCACCCATAGCTTTGGGTTTGATGTGATCGATTTCGATAATGTCCTCTTCTTGAAAGGTTAATTTACACCAGCTACATTTACCATTCTGTTGTTTTAACAATCTGGCAACTGAGCTTTTTAGTTCAGGATGAGATCCCTTCCTTTTCGCCCAGTATAATGTATTTCCGTTATAGGGAGAGGCCTCTCCTTTAACTTTGGCATGGCGTTTGATGGCTGTATCGGAATATTTAATTAGGGTAATCCCTTCTTTTAAACCGAATACCCAGTTATTTCCACCTACTGTTTTCCAATATTTGTTTACTATCCATGTTTTTTTCTTATTAGGATGCCTTCTTACTGCCCATCTCCATAGCCTTAGAAATATAAGGTTACCAAGTTTTGAGTATGTTTTCTTGCTACATACTGTTTTGTAGTAGTTACTCCATCCTCTAATAATTGGGTTTAGTTTGGAGATAAGAGCCGATTGAGGTGCTGAGTTATATCTACCTATAATTTCTGCAATGTCTTTATAATGACTTATGATGCTTTCATTACTTGGTTTGATCAGCGTTTTCATTCCTAATATTTTTCCCTTGGTATCTTTACCAGATTGATACTTACCTACAGGAAATTGTCTGATATTGAATCCAAGGAAATTAAACCCTGGTTTATTACCATCATGTTCGTGTAAGGTGTGTACTATCTTGGTTTTATTAGGGTGTATTTCTAGGTCTAATTCCGTTAACCAATTGGATATGATGTTTTGACATTCCTTGATTACCTTGAGATCCTCATGAATTATAACGAAGTCGTCTGCAAATCTGATTAAGGATAGGGAATTTGTATTTTTCTTTTTCCCTCCTTTCCAGGTTGAGGCGAATTTCTTCATGAGTTCTTCCATACCATGTAAGGCTATATTTGCTAAAAGCGGGCTTATAACACCGCCTTGAGGTGTTCCTTGATGGTTTGAATTTCTTTGATGTTCTTGGAAGTCAATTATATCTGCTCTTAGCCAAGCTCTCATTTGCCTTCTCATTATTGGGAAGGAGTTGAGCTTGTTGAGTAATTTTTGATGGTTAATTTTATCGAAGCATTTGGATATATCCGCATCAAGTATAAATTTAGGTTTAGATCTGATTTGGTTAAATATTGCTCCGATGGCATCATGTGCGCTCCTTCCTGGGCGGAATCCATACGAGTTTGGCTCGAATTTCGCCTCCCATTCTGGTTCAAGAGCAGCTTTAGCAAGGGCTTGTATTGCTCTGTCGCGCATTACAGGTATACCAAGGGGACGCTTTTCATCCTTACCAGGTTTTGGTATCCAAACTCTACGAATAGGTTTAGATTTATTGCCTAGTTTCAGATTATGAGCGAGTTCCATCCTTTGTTGTGGGTTTAGAGATTTAATTCTATCCACTCCAGCAGTTTTCTTCCCTTGGTTATCCTGTGTGACCTTTCTCACGGATAGTAATCGATTGTAATAGGATCTAACGAGGGTCTTTTGTAGCCTTCTACCTTTCTTCACGTCACCGTCTACGTAGGCTTTGTAAATCCGTTTTTGCAGCTTAAATACCACCTTCTGGATTTTACGCCAGTTGATGTTATTCCATTCCACAGTATTTTTTAAATCTGTTTTAGACATATTATCTGCTACTTACTCTTTTACAATCCAGAAAACAGTGAGGATGTGGGGATATTCTACTCATTACAAGTAGACTTTGCCTTTGTCCTCAATCCTTCGCCCCTGTAAGCCTCCTTAGAGTGGAGATATTACATCTTGGTTGACTACTTATTAGATTCGACATTCTAATAAGAGCTTACAAGGGATTTCCTTGTTCCAAATAATCTGTTGATAAGAATCCTTAGTGTGCGTCTGTACACCGATGACGGTTAGTGTTGTGCTACGAACTGTCGGATTTCGTAGTTACCTTATGTCATTTTACCTTTTGGTTATAGCCTGTCAGATCTGATTTGGCTGTTTTGGGTTGACGATGTTTATGACTTATCTCTCTACCGACTACTTATAGTGTTGTGTCTTCGGGGACGAGACTCCGAAGATATTTTTGTAGTTTTGCCATTTTGGCTACAGCTTGTCAGTCCTGATTTAGCTGTTTTCGTTTGACGATAGTTTTGATACTTTGAGCGTACGCTCTACACATAGATTTCTTGCTAGAAGCTAACCAGTTCAGACTACCAGTTAGTACTCCGTTTAACCCTGCTCTACGGATTGAAGACCACTCTCTACCGTAAGGGTTACGCTTTTACCCCCAACACCGAGGGAATAGGGCTTGGATGTTTATGCTTTTATTAATATTTAGCATCCTTGTGACAGGTCATCCTCACCTATACAGATTATTTAGTTGTCATGGTTCTAAATAGGATGGTTAAGTTTTATTAATTTCTTAACATTAGTTAACCTTTATCCGAAAACCAAGCTAGTTCCACGTACTTTGTAGTACTTTTGAACTAAACAAGTCGCACCTCGTCATAACGACTATAGAAAAACCCCTGATGATCTTTTGTCCAAGCAGCCCCTGAAAATTTAATCCAACGTAAATGATCTACACAATCTTCCTTAGTGTTAATATCCCTCACCCGATATTCTACCCAATCTGACCCTGCGGTGGATAAACCATAGGCTAACCAATTACCATCATCACTAATAGATAATCCCGATAAGGCAATTGTGCCATCTGCTGAGAGTAAATTAGGATCTAGTAAAACTTCTGCTTCGGCTTCTAAAGAGTTGAGGGTGTATAAAACACTTTGGTTTTGCAACCCATCATTTTTAAAATAAAAATAACGTTGTCCGCGCTTAAAAGGGCTACTATACTTTTCATAGTCCCAGAGTTGAGTTAAACGCTGCTCAATTTTATTTTTACTGGCGATCGCTGATAAATACTCTGTGGTAATTTTATTTTGCTCATTGATCCAGTCTTTAGTATCTGGCGAATCTGGATTTTCTAGCCAGCGATAGGGATCTGCTATTTGAATTCCATGATAGTTATCCTGTTGTTGTGATTGTTGAGTATTGGGATAAACTATTTGATGATCAATCACGGTAATAACTCCGTCAATATGCTATTTAGAACATCTTGACACAATAGTTAAAAATTATTCTGCCTTTCGATTCAATCAAGTGTAGGGTAATTTTTGTCTCGCTTTGTTTGATATTTTCTTATTTAGCCAAACCACGAGAAGCCCAGCATTCTGGCGCAGCCGAATGTCTGGATGAATCGTGGGCTGGGTCTAGCTTGGCGTATTTTGATTCTCGATATAATTTTTTAATACAGATATTGTAACTCCACCACAAGAAGCTATAAAGTAAGACTCATTCCAAAATACTTTTTTCCAATAAATTTTGTTTATTTCTTCTGGAAATTCTTGTCTCAATCTCCTGCTGGTAACTGATTTAATATTGCCTATGAATTTGGGTAGTTCCATTTGTGGGTAGTACTGAAATAACAAATGTATATGATTGTCTTCTCCATTGAACTCAATCACTTTGCAATCCCATTTTTCACACAATTCAGTTATCACGTCTCTCAATCTGCTAATCATTTCGCCAGTTAAAACCTTTTTTCTATACTTGGTTGTCAAAACTAAATGAGCTTTTAAATCAGATACAGACCTGGCACTAGAAACAAAATCATTCCTCATTCTTCTTGTGCTACAATAACTGTATCCAATTATAACAACGCTGACTTTGATTTACAATTATCAGTACCGACTAAAGCCCACTACAGAACACAAGCTAGTACTCAATGACTGGCTTCGGATTTGTCAGTATTGGTATAATCGACAGCTTGGCGAGCGGTTTGACTGGTGGGAACAAAATCGTAGCTACATTGATAGATGTCTTTTGGTATGTCATTTGCCTGAACTCAAGGACAAACCTGAGTTTTACGGACAGAAAAAGCAGTTACCCGTAATCAAACAAGATTTGGTTATTGTAGGCTGGAGTGGTGAATTGCTAGATTTTAACTCTGTGCCATCTCAAACACTACAAGAGGTGTGCAAAAGAGTCAAACTAGCTTTTGAGCGGTTCATTGCTGGTGATTCAAAAGGAAAGCGTAGTGGAAAACCAAGATATAAAAACACTGCTCGTTTTAGGTCAATAGTGTTTGACTCCTTCAAACTACATTCTTGTTCTGTTGGAGGCAAATGGCTTTATTTATCATTACCTAAAATTGGCATAATCAATGTGCGCCATCATCGTCCACTGCCTAATGGTGCAGTATTAAAGCAAGCACAGATAATCAAAAAAAGTGACGGATGGTATATTAATCTACGGCTTCAAGATGATTCTGTACCTGACTTCAAATCAAATATTACTCCCAGTTGGAATAATTCCTTGGGGATGGATGCAGTACTGCATGAAGATGATTATCTGGCTACCAGCGAAGGTGTTAAATTGCCTAGCCTTAAGTCTTTTCGCTCCTCACGAGACAAGCTAGCCAAGGTATCAAAACGCAAATCTACCAAAAAGAAAGGTAGTAAATCAAGACGAAAACTAGCAAAACGGGAAGCAAAACTTCACTCCTCAATAGCTAGAGCTAGAAAAGATCACGCTTACAATACTGCCCACGCGCTACTGAAAACGGGCAAAAAAGTTTTCTTTCATGAAAAGCTCAATCTTGTTGGGTTGAGTCGAAGGAATAAAGCAAAAACTGATACTAATGGTAAATTTTTACCTAATGGGCAGTCGGCGAAATCAGGATTAAATAAGTCTTGGGCTGATGCTGCTTTTGGTCAGTTTTTCAACATACTGAAGTTCAAAGCTGAAAAAGCTGGGGCTTTGGTAATACCTGTAAATCCACAATACACCTCAATGTTGTTGCCGTACAAAGATGAGTTTGTCTTTACTGATTGCGGTATTCGGGAGTATTGGGATGAAGAATTAAACCTTTTGATTGATAGAGACGTTTCAGCCTCTATCAATGTCAAGAGAGTGGGGCTGGACTTGTTCCCCACTATAAAACGCTGTAAAGGGAATCCAGTAGTGATTGCATCTACTACTAATAGTACCTTAAAGGAAGTTCTCTCTACCCTCCGAGGTTTGGAGAAGCCAGCGTTATACTCGAAGAGTTAACGTCTGGAGAAGTCACCATTAAGTAAGCATATACCAAGAGGTTGTAAACTAGATTTTAGGTGTTCTCTAAATAATCATAATAGACATCTAGAGATTGAGGAGTGGGATAGATTGCCTTTGTCCCAAGTGAATGTACAACGGATTTGTAGGTCAAATTAATAATTAAATTCTAGTTTCTGCTTTCATTATTTATTTAATCTGAAATACAAAAAAGAATACTACGAATTTATAAGGAGTCTGGAGTGTGGAGTCTGGAGTCTGGAGTCTGGAAAAATCTATTACCTATTACCTATTACCTACATTGTCCCCTTGTGGGATTACTTACTACCTAAAAACCGCTCTATTTGTAGCCAACATTTAAATAATTTATTTAATTTCTCTTGCTGCATCGCACAAATTTTATTTTTCTGCATCTATATCAATATAAACGAAAGATATCAAGCAAAACGTTATTTTGTTGCTTTTGGGCAATATTAAAAATTATGACCTAAACACAGAAAGAAAAACTTAGTAATTATTTAGGTAAAAACGAGTTTACATGAGAAGAATTATTTTATTGAGTATATTATTACTGGCAGCTTGCCAAAAGATTGATTCCCAATCTCAAAATTATATCAAGACAAGTTCTAATTCTAATATCGAACAAGTAAGCACAAAAACCCCTAGATCTAAACAATTTCTGATCTCAACTAATGGTATAGGCAAAGCAAAATTAGGTATGACCCTAGGTGAATTAAAGCAAATCTCCCACAAAGATACCCAATTTGAGCTTATATCGCCATTTATGGTAGACAGTAGTGCGATCGCTGTTACCAACAAAGGTATAGTGCAATATTATATTCTCTATGTTGCAGGTAGTACTTTAGATCCCGCTCGCCTAACCCCAAGCGATTATGATTTTATCACCCATTTAATGACTGATAATCAGAATTATCAAACACAAGAAGGTGTTAAACCTGGTATGAGTATTAAAGAGGCGGAAGAAATCTATGGTGATGCTGTTTTAGCCTACAATACCGCAGGCGAATCACGGGAATATATTACCTTTAATGAGCAAAACATAAGCAATATTAAATTTAGAGCTTCTTATTCTAAAGAAATCTCAGATGGCTTAGGTTATTCAGGTATTTATCCACCTTATCCTGGTAGTAATTATACTACACATAAGTATCGTGAGGCAGCAGCGATCGCAGCTATTGAAGTTTCTTGTACCCCTGATATCTGTCCCTAATTTCTGCCACATTCATCTTTAATTTAACCAACCTTTAAGACGACGAGCAACCTGGGGGCGACGTAGTTTTCGCATGGCTTTACTTTGGATTTGTCTGACTCTTTCCCGTGAGAGGCTAAACATTCCCCCTACTTCTTCTAAGGTATAGGATTGACTAGTGGATAATCCATAACGTAAACAAATTACATCTTTTTCGCGCTGAGTCAGCACATCATCTAAAACATCAGTAATTTCCTGACGCATCATTGCTTCATTCATTCTTTCTTCGGGTAGTTGCAATTCACTATCTTCGAGTAAATCTACTAACTCCGTATCTTCTGCTTTGCCAACACGATGATTTAAAGATAAAGACTGACGACGCAATTCTAATAAGTGGCATAACTGCGCTGGGGGTATATTTAATTCCTTAGCTAACTCTAATTCACTAGGATTACGCTGTAATTGTTGTTTTAGCTGGCGTTGGGCTTTTTTTAGTTTGTTGAGTTTTTCTACTATATGAATCGGTAGACGGATAGTACGAGCATCATTAGCAATGGTACGGGTGATCGCTTGACGAATCCACCAATAGGCATAGGTAGAGAATTTATATCCTTTATTGGGGTCAAATTTTTCTGTAGCTCTATTTAACCCGATCGCTCCTTCTTGAATCAAGTCTAGAAATGGTACACCGCGATTTAAATAACGTTTAGCGATCGAAACTACTAGGCGTAGATTAGAGCGGATCATTTTACGCTTGGCTACTTTACCACGATACAATAGTAAGTCTAATTTGCGTTCCGATTCTAACCCCATTGCTGTTGCTAATTCAGCTTTGGTTGGTGGATGCTGTTTTTCTGCTGCTAGTTGCTGTCTTTTTATTTCCACCTGCAACATCAATTTAACATCGTTAGCTAAAGTCACCTCTTCTTCTGCGGTTAGGAGAGGATAACGAGCCATTTCCTTAAAAAAAGCCCCAATATTATCTTCTAAAGGTAATCTACGCCGACTTGCAGTTTGTAAACCACCTTCTTCTTGCTCAGAATATTCTGCATCAACTAATTTGAAATCTTCACTATCGCTGAGGGAAATGTCTACATCGTAATTATCGTTTCCTGTTAACTTCACTGTAGTCATTGGCTTCCTTCCTGATTTTTTAAAAGTATTCTGAGAAAATTTAATCCGCTCTAACTAAAGAAACTACTCGATATTGGCTCTACCTACCTTGAGTAAGTAAACTGAAGTGAATTTAAAAATGTAAGGATGTAACTTTTAGTTAAAATTTAATTTTATTTATTTTCTAAGTTAATGGTTTAATAATTAAAGTCTCATGATTCTGAATTTTTAATGCAAAATTACATTTTTTCTTAACATTTTTTTGTCCAAAAATAAGCTTAAACAGACTGTAAAAAAATTATATATTTATTAAACTTATCAACCAGGGCAAAAGAGAGCCAGTTTTAAAGCGTTATCTTATTCATATATTTATCTTATCAATCACCAACACTTGCTTTGTAAATTTTGCTTGCGAGCAATCTTGCTTCATATTTTTTCACATAACTTAGATAAAAAATGTAATTTTTCTTACCTAAAATCAGATTATGTAATAAAGTGATGACCTATCAAATTTTTTATTAACGAAATGATAGCCAAATACAAAAAGTTATAGTGTTATAAATTACACAAGTAGTTGATATAAAATTTACACTTGCGCCAAAAACATATATTTATTACTTTTAAATGCTAACTGACACTGCTAAAAAATCGCCTGAACTTAGTTACAGTCAACTATCTTCACCCTCAATTAATACTCAACATATAGTTGCCGAAGCGCAAAGTAACTATCTGATAAATTCTGGGCAATGGGTTGAGGTGCTAGTAGATTGTCCTGGCGCACAACGGACATCTCATACAGGTCGTGACAACCGACCTGACGTGTCCTCGGGATTATACACCTATAGTTTACCCCCAGAACTAGAGGTACATTCAGGTGATATAGTTAGCGTACCTTTTGGGATGCAGACAACTGGAGGTATTGCGGTTCGTCTATTAAATTCGCCACCAACTAATATAGATATTAATCGAATTCGTCCAATTGAAGATATCATTACTTCAGGATTTTTTCCCGAAACCTATTGGCAATTATTAAGCAAGATTGCAGATTATTACCAGAGTGATTTAATTGATGCGATTAGAGTCGCTTTACCGCCAGGATTATTAGGGCGATCGCAACGTCGAATTAAATTAAATATAACAGCTATTCCCCCAGGTGCAGAGACATTTTGCTCAAAGAATGCAGCAGAAATTCTTAAACTATTAAAGCAGCAAGCAGAGGGTGATTACAGTGTTAACTATCTTAAAAATCAAATCAAGGGTGCAAATAGAGGCATCAGAGAATTAAGTAAAAGAGGTTGGATCGAAAATTACCTCGAACCACCAAAACGCGCCAAGCCAAAATTAAAAACCGCCGTCACCTTAGTTACTCAAAGTTTTTTAGACGATCTGACAAGTAGACAAAGAGAAATATTACAGATCCTGCAAAACTCTGGAGGTGAATTATGGTTACAAGATATTTTACAAAAATGTCGCACCACCTCAGCAACCCTCAAAAAGCTAGAAGCGAAAAACTATCTTATTCTTTCTGAAAGAGAAATTTTACGTAAAGAACAAGGGGTAGCCCAAACAGCCGATCGCCCGAAAGAACTAAACAAAGCCCAAGCAGAGGCGTTAAAAGTAATCAATGCTCAACCAGGTTATAGCCAAATTCTACTACATGGAATCACGGGATCAGGTAAAACCGAAGTCTATTTACAAGCGATCGCGCCAATATTAGATCAAGGTAAATCCGCTTTAGTTTTAGTCCCTGAAATAGGTTTAACCCCCCAGCTAACGGATCGATTTCGCGCTCGTTTTGGTATGCAAGTCTGCGTTTATCATAGTCAACTTGCTGATGGAGAACGTTATGATACTTGGCGACAGACAATTCAGGGTGAACCACAGGTAGTTATTGGGACGCGATCGGCTATTTTTGCACCTTTACCAAATTTAGGCTTAATTATCCTAGATGAAGAACACGACTCTAGTTTCAAGCAAGATCGTCCTGTGCCTACCTATCACGCCCGTTCTGTTGCTCAATGGCGCGCCGAGTTGGCTAACTGCCCTTTAATTTTAGGTTCAGCAACACCGTCTTTAGAAAGTTTAGTAACCATTAGAGATGCAGAGGAAAATAAACACTCAAAAATATATCTTTCCCTGCCAGAAAGAATCGCAGCCCGTGCTTTACCCCAGGTACAAATAGTTGATCTACGTCAAGAATTAAGTCGAGGTAATCGCTCAATTTTTAGCCTATCTTTGCAGCAAGCGATCGCCGAAATGCAAGCTCAAGGACAACAGGGAATCCTATTTATTCCTAGACGGGGACACAGTACTTTTGTATCCTGTCGTAGTTGTGGATATGTGATTGAATGTCCAGATTGTGATGTATCTCTTTCCTATCATTATGCCCATGAAGGAGCAGCCAAACTTTTACGTTGTCACTATTGCAACCATACACGTCTTCAACCAGATAATTGTCCTGAATGTGGTTCACCCTATTTAAAATTCTTTGGCAGTGGCACTCAGAAAGTGAGCCAAGAATTAAGTAAATTATTTCCAGACTTGCGGACAATTAGATTTGATAGCGATACGACTAGAAATAAGGGCGCACATCGTCAGTTAATCGATCGCTTTACCAATCAAGAAGCAGACATTTTAATTGGGACTCAGATGCTGACTAAAGGTCTAGATATAGCAGGAGTTACAGTTGTCGGGATCGTTGCTGCCGATGGTTTATTACATCGTAGTGATTATCGAGCAGCAGAGAGAGCTTTCCAAACCCTAACCCAGGTAGCAGGTAGGGCAGGGAGGGGTAATATCCCAGGCAAAGTTATTGTACAAACCTATTCCCCAGATCATCCTGTAATTGAAGCAGTCAAAACCCATGATTATCAAAGCTTTAGTAATTCTGAATTAACCCAGCGATCCGAATTAAACTATCCGCCCTATGGTAATCTAATCCTGATTAAACTTAGTAGTGTTGATCCCCAATTAGTAGAACAAGCTGCGATGACTTTAAGTGACTATTTAAATGATCAATTAACTTCAGACTGTACAATCCTAGGCCCCGCACCTGCAAGTATTATGCGAGTTGCCCGTCGTTATCGCTGGCAGATTCTTTTAAAGTTTTCAGCATTAGCATTACCCGATTTGTCTAATTTACGAGTATATCTACCTGCTAATGTGAGCATGACTATCGATGTCGATCCTCTGAATATGGACTAAATTGACCAGAGGTAGCTAAAAGATCAAAAACAGTAAACAGTAAATAATGCTTCAGCAATTACAAGGTTTAATATTCGATGTTGACGGGACTCTTGCCAATACAGAAAGAGATGGACATAGAGTTGCTTTTAATCAAGCGTTTGCATCAGTAGGATTAGATTGGCATTGGTCAGTAGAATTATATGCCAAATTACTAGCGATCGCAGGTGGCAAAGAGCGTATACAATATTATCTCCAGCAATATCAACCTAATTTCCAACCCAGTCAAGGGATCAAGGAATTTATCGCAGATATTCATCAACTAAAAACCCAACACTATTTAAAATTACTTCGTAGTGGACAGATCCAATTGCGCCCAGGAGTTAAAAGGCTAATTACAGAAGCTAAAGAGGCGAATTTAACTATGGCGATCGCTACTACTACTAGTTTACCTAATGTCATTGCTTTACTAGAGAAATATCTCGATCTCAGTTGGTTTGCAGTAATTGCTGCGGGGGATATTGTACCTGCTAAAAAACCTGCCCCCGATATTTATAATTATGTTGTCGAGAGAATTAAAATACCTCGCGAAAACTGGCTTGTCTTTGAAGATTCGGACAACGGACTAGTATCAGCCACAGCAGCAGGGCTTAAAACCATTATCACAGTTAATAATTACACCGAGCAACAAGATTTTACAGGCGCAGCTTTAGTAGTAAGCGATTTAGGTGAAGCGAATCAGCCTTGTCGAGTAATTCAGGGTAGTTTCTCAAAAGATTATTTAAGTGTTGCTAGTTTGCGCTCAATTATTAATCATTAACTTAAGTTGGCAAAATCTTATATCCAGATAATCATACATTTCTAATGTATAAGTCTGTTTTATCCTCACACCATTATTAGCAAAAGGCAGACGGCAGAAGGATTTAAATTTATTTATCAACAATTGAGTAACCTCTAACTTAACAATAGTTTATGATTTATGCCCCAGGTTCTCATAAAACTCCAAATAATGAGCGACAATATTGTAATAATTGTAATAAGTCAACGCAACCGTAAAAAATACAGCCATCAGCATTATTATTAGCGGTTTGGGACATTAAATAAATCACCAGGGTCAATTAAGACAATGTTTAGGGGAGAAAATGTAGAGTGAGTCAGGTATCTGGGGCATATAATTACTTACCGAAAAATTCCGAAGAATATAAATGGCGATTTTGGGCTACTGTGCCTATATATCCTTATAGTAAACGCCGTACCATTCGACGCGAGGTATTAAAAGATACTATTTGGACTTTTGAACAATTACAAGGAATTTTTTATGTAGTTGTGCCAATTCGCATGACTGTAATTAGATTAGAAGCAGGTGGTTTACTAGTTTATGCCCCTGTTGCCCCTACTCCTGAATGTATCGGTCTGATGCAACAATTAGTTGAGCAGTATGGAGAAGTAAAATATATTATCCTACCAACAATTTCGGGTTTAGAACATAAAACCTTTGTCGGCCCTTTTGCGCGTAAATTTCCGCAATCAATAGTTTATGTTGCTCCCAAACAATGGAGTTTTCCCCTAGATTTACCCTTAAGTTGGTTAGGATTTCCAGCACAACGCACCCAGGTATTGCCTCCAGATAGTAGTCAAACACCTTTAGCTGAAGAATTTGACTATGCAATTTTAGGGGATATTGATTTAAGATTAGGAAGATTTGCAGAAGTCGCTCTTTTACACAAGCGATCGCAAACTTTACTGGTAACAGACACTATTGTTTCTATCCCCATCCAACCTCCTCAAATTATTGAGCAAGCTCTCTACCCTCTATTATTCCATGCCAGAGAGAGTGCTAAAGACCCTATTGCCGATACTCCCGAAAATCGTCTGCGTGGGTGGAAAAGAATCTGCTTATTTTCTATGTATTTTCGCTCTAGTGTTTTAGAAGTACCTAGTTTTTCCAAAACTTTAGGGGATGCTTGGCGATCGCCTGATAAAAATTCCCATGCTTATTGGGGTTTATATCCTTTTAAATGGCAACCTAATTGGGAAGAATGTTATAGTACTTTGCGCGCTGATGGTAGTTTGCTAGTTGCACCAATTCTACAAACTTTAATACTTAACCGCGCTCCTCACGAAACTTTACGCTGGGCTTCGGCGATCGCTGAAAATTGGCAATTTAATCGTCTTATTGCTTGTCATTTCGACTCGCCAGTTGATACCACTCCCAAAGAGTTTCTCCAGGCTTTTGCTTTTTTAGATAATGATAATTATCAACCGCGTAAAATACCTGCTGCTGATTTAGAAACTCTAAAAGCTATTGATTCCTTACTGCTAAAGCTCGCTATTGTCCCCCCACCTAAAATATAATTTAGTGATTTGTGATAAATGGCGTTTATCTAAGATATCTAAAGATATTAGTTAAATTAGAAGGTATTTTATGGGAAAATGGAAGATAAGCTTAAGAAAATAAGATTTGACTTTTTCGTCTTTTACGATTGACCATAGTGAATTAATAGCTTAATTTACTAGGTTTGTGATGAAAATCACAAAAAGCCTTTTTTAAAAACATCATTAATATTTAATAAAATCTGGTCTAGTGGAAAACTCAACCAACCACTATCTATTTAACGGCGTTTTTCCCTGGTTGATAGATAATGAGTTTAGAAAGGGCAGGGACATCTTGTGTCTTCCTCAGAAAGAGTCTGAAAAAGAGCAACAGTTGCAACAAGCCCTCAAAGACAGTGAAACAAGATACGCTCTAGCTACCCAAATAACTAATGATGGACTTTGGGAGTGGAATTTAAGTTCTAACCAGATTTATTTTTCCTGTCGCTGGAAAGCAATGATAGGTTGCAGTGAGCAAGGGATCAAAAATAATCCTATCGAGTGGTTAGCAAGAGTCCATGCCACAAATATCCAAAAGTTACGAGATAATATAGCAGCTTGCTGGATCGGAGAAATTCCTCAGTTTGAAATAGAATACTCTCTTTTACACCAAGATGGAACATATCGCTTAATGTACTGTAAATGTATTGCAGTCAAAAATGATCAAGGAGTAGTTCAGCGTTTAGTCGGATCTCAAACTGATATTACCGAACGTAGGCAAATAGAAGACCAGTTAAATCATCAAGCAGTTTACGATCGCTTAACTAAGATACCTAATCGTCAGCTATTTATCCAAAAACTTAAAGAGTTATCCCAATTACCCCGACATCCAGAATACTTATTTGGGATTTTATATTTAGATTTAGATCGCTTTCAACAGGTAAATCATAACTTTGGACATTCAATTGGCGATCTCTTATTAGTAGAAATTGTCGAGCGATTAAAATGTTGTTTACGCACTCAAGATTTAATTGCTAGGTTAGGTGGTGATGAGTTTGCAATTCTATTACTGGGTTATAGTGATCTTGATTATTCTTTAGAAGTAGCAAGTTTAATTCAAAAGGAATTTTCTTTACCTATTAAGGTTGGCGACTGTTCTATTTTAATTACTACTAGTATTGGGATCGCTTGCATAGATAACCTAGATACTCAAGATCCTATGATTAATTTAATTGAACTATTACAGAATGCCGAAATTGCCATGCACGAAGCCAAAGCAAAAGGCAAAGCCCGTAGTATAGTTTTTGAACCTGTCCTACATCGGCAAAATCTGGAACATTCTAAATCTAAAAACGATCTTAGAGAAGCAATTGAACAAGAACAATTTGAATTACATTACCAACCTATTGTTAAATTAGACGATCAGCAATTAATTGGTTTTGAAGCGTTGATCCGTTGGCAACATCCCACTCGTGGCTTAGTTTATCCTGCCGATTTTATTCCCCTAGCAGAAGACACAGGGCTAATTGTGCCTATTGGGTGGTGGGTTTTAGGTTCGGCTTGTCAGCAAATGGCTCTTTGGCAACAGCAATATCAAGGGGCAAATTCCGTCTTTATCAGTGTAAATATTACTGCTAAACAGTTCTCCCAACCCTATGCAGGGGATATTATCGCTCAAATTTTAGACACCACTGGTTTAGACCCCCACTGTCTCAAGCTAGAAATTACAGAAAGCGACATCATTAAAAACATAGACGCAGTACGCCTAACGGTAGAAAAATTAAAAATCTTAGGGGTTCAACTATCGATGGATGACTTTGGTACTGGGTATTCATCCCTCAGTTACCTACATAGTTTACCTGTAGATACCTTGAAAATTGATCGCTCTTTTATCCAAAATCTAGACAGCGATCGCTCCGTCTCCCCTTCTGGTAATCGTCATCAATTAGAATTAATTAAGACAATTATTAAGCTGGCGGAGGTTTTTAATCTAGATTTAATTGCCGAAGGCATCGAAAGGGAAGAACAGTGTCAGCTACTTTTAGATTTACAATGCAAGTATGGACAAGGATATTTATTTTCTAAACCTTTATCCTCTATTGAAGCTAGCAATTTATTCCTCTCAAATTAAAGTAAAGTTTTATTGAGGGTGGGCATTGCCCAATGTTAATTCGATGAAAAGGCAGAAGTAAGAATATATGTCTGGATATAGAAAGATTAATCAACAAACAAACCTACTAATCAACCAACTAATTTTATAGTCATCGAACTGACATTACCCACCACAACAGGTTTAAACAGCTTCTAGATTTTTCTCGCCAGTACGAATGCGGATAACTTGATCTACAGGATAAACAAAGATCTTACCGTCTCCAATTTCGCCAGTACGTGCAGCAGTGATAATTTTCTCCACTACCATATCTACCTGTTCGTCTTCAATTACAATTTCGATTTTAAGTTTTTGTAAAAATTCAACAGTATATTCTGAACCACGATAACGTTCAGTCTGTCCTTTTTGACGACCAAAACCTCGTACTTCAGATACAGTCATCCCCACAACTCCAGCATTAACTAGAGCAATTTTGACTTCATCTAATTTAAAAGGTCTGATAATAGCTTCTATTTTCTTCAATTTTCAATCTCCTTTCTCTAATATAAGAGTTTGACTTTCACTATTTTACGTATATTTATCTAGAAAGAAAGGTTGTTAATGCTATTTTTATAGATTTGATGATATCAGATATTGCTAACTTAAAGTTTGAACCCAATGGTAGTATTTTTTCTATCTATCGACTATTAGCTATTAGCTTACGAGGGTTTAGCTAAGTAAAGCGATCGTTTAATAACATATAAATTGTCATCTAGAAATATAAGACACTACAGAAAAATTGGATTTTAGTAATGCTATGAGCCTAGCTGCCTATCAGGGTTTATTAATATTTTTCAAGTGATTTTTAAAAATAATTCAAAGCTTCATAATTGACCTTGGCTTTCATAGAAACTTTACAAGAAAAAGCAGTAGGATTATCGATTTACGCTAAATATATCTATTGATAAATTGGTTATATAAGCAAAGCAAATGTTGGTTAGATAACTGGTAAATAAAATTTAGCTAGCTATCTACATAGTCAATTAATTTCTTAAAAATCAACTATAAAAAATTATGAAGAAAGCATTGTTTCTTTCAATTGCCACCGTATTTTTATTATCTCCATCTACTGTTTTTGGACAGTCATCACCATCACCCAACGACCGAGTACCATCTCCAGGAGATAACCAACAACAACAAGCAGGGACAGAGATTAATCGTGATGAATTAGAAGCATTATTATCTGTAGGTTGCAGCAACACATCTAATCAAAATAAAAAAACCATTGCTCAATCAATTTCGTCCCAAGTTGATGGTTCTTTACCAGCAGAACGTTTAGCAGAATTTACAGAAACTGTCTTAGAAATTAAAAAATTACCAACTGACCAAAGACTAGAACTTTGCCAAAATTGATTTTTTCAATCATAGTTAAATCCCTGATATTTTAGTTTTCAAATTTCACAATTTATTTAATAAATCATCAAATATAGAACTCGCGGTTAGCAGTTATTTTCTCTTTAATAATTCTTATAAAAATCAAAAAATAATTATGAAACGTAAAAATATCTTCAATGTAGCAGTAGGAATATCATATCTTTTAGGTTTTTCCCCCGCAGTATTTGCAGGTTCATTAAGTCCTGCCAATTATGAAGCTAGAATGACATTAGGGAAAACAACCTCAGTGGAAAAAACTGTCACCGTCGCTCCTTCTGATGTTCCTGATATTGTTACTACTTCCACTACCACTGTTAATAATAAATACGATATTTTATTTTTAGCTGATAACACAGGAAGTATGGGCAATGCTATTAGCAATGTGCAAACCAATGCTCGCTCACTATTGCAAAAATTATCTACAACCTATGGAGATATTCAGTTTGGGGTAGCTAGATATTATGGAGATCCCAAAGAATATGATTTTGAATATGGTGGCAAAAAAGTAGTTCAAGTACCAAAGTTCGGTACTACTACCAATACTTTAACTAGAAGATGGAAATTAACCTCCTCTTCAGTTGTAAATGGTAAAACAGTATACAACTACGACTACACCGTATCAGGTATGGGTACAACAGCAACAACCCAGAAACAAACGTATGAGCAGAATTACGGTTCAGAGATTAATTATTACTATCAACTAAACAGTCCTACTATAGCTTATCAACTTCAAGACACGGTAAATGGCGGAACTGTTGACAGTGCGATCGCAGCTATTAATACATGGTCGGCTTTTGGTGGTGGCGACTTACCAGAAGCTAATCTATTCGCCCTACATCAAGCTGCAACGTCAGGCGGTGCTACAAGTGGAGGCATATCTAGTGGACAAAATACAAATTGGCGTTCTGATGCTAAAAAAATTATAGTCTGGTTTGGTGATGCTTCTTCCCATGAAATGACAGTAAATAAAGCTGAAGCTATCAAAGCTTTAAATGATAATGGCATTACCGTAGTAGCAATTAATGCGTCTAACACTACTGATAGCTTAACAACTGGAATTAATACCAACTCCCAAGCTTCTGATATTGCATCAGCAACTAAAGGTGTGTTTGCTGCGGTATACAGTTCAAATTTAACCGATAGTATGTTATCTATGATTGGTGATGCAGTCAAAAATATAACTACAGAAACTAGAACCCCAGGTAAAGTGAATTTGGCGTTTACTTCAGAAGGGGATACTTCAGGACTGAAAGTTACATATACCTGTACAGATTCAAAAGGATGTAACAATGTTTCGGGAGGAGAATCACGCACCTTTAAAATGGATGTTCAAGGGGATAAAGTTGGAACATACAACTTTAAGACAGTAGTTAAGATAACCGATACAACTAATGTTAGTGGCAACAACAAAATTGATGTTTACACCCCAGACTAAACCACAATTATCTTTTAACTAGCTGCTGGAATTGAGAAAAATACAATATCTATTATAATAAGCTAGGCAGAAAATATATCCTCTGTCTAGTATGCTTTTTTTAGGGGTATAGCTTCCTAACTTTCATGGATATTTAAGGCTTTTGATTAACATAATAAATATTTTTTAGTATTTCAGCTACTTTTAGGAATTGCTATAAGGTATATAGGGCGATTAATTATTTTTGCCTTGTAAATCATCATTAATACAACCAACCAATTAATAAGTTATAAACAGGAAAATTTTAACTATCTAAGTTTTAAGTATATTTATTTAGAAAGCTATTAGTTGGGGTGATAGATTGTATTTATTTCATAAAGTTATTAAGTAGATAGTTGGGCTATTGCATAGCTTAAGATAACTAAAAATAACAACTTTTTATAGAATTTTTATAATTATATTAAGTGTAAATCCTGATTATATCCTTGTTAAATCACTTGATATATTTAGGCACAACTCCCTTGTCCATAATCGATAAGTTGCTTTAGTTATATTTTTTATTTTCATTTAACTTATTAACAAAACAATACTACTTTTCAAGAAAACTCTACGATTTCTTCATAAATAAAATTCAGTATTTCTTGTAATTTACGATTCCTATTAGTCACTGTTATTGTTGATTTACTAGAAAACATAGATCTAGTTCATGATTATCAAAATTTCAAAATAATCTTAAATAACTAACTACAAAACAATCTATATAAAGATAATAGGAACAAAATACCCCACAAATGCTTAAATATATTAATTTTAAAAACTTAACCACTTGTACTTTTGTTGCTGTTTTAACCGCAGCCAGTTTAATTTCACAACCTGCAACTGCTAATACTGTTCAGACTTGTAATAGTAATAATGGTCAGGGTAATAATGCAGCTATAGTCATAACCTTATCCACAGGAAAAACAATCACAGTAACACAATTTGATCCTAGTAATCCTGGTAACGGCGGTTATATAGATAAAAGAATCAAAGCTGCCAATCCTAATTTATCTACTTTGGAATTTGCAGAGGCTAAAAATAAATTACAGCAATTAGTTAATGATGTAGAATTGCGTGGTTTAAGTTCCAGTGGTACAAATTGTAATACTAGTAGCACATCAACTACTACTAATACTGGTAGCACATCAACTACTACTAATACTGGTAGCACATCAACTACTACTAATACTGGTAGCACATCAACTACTACTAATACTGGTAGCACATCAACTACTACTAATACTGGTAGCACATCAATTGAGAAATCTATCACAGTAACATTAGAACCTGCAAAAACTCAAGCTTCACAGTTGCCAGCAGCAGAAACTTATGTAGTTAATTTTAACAATCGATCTGGAACAGCAGTATTTACTGAAACTAATGGTACTACCACTTATACTTATGGTGGCGATCTAAACGTTAAGAATGCGGATCAATGGGGCGGTGCAAACGGAAGTAAATATATCACCCAGGCTGATGGTAAAAATAGTTTCAATATAAAAGTTAATCAAGACCAAAAGTATTTCGGTTTTTGGTGGTCAGCAGGAGATGAAGCCAACAAAATAACTTTTAAAAATGATGGTCAGGAAGTAGCTGTTTTTCAGACAAGAGATTTAGTCAAGTTTATTGATAGTAAAAGTTCTGAGCAAAAAGCTTTATATTATGGTAATCCTGCCTACACTGGTACTGAAACTGGTCATAAGGTAGAGGCATTTGCTTATGTCAACGTCTTCTTTAATAACCAAGTATATGATGAAATCGTGATTCAAACCTTGGTAACTACTGGGGCAAAATTTGAATCAGATAATCATACTTTTTCAGTAGCAAATCAAAATGTCAGAGGTGATGTTTTACCTAGATTAGCGACTGCACTAGCAGATAAAGTTTCTACTAGTGAAGATGATCCTACTAGTAGTGATGACAATCTTCTTAGCAATGATGTCGGCACGGGTTTAAGCGTTACAAAGATCAATGGAAGTGCAGATAATGTTAACAAGAAAATCACTTTACCTTCTGGCGCGCTGCTTATAGTCAACAAAAATGGAAGGTACACATATAATCCCAATGATAAATTCGATAGTTTAAATCAAGGTCAAACTGCTACTGATAGTTTCACTTATGAGATTACAGATAGTGCAGGTAATGTAAGTACTGCAACTGTAACCGTGACCATTAACGGGGAAGATGATGTCCCTGTGGCAGTTCCAGATTTCTTTACTACGGATGAACGTACTCCCATGACTGGCGATATTAAAGCCAACGACACCGATCCTAACAAAGATCCCCTAAGTGTTACTAAAGTTAACGAAGACCCAGCCAAGGTAGGTACACAAGTTACTCTTCCTTCAGGTGCGCTGCTAACTGTCAACAAAAATGGAAATTTCACTTACAATCCTAATAATAAGTTTAGATATTTAAATAAGGGTGAAACTGCCAAAGATACATTTACTTACACCATTAGCGATCCTGAAAATCATAGTGCTAGTACAACTGTAACCATAACTATCACTGGAATCACCGATCCTACTGACTAGGTAAAGATATGGGATTAAATTAATTAAACTAAAGTATGTTGTGTAAGGCGATTTCTCTAAGTAGGGCGATCGCTTTTTTGTTTGAGCATTTTTTTAAGATAAGAAGTAAATATCTCAAGCATTATTTAATTAAGCAATACTGTATTTAGATAAATATTATTGATAATAGAAATTTTTTTTTGATTGAAGACGATGCCGATGGAGGTTGTACAGCCACAGCATTAGGAGAATCTATATTTACCCAGGCAGATGATTTAAAAAGGATTAAAGAAATGATACCTGATTATCAAATCACCTGAATTAAAGAGCGATCGCTTTTTACCTCATCTATTTTTTTCTAGGTAATTTACAGTATTTATAAATTAACCAAAATAATCATTTTTCATAATCTCTTCTATCTCGACAAAGTCATCTTCTGGAATTTTGAAATCAAACACCATAAAGCGCGATCGCATCTTGATAAAGGTCGAAATATTCGGATTTGAGATAATTTTTTAGGCTAGGATTTTTCTTGATGATTCGATTAATCCGATTGCGAAAGTTAACTACTTCTTGTTGCCATCCTTTGCGACTTTCTACTTCCGAATCCCAATATTTAAGCTTGAAAATCTGTTCAATCAATCGCTGCATATAACTATCGAGGGATTGCGTAGCATAGCCCTTCGGGCTTATCGCTTTTCAGACTTGCCCATGTCGTCAATTTCATCTAAAAGATTATCCCAATCCATATTTTCAAAATCTCTATTTTGAATAGCTTCTTTTATCTTTTCAATCCAAAGATTAAAGTCGTAATCATGTAACTGTTTTAAATTAGTCATGATTTCTAATTGTTTAATGGAAAAAAATAACTTTGTGTCAATGATTTAAATATATATAGGTATTGGGAATTTAATGTATGACTGATAAAGTGTTTTGGTTTTTAGCTTTTAGACTCCGCTAATCCCTGCTTGATAGCTCTACAGCAGCGTTGACTTGTTGGTTTTTATATTATCAAAGTAATTAATTTACTCTCATAGCCTGATTGAGCAATGCCTATATATAAAAATAAAATAAGCGTATCGCACAAACTTAGGCTATCGTTTTCAAATGATAACTATCTAACAAATTGGGGCATAACTTCAGTTGCAGTCAATAAACCAGTAATACCACGCTGATTTAAAGCTATTCCTGCCTTAAGATAACCAAAAGCAGGGCCACAGACATTAGCAGCCATACTAGTTTCATCTCCTAAAGTAAAAGTATGAGTAGAAATCTTACCTTCAAAGGTACGTCCTGTAATTTTAACGTTAGTACTTAAAGGTTTTTTAGGGTTACGAGTGTCCACTACTCCACCTACAGTAACGCGATCGCGACTACAAATACCAGCTAGCTCCAGCATAATATCATCCGCGTGTTCCATATTTTCTAAAGCTATAATACCATCGGTTTTATCTAGCAAGGCAGTCACTTCGAGATCACTCATTGCCCTTGCTGTTTCCACATCATATCCAGGCATATGGGCAATATCTTCACGAATTGTTGCACGGTAAGCTTCCCAATTAGCAATACCAACTCCAAAGGTAATCTTGACGCTATGTATTTCTGCATAACTTTGTGCTGCAACTGCTGCTGCTGCTGTTAATAGCCCTGGGGTTGCCCCACAACCTGTAAGATAGGTAATGCCTGCTTGCTGGAGATCTGATTGTAGGGTGAGTAATTGTTCAACTGCACTAGTACGTTTGATGGCATCTACTAATACTCCTTGCCACCCTTGAGCAATAAATGTTCTAGCAACATCCGCCATAAATGTATTGGGTAAATTGGGCAATGCTAAAAAGTAGCCATCTACTTCTGCTTCGGTAATTAGGGTTTGAATACTATTGTTGCTCAAATTACCATCATTAGTTACATACCCAACCGAATGGCGTTGGTTATAGGTAGAAATAATTGCATCTATATCTAATCCTTGCTCATTATAGGCATACCCTTTTTGGTCAGCTACTGCTACTAATTTCATTTCTCCTTTGAGAGCCAAGATTCTAGCTGCTGCTTGCCCTAAACCGCCAAAACCCAAAACACCAACTTTAATCGGATTAGTTACTTTGTTTATAATCATTTCTAACTTTAACTTCAATACATAACAAATTTTATTATCCGAGCTTACGGCAGCGATTAGCTTAAATAAATCAAAAAATTATCTTTACTTCTCAATAGTGTTGTGAATTGAATTTAAGTATTGTATGTTTTTGTAAATATAGTATTAGGAATTTTTTGACTTCCCCTTGCTTATGACCTAGTTTACGGAAAACATTAAATATACTGTAGTGATCTACCTACGTACTATTAATTTTTGATAAGATTCTTATAGTATTGCAGCAATAGCTCAAAATATTTATATTAAGAGCGATATAACAAAAACTAGTAAATCTGTAAACTGACATTTATTTTTCAACGATCATAGTTGAGTATCTGCTGTTAATAGCGATCGCAAATACATGGAAACACTAGAGTTTATTATTTATCCCGATGGTCGAGTTAAGGAAACGGTTACAGGTATTGTTGGTTCATCTTGTCAAGAGGTAACAGCAGCAATCGAAGCACAGTTAGGGGTAGTAGTCGAGCAAAAACAAACCTCAGATTATTACGCCCAAAACACAGTTCAATCGGCAAAAGTCGCAACTCAAAGCAACTATAGCGATTGGTAATTATAAATCACGAAAAAACAGCTTTCATATATATCTATTTCAATTTCATAGAGGAAATTTATGTCACATTTCAGCAATATTAAAACTAAAATTCGCAATCTAGATTCTTTACAAACAGCTTTAACGGATTTAGGTATAGATTGGAAAAGTGGCCCTGCGATCGTTAGAGGTTACAAAGGTCAGACATCAAAAGCAGAAATTGTTATACAACAAGATAATTCCTATGATGTCGGCTTTAGTTGGAATGGTAATGAGTATGAATTGGTAGCAGATTTGCAATATTGGCAGCAACCTTTAACTGTAGAAGGATTTTTACGTGAGGTTACTCAACACTATGCGTATAACACTGTCATCAAAGAAACTACTAACCAAGGATTTACCATTACTGAGCAAGAAAAAAATAAAGATGGTTCAATTCGCCTTGTTGTTCAACGCTGGAGCGCATAATGTCTGAAATTTCTCCTCCACCAAATGGTTTTGAACCCGAATTAGGGGGAATTTTAAGAAATACTGCCCAAAGGAGTGGTTTTGAACCAGAGTTAGGTGGAGCGTGGCGACAAAAGGGGGTTTACGTCGATGAAAATATTTGTATTGGCTGTAAAAACTGTACCCATGTAGCAGCTAACACTTTTTATATTGAGCCTGATTATGGTAGAGCCAGGGTATTTAACCAAAATGGAGATCCAGAATCTTTAATTGAAGAGGCAATTGATACCTGTCCAGTCAATTGTATAGATTGGCTCGATTATCATAAACTTAAGCAAATGGAGGACAACAGAAAGTATCAGGTAATCGAAAGTTTAGCAATTCCGCCAGATATGAGGCGATCGCTTGTGAATAAAAAAAGAAAATTAAATAACACCTGAAATTTATAACCTCGATCAATTTCTGGCGATCGGGGTTTTTATTGTTTTTCCACATCCACCATGTCTACAGATAGTTCATCTGAGGCTTGCCAAAGTTGTAACTCATTGTTTTGATCTAGAAAGTCCCGTAATTTCTGACGATAAATTTTTCTATACTCATCAAAGCTATATTGATCTACTCTTATCTCAATATCTTCACCAGATCCACCCTGTAAAACAGCAGCGATTTTATTATTTACTTTGACTGAAAAATGACTACCATCAAAAGTGTTATCAGGATTTTTGGTGATCACAGAAGGAGCGGTAAAATCATACATAGCATCATAGGTTTGAGCTAATTGATGGTAACCCAAAAGATAGCAATCTACTAGATTACGATTATAAGTATCGTTAATAATACTCCAAGCAGATATAGGGGGTACATAACCTACAAATTTAGCCTGTGGAAAAACCTGTCTAAGATCGGCAAAAGCCTTAACAGAAGCCAAATCACATTTTTGAGTTTCCAAAGGTTTGTAAAATTCTGGATTATAGGTAGGAGGATTTTCAAAATCTACAGGTTCAAAGTTTTTATCATAATAATTACCAGGATCAGGACTTAAACCTAAGATAGTCATAGTCGAAAACAGCAAAACATCACTGGATAAATATGCTTGTAAAGGTGATTGTGTAGCTAAACTCTTAATATCTAATGGTGGTTGTTCTGTGCGTTTTTTCTCAACAAAATTCATCCCATCCACGCCAATATAAACTATTTTTGGTTTAACTCCCTGCTCTTTGATAAATTTGGCATAATTAACAAAGTCTGGTATCTCACCGCCTTTTAGAGCGTAGTTAAAGCATTTTTTGTTCTTAAATTCCGATGGTCTTAAAGCTGTAACCCTAGAACTACCAATAATGATACAATCGTAATTAACTTTATCTTTGGTTCTTAAAAATAAATTAGTTTTGGTAATCCTTTCATTAAAAGCAAAATTTTGACCCGTAAGAATGTTGCCATGACTATACCATAGGGGATCAATTAACCAATTAATACCAGCTACAGAGCCTAGGAGTAAAAACGTAATAAGTCCGTATAGCCCAAAGTTAAATTCCGAGTCCTTATTTTTTTGATAAACTTTAATAGTTTGTGAGCGTAAGCTTTGGCGTTTTCCTAACCTAAAAAAACCAGATGCAACATCTCTAATATTCATTTTTACTCTTAATTAATATATTAAATATAAACGTTAAAATTGAAAATACAAAAATTCACTAACCCTAGAAAAACATAGTAAAGAAAGTGATGTTAATCCTGCAACAATTATTGTCCAAATTGTATTTGGTCTCCAAGATAAATATTGCCAAAACTGTCTTTGCCATTGGGATTGATAGTACTCAATAGGTTCAGTCAAAGTAGGATTATATTTACCCATCCACTGTTGGGTATTAGGAGTACACCAAGCAATAAATAACAGTATTAAAATTCCAAAGGTAGCATATTTTTGACTAATGCCCACATTAACGCTAAAGCCAAAAAATCCTACTCCTATATTCCTTAAAAATCCTAAATAACTTTCTAAAAAAGGAGCTAGTTGAATACCATTAAAGCCAAACATAGATTTAAGAATAGAGATTGCAGTAGCAAAATTATTAGCACGGAAAAATACCCAGGAAATTACTACAGCAAGGAAAGTGGTTAACCAACCTAAACCACGTAATAGCCAACCATCATTTCTCAGATTATGCCCTAAAGCTTGCCGTAAAGAGCGATATAAATGATTGATTACTAAATAAATACCGTGTAATCCACCCCAAAAAACGAAAGTCCAACCTGCACCATGCCATAAACCACCAAGTAACATAGTAATTACCAAATTTAGATAACGTCTTAAAGACCCTTTACGACTACCTCCCAAAGGAATATATAAATAGTCACGTAAAAAATGAGAAAGAGTAATATGCCATCTACGCCAAAAATCAACGATGCTAATTGCTTTATAAGGGGAGTTGAAATTTAAGGGTAATCTGATCCCCAGCATATAGGCTGCACCGATCGCCATATCTGAGTAGCCTGAGAAGTCAAAATATAATTGTAGTGTATAACCTAATGCCCCAACCCAAGATTCAGAAAAAGTTAAATCTACTCCTTGAGAAGCAGCAGTAAAAGCTAAATTTGAATATTCTGCAATGCGATCTGCGAAAATAACTTTTTTAAATAGACCAGCGATAAAAATGCTTAAGCCAATAGCTAAAGTCTGCTTGTTAAATTTATAAAGCTCTGAATTCTCAAATTGCGGTAAAACTTCCTTGTGATGTACAATTGGGCCTGCAATTAGTTGAGGGAAAAACAAAACGAATAAGACATATTGTTGTAAATTATATTCTTTAGTTTCCCCCCGATAGGCATCTACTAAATAAGCTATTTGTTGAAAGGTATAAAATGAAATCCCTAAGGGAATTACAATTGTAGGTATTATAATATCATTGCCTGTAACTTGATTAATATTGTCAACTATAAAATTCGCGTATTTAAAATAGCAAATTAGTCCTAAATTAAAGATAATTCCTAAAATAAATATTAATTTTTTTTTCTTTCCTCTTTCAAAAACATTACCTAATAAATAGCCTAAACCATAATTAACTAGCATCGAGATAATTATTAAAGGTAGGTTAAGAGGATTCCACCACCCATAAAAAAAGAAAGAAGCTAATACCAACCAAGTTATCGGATTTTGTCGCTTAATACGTTGCTCATCTCTGGCAAGCCAGAAAAACACGGCTATAGTAATGGGTAAAAATAGAAAAACAAATTCAAAAGAATTAAATAGCATAATTTATATTGATAATTATTGGCAACCATTAAGCATTTTTATAACTTTGCATTTTGGTAAAATTAATCACAAACAATTTAATAATATACCCATAGTTTAATTGTAATTCGTGTTTATTAATTTATCACAGTATCTATTACTCTTTATCAAAACGTCAACTCTTTTCGTAGTCATTAATTGATAAACAGATAATTGTCAATATTAATAAAAACTAATTGCAAAATATAAGTAGTTAAGATTTATTAGTTTTACTATATAACCAAAAAACAACTATCCATAAACAAACTAATTTAAAAGAATCAGAAACCAAGGTAGCTAAGGCAGCACCTTTCCAAGAATACTGAGGAATCCACAAAATATTTAAAACAAGATTGATAATAGCAGCAACTACTTGTATAAGACTACGAGATTTTTGATTTCCCGCGCCTGTAAGAGTATCGGCAGCTAAATATTGCAGAGCAGCGATCGCAGGAAGAGGAGATAACCAGAGTAAAGCGGAAATGGCTTCACGGTATTCTTCGCCTAAAATAGCTGGAATATAAGGAGCGAGAAATTGATAACCAATCAAAGAAGCGATCGCATAAAAGATTAAAATTGGTAATAATCGTTTGGCAAATCCTAAACTACCTCTAATCCCCGTCATGCCATGCTGAAAAAATCTGGTATATGTTGCACCAAACAGTGCGAGTAGCGGGACATTGCCTACATCGATAAAACGATAGGCAGAGCCATATATACCAGCAGCAGAAACATCAGCTAATTTACCTAGCATAGATTTATCCAATCCAGCGTTGATATTAGTAGCTGAAGCACTAATGGCAAAGTAAAATCCTTGTCCAAGATTGGATTTTAATTCATCCATAGATAATTTAGGCAACCCTGCCATTTTATTAACAGCGATAATCCCAATAACCGCCGTGATTATAGAACTTGCAAAATATAAATAACTCCAAACAATTAAATTAGGTTCACTAAAAAATACCGCCAACGCAAGGGCAGCTAATAACTTACTAGAAGTACTTAAAACGCCTAACTGTGCCATCTTCTTGACCCTATCAGTTGCCATCAAAGCTTTAGAACTTAGATCTAAAAGTGATAAACAAACTAAATCGGCAAGTAAAATCAATAATTCTGTAATTTTTGTAATATTTGTCGGAAAAATAAGAGGAGAAATCAATAGCATAATGCTAGTTAATACACACCCACTGACTATAACCAATAACAAAGAGTTGCCCCAATGAGTAGGAAAACAAGATCGATTAGTAGACACATTTTGTACTAATACATGTTCGCTACCCAAGGCTACAAAAGGAAAAAGAATTGAGGCACTAGCTGCAATAACAACAAAAGAACCATAATTTTCTGTACCCAACAAACGAGCGACCAAGATAAAATATCCTGCTTGCATTACGACGTTAAATAATTTGGATAGCAACATCCACAAAGTATCGCGCGCCAGACTACTCTGAAATAGATTAGTTACTTTAATTTTGATCTTGTCAAGATTCATATTTTCTATTTCAATTGCTGCTTAATAATTGGGTAGAATTTATTTGTCAATTGCATACTCATTATTCCGAGAGATGATCAGAGAATAAGAAATCGCTACATATACTGCCCAAAAAAAGTTACTCATCGTTGTAATAGTCCCTTCAGTCAAATTCGACAATAAAATATAAGTCAAAAACAAAAGAGGCCAAAATCCTTCTGGACTATTAGTTTTACGCAACAATTCTAATGACTGACCTGTAGTTGCTAAAAATCCTATAACAAATACGCTTAAACCCACTAATCCGATAGAAAGCCAAATATCGAGAAAGCCATTATGAGCATATGCCACAGGAATTCTCATTGCCAATTGCACATATCCTGAAGGTCCTTCGTAACCGTTCCAAAACGCAGATAATCCATACCCTAACCAAGGATGCAACTGAATTTGATCCCAAACATATCGCCAAATAAAAGTTCTACCTGAAAGTGTAGTATCTTTGCCTACAGAACTAAAAATTGAATCTGAACCAACATAACTTGCCAGAAAAATCACAGTCCCTATACCGATAATTGTGACCGCCAAAACGGCAGAAACCATTACTTCATATCGCCAACGGAAGATACGATAAACTAAGCAAAGCATTAACATAAAAGCAAAAGTGCCTATAGCAGTCGTCGATCGCGACATGATCATGGCAGTACAGCACAAGGCTAACATTACCCAATAAATCCAACTGTATTTTTGCTTTCGCAGAGCATTTAAAAAGAAAACTACGCCACCAAGAGACATAAAAGCACCAAATTGGTTTTTGTGGGTAAAGACACCGCGCAAAGCACCGTCATGAACACCTGCCATTAGTCCATACTTAGGAATGATCACAGCTAATAAAAGACTCAAAATTAGCAATAGAGCGTAAGTCCAACCTACTAAATCCATTTGCTCTTGCAAAGTGTAACGAGTAGCGAGATAAAGCCCAAACATAGTAGTGCCAAGGGCGTAAATACTAAATCTGAAAGTTTGAGGTGGATTAACTGACCAGAGGAAGGACAAAAGAATTACCGTCATTAGCATCCAAACAAGTTTATTACTAGACATAATTGCTAAGACCCTTTTCCATCTCATCACTAAAAGTATTGAGGTTATAAAATAAATAAATAAAGAGATCTCAGCGTTTAAAGATAGATCAAAACTACTAAGCTCAATACCATCCCCCTCATTAACACCTTTAGTTAAGATTAACGGTGTAATTGCTTGTGATATATGAACTAAAGACAGAATTGAAAAGATATATTCAAAAATGTTTAAAGCATTAATGTTACTTTTAGTCATTGCCTAAATTTTGTTTAACTATTCATTTACTAAGTTTGCCCTGGTTAACTGCATAAAGCCTACTGTTTACATCATTGAATTTTTAAGAGATTTTAGAAAACATACAAGTATATATGTCAAATACTTACTAAGTATTGCTGAATTATTAATAATAAAGATAAATTAATATTAAATTAATATAAGATTAAATAGGAAAGCGAGTTTAACTGGGTATATTAGAAATTAGACTTTTACCGTCTAAATAACTGGGAATTTCTGCCTTCATCAAGGTTAGAATTGTTGGAGCTAAATCTACCACCTCTCCAGCAGGTAATGAAAATCCAGCAGGAATATCTGCTCCTTTAGCTAAAAAGAAACCTTGACCTTGATGACCCCCAGCACGACAATGAGTTAATGGTCCAATACGTCCCAACTTTGAACTATCTACAACGTCTGTAATAGGTTTTTGCCAGATTACTACTATATCTGCGTCGGGTAACTTAGGGTTATCGTCTAAGGGCGTAAGCCGAGTTTTGACTACTTGCTTAACTACTTGATTCCCAGAGCGAGGATCTTTGAGATCATAGAGAATATCGCTTATTTCAGCACATAGAGCATCATAATCAGAAGGTTCAACGATTCCATCTCGTTCTCTTCCTTGAAGATTAATACGAATGTGACCATTAGTAAAAGCTGGTAAAGCAAAGGCTTTCATTTGCGACCATAAAGGAGAATACCACATACTTGGCATCCACCCCATAGCTAATTCTTTTTCTATTGGTTCATCTAGCAAGCTATAAGGAGAAAGTAATCCGTGTTTTTGACCACGCAAAAACTTTTTATGAGTCCAAGTATGGAAAAACTTCTTAAAGAGGTTGGGTTCATATATCTGACTCCATATTTCTCCAGCCCAAGAATTTCTAATAGGCTTAGTAATTATAGGTTTAGGAATTGAGCCTATTTTTCCTGGCGTGAGGGCTGATTTTCCATAATGGAAACGATACAGTAATTCGGGCAACACTGCCATACTCAAAAGATCAGTAAAGTTGGCTGTCATACCATGAGCCGAAAAGCAAACTATATTAGCATCTTGAGGAGCTACTGCTAAAATTTCGCCGATCGCTTGATCTACTTTTTGATAAATATTTAAAACAGGGTCAGCCCTGGTACCATTTTTACTTAAATGATTATATAACGGATGATCTGGCTGACTATAGTTATATAAATCGTGACCTACAGTATGGGTTTCACCAAATACCATGAGAAATAAATCCCAATTATCCTGTTGTAGTAATTGGCGAGCGATCGCCGAATGTCCCTTAATACTCTCTTTTAAAGCGGATTCTATCCACGTAACATATTTAGGATTCCACCACAGTCCATTATCATTATGTAAAACAGGATTTTTTCCATATTTTTCTAAAATCTCAGGAAATAATTCTGGGGGACTAGAAGCACTAACAGTATAAGGATAATGCCCTCCCCAACCTAAAATTTGAACTCCATTAAGATTATCGGTAATAGTTGTAACAGGAACATCTAAAACGGCAACTTTATAATCTGCTCCCAAAGCGTAAAAAGGCGGGTATTCTCGATAGTCGTAACCGCTTGCAACAATATCACAAACAATTTCGTAATTTTTGGGATTATAACTTACTGTATCCCAGTAACCTAAAGTATCAGCACGACATCCCGTAGAAAAAGTTGCCCATAAAGGTTCTGTAGTTGAATATTCTGTGGCAATTCCACAATAATTTACTGTATTATCTAAACGTCCGTAAGTCCCCTGTTGGCGAATTTTACTTAAATTTGGAAGATGTCCAGCAGCCATCCAATGCTCAATTAATCTAGGTTCGGCAGCATCTAAGCCAATTACAATAGTCGATTTGTTCATTTTCTCTTAGAGAAGAATTGATCGCAAGCCATTATGTACTGGACAAATAAATATAATTTAATTTTAAGCAGTTGCTGTCTTAGAAGGGGTATTTTCTGGACTAGTAAAATATTTCTTACTATATTTAGCATGGTATGAATAACGGTCAAATTCAGTTGGTTTAACACCATTAATCACCAGACCTAAAACCTGCTGGGAAAGATTAGCATTCGTTAGAGTTTCCTGCGCCAACTCAGCACTCTCATGTTCTACAATTCCAGGACGACTGACAAACACAAGACCATCCGCCAGCTTAGTCAAAGTTAAAACATCCGCCGTTACAGCTAATGGAGGGGCATCAATAATAACTAACTCATAATCTTTTCTGGCTGTGGCTACTAATTCGCTCATTTCAACCGAATCTAAAAGAGCCAAGGGATTAGGTGCAATTGTCCCTGCTGTCAATAGATCTAATTGTTTCATAGGTTGACTAACTACTTGATCTAGAGGCGTTTTGTGAGTTATTACATCTTTAACTCCCATGAGGTTACTTACTTGCCATAGATCTTGCTGGGAAGCTTTTCTTAAATCACCGTCTATTAATAAAACTTTTCTTCCTAATTGAGCCATAGCTGCTGCCAAATTAGCAGCAATAGTAGATTTACCCTCTCCTGGTACAGAACTTGTGATTACAATAACTTTTGGTTGCCTTTTTACAGCTAAAAACTTGAGGTTAGTTTGAATCATGCGGTAAATTTCACTAGCAAAAGAATCAGGTTCTCTTTGAACTATAATTGACCCGTGACTATCTTGAAATGAATCAAAAGGAACAATTCCTAAAACCTGATAACCAAATTTACGTTTAACTTCAGGAATAGTTTTCAAAGTTCGATCTTGCATTTCTAGTAAAATTACTGTCAAGTTTGAGAGAAAAAGCCCCATCAAGACACCTAAAGCTATTAGGAAAACTCTACCTGTACTGCCTTTGTCTGGAACTTTACCCAATTCGATAACTTCAGCATTACCTGTTTGTTGGTTAACTAAAATGTCTATTTCTTGTTTATTATCGAGTAATGTATTGTAGGTAGAACGTGTACTTTCAACCTCGCGCAATAAAGCCTGTTCTTCTTTTTCAAGTCTAGGTACTTCTTTAGCTCGATCTAGGTAAACTTGTTGATATTTATACAAAGATGCTAATTCAGTTTGAAGACTTAATTCGTCTATTTTTAAACTAATAAATCTTTCTAGCTGATTTTCTCTCACATTCCCTGCTTGTAATAACCCTTCTGAAACTTTAGTACCTACATACTGAGTAATTAATTGTTGTAATTGGGAATTTAATGCTTGTTTTTTGTCATTGAGACTAATGACTGTAGGATGATTATCATTAAACCGTTGTCGCTCTTGAGCAAGTTCAGTTTCTGTCGTTGCCAATTGATCTAAAATACTTTGAACTTGAGGAGTGCTGCCTAATTGATTAGCAGCGATCGCTTGTTTTAAATCTAAACCTAATTGATTTTGTAAACTCTCTGTTTGAGCTTTTGCTCCTTGTAATTGAGCCCCTGTGTCTGCAATTTGACGATTAAGATTACCAACTTCTCCTACTAAAATTCTCTTTTCTTCTTGTAAATCTACAACCTGATTTCTTTCATAAAAGTTTTGTAAGCGGGATTCTAATGTTTGTAGTTTGTCTTCAATCTTGGGTATGGTACTAGTAACAAAACTATCGGCACTAGCAGTTGCTTTCTTATTACTATTGACTTGTTCTTTGATATAAACATCCATTAATGTATTAATTACTTTAGAAGCAATAACAGGATCTGGATCTTTATATGCTATCTGTATGACATCTGTGCCACCTACAATTTCAACAGTTAGTTTTTTCTTAAAATCTTCAGTTTTGAGGGGCTTTCCTGCTGCGTCTACTAATTTTAGTTGATCTATAGTTTGTTGCAATACAGGCTCGGAAGTTATTCTAAGCTTCTCTGTACTTAAGGGGGTTTGATCAGGTAAAATAGAATTTAATTGCTCAGGCTTTGATTGTAAATCTAGGAAGGAATCTACAGAGTTCTTTTTAAATAAGATTTTGCCTTCTGACTTGTAGTTTTTTTCTAAGAAACCACTTAGAAAAGCGGTTGTCCCAACAGTTACAATAAAAACCGCTAAGGCTGGTATCCAGCGTCGTTTAAGTTTTTGTAAATAATTTCCTATATTGATATCAAGTTCTTCTCTATGATTAGAAGATAAACTATTAGTTGTCTGCAAGTTAGTCATATTATTTTCCTTAAACGTAATATAGAATGTAGTCGCGCTTTTGCCCGAAAAAATCTCTTAGTATTTACTGTTATAGAAAATTTATAGGAGATTAGGCAGGTGGATATCTTAAAGCTTTAGTAAAGTTGGAGTTAAAAAATATGAAAATATTAACAAGCAACTTAAGATAATATTTAAATTAATTGAGTTACTTCTATTATTATCTTTGTTTTAAGTTAGAGTCAACAAAAGTAAGTAGGTTAATTCACTTAAAAAGATCTAAGTAAATATTTTTATTTGAAAGAATCATTTAAATTTTTTGGGTATGGGAAACCATAAAAAAACTGTAAATAATTGCGTCAATTTAGTTAAGCGTTAAGCTCGATTTCCAACCTTAGGAGCTTATATCACTAGTTAGAACCTACAGATCAACTGAATCAATGAGACTGCCTAAATGTTTAATTTTCATCAAAACCTAATTTAAGATCAATAACTATCAATCTATATAGTGGAAAATACTGAATTATGACTCTCTTGAAAGTGGAACACCAAAAAAATAATGCCAACATTAAAGCTAATAAAATTTATTTATAAAAAGCAATACTTAAAATAATGCTCGTATGGTCAATTTATTGAAATTTAATAAGTTTAATCCTGTATTTTTAGCTATATTAATTTCGCTCACTAATTGGGAAATGGTAAAAGCCGAAATTGCCACCCAAAAAATTCAATTAACCCAGGCAAATCAGATCATCCAAGGTCAATCTGGTGGCTTAGTAGATAGTAAAGGGTGTGGTTTTATCGCAAGTTCCCCTAATTACGAAATGAACCTAGAACAAAGAATAGATTATTTACGTTTGACTGTTCAAACAACTGGGGGTCAACCAACCTTGCTTGTATTAGGACCAAGGGGTGGCGATAGTTTTTGTGTCTTAGGAGATGAATTATCAGGATTGAAACCTGAAATATCTGGTGTCTGGGAGGCTGGTAGTTATCAAATTTATGTTGGCGATCGCCTTGGCAGTACACACCCGTTTATTTTAAATGTTTCTCATGATAATTAGAATTCATTCTCTGTCTTAATTACCTTTTTCCAACGTTTTAGTAGATACTTCCACAGCCTCTACATCTATTGTGCCTGGAGGAGTCATACGACTAAAATTATTTCCTTCTACTTTTAAAGTTTCACCACAATTAGGGCAATTAAATTCGGTATTTTTAAACCCTGTAAATTCATAATTACACACTGGGCAGGGAGCTTGTATTAATTTAAGTTTGATCCACCACTGTAATCCCCAGAAAACGATTACAGGAGTAATCAACAGTAAAGCTAATAAAATAAGTAAGCCATTAACAACCCAGCCTAAACCAACGCTGGCTAAAATAAAAACTACAAAAATTATACTCAACCAGCACCCTAGCCCCGATGTATTGTATTGAGTTATTTGATTAAAGCGGTTATTCACTGTTATTAGTCACTCGCCTTTGCGCTTCGATAATCTTATATCTTCTAATTTTAGTTTAACTTGACGTTTTAAAAGGAAACACAGCCACACTTTGTTATCAGACAAGTGCAACTGTGATGTGCGACTGAGATTTGAAATTTTAAAGTTAAAAACTAATTATCCTTTAGTTAACTGGCTTGTAAGCAGTCCAATATTTACTAACAAAGTGGTTACTTACCTGGATATTAGTAAATCCTGCACTTGTTAAGCGATCTTCCATATTATCGGAGATATAGTGTCTGTAATAAGGCTCGTGAAAAACAGCAGGAAAGTTATTCATCATTACCTCGAAGTCTGGAGAATCTAAGGCTTGCATCGAGTCACAAATAACCAATACTCCACCAGGGACTAGGACACGGAATGCTTCATTAATAACGCATTGTCTAGCAGAAGCGGGAAGCTCATGAAATAGGAAGACGGAAGTTAAACCATGAAAATAGTTATCTAAATAAGGTAACTTTTCGGCGTTAGCCTGCAATAGTTGGGGTAACTCACCTGGTATTTCAGACAGTAGCTGATTAGCCTTACGTAAGTAGGCTGGGGATAAATCTGTGCCATATAAAGATGCTTTAGGTAATGCAGCACGAATCATTCTTAGTGTGCGTCCTGTGCCACAAGCGACATCTAATACTTTTAACTGTTGAGGTAGTAGATGAGAAAAGGTTTGTAAGCCTTGTTTTAAAGGTGCAAGAATACGGCGACGCATGGCATCTGCTGATCCATTGAACAAGATTTCTACTTGCAAATCATAAAGATTAGCAGACATATCACTAAGATAACCATCAGTTTGATAGTGAAAGTTTTGTAGATAATAGTTGGGATACCCTACTTGATCGATAGACTGATCAAATCTTTGATATTCTTTTTTTTCTAATCTTTCCCAAATTTTGAACATATCTAGCCAAACTTCGGGATAATAGCGGAAAAAGTCAGACCAAGGGTTATCAAATAACAAACTATTAGGATAAACTCCGTTTTGAGCATCTTGCCAGTCCTGCTCTTCTAATTGCTTGATTCTTGCTTGAAGCTTCAAGAGGATTTCTGGGGAGAGGGGTTGACTTTTAGCCTGTTGTTCGGGAAGAACCGTATTAGTAAGGCGATCGCTGACTATTTTATGAAGAACACCAAATACTTTTTTTCCTTCCTGAAATCCTTGATAAGCAAACTTGGTGGCTGAATTGGGAATAAGTTTTTCTAAATCTGAAGTTGATTGCATAAATGACTGATAGAGATAATTGCGCTGTTATTTAAGTTTTATTGTCTTTTGCCCATATATATTAAGTATAATCAACTAATTTTTGAATATCTTTAATCTTGCGATCATTATAGATTTTGGCAACAATAGAGGCTGGCAAAGTCATCTAAGCAAAATAATTGAAGCAGAACACACTACAGTTTTAAATGTTCTGCTAGTAGAGAAATAACAGCAATAACTAGATTAATCTATGTATTGCACCACTTCCTCTGTAGAGTAACGAACTTTAGGCATTTGGGCGTATTTATCGTCTTCGGCGCGATATCCAGCAGCACAAATCACAACCGCACTATAACCTTTACTATTAAGATCCAAAATTTCGTCGTATTTTGCAGGGATGAAGCCTTCCATCGGCAATGTATCAATTTCTAACATAGCAGCGCAACTCATAAAAAACCCTAAAGCAATATATGCTTGTTTACCAGCCCATTGATCGACATCTAGAGGAAAAGGAGGATTTTGTAAGAAACCTTTAACAACATTGCTAAAACCTGCGAGATCTTCAGTAGATACTTTTCGTACCTCAGCCATCCTTTGAATATAGTGATCAACATCATCATGATTAATATTTTGCTTAATGGCAAATACTACAAGATGGGAAGCCTCAACTACTGGTTTTTGTCCCCAAGAATGTTCTATAAGTTGTTGTCTTATTTGAGGATTACGAACAACAAAAAATTGCCAAGGTTGTAATCCAAAAGATGAAGGAGATAATACCAAACTTTGCTCTAAAATTTTCCAGGTGTCATCAGGTATTTTTTTAGTGGGATCAAACTTTTTTGTAGCGTAACGCCATTGAAGTTGTTCTAGAGTTTGTTCAGGGTTGAAGGTGGTGTTATTCATAATTTAAACAGGTAAAATTTTTTACGTAGACGATATCTCTATATGTAAGATACAACTATCGACTCATTGATGATTATTACCCTAGCCAATGACTAATAACAACCAAAGCGATCCTGTACGTCTAGAGATCTTTAATAATCTCTATCAATTCATTGCCGAACAAATGGGAATTGTCCTGCAAAATACCGCAGTTTCGGTCAATATCAAAGAAAGATTGGATTTCTCTTGTGCTATTTTTGATAGTTTTGGTTCATTAGTAGCTAACGCACCGCATATTCCTGTGCATTTAGGGTCGATGAGTGCTAGTGTAAGCAGTTTAATTCAAGAATTAGGAGATCAGATTCAGCCTGGGAATGTATATGTATCTAATAATCCCTACAATGGAGGAACACATTTACCCGATGTTACAGTAATTACCCCTGTTTTTGACGAAGTGCAGCTGCGCCCCGTCCTTCACGGGCGGGGTACTGTTCACCCACAAAATCCAACTCAACCTATATTTTATGTGGCTTCTCGGGGGCATCAAGCAGACATAGGAGGTATAACGCCAGGTTCAATGCCTCCTGGGAGTGAGAACATAAAAGAAGAAGGGATATTAATTAATAACTTTTTACTAGTAGAAGCAGGAGTATTTCAAGAAACTGCGATTAAAAAAATATTAACCAATCATCCCTACCCAGCCCGCAACCCTGAACAAAATATAGCTGATTTTCAAGCTCAAATTGCAGCTAATAATTGTGGTGTAAAAGAACTTTTAAATATGGTTAAACAGTATGGTTTAGAAACCGTACAAGCCTATATGCAGTTTGTGCAAGATAATGCAGAAGAAGCAGTGAAATCCGCGATCGCTCTATTGCAAGATGGAGAATTTATTAGTGAGATGGATAACGGTGCAAAAATTCAAGTAAAAATTACTATAGATCATACTCATCGGCGAGCAACCATTGATTTTACAGGTACTTCTAAGCAATTAGATAATAACTTTAATGCTCCTACTGCTGTTTGTCAGGCTGCGATTTTATATGTTTTTCGGACTTTAGTACAAGATAGGATTCCATTGAATGCAGGTTGTCTCAAACCCTTAGATATTATTATTCCCCCAGGCTGTATGCTTAATCCTCAATATCCAGCAGCAGTGGTTGCAGGTAATGTTGAAACTTCTCAAAATATAACCGATTGTCTCTATGGTGCGTTGGGAATTATGGCTGCTTCTCAAGGTACGATGAACAACTTTACTTTCGGTAATCAGCAGTATCAATATTATGAAACTATTTGTGGCGGATCTGGTGCTGGAAAAAATTTTAATGGCACAGATGCAGTACAAACTCAAATGACTAATTCTCGTCTTACTGATCCTGAAATTCTAGAATTACGTTTTCCTGTACTTGTAGAGGAATTTAGTATACGTCGTGGTAGCGGTGGTATGGGAATTAATCATGGTGGTAATGGAGTAGTTAGAAAGTTACGTTTTCTCACCCAGATGACAGCAGGAATTCTATCAAATCGTCGTCAAACATTCCCTTTCGCCTTAGCAGGAGGAAAGCCAGGTAAGCCAGGTAAAAATTATGTTCAAAGACAAGATAAAACCATTGAAGAGTTAAATTCTCAAGCAACAGTTGAAATGCAACCAGGGGATACATTTATTATTGAAACTCCTGGGGGTGGTGGTTATGGCAAATTATGATTAAGTTTGTTACCCTTGATAAACATAGAACCTCTATCCCTCTTAATTAAAATTTTATCTTTAGTAAGCTGGGGTAGATTACCTCAATTAATTAAATACTTACTTTGATAGATACTTTCGCCTTTGTATATCATTCTAGGGATTGATGACATAAGTTTATGCAGTAAAGCAAGGTAGATAAGTAGTCGAAACAATAATATATCAGGTAAATATGAACGCAACCTCACGTCCAACTTCTGAGTTAAACCCTCCTGTAAATATTACCCCATCTGTAAAAACAACTATGACTGGCATAATAGTTTTATTGCCTCTATCTTTGTTTCTTCTTGGTCTTTTTACTGGGTTTCTTAAGCTCTAATTGAGGTAGAATAAAAGTAATTTTAATTATTACTTGGATGATGGTGGTGCAAACTATTTAAATAACTTTGCCACTATCATTTTTTTAGCTATAAGATTTTAATAGGGTTAAGGGATCAAAAATAATTACTACGGTTTGCAAATGAGTAGACTAAAAAATAGCTAAGAACATCAGAACTAATTAATTAAATAAGTAAGTCTACTCTACCCAAAACGACTGTAATATTTAGCAGAAAAATATTTTACCCAAGACTGCATTTAAAATTCAAAATTGGGCATTAATTGCAAAACTCCCATACCTAATTCCTCACCATTAATTGATTTAAGCTCATATAAAGCCAAAATATCCTTAGCTTGAGGATTACCGCGATTATTGCCTGTTACCCCCATAGCAATGATTAGACCACAATACCCTTGAGTTTTTTGACAGCGTTGATTCCATTTTTCTACAGCTTTAACCTGTTGTGCAATATCTTGAGAATATTCAGCAAAGATATAAAGTTCGTTGTCGCCTGTTTGTAGCATACCAAGGTCATATATTTCGCCACTAAAAGGATCATGACCTGGATTAAAACAAATTGCCTTCAAACCGCCTGCATCTTGAATACGACTAATTAAATGTTTCGCTTTTGGGCGAGTGGTTTGGATAAAAATTGCTGGTAATTCTTTACCTCTAGGTTTGATTGCCAAAGATTGATAATAAACTTTAGATTGATGTTTCAATTCTTCGACTAATTCCCAAGAGACACTAGCTAAACTAATTAATGAACCATCAGGGATTAAATCCTCTTGAATGGGAATATCAATTTCTTGATCGATGAAATCCGAGCGATCGCTCGAACCCATATTTAATAATTCTTCTGTCAACTCAGGTAAAGTAGCAACTTGAGTTGAGATAGTTATCTTTTCTTGCTCCTGATCTATCTGGGATTGACGTAAATTAGAGGTTGGGAAACTTTTACTACTAGGTAGGGTGATGTGATAGGACTTATTAATTGCCGAAATTGGTTCTTGAGCTAAAGTAGCATGATTACGATTACAAAAACGCCGTAAAGACTCTAAAACCACATAAACAATTTTCGCTTCCGCTTCGTCTAAAAATGGACGCATTCCTTCAAATGGATGAAGACTACCAAAAAAAGGTTCAGTTACCACTATATCTGATGAATCTTCGTCGTCTATAGACTCATAATTAAGAAACCAACAATCCTGTGCAAGAAAAGCTTTTTCTAATTCCACTGAGGACTGATCATCTGCCAAAGCCACAGAGCGAAACTGTTTGAGAGAATCCAAAGAACGATAAATTAATACTCCGTATTCCTCCGACATCATACCCATGACACAGAGATAGACTTGTTCAATTTCACAATCTTTAAGATCAACGCGGAGGATATCACTATCTGCTAACAATTCCCAAGGAGCATCTTCCCAAAGTTGTTGGGCTAAATTAACAATTGCTTGTTCATAGAGCGCAGGTAAAGCAGAGGGGGGTTCTGCATCCATATCGGCAAAACCTTCAAACAAACGATCAATTAAAGGTAGATCTGGTGAATACTCAATATTAATATTTAAATCTTGTAAAACCCCGCGTAAAAAAAATTGAATTTCGCGATCGCGCACTAAAATTTTCTGCGGACGTTGAGGTAGTCCTGGATGATGAGGAGTTTCCATAGCTCGCAACAGAGTTCTAACCACCGCTTCAATACCCATAGATTCGGGGACTACATCCATTGCCCTTACAGCACCTTCTGATCCATCTACCCAGATAATACATTCTCCATCCGTATCTTGATTATGATCTAAATGGGAGGATATATTACCCAACGGACGACGATCGCCTTCCCAAACAACTGGAGCTTGGGGAATATTTTTAAGTCTACTTCTGGTTGTAAGAGGAAGAGTCGTCATATATCTTTAATAGTTCGGTTTCTTAATTAACAATGCCTATTTTGTTTTTTTTGGTCATCGGTAATCTGTCGTTTAGCGGCAGATCTTGCGATGACTGCTTTGCAGTTAGTTTGCAATAGTAAACCATATTCCATCCCTTCTACTACCGCTTGATAAGAAGCATCAAGAATATTGACGGAAACTCCTATAGTTGTCCAGCGTTCTACACCGTTGCTTGATTCTACTAATACGCGAGTTTTGGCTGCTGTACCTGCGCCCCCATCTAGGATACGAACTTTATAGTCTGCCAAGTAAAAATCAGCTATTTGGGGAAAGAATTTAACAAGTGCCTTGCGTAAAGCACTATCTAACGCTGCTACTGGCCCATTTCCTTCTGCTACCTCTAGTAAGTTTTTACCATCTACTTCTACTTTTATCGTAGCTAAAGCTGTGCTGGCTGGATTATCATTTTTCTGAATATCACAATGAACTTGAAACCCTTTAAGAGTAAATAATTGTTTTCCAGGGTTAAGAATTGAGCGCATGAGCAGTTCAAAACTTGCTTCGGCTGCTTCAAATTGATATCCTTGATGCTCTAATTTTTTTAATTTATCTAGAATTTGACGACAACTAACGTCTTGTTTACTAAGGTTAATCCCAAATTTAGCAGCATAATGTAAAACATTACTTAAACCCGACTGATCTGAGATAACAATCCTTCTTTGATTACCAATTAATTCTGGCTTTATATGTTCGTAAGTTATGGGGTTTTTCTCAACTGCGGAAACATGAACCCCTGCTTTATGAGCAAATGCCGATCGCCCTACAAATGGTGCATGATCATCAGGCGCAAGATTTACTATTTCGCTGATCGCCCTACTAATGGGACTTAATTGATCTAATTGTTGATCTTGCAGACAATGGTAGCCAAGTTTTAACTGTAAATTAGGAATTAGA
Organism: Chondrocystis sp. NIES-4102; assembly: GCA_002368355.1. Classification (NCBI taxonomy): domain Bacteria; kingdom Bacillati; phylum Cyanobacteriota; class Cyanophyceae; order Chroococcales; family Chroococcaceae; genus Chondrocystis; species Chondrocystis sp. NIES-4102. The sequence goes on along the minus strand of AP018281.1, from coordinate 1,501,849 downwards.
GTACAAAGATTAGCATTACCACATCTTTCTCCATAACCATTAATTGTACCTTGTACCATAGTTGCACCTGCCCTCACGGCAGCGATCGCATTAGCAACTGCTGTTCCTGCATCATTATGGGTATGTATACCTAATTTATTTAAAGACTCAGGTAAAGCTAAATTAATTTCGGTAATTATCTCACTAATTTCATGGGGTAATGTTCCACCATTGGTATCGCACAAAACTAACCATTCCGCCCCTGCTTCTAATGCTGTTTGCAGCGTTTTTAGAGCATATTCAGAATTATATTTATAACCATCAAACCAATGTTCAGCATCATAAATTACTTTTCTACCTTGAGCGCGTAGATATTCGATTGTCTCGCTAATCATTGCTAGATTTTCTTCTAAACTGGTTTTTAGGATTTCTGTGACATGGAGATCCCAAGACTTGCCAAATATTGTTACCCAATGAGTTTTAGCAGCCAGAATTGCCTGAAGCATTTGATCTTCAGAGACAGCCACATGAGGACGACGAGTAGAACAAAAAGCGACTAATTCGGAATTTTGAAGCGGTTCTTCTTGTAATCGCCAAAAAAACTGTACATCTTTAGGATTAGCTCCTGGCCACCCACCCTCAATTAACGGTATGCCCATTTGATCGAGTTTACGGGCAATCTTGAGTTTATCATCTAAGGACATGGAAATTCCTTCTCCTTGTGCGCCATCTCTTAAGGTGGTGTCGTAAATCCAAATTTTCGGTTTTTGTTTCATATAGCTAAATTTCAACCCCAATCAAAGTTAAGAAATGTTAAGTTACTCAAAGATCAAAATTTGTAAATCAAGTAAATATTGTTTATGCCTACTGTAAATGTACAAGGAAAAACTTTTGTTTGTGACTATGGTGCTAATCTACGCAAAGTTTTATTGAAGCATAAAATAGACTTGTATAACGGTAAATCAAGAATTATCAACTGTAGAGGAATTGGTACTTGTGGTACTTGTGCGGTTGGTATAATTGGTGATGTTTCTGCTGCTAATTGGCGTGATCAGGCTCGGCTTTCCCTACCGCCTCATTCTCCTAAACAAAATCGCCGTCTTGCCTGTCAAACTAAAGTTTTAGGGGATATAGAAGTGATTAAATATGATGGCTTTTGGGGGCAAAAGGAATCACCCATTAGTTAAATAAGTAGTAAGTTTTTGTTCTTGAGGTTTATACATTTTTTGGCGATAAAAAATAATTTAATAATTAAAATATGAACGTTTTTAGAATCTCCCCCATTATTCGGATTACGCTGTTTTGTCTTTACATAGCTTTAACAGTGCCATTACCTTTTTTAGCAGATTTTACTCATGCCCCAGTACCATCTTATATTTTATGGATTGGCATTTTATTGGGCGCGATCGCTCTTTTTGCTGCTTTGAGTGAACAAGTAATTTTAGATGATCATCAAATCAAAGTTGCATATCCTAATTGGATTCCTAGGTTTTTTCGTCAGGGTTGGTCTTTGTCTTGGAGTGAAATTGACAATCTGAAAATGCGCACCACAGGACAAGGGGGATTAGTTTATTATTTTACATCTTCTAAAGCGGAAAAAGCTTATTTATTACCCATGCGTGTAGCTGGCTTTAATAAAATGGTCAATATTGTCACCGAAAAAACAGGGATAGATACGGTTGATGTGCGTCCTCTAGCTCAACCTTGGATGTATTTAATTCTATTTGTTTTTACAATGTTTCTCTGGTTAATTGACGGTTGGACTATTTGGACGGCAACTCATTTGACGGTTTAATTATTTGATTAATTCTTGTACTATTTGCTTAAATTGGGTTATTTGTTGTTTCTCAGGTTGGGTTATCTGCCAGGGTTGCCTTTGCATCAAGCGATCGCACCAGCGATTAATTTGCTCAATTTGCTCGAAATTGTAACCCAGTTTTTTAATTAAAATGATTGTATTACCTGCAACGATATCACCCAAAGATAAGGTTTTGCCCCCAAAATAAAGATCATCGGCTAATAATTGAGCTAAAAAGCATAGTATCCTATTAATTTTCCGTTTTACCTTACTTAATTGGGCTGAATCTTGTGTTTCCTTAATTAAAGGAATTATTAAAGAAGATAATTCGTTGTTGACTAGCATTTGCGACATTCTGACCTTAGCTAATTGCTCTGGCTCTTTTGGCAGCATTGGCTTTTGAGGATATTTGCACTCCAAATAATCTAAAATTGCCATCGATTCTATAACTCGCAAACCATCATCGATAATTACTGGAATATGATGAAAGGGATTAATTGCCAAAAACTCGCGCTTAAACTGTTCTTTTTCTTTTAGGTTGATAATTATCGGTGCAAAAGAAATTTCTTTTTCTAATAAAGCGATCCAAACACGACGGGATAGGGGTGATAGAGGGTGATAATAGAATTGCAGCATAATTTAATGATTGATTATTGATAGATAACTATTAATTGTGTCGATTGTAAATATGTTTAAATTCTTCAGGTATAGCCCTTGGGCGCATGGTTTCTAAATCAATAAAAAACCCCACTTGTGTCGCGGTAGCAGCTATTTCTTGCCCTAAATATATCTCCGCTTCTAGGGTACAGCGTAAACGTCCCAGTTGAGACATCCACATCCTACCCACAGCGTGATTACCTAAACGTAAAGCTTTTTGATATTTGATTGCCGTTGAATTAACAATTGGACAATATCCCTTTGCTATTAATTCTTCTAAAGGGCAATACAACTCCAACATTTTGAGTCTTAAATCTTCTAACCAACGAATATAGACAATATTGCTGACAATTCCTGCAAAATCTATGTCATAGGTCTTGATTGCTACTTCTATTTCTACCTCAAAAGGTTTTTTATTCATAGGAAATCTTAATATTTACAAACCGATCGGTCTTTTTGACTGCAAAAAAAATTAACCTTCTTACTTCCTTTTCTTCTATTTATTTAACGCTAAATCTTGAATATATGTCTGTAGATGAGCTACAACCCTTTTTAAATGAATAGGATTTCGTTCTAATTTACTCATCATAATTGCTCCTTCTATAGCAGAGAAAATAACCGTTGCCACAGTATCAGGTTCAACAGTAGATCTTATTTCGCCTTTTTTTATACCTGTTTTAATAATTCGTACAATTAAACTACGACTGGAATTCATAGCCTGTAAAGCGCGATCGCGCAAAGGAGAATTTGTGTCATCGGTTTCAATGGCTGCATTTAAAATTGGACATCCCCCTACAATTGGTGGATCATCAATATAAATTAAATAGCTAGCTACCAGTGCTTGTAAGCGATCGATGGCATTACGTTTAGTTTTTACTACACTCCATATTCTTTGACTTAAAAGGCTAACTGCATAATCTAACGCTGCTAACGCTAGTTCGTCTTTACTTTTAAAATGATTATAAATTCCCCCTTTCTTTAAACCAGTTGCTTGCATAATATCGGCAATAGATGAAGCTGCATAACCTTTGAGGTTAAATAACTCTGCTGCTTGCTCAATGATATACGCTTTAGTTTGTTCGGCTTTAGACATTAATTCTTTAAGACCGTTCGGTCTGTTTAATAATATACTTGAAAAAGTTTTAGTTAGCAAATTCTTGTAGATACTATTATGGGGATTTTTTAAATTAATACTAGAGTAATTGGCGATTTCTTGAGACGATTTATATTTGATAAAAGAGATTAATCCTTGTTCTATTTCAATTAGTATGAACACCAAGAAAATGAATCACGATCAATTTATGCAAGAGGCATTAAAAGAAGCCAAAAAAGGAGATTTACCCTATGGTGCTGTAATAGTTAAAGATGATGAAATTGTGATCCGTGGATATAACACGGCGCAAACAGATAACGATTTATCGGCGCATGGAGAAATAAACGCTTTACGTGCCTTTACCAAAAAATACGGTTATTCCCTAGATGCTTTAGCTGGCTATACTTTATATACCACTTGTGAACCTTGTCCTATGTGTGCAGCAGCTTGCGTTTGGGCTGGTGTTTCCCGTATAGTTTATGGAGCGTCTACACAACAATTAATTGAACTTAATACCGAACAAATAGATTTAACTTGTAAAAGTGTTGTCGAAAAGGGATTTCAAAAGATAGAAGTTATCGGCGGTATTTTGGCAGAAGAATGTTTAGAATTATTTAAAAAACTTTAAAGGATATAAATAATCAAAAAATAGACGCTAATCTAATTTAAATGTTAGCGTCCAAAATTTAATATTTAATATATTTTCTTATTAATTAAATTACACCAGGACCTTTACCACCTGGAGAATTAATTTCTTCTAACTCTTGAGCGCGTTCAGCTTTTTCTGCTGCTTCAACTTCTCTGCGATCGCCTGGTTCTTCGTAATACATTTCAGGCTCGATCGCATAGTTATTGCCTAATCCTTCGCGGTCTACAGTATAACCTGCGGTTGTATCAAGCTCTCCTTCAGCTACAGGGGTTTTTCCAAAATTCTCCCCTTCCCTTTCTATTCTAGCTGCTGTTTCAGCAGAGGTTATATTAGCATCATAACCTGCATCCTTATCGCTTACATTAGGATCGTAATTTGCATCATCGGGAGTGTTATTTTCCATGCCTTTAGTTTCCAATTTTTACTTTATTTGTTATTAAGAAATCAAAATTAGCTAATTTACCTATTTTTCCACTTTGGGAACAACATCAGGACGTTCTTTATCTTCCCAACCAGGAGGACGTTTAGAGTTGTACCAGGCGATCGAACCTATGCTAACGGCAGCTATAAAACCAACCACCAAAGTACCAACCGCAGCATAAGGAAAATGGGGTTCGTTAGTGGCAACTTCTAGTAAAAGATTCATTTAGTTTTCTTGCTATTTCAATTATTTTCTACAATACTTAATAATAAACTGCCCGTACATCTTTCTTGCTATAGATTAATTAATGATCTATCTTCAGATGTAGTGAGGGAAAAATATTAGTTAACAAAAATAAATATCAAAAAATCGCTAAAATTTCCCAGCATCACTGTACACCAACTGATGTACCCCCAGGAAGTTCAGACCCAAGTATAGTTCTAATTTTAATTGGTAAACTATCAGGGTGAGGTTCCCACCCTACTTCATATCCAGCATTCCAAGCTTGTTTTCTGGCTGAACGAAAAGCTTCAAAACTATCTGGTCTTACAATAAATAGAATATAATCTTTACTGGGATCAAACTGGGATAGAACTCTGGAAAATTCAGAATCGGCTGTAGTAATTTGCTGAGTAGTTTCACCAATATTAGCTGATACAGGTTCAAATAATAGTGATACGCCGTCGTCTACGGTTTTAACTTCATAATTTTTAGTATCAACCCTAAAATTACTTTGGCGACCTAAAATACTCAACAAACAAGATTGATAATTATTTTGGCTAGTAATATAGTCTAAGGAAGTAGGATCTGGTTTATTACAGTTAGGTAAATTGCTTGTAAATTCCAACTCTTTTTCCCTTACTTGACGCAAATTTAGATGACTAATTTTATTGTTTTTAATTTCAAACCACAGTGCTTCTTTTTTACTAGTAGAAAATAAAGGAGTTTGAATTGTGATTTTAGTTTTAGGGCGACTACCTGTAGCTATCAGAGTCACAAATAAAGTAATAAAAATTAATGCCCCAACAGTATTAGTTAAGGTATCTAAAAAGGAATCTAAATTGCCACTAACAGGTTGAGTTCTGCGTCTAAGTCTACGTGCCATAGATAATTTTAAGTTTATAGTTAATCTTTAACTTTCTATTTTTAGTTCTAAGCCAAACTCTAATGGTTCGTAGCCAATGTCAATTCCCTGCTGCTGTACTAATGCCCGAATTTTATCAAACATTTCTAACCCATCTGGACGTAGAATTACAATTAGATATTGCTTTTCTTTATTAGTTTTCAAGTTAGCAATCAATTGTCTTAAGGGAGATTTTTCATCATAGATATCTGCCCTAGGTGCAAATTGCTTACTCGGATGAAGTATAAAGCCATCCTGACGACATTCAATGTAAATAGGTGTTTTATTTTTGGTGTTATTGGCTGCTTTTTTATCTCCCTCTGTCTTAGCAACTATGACGGCTTCTTGAGGTTCTAAGGCTTGAGTAGTTAAAATGATGATTAACAATATAAGTGTGCCAATGGTACAAGCAATAACGGAAAGAAAAGGAAAAAGTTCTATTTCTGTTGCTTGTTTGCGATGAATTTTACGCCTAGACATATGGCTTTTATGAGCTTAGTGTGAAAAACAGGGAAATGTAAGATATATATCTCATGCACTACAATTTTAGAGATATTGCTATTCAAATTCGAGTCTACCGTTATCTTGTTCAACTAAAGTGATACGACGGGGTTTGTTGAGTTGTTTAAGTAGGGGCTGAAGCTGAGATAAATTATCCTTAACTCCTTTTAATACTTCTTCAAGTTGAGCAGTTTTTTCGCCCTGGGCAAAAGAATGTTCTAAGCCAGACTGTGAGAGATGAAAATCAGTTAATTTTTGAGTAGTAGATTCTAAAGAAGCCACTCTGTTTTCTATAATTTTTGCAGCCTTTTCCAATTGATTACTAATACCTTGAGTTTGAGTATTAAGATTTTGAGCTACTGCTAAATTTTTATTTCTAATTTCATCAACAATTGTTGTAATTTGCTGCACTAATTCATGATTGATCTGTTGTTGACGAGCAAAAAAATCTAGAAATTGCTGGCGATCGCCCTGGGCTTGTTGTCGAATTTCCGCAACTTGATTAATGATCTGAGAACTTACATCCTGTACCTTACTTACCTCGGCGATAAACCCTGTTGATAAAGTCCTTGCAGCTTGTTCTGCATAGCTTTGGGCAGGTGCAACTAAATCTTGAGGGTTAGGAAAATACTCTTTGATTGCTGCTTCTACTGAGTGATTGATACTATTAGAATCTAACTCTTGATCGCTCTTTTTCAGGCGAGGTAAAAGTTTATCGTTAATAAACATATCAATACCCAAGAGTAATTTAGTTTCATAACGTTCTATTAATACCAAAGGAATCATTACTAAAACACTAAGAAACAAGGACAATAATGTAGTATCAAAGGCAACTGCAAGATTACTAGTAACTTGTCCGACACCTTCTTTAATTTGTTCTACATCTGTCGAATTCTGCATAAAGCTAGTGAAACCACTAACAGCACCACTAATACCAACAACTGTACCGATAAAACCAAGTAAAGGAATTGCCCAACCGAAAATCTTAGGTATAGAATAGGATGCTTCAGAACCAGTAACATAAAAAGCAGAATCATCGAGAGCAAATTCATTAGCCGTCGTGCGATCGCCACTTTTGATATAAGCTTTAATTACTCGTCCACAACGAACTGCAACTAAATTGCCATCCTTGATTAATCTTTGCTGAAAATAATCAACTTCATGAGATTGAGGTTGATCTAGAGGTATATGATCAGCAATCCATATTTTGTTTAAAGCAGTATATTCCCGTCGCAGTAATAAGAATTTTAAAATCGTAAATGCCACCACCACAGCAGCAAAAGAAATAGTTATAGCTTGAATAAAACCCCTCTCAAAGAGTAAGACACCAATGTAAGATTGTCTTAACGGTGGCAATAACCCAATCACAGCATAAGTTATTACAAATATAGCTGCTGCTAAAATAAACAGTAGCATCGGCTCTACTTCTAATTCTTGACGTTTGGAATTATAAGTACGGGGTTTTGGCTTAAATTGTTGTTTAAACTTGCTCATATTAGTTTTCAATTATTATTGACGCTTCTAGTAGACTTGAGAGAATCAGTTTGTGTCAGTAATAGCTTATGCTCTACTCTCTAGTCAATTAGTTATTCACTCTAATTCAGAATTCCCTCTTTAAACATTATTAATAATTAGTAGATATAGTTTTTTAGTCTTGCCAAACAATTAAAAATTAAAGTTTACACCTTTTTAGCTAATCAAATTCAAGTAAAGAAAACGAATATAGGAAAATAACTATTACTAAGTGGGCTTTAAATTAATTATTTTATAGATTTTTGGGAAACATTAAAAATATACACTTGAATCACAAATAATATGAATAACCAAGATAACGCTTTTGCACCTTTAGTTAATGGTCTGGGAGGCGAAGCTGGGTTTGGAGAAAATTTCTTATATAGAAATGATGATCTATCCAGTGATTTTATTGATATCACTTCAGTATTTGAAAACGGAATCAACTTTTTTGGGACGACCTATCAAGGTTTTTATATTAATAATAATGGCAATATTACTTTTAACGATTATCTGAGCGAATATACTCCGTTTGCTCTTACAGGCGACACTGGAATACCAATTATCGCGCCCTTTTTTGCTGATGTTGACACCTCTGTAGAACGACTTTCCACTTCAACAGGAGGCAATTCTACTGGTTCTAATTTAGTTTACTGGGATTTAGACCCTGCAAGCAATACTGTTACCATTACTTGGGATGATGTAGGGGCTTTCCCTGAAGGGCAAATTCCTAATGCTTTTCAACTTATTTTAAAAGACTTGGGAAGAGAAAACTTTCAAATAGAGTTTCGTTATGAAGATATTCAATGGACAGTTGGAGAAGCATCAGAGAATGAATATGCTCGTATCGGGTATTCAGCAGCAGATGGTATAAACTTTAAGGAAATCCCCGCCTCTGGTAATATACAACAGCTTTGGGATTTAGAGAAATCTAGTAATGTAAACCAAGCAGGTAGGTATATTTTTTCTGTTATTAATGGCATTCCGCAGACGGGAAGAACTATTAATGGCTTACCTGTCTCGAATATTCACCGTTTTTATCAATATAATAAAGGATTTCATCTTTATACAACTGATACTAACGAAATTCAAACGATTTTAGACCAAAGTAACACAGGACAACTAAATTATAGTTATGAAGCCGAAAAATATTCTGTTTTAACTGATAATAAAGATCTTTTAACTGGGGAAGAAATGCCAGGAATTAAACCTGTGTATCGTTTTTTCAATAGTCAAACAGGATCGCACTTATACACAATGGATGAAGTTGAAAAAAAACATATTGAGGATAATCTAGATAATTATAATTTTGAAGGTATTAAATATTACGCTTTTCAAGAAAAACCAGCAGATATGCAGACTATTCCAGTATATAGAATGTTGAATGGTCAATCAGGAGCGCACTTATTTACTGTAGATCAAAATGAAATTAATTATATCCGTAATCAATTACCGCATTTCTCTGTTGAAGGTAATAATGGTATAGCTTTTTATGTTTTTGAACTATAAAAGGATAGTAAGATTTTATTAGATTACTATCACTTGGTGTATCAAAATTAATGTTTTAGATTGGGTGCGCCTATAAGAGTGATGGGCGTTAGTGATTTCAAGTATTAGGTACAATCAAAGTTATTAGCTTTTTTCATAACAGATGACTATGTTAAAAAATTCACCTATTAATATCATCAACGCCCAATTCTTTTTTACATTTTAATGTCCGTAGCCATTGGGTAGATACTGTTTTATATCCACCTGACCTTGAACACTTTGTTGATTAGCATTTTGATTGAGGTAGTTATTGTGACCAATAGCAGCAGCAGAATTTGCATTACCTTGGACTGAAGTTTGAACATTAGGAGTTGCAGGTACTCCATAAGCACCCAAGTCTAATTGATTTTGGATACTGGTTTGATTGGTATTTTGGCGGATAAAGTTACCAGTGCCAACCGCAGCAGCAGAGTTATTATTGGTTTGAACATTGGTTTGAGCTTGTTGAGCAAAAGCAGTTAGAGGAAGGAAAGTGATAACTGTAGTTAGAATAGCTAATGTAGATTTTTTCATTTTAGACCTCGTAAGAATAATATTTATTGTGTGTTTTGCTTACATTCTCTAATTACGACTGGTCTATTTTTTTTATGCAGTTTTCTCTAACAGGCAATAGGAATAATACATTCAGCCGTATCATTTTTAGGGCTATTTACCTGCTTACTAACTGGATATAAGTTTAAATTTACTTCTGGTAAAGAATTGAGCAACTGTTTCCTACCTTCCACCTCACCTAACCACAAATCATAATCTTGAGGGCGAATAATCACTGGCATTCGATGATGAACTTCGGCTACTTGAGTATTTGCCTCGGTGGTAATAATTGTACAAGTAGTAAGCTCCTCTTCCTCATCACTCCAAGATTCCCAAAGTCCTGCTAAAGCAAACAATGTATTATCTGGCGGTTGAAAATAATAAGGTTGTTTGGCTTGATTCCATTCATAGTATCCCGAAGCTGGAATTAAACAAGGTCTACGTTTAAATGCACCTCTAAAGCTTGGTTTTTCTGTAATTGTCTCAGCACGAGCGTTTATCAGATTGCTTTTCCAATTAGCCAGATTTTTCACCCAACTAGGAATTAAACCCCATTTCATCAAGTTTAGGGAACGTTGATTATCTTCATCTGATTTTACTACCAATATTGTTTGACTAGGTGCAATATTATATCGCGCAGGCAGAGACTGATTAACTTCTACTGCAAATTGTTGGGCTAAATCTGATTCGGTTGTATCAAGAGTAAATCTTCCGCACATAATTGTTAGAGAGGTGAATAAGAGCAGTTATCTTTAGTATAGATATACTGTTGAGCAAGAAGAATAATTTATGGATTGGTTTTATATTACATAACACCAATTGCCATATAACTATCTATATAAACCAGCTTGAAAAATTTAATAGAAATTTGAAGCTGACGACAGCATAATTAACAATTGAGAGAGTAGATTAAGAGGTTAAAGAATATGAATCTACAGAAAGTTTTACCTCCTGTGTGGTTTTTGATATCAGCTATATTGATGATTGGACTAGATAAATGGTTACCTATTAAACAACTATTAGTTCCACCCTTTATTTATTTAGGGATAGTGGCAATGTTAATAGGAATAATAATAATTTTATTTTGTGCCTATTTATTTCGACAAAAAAATACAACTATCAAGCCTTTTCAAGAATCTAGTTATTTAGTTAGAGAAAAAATATTTAACTATAGTAGAAATCCTATTTATTTAGGGATGGTGATTATTTTAAGTGGGTTATGGATATTTTTAGGCAGTTTAACCCCTATAGTAATAATTCCTATCTTTATTTGGTTAATTCAAGAAATGTTTATTAAGGAAGAAGAACGAATGCTAGAAGCGAGATTTAAATCAGAGTATCAACAATATTGTGACACGGTTCGACGTTGGATTTAAAAACAATTTAGCTTAGGTAGCTTTTGAGAGAATTAATAACTATTGTTATAGTATCTGAGCTATTGTTAATTTAGATAGAGTATTTTTGTTCTAAATCAAGCAATAAGTTTAGATGCAGATAATTTGGTTTCGTCGTGATTTACGTCTTGAGGATAATGAGATAGTTAAAGAAGCAACTGTTGAGGGGAAAGAAGTATTACCTTGCTTTATTATCGATCCTTGGTTTTACCAGCAACCAGAAATAGCAGCAGTTAGGGTTAAATTTTTATTTGAATCTTTAGAAAACTTGGATGCTAATCTGAAAAAACTAGGTAGTAAATTATACTTATTTGAAGGTAATTCTATAGATATACTAGAGTCCTTAACGCGATCGCTACTGGCAGAAGGTAAAAGACCTAAATTATATTTTAACCGAGACGTACAGGTAGAATACGGCATAAATCGCGATCGCCATATTAAAGAATTTTATCAACAGCATAATTTAGAAACCTATATTGGTTTAAATCATTTCCTCCAACACCAGGAATGTTATGAAAACCTGTGGCGAGATTATCACAACTATCAAAATCTACCTTTGCATTCAGCACCTGAGTCTATTAATACTTCATCGCTTAACTTTAATCTACCCCAATTAACTTTAAAAGAACTTTGGGAAAAATATTATCCAGATCAGGAAACATATAATAAATTCCCTGGTGGTGAAAATCAAGCAAAAAATACCCTCAATAGTTTTCTTCATAATCGATACCAAGGCTACCACTGGAAGATGTCTCGCCCCTGGATGGCGATGATGGGGGCTACCTCTCACCTCTCACCCCATTTAGATTTTGGTACTATTTCCGCTCGCACCGTTTATCAAGAGACAACAAAAACATTAACACAATTACCAGCATCATCTAAAGATCGATTTTCCCTTAAGACATTTTTAGATCGTTTACGTTGGCATGACAAATTTAATCAAAGACACTATTTTCATCCTGAATTGGCATATAAAAACCGCTACTGGGAATTTGATCAATGGTACTGTTGGGATAAATTAGAGGGGGAAAAATTAGCATTATTTCAAGCTTGGTGTGTGGGAAAAACTGGTTTTCCTATGGTTGATGCCTCCATGCGTCAGTTAAATTCTATGGGTTGGATGAATTTCCGCATGAGGGCGATGTGTGTCACATTTTTATGTATCAACTGTGGTGTATCTTGGCATCATGGCGCAGAATATTTTATGAGTCGCTTAGTAGATGGGGATATTGCTATTAATCATTGGCAATGGCAAGCTCAAGCAGGGGTAACTAATCCTATGTCTAAAACCTTTAGAATCTACAATCCTACTAAGAATTTGCAAGAACATGATCCTTATTTACAATTTGTTTATCACTGGATACCTGAGCTTAAAGGTTACAGTATGAAAGAGATATTATCCGAACAATATGCAGCTACTTCCTATCCCAAACCTATTTTAGATCTTAAGCAAACACGTAAGCTCAATGGTAAAATAGTTGCAGATTTGAGAAGCAAAGTTAGGGATCGTCTAGAGCAAGAAAATACAGAAGAATATCAACAGGCGATCGGGGCAAAGGAAACCATTGAAAAGTATAGGGCAGCTAAGGATAAGCAGTATCAGCAAATGAAATCTAGTGAGCCAACTTAAGATTATGATTTTTGAAATGAATAAAGCTTCTAAGCTCAAAGTTTTACTATGATATGAAACAGTGATTATTTAAAATAATAGGAATCGAGTGAAAGTTCCCCGACTTCATCCAGATACAATTGAAGAAGTACAACAGAGAACAGATATAGTTGATATCATCTCCGAACATATAGTGTTGCGTAAGCGAGGTAAAGATTTTTTAGGCTTATGCCCGTTTCACAATGAAAAAACTCCTAGCTTTACTGTAAGTCAGGATAAACAGTTATATTACTGTTTTGGTTGTGGGGTAGGTGGCAACGCTTATAAGTTTCTGATGGAGATTGGGAAACAATCCTTTTCGGAGGTTGTTTTAGATTTAGCTCGTCGTTATCAAGTAGAAGTTAAAACCTTAGAGCCAGAAGCAAGACAAGAAATTCAGCGTCAGCTAACGGTTAGAGAAGAATTATATCGAATTTTGGCAGTAACAGCCAGTTTCTATCAGCACGCTTTGTATCAAGCTTCAGGAGAAGAGGCTTTATCATATCTGCGATCGCCAAGAAAACTAGAAGATGCAACTATTAATAAATTCCAATTAGGTTATGCCCCAGCAGGATGGGAAACCCTGTACCGTTATTTAGTGGAAACTAAACGTTATCCTGTTAATTTTGTCGAGCAAGCAGGATTAATTAAGCCGAGAAAAACTGGAAGTGGGTATTATGATGTTTTCCGCGATCGCGTGATGATTCCTATTATGGATTTACAGGGCAGAGTTATTGGTTTTGGTAGCCGTAGTCTTAACTCTGAAGATCAACCGAAGTATCTTAATTCCCCTGAAACCCCTCTATTCAATAAAAGTAAAACCTTGTTTGCTTTAAATCTTGCTCGTAGTAGTATAAGTCAAGAAGATTGTGCCATTGTAGTAGAAGGTTATTTCGATGCGATCGCGCTGCATGAAGTAGGGATAACTAATGTGGTTGCTTCTCTTGGCACTGCTTTTACTCAAGATCAACTAAAACAATTACTACGCTTCACCCCTTCAAAACAGGTAATTCTCAACTTTGATGCCGACAATGCAGGTGGTAAGGCTACAGAAAGAGCGATCGCCTCTGTCGAAGATTTAGTTTATAGTGGGGTTGTGCAACTACGTATTCTTAATCTTCCTGATGGTAAAGATGCAGATGAATTTATCCGCAGTCGAGATGATGGCGCAGTTTTATATTATCAAGCCTTGGCAGATGCGCCACTGTGGTTAGATTGGTTAATTAAACGTTTAATGGCGGATAGAAATCTTAAAGCTGCCGATGAATTTCAACAGGTAGCAGCAGCAATGATTCGATTATTAAATAAATTACAAGATGCTAATCAACGCAACCATTATTTAACCCATTGTGCCGAATTACTTAGTCAAGGAGATGCCAGATTACTTTTTCAGAATTTAGCAACCCTCAAGTCTCAAGTTAAATCTAATGTTTCTCGTTATTTAAATCCTCACCCTCAGTTAAAGAAACAAAATAATCATTCTTCAGTTATTTTAACCATTGCGACTAATCCAGAAAACGAACTTTTAGAACAAGCAGAGGCTTTACTATTAAGAATCTATATCCATAATGCTCGCTATCGGGAAGAAATTGTGGCACAGTTAGAAGCCAAAGATTTATTATTTAATCTCCCAGCCAGTCGCTTTTTATGGCAACAAATAATTACTATTGAAGCTGAAATATCTGATTCTTCACAAAAGACACAAGGGGTAGAAGGATTTTTAACTTACGCATCCTCACAAATATCTCACGGGGAAAAGATCGCTTCAGCACCCATATCCTCATTAGGAGATCCCAATCCTTTATTAAGGGAATTATACAATCGTAGTTTAGATTTTCCTGAAAAAATGAGTCAAGTCACCAAACTATTTAATTTGGATGACAAAACCCAAGAAGATGTTTTTCGTGCAGATATACAAATTGCTAAAGCGATCGCCTCCTTGGAATTAGTAAACTATCAAAAGCGCAAGCTATATTGTGAAGAAAAGCTTTCTAATCTTAACCCGATTAATCAGGAAGATGCAGCAGTAATGCAGTATTATGCTCAAGAAAACTATTTGGCAATTCAAAAGATTAATCAATTAGAACAAGAACGCTTAAAATTAGAGCAGGATTAAATAAATCTAAGGTTAAAAATTTATATTTATACTAATCTAATCATTACTCATATTTTGGTTTTCAATCAATAATAATCTTGTATTGTTTGTTAACTATTCTAATGATTAGTAACTTATTACCTGTAGAGATGTAATTTGTGGTCGAAGTAATAGGTAATTTAAATAAATCAAATAGGGAAATAAAAGTATTAAACCAGCGATTTAAAAAATGATTACCCCACAAAGCTACACTCAGCGATCACCTGAATTATAAATAATAAAACTATTTACTAATTAATCTATCTCACTATATAAACAAGCCTGATTTCTTCCTTTAGCTTTAGCTTCATATAGTGCTTTATCCGCTAAAGTAATTAATAATTCTGGAGAAGATTCAAAGTTAGGAATTAAACTATGTACACCCAAACTGATAGTTACATATTCGCTAACTACAGAATTTTCATGGGTAATATGTAACTGATTAACATTGACAGCAATCTTTTGTGCTATTTTTAAAGCTTGAACACCATCACAATGGGGTAAAATAATTGCAAATTCCTCACCACCATAACGAGCTACTAAACCTGGAGTTGATTCAATTACACATTCAATAGTTAAAGCTACTTGTTGTAAACAATAATCACCAATAGGATGTCCGTAGGTATCATTATAAAGTTTAAAGTAGTCAATATCACATAAAATTAAAGCAAGATGTGCTTGTTCCTGTTTTAACTTCTGCCACTCTTGTAATAGATAATCATCGAAACGACGACGGTTAGCCACTTGAGTTAAACTATCGAGTACACTTAACTTTTCTAATTCCCTATTTGCCAAACGTAAAGCAGCTTGAGCTTTTTGGCGATCGCATATTTCGTTATGTAGTTGGGCTTCTACCAGATCTGCGTGTTCTGTGGTAGTATCCAACATGATTTCTAAATCTGCATTTTCTAATTTTAAATCTTCTAATTCTTGACGTAAATGTTCTATTTTAAATAATAGTTGTTCCCTGGCTAAATGTTCATCCCAAAGGGAATGATAATCTTCTAAGGCTGAGATTGTAGGATTCGTAATTTCATTAGCAATTATATTCTCTAAAATTTGCTTATCTAACGGTTTAGATAGAAAATATCCTTGACCATATTGACATTTCAAAGCCTTTAATTGTGCTAATTGGTTTACTGTTTCGATACCTTCAGCAATGGTATTCATTCCTAAATTTAAAGCCAAAGAGATAATAGCTCTCACAATGCTAAGTTTTTCTACATTATTATCAATACTATTAACAAAGGAACGATCAATTTTTAATGTATCAAAAGGAAATTGATGTAAATAACTTAAAGAAGAATATCCCGTCCCAAAGTCATCTAAAGATAATTCTATACCCAAGGATTTTAACTCTTTAAGGGTAATAGCTGTAGAAAGGGCATCTTCTACTAAACAGCTTTCGGTAATCTCTAATTTCAAATTATGAGGACTTAAATTAGTTTCCTGTAAAATTTGTTGAACCTGAACAATAAAATTGGGTAAAGCTAACTGTTTACTAGAAATATTAACACTTACTTTCCAATCCGCTAAACCTCCAAACTTTAACTGCCATAAATACATCTGGTGACAAGCTTCTTTTAACACCCAAAAGCCGATAGGAATAATCAATCCTGTGTCTTCAGCCAAACTAATAAATTCGCCAGGAGAAATTAGACCCTTTTCAGGATGTCGCCAACGTACTAATACTTCAAACCCTTTTATTTGATTATTACCTAACGAGATGATCGGTTGATAGTGTAAAATAAATTCTTCTCTTTTAATTGCTCTTCTCAAGTCATTTTCTAACTGTAATAAAGTCAAAGCTTCGCCACGCATTGACAAATTAAATACTTGATAATGAGATTTATTTTGCCTTTTAGCATTAGATACTGCTAATTCCGCATCCCTTAAAAGAATTTCAGGTTTATTATATTCATTGTTACCTAAAGCAATACCAATACTTGCTTCAATAAAAACCTCATAACCATCAAGATTAAAAGGTGTACTTAACTCTCGATAAATTCGATCAGCAACATTAGTTGCATATTCCAAGTGTTCTACGTTGCTTAATAAAATTGCAAATTCATCATTACCCATGCGAGCGATAAAATCATGGGAACGTAAACATTTTTTTAATCTATTGGCTAAAGCAATTAATAAGTGATCGCCTAATATTCTACCTAAACTACTATTAATTATTTTAAAACGATTAATATCAATAAATAAGATGACAAATTCGTATCCTGGGCGTTGATGGGAAAATATTATTTCTTGCTCTATATATTCCAGTAATAAATTATAACTAGGTAAGCCTGTTAGCAAATCATAATTTACAGCCGTAGCAGGCAAACATTCAAGAGGGGTTTCCTCCAATTTGGGAGAATAATCAGGTTTTATTTTCGGCTCGCGAATATTTAAAGATTTATGCTCCTTTAATTGTTGCCAAAACTCATCAGATACATCTAATTTACTTAATAAAATTTCAACTTCTGCAAGATCTTGCTCATCAACTGTCGGAATCTTTAAGGGTAATTCCTGAATTTCAAATACTATAGATTTATGCTCGATATCTTTAACTTTTGAACGTATCCAATCCCCAATTAGTGAAATATCAGAGCGATCGCCTAAAATATTTTCAGCATAATTATTTATAAATAAGCAATTTCTATTATTATCAAAAATAATTGCAGCATTATTTATATTATCTAAAAAATAGATATAGTTAGGAGAAAAGTCAGCTTTAGTTAATTGAGCTACCTTTCCTATCTTGAATTGCATTTCGTAAAACATTTTATTTAGCAATCAATTTATATTCAAATTAGGGGATTAAATACAGTCATTTGTCTATTTTTGTAAAAGTTACTTGCATACCTAACATAAACTGACTAGGACGATTCTTATAAGTTAAATGTTAATACTGCTAAAGGCTGTGATTTTGATCAAATTAGCTGTAATTGATCATACTTATCCCTCCTTCCGTTTTTTCCACGAGTAATGTTTCTTTTTGAGCAGAAATGGGAAAGATGAACTAGTGGTTTTCCCACAGAGGTACATCTTAGGTGAGGAGCAAAATGGAAGTAATTAATATAAATCAAAATCAAGACACACTAAGTAAAACAGGCAACAATGTTTCTTACTCTCGACTAATTACTAATTTAAGTATTAACACGGGTATACTTATAAGTATTGGTTTACTATTAAACGCAACAACAGGTGTTTCTCTTGCCCAGGCTGTTAATTCGACTCATCTACTAAAACAGATTGACATCTATTCTACGCCAGAAAATGATGCTGCCTTGGGTGAACAGTACCCCGCCCGTGAAGGACGCGGCTTGCGTTCACTTCGTCAATTAACTGATATTTCACAATTAAAAGACGTTTCCTCTACAGATTGGAGTTATGAAGCCCTACGTAGCTTAGTAGAGCGTTATGGTTGCATTGTTGGCTTTAGTGACCAAACATTTCGCGGTAATCAATCTCTGACTCGTTACGAATTTGCTGCGGGTTTAAATGCTTGTCTCAATCAAATAGAACGCTTGCTCACTGATAGTCAAACAATTAGTGCAGAAGATCTAACTAAATTGGAAAGATTAAGTCAAGAATTTCAAGCAGAATTAGAATCTTTATCCCAACGCCTGGAAGAAATAAAGACACGCACAGATTTACTACAAGAACAGCAATTTTCTACAACAACCAAACTAACAGGAGAATCAGTATTTAATATCGCTCATATTTTTACAGGAGAAAATGCCAATGGTCAAGAAATCGAAAGCGAGCCTGTATTCGGTAATAGATCTCGTTTAGCATTTAATACTAGTTTTACAGGGAAGGATTTACTATTTACCCAGTTTACTGCTGGCAACTTTCCTTTTTTCAGTAATAATTTGGGAACTTTTGAAGGAGACTTAGGACTAATTGCAGATAATGGCAATAATCTTAACCTATTAGCTGCCTTCTATTCCTTCCCTTTAAGCGATCGCACTACTATTGTTTTGGAGGGGTCTGGGGGAATTGCTTTTGACTTTGCTGATACTATTAATCCTTTAGATCAATTTAATGATAGTGCTACTGGTGCAATCTCAGCTTTTGGGGTGCGTAATCCCATTTATAATCAGGTTTCTGGTGCAGGTATAGGTATTAGAAGCCAGATCAGCGATAAAATCGAATTAAGTGCAGGATATCTCGCTCCTGATGCTGCTAACCCCAATCAAGCCAATGGTTTATTCAATGGGGCATATTCCGCCTTGGGACAACTGGTTTTTAAACCCAGCGATCGCTTAAAACTTGGGCTGACTTACATTAATGCTTATAATAAAAGTGATACTTTTACTGGTAGTAATCTATCTAATTTCAATTCCTTTGTAGAAAACACAATTGGGGAAACAGTACCTATTAGCAGCAATTCCTATGGTGTTGCAGTAGCTTTTTCCACCAGCGATCGCTTTACTATTACTGGCTGGGGTGGATATACAACCAATCGTGTTTTAGAATCTGTGACTGGAGACAATGGTATTAGTATTAGTCGTGGGGATCAAGATATTTGGAATTGGGCGGTTGCTTTAGCTTTCCCTGATCTATTAAAGGAAGGAAATTTAGCTGGGGTTGTAATTGGTATGGAACCTAAAGTTACAGATTCCAATATAAATCGCTGATAATACGGATTCTGATACTTCCTTGCACATCGAGGCTTTCTATCAATATCAACTCACCGATAACCTTAGTATAACTCCTGGTGCTATCTTAATTACTGCTCCTGATCATGACAGTCGAAATAATGATGTGATCATTGGCACATTGCGTAGCACTTTTACTTTTTAAAGATCATCAACTGTGCTTATACGCTATTGTTAGTCATTTATCAATGTAAATTAGGTCTTTGCAAATAAAGCTTGTAAAGACTTTTTTGGATCTTTTCTTAATGATTTAAATCACACTTACTAGATGATTTTAAGATAAAAATATATTTACCTATTCTTACTTTATCAAAGCTTTAATTTCATAAATATTTAATTATTATCACTAAAAAACTATCGACTTGTGATCAAAATCACTTTGCAAGTTGCTTATTGTCATATGAATAACTAGGTAAATATTCGATCATTAACGTATACAGAAACAGAGATATTACACCAAGCGAATAACTTCTTTCTGATTCCACGATATGTTTCAATATTAAATAAGAAAATGGCACAGTTTACCGAAAGTTATTTTGAAGAATTATTTAATTTTGCAGAGTTAGATAATACAGTGTCTGCGACAATTAGATTAGCTGCTAAAGATCCAAGAGCTTTATATCAATTTTTTCAAAGATATATTTATTTTAATGGTTATGCTTCCTCGGTAATTGCTCGTTTAGCAAGTTCAATTGCAATGTCTCGGTATCTATTTAACGATCCAACTGTTTTTGTTACGGAAGAGGCTGATAGAGGGTTTCAAATCTCTGCTGAAGTAATGATTGCTGCTGCTGATGAAGGTTCTCACGAAATTACTCACCGTGAATTAGCTCAACTACTAACAAAGACTTTGGGAGACTATGCAGAACTTTCGGCTGGAGAGCGTAATCAAATGTCTACCATTCCCAAATGGCTAGATGAAATCTGCCAAGAAACTATGGCAAAATATCAAGGAACACCTGGAGATGCCGAATCATTAATCAAATCAATTGGATTTCATGCTGCTTCGGAATTAATGGGCGATCGCGAATATGCTTTAATTGACATGATTATCCGTTATGAAAATGAGGGAATTGGTTTTGATCGTTACTTAACTCAAGAAACTAAAGCCACTCAAATCGGAAAACATCGTTATCTTCCCTGGGGATATATCTTGATTCACGGTAAATATGAAGGTACTGGCGCAGAAGCAAAGCACTTTGTTCATGTATTAAATGCTCTTAATATGGTATTAGCTTATCGTCCTGAATCTGAAGAACAGATTAATGAGTGGGTGTTAGAAGGATTTAAATCTTTTATTTATTTACAGCAGAATTTGTTTAAGAGAATTTTCCAAGAATGTTTAGCAATGAATGAAAAATCTAAAGTAAACCAATCTGAATCATTAGCACTAGTATAAATAAAATACATATTATAATTTAGCTCAGGCTGTGATTCTTGTCACAGCTTTTATTTGTTTTACATATATAATCTAGTTGAGAGTAGCTATTTTTTAAAATCATGACCACTATTATTAAATCTGATTCCCTTCAACCTGTTAACACACATTTTTATATTCAGAAACATCAAGCTTTATCTAATTTTTTAGCTATTTCTTATACGATAATTGCTTTTGTTTGTGGAATTATTCTACTATTTTCACCTATTGCCATAATTAATTTATTTTCTGTAATCCTTTTGACACATAGTTTAATTTATTCAGCCTATCTGACCCATGAATTTATGCACGGAACTATTTTTAAAAGTCGTAGCTGGAATACTATCTTTGGCAATATAATGTTATGGATTAATGGTGGCTGCTATAATGGATTTCAACCCTTAACTTTACAACATATCGCTCATCATATTGATCGTTGTGATGTTTTCACTTTTGAACCAATAAAACAACTGCAAAATTTACCTTTAATATTACGTCGCATAATCTTAGCTTTAGAATGGTTATATTTTCCTATTATTGGTTTTTGGGCGCGCTGGCATTCTATACTTGCACCTTTTTATAACCGTGAAAGAAGTAATGAAAGAGGTCGTCTTATAGGAATTATATTTATTAGAATGGCAATATTTGCTTTGATAGGAATAATATCTTTAAAAGCTTTAATCCTATATTTTCTTGCTTATATTGGTATGATTACAGTATTACGTTTTGGAGATGCTTTTCAACATACTTATGAAGTATTTTCTTCAGGTGAAAAATTACCAAAACGCGATCGCGCTCATGAGGAAGCTCATACTTATTCTACACTTCTATCACGTAATTATTCTTGGTTAAATGTCTTATTACTTAATTTTGGTTATCACAATGCACATCATGCAGTTATGAAATGTCCTTGGCATAGTTTACCAGAATTAAACAAAGAATTAGAACAATCAAGTAATATTCGTTATCTATCTTTAAGACAACAATTAATTAATTATCATCGTTTTCGTATAACCCGATTTCTTTTAGGACAAGGAATAGCAATAGATAAAAACCAAAATCCTACATTTGATGAGTTCTACGGCGCACATGATGTTTCATTTTTATTTTTATATTGATTAAAAGTTAATAATTTATACTGTTTTAATTATTATGTTGGATTTTAAATCTTTTTGTGGATTGATAGCAGGAGTTATTTCTATAATTTGTTTTATTCCTTACATTATCACTACAATAAAAGGAAAAACACGTCCAAATATAGCTACTTGGTCAACTTGGTTAATACTCAGTATTGTGATTAGTGCTAGTTATTATAGTGCTGGAGCATTTAATACACTTTGGGTTCCAGTGTGCAGTATATTGGGTCAATCAGTTATTGTTTTACTAGCTCTCAAGAAAGGAGAAGGTAGTTGGAGCAAATTTGATAAATTATGTTTATTTTGTGTAGGTTTGAGTCTTGCCTTATGGTGGCATTTTAATTCACCGATGATTGCTTTGATTATGAGCTTAATTGTTGACTTTTTCGGTATTTTACCTACAATTAAAAAATCTTATCAAGATCCAGAATCTGAAAACCTATTAACCTGGGTATTATATTTAGTTACTAGTATATTTTTGATTTTAGCTATTGAAACTTGGTCATTCGCTTTATCATCATTTCCTATATATATGCTAACAATAAATATTATAATTGTGTTTTTGCTTATTAGAAACAAAATAAATTATAAAATGTTAAAAATGAATAATTTGTAACTAGGGATTTTTAATAAATGTTTCAACTATTTTTTTATGTGAAATAACATGTAGAAGGAATATAAAAAATAAATATATCTCAGAAAAATAGACAACTAAAATAATACACAAATAATATATTTATAACTATTATTTTAAAAAATGTGTTAATTACTAATAAGCTTTTGGGAACAGTAATAGGGTGGAAAATTTTTATATAAAACTATATGTCATCCCAACCTATAACCAAGCACACTTCCAAGACAGATAATAGTTTTAATAATAGGTATAATAAAAATATACCACTTCGCTTAATTTTGGTTGTTCCTTTTGTTGCCCAAGTTTTTGTTGCTGTAGGATTGACAGGGTATTTATCATTGCGTAATGGGCAAAGGGCTGTTAATAATTTAGCCAGTCAATTAAGAAATGAAGTCAGTAGAAGAATTGACCAGCGTTTAGATAGTTATATGGTAACACCTATTGAGGTTGTTCAAAATAACTGGGATGCGGTTCAAATGGAATTGTTAGATGTAGAAGATACAGAAACTTTAGGAACTTATTTTTGGAAACAACTGCAAACTTTTAAGGTTGGATATATACTTTATGGTTTCAAATCTGGTAAGTTTCTAGCTACTGGATACTTTGATGAGCTCCATATTACAACTGATGAGGTTTCTTATGAGTTACATGGTGATTCCAAACTTTATATATATAAAACCGATAATCAAGGAAATCGTGCTGGTGTAGATATAGAACTAGAAGAATCATTGTTTCAGAAAGAGGCTTGGTACACAGAAGCGATTAAAAAAAATACAATAGTATGGAGTTCTGTTTATAACTGGGAAACAGAACCTTTTCATTTAAACGTTGCAGCAAGTCGCGCTGTTTACAACAAGCAAGGAAAACTTCATGGAGTAATTGCAGTAGAACAACGTTTGGCTCGTATTAGCGAATTTTTACGCCAAACAAAAGTTAGTTCATCAGGCAAAACTTTTATCATGGAAAGAAATGGCTTTTTGATCGCAGATTCTGCTAATGAAAAACCATTTGAAATAATTAATGGTAAACCTAAGAGAATTGAAGCTTATAAAAGCAAAGATCCTGTAATTAAAGCAACGGCACAGTATTTAATTAAAGAATTTAATGACTTAAAAGAAATTCAAGGAATACAACAACTGGATTTTAAAATTGATGGCGATCGCCAATATATTCAAGTATCACCTTGGCAAGATGAATTAGGTTTAGATTGGTTAGTGGTTGTTGCTGTACCTGAATCTGACTTTATGGCGCAGATTAATGCAAACACTCGTTCTACAATTATGCTGTGTTTGTTGGCTTTAGGAGTTGCGATCGCATCAGGATTTTATACTTCTCGTTGGATTACTCAGCCAATTATGCAGTTAAATCAGGCTTCAGAAGCGATCGCTAATGGTGAATTAGATCAACAAGTAGACGAAAAATTTAAAGTTGATGAACTAAGTATTTTAGCTCAATCCTTTAACCGTATGGCAGGGCAGTTGCGCTCTTCATTTACTGCTTTAGCCGAAACTAATACTGAACTGGAAAATCGTGTTCAAGAACGTACCGCCGAACTTCAAGAGGCAAAGGAAATAGCCGACTCTGCTAATCTAGCTAAAAGTGAGTTTTTGGCTAATATGAGTCATGAACTGAGAACTCCTTTAAATGGTATTTTAGGCTATGCTCAAATTCTCCAACAGTCTCGTTCTTTGGAAGATAAAGAGAAAAAAGGAGTAGAGATTATTAATCAATGTGGTACTCATTTACTAACTTTGATTAATGATATTCTCGATCTTTCTAAAATTGAAGCCCGAAAAATGGAACTGCATCCTGTAGAGTTGCATTTTCCTTCTTTTATTCAGGGGGTAGTAGAGATTTGCCAGATTAAAGCGCAGCAAAAAGGGATTAGCTTTACTTATCAAGCAGATCTTAATTTACCTGTGGGAGTAGAAGCGGATGAAAAAATGTTACGGCAAGTGTTGATGAACTTGTTGAGTAATGGGATTAAATTTACCGAAGAGGGTGGGGTTAAGTTAATTGTTCAAGTCATCGGTACTCCGCCGTTGAACGGCGGAGTCTGCGATGACCGCTTTGCGGTTATATCAAAAACTTCACAGCAACCTATTAAACATCGTTTACTTTTTGCCGTTGAAGATAGTGGCATTGGCATCCAACCTGAAGATTTAGATAAAATCTTTCTGCCGTTTGAGCAGGTAGGAAATGTTAAAAAACAAGCAGAAGGTACTGGTTTAGGGTTAGCCATTAGCCAAAAAATTGTTGAGATGATGGGGGGAACTTTGCAAGCCAAGAGTGTGTATCAGACTGGCACAACTTTCTGGTTTGAAATTGAACTTCAAGAAACTGCACAATGGAACAGTTTTAATAATCTTAAGATTGTCGAGGGTACGATTATTGGTTTTGAAGGAAAACAACGACGGATTTTAATTGTTGACGATCGCTGGTCAAATAGATCGGTAGTAGTTAATTTATTAGAGCCATTAGGATTTACCGTATTAGAAGCCGAAAATGGAGAAGAAGGATTATTCAAGGCTGTTCGGGATCAACCTGATTTGATAATTGCCGATTTAAATATGCCTGTGATGGATGGGCAAGAAATGATTGTCCAATTGCGTAAGGCGCACGAAATACCTTCTGATTTAAAGATCATAGTATCTTCTGCTCATGCCTATCAAAGCGATCGCCAAAAGAGTCTTGAAGCAGGAGCAAATGACTTTTTACCTAAACCAATTCAACAAGAAGCACTTTTGCAGTGTTTACAGCTACATTTAAATTTGGACTGGATTTATGAACAATCAACTTATTCAGCAGCAAGCAATGTAGTTACAAATGATTTATCCCACACTCAAACAAGAGAAATTATTCCGCCTCCTGCCGATGATCTAACGAAACTCTATGATTTGAGTCGTAAGGGTTTGATTAACGATTTACTACAAGAAATAGACAGAATTGAATCAACAGATCCCAAAGTAGAACATTTTGCTCAAACTTTGAGGGATTTAGCCAAAGGATTTAAATTGAGACAAATTAAAGCTTTTATCGAGCAGTATCTATAAATGTGTGATTGAAGTTTGCAAGTATGAATTTTTAAGCTTAAAGGAGCAAAATAAGTGACCGACCATCTTAGTTACGACAGCATTTTAATTGTTGATGACAATCACAATAATTTAGAAGTACTTTCAGAAACTTTAACTAGATCTGGATTTCAAGTCGCTGTAGCTATTGATGGCGAGACGGCTTTAGAGCAAATACAGTATTATAAACCAGAATTAGTTCTCCTAGACGTGATGATGCCTGGGATGGATGGGTATCAAACCTGTAAACAGATTAAAAGTAATCCTGATACCTTTGATATTCCGATTATTTTTATGACTGCTCTTTCGGATACTGAGCATAAAGTTAGAGGTTTTACCTTGGGAGCGGTTGATTATATAACTAAGCCTTTCCAACGAGAGGAGGTACTAGCAAGGGTTAGAGTTCAGTTACAGTTGCGTAATTTGGCTCGCACTTTGGAAGGGCAGAATAGAATGCTGAAAAAAGAAATTTTACAACGAGAGCGAGTAGAAAGTTCGCTAATTAAACTTAACCAAGAATTAGAAAAAAGAGTCGAGGAAAGAACTGAAAAATTATCTCATACCCTCAAAAGCCTACGCCAGACACAAGTAGAGTTAATTGCACAAAAAAAAGAATTAGAAGTTCGGGTGAAAGAGCGGACTGCTGATCTTGCCAAAAGTATGACCGAAGCAGAAAAGGCTAATCAGGCAAAAAGCCAGTTTCTAGCTAATATGAGTCATGAATTGCGTACCCCCATGAATGCCATTATTGGCTACAGTGAAATGCTCATGGAAGAAGCTGAAGATATTGGACAGGATGATTTTATTCCAGATCTTCAGAAAATACATGGCGCAGGTAAACACCTTTTAACTTTAATTAATGATATTCTCGACCTCTCGAAGATCGAAGCTGGTCGGATGGAATTGTATTTAGAAACCTTTGAAATTAAGAGTTTGATTGCTGAGACGGTTTGTACTATCGAACCATTGATTGAAAAAAATAGTAATACTTTAAAATGCAACATAGCAGAGAATTTGCCTATGATGCACGCCGATGTTACTAAGGTGCGTCAAAGTTTATTTAATCTTCTTAGCAATGCCAGTAAATTTACCCACAATGGCACAATTACTTTAGATATTTCAGTGGATACTATTGAAGATCACTCTGATGTCATTTTCCAAGTGACTGATACAGGTATTGGTATGAACTCTGAACAGGTTAGCAAACTATTTCAGGCGTTTACTCAAGCTGATGCTTCAACAACTCGCAAATATGGGGGGACAGGTTTAGGGTTAGCTATCACTAAAAAGTTTTGTCAGATGATGGGGGGAGATATTAGTGTTGTTAGTGAATTGGGCGCGGGATCTTGTTTTACAATTAATCTACCAATAGAGGTGATAGAGCGAAATAAACAGCCAGCTAATCAACCGAACCAAATTTTAGAACCCGAAGTAAATAACAAGTCTGTTAATTGCAACACTATTTTAGTGATTGATGATGATCCTACAATTCATGATTTATTAAGAAGATTTTTAGGTAAAAAAGGGTTTGAAGTAAAAACAGCTAGTACTGGTGAAGAAGGCATACAGTTAGCTAAAACATTACAGCCTGAAGCTATTACCTTAGATGTGATGATGCCTGGAATGGATGGGTGGTCTGTTTTAACATCTCTCAAGGCACATCCTCAGACGGCGGATATTCCAGTAATTATGATGACTATGATCGATGATCAGAATTTGGGTTATGCTTTGGGGGCTACGGAATACTTATTAAAACCAATTGACAGTAAAAAATTAGAAACCATTGTCGAAAAATTTAAGCCAATTTTTAATTCCGACTCAATTTTAGTCGTAGAGGATGATCCTGGTATTCGAGAGATGCTGTCTCGTCAATTAAAAGCTAAAAACTGGCAAGTTATAGAAGCCGAAAATGGTATAGAAGCATTAATTAAATTACAAAATCATACTCCAGGCTTAATTTTATCCGATCTAATGATGCCAGAAATGGATGGTTTTGAACTAGTTCATCGATTAAAACACGATGAGCGATGGCGTTCGATCCCTGTGGTGATTTTAACCGCAAAAAGTATCACGACAGAAGATCGTCACAAGTTGAATGGACAAGTTAGCAAAATTTTTGAAAAGGGTTCTTATCAACGTTCTATTTTACTTAACGAATTGGAGAGATTACTCAGTGATGCGATCGCTCGTACCACTCATCAGGATAAAAATATTTAGTAATTAATAATCAATGATATGCCCAAAATTCTATTAGTCGAAGACAATGAAATGAATCGAGATATGCTTTCCCGTAGGTTACAACGCCGAGGTTTTGAAGTAATCATTGCAGTTGATGGGGCCGAGGGGATAGCTAAGGCTATGTTAGAAATTCCCGACTTAATTTTGATGGATATGAGTTTACCAGTAATGGACGGTTGGGAAGCAACTAAGAATATTAAAGCTAATACTAGCACTGCCTCAATTCCTGTGATTGCCTTAACTGCTCATGCTATGTCTGGCGATCGCGAAAAAGCTTTACAGGCTGGTTGTGATGATTATGATACAAAACCTATAGATTTACCACGTTTATTAACTAAAATTGAGACTTTTCTTACCCCTAGCTAACTTTTACTCCATTTATTACCCATGACTACAGATAGTCAATCGCAATTATCTATACTATCTCATTTACGTCACGAACTTCGTACGCCGATTAATGCCATTATTGGCTACAGTGAAATGCTGATGGAGGAAATTGCTCAAATAGATCAAAATGTTGTCTATCTTAGTGAATTAGAGCAGATCCGCAATTGTGGTAATCAATTATTAGTTTCAATTAATACTTTTTTAAATCCTGCTGCAATAGCTAATACCCAATTTAATCTACAAGAAATTATTGCTAATCCCATTTTAAAAACAGAATTAGAACAATCGACTCTTTTAGTCATTAGTAATTGTCAACAGTTAATTTCTGTGATGGAAGCGGATTTTATTAATGATTTAGAAAAAATTAATAAGGCTGCTAATAAATTATTGAACGAAATTGCAAATTTAGTTGAAACTAAACCTGAGATAGAAGAGGCGGTTTACGAAGTTAGAGATAGTCAATTACCAGAGATTGATTTAATCGTCGATACAGGTGAGCTTATAGAAATTGATACCCAAGCCTCCTATGAAAGTGGTAACTACACCATTTTAATTGTTGATGATAGTGCGAGCAACCGCGAATTACTTTCCCGTCAGATTAAACTTCAAGGGTATCAAGTGGCTACTGCTGTCGATGGTAGGGAAGCGATCGCCATGATTCAAACAGGAGCTTATGATCTGATTTTGCTCGACATTATTATGCCAGAAATTAACGGGTATAAAGTGTTGAAGTGGATTCATGCTAGCCCTTGGCGACATATTCCAACAATTATGATCTCTGCTCTAGATGAAATTGATAGCGTGGTTAAGTGTATTGAAATGGGTGCTGCTGATTATCTGGCTAAACCTTTTAATCCTACTTTGCTTAAAGCTAGATTGGGGGCTTGTTTGGAGCAAAAACGCTTGCGAGATCAAGAGTCTTCTTATTTAGAACAGTTGGGGAAAGCTAATCAAGAAATTAGGAAGTTAAATCATTGTTTACAAGCTGAAAATATGCGTCTGAGTGCTGAATTGGAAGTTACTCAACGTCTACAAATGATGCTATTACCCAAAGAAAAGGAACTTAGTCAGATAGAAGGGTTGGAAATTGCAGGATTTATGGAACCTGCTGATGAAGTGGGAGGGGATTATTATGATGTTCTACAACATCATGGAAGAATTACTATTGGCATTGGTGATGTTACAGGACATGGTTTAGAGAGTGGAGTTTTGATGTTGATGGTGCAAACTGCGGTGCGAACTCTGATGGAAAACAATGAAACTGATCCCAAAAAGTTCTTTGAGGTATTAAATCGTACGATTTATAAAAATGTTCAACGCATGAACTCGGATAAAAATCTTTCTCTA
Organism: Chondrocystis sp. NIES-4102; assembly: GCA_002368355.1. Classification (NCBI taxonomy): domain Bacteria; kingdom Bacillati; phylum Cyanobacteriota; class Cyanophyceae; order Chroococcales; family Chroococcaceae; genus Chondrocystis; species Chondrocystis sp. NIES-4102. The sequence continues at coordinate 1,471,973 of AP018281.1, read as the reverse complement.
TGTTTAGTTGATTATCACGAAGGGGTTCTAAGTTTAAGTGGACAACATGAAGAGATCTTAATAGTGCGTGCTGGGGGAGAAATTGAACGGGTAGACACAATTGATTTGGGATTTCCCATAGGGTTAGAAGAAACCATTCAAGATTTTATTTTTCAGTTAGAAGTTCATTTACATCCAGGAGACGTAGTTATCTTGTATACCGATGGCATTACTGAAGCGGAAAATAACTTAGGCAAACATTATGGATTAGACCAATTATGCACCATAGTTCAACAAAACTGGCAACACTCCGCTCATGATATTAGACAAGCGGTAATTGAGGATTTGCGATCGCATATTGGCGTGGAAAAAGTTTACGACGATATAACTTTAGTTGTTCTCAAACAAAAATAAATTTTGAAGCAATATGAATTATAGTAATCTCGCTGTCGAGCATATATTAGGGGACTTTATAGAGCATTTACCTCCTAGTCAGGAATATTTAATTTTCAGTTTTTCTCCAGGATCGATTCCTTTGCGTCAAAGATGGCGTAATAATTGTTTATCAGCAGATTTTTTAGCTGATTATTTGAGTACTTTTTTTCTAGCTAACGAATCTAAAGATATTAATGAGAATAAACGGGCAGAAGTTAAAAGTGCGGTAAGCTATATAGCTAATGAACTGCTAGAAAATGCTATGAAATATGGGGTAGAAATGTCGCCTTTCCCTATTAGTATTCAAATTCATTTAAACCCAGACTTAATTATTTTTCAGTTAACTAATAGTATTCCTACTCACCAAACTGAGAAATTTCAAACTCATATTCATACCTTGTTAAATTGTGACCCTAATGAGTTATATATTACCCAACTAGAGAAAAATGCCATAGAAAACGAGCAAGAAGAATCTGGCTTAGGGCTATTAACTATGTTGAATGATTACGGGGCAAAACTAGGTTGGAAGTTTGAACCTTTGTCAGCAGAGTCAGCAGAAATGGCTGTAACAACAATGGTACAATTAGCAATTTAGTGGTAACTAATAGTTAGTCTTTTAAAGAGCGATTTTGAAGTGGCAAAGAGTAACAAATTAACTAACATATTTTAAACGATGAGTATGGAGATTAAGACTGAAAATTACAATATTATTTATAATCAAGCATCCCACCATATTATCTTTGATGGTTCACTTCGCCTCAATGGTAATGAGGAATATGCTGAAATTTCCCAGTTACTCGATCAAGTTGCTCAACAAGAACCTGAAAAAATTGTTTTAGATCTCAAAGAATTAAGTTTTCTCAATAGTTCAGGAATTGGCATTTTATCTAAATTTGTAATTAACGTTCGTAAGCGAAAAAATATTCAGATGGTAGTAATTGGGGCAAAAAAAAATCCTTGGCAGGGAAAATCCCTCAAGAATTTACAAAGATTAATGCCTACTTTAGAATTGGATTTTGAATAGATATAAATAATTACTCAGGCGGGTTTTTCAATAATTAGTATTTATTTATTAAAAGCCAGGTACTAATTAATACTATCCTAAGAAATTTTACTGGGTGGTAGTTTGATATTTTTAGCTAAACCAAAGAAGGATAAAGTTTTAATCATCATCCAAGTAAGGTCAATTTCCCACCATTCCAAACCATGACGTGCAGAATATTGAAAGGCGTGATGATTGTTATGCCAGCCTTCGCCAAAAGTTAATAAAGCAACCCACCAGCAATTAAGAGATGTATCATGAGATTCGTAACTTTTATATCCGAATTTATGAGTTGCACTATTGACAAACCAAGTGCAGTGGAAAACTACAACTAAACGGACAAAAATACCCCAAATTACGAAAGGCCACCCACCTAAAAAATAAAGAATTAAGCCTAAAATAACTTGAATGGGAATCATACCATATTGGCAAAATTGATAAAAGCGATCGCTTGCTAAATCTTTGGTATAACGGGAAATCATGCTATTAGCTGGATTTTGGCATAACATCCAACCCAAATGACTCCAATAAAAGCCTTTGAGAGAATTATGAGGATCTAATTGAGTGTCAGAATATTTATGGTGAATACGATGTAAACCAATCCAATCTAAAGGACCACCTTGACCAGCAAGAGTGCCACAAAAAATTAAAATATATTCTAATAATTTTGGTACTTCGTAGCTGCGATGGGCAACCAGACGATGAAATCCTAGGGTTATGCCGATACCTGCGGTAATAATGTAAAGTATAAAACCTACTCCCACAGCACGCCAATTAAAATTACTAGGAAGTAAAGCTAATAAAGCCACCGAATGTATCCCAGCTAGATAAATTATTGTTCCCCAAGCAGGAGGAATTTTTTCTGATGTAGCAACTGTCATTTAATAACCTAAAATTGTAATGTGCAATACTTTTGTACTGTGCGTGCAAATATTTGAAAAAGCAGACAATAGCAAGCAAAAATAACTAGTTTTTTTATTAAGGCTTGTTTGATAATGTAATTCAAGGGATTTGTCTGCAATTGATAATCAAGATATGTCGATACTGACATCAACAATAAAAAGCTTTTTTGATAACCAATTAAATACAAAATTAAGGACTCCATCGAAGGTATGAACACCAAAAATCTGCTAATAGAAGCAGAAAAAGCACTAATACCGATTTTTTCTGGTATTGACACTCAGGTCAAGCAAAATCTAACAAAAGTTTTAGATGCCTTTCGCCACTATCGAGTGGGAGTACAGCATTTTGCTAGCGTTAGTGGGTATGGACACAGTGACTTAGGACGAGAAACTCTTGACCAAGTATTTGCCCAAATTATGGGGGCCGAGAAAGCTGCGGTAAGGGTTCAATTTGTATCTGGTACTCATGCGATCGCTTGTGCTTTATATGGTGTACTACGCCCAGGTGATGAAATGTTAGCAGTAGCTGGTGCGCCCTATGACACTTTAGAAGAAGTTATTGGGTTGCGAGGTAATAATCAAGGTTCTCTTAAGGATTTTGGGATTACTTATCGTCAACTGGCTTTAACTCCAACAGGTTCTATTGATTGGTCTGCCCTAAATACAGCAGTTAGCAAAAAAACTCGTTTAGTTTTGATTCAACGTTCTTGTGGTTATTCTTGGCGAGAAAGTTTATCGATAGAAGATATCCGTCGAATTGTAGAGATGGTTAAGCAGCAAAACCCTAACACAATCTGTTTTGTGGATAATTGTTATGGAGAGTTTGTATTTGATCTTGAGCCTACCGCAGTAGGGGCGGATTTGATGGCAGGTTCTTTGATTAAAAATCCTGGGGGAACAATTGTAACTACTGGGGGATATGTGGCAGGTTCGGCGGAATTAGTAGAAGCAGCAACTTGTCGTTTAACAGCACCAGGTATTGGCAGTAGTGGAGGTGCAACATTGGATCAAAATCGTCTGATGTTTCAGGGTTTATTTCTCGCCCCGCAAATGGTAGGGGAAGCAATCAAAGGTAGTCATTTAATTGCCTATGTTTTTGAGCAATTGGGGTATCCTGTTAATCCCCTACCATTAGTTCCCCGTCGAGATATTATTCAGGCGGTGCAATTGGGTTCTCCAGCTAAACTGATTGCGTTTTGTAAAGCGATTCAACAGCATTCTCCTGTGGATTCCTATTTAGAACCTATCCCTGCCGAAATGCCAGGCTATGAGAGCGAATTGGTGATGGCTGGAGGGACATTTGTTGATGGTAGCACCTCAGAGTTTTCTGCTGATGGCCCATTAAGATCGCCGTATATTGCCTTTTGTCAAGGGGGAACACATTGGACACATATTGCGATCGCTCTTGAAGCAGCCATTGCAGCAATACAACCCTAAACTTTGAACATTCCCTGGGGGTGATCGCTCAAACCCTAGTGGAGAAATTTACAGCTATCTTAATCAATTTATATGCTTAATCTAAAGGCAGGTTAAATTAAATATATTATTTAAATACAGTTTCAGTCTGCTAAAAGTTTATTATTTTAGGTATCTAAATGGCTTCTAATTCCACTATTATTATTCCTAATTTGCATCGTTTAATACTTGACAATGGTATTACCCTACTATTAGTCGAAAATCAAGCAGCAGACATTATTTCAGGTCGTTTCTTTATTAAGGGTGCAGGTACTTTAATTGAAAAACCAGATAAAGCAGGATTAGTTAATTTAGCTGCTGCGGTAATGACTAAAGGAACAAAACATTTCTCAGCCCTACAAATTGCTGAACAAGTGGAATCGATTGGGGCTGGCTTGGGTGCAGACGCTTCGACTGATTATTTTTCTCTTAGTTTAAAAACTGTCTCTAGCGATTTTCCAGCCATGCTAAAGTTGTTAGCTGAGATTATGCGATCGCCTATTTTTCCAGAATTAGAGGTGGAATTGGAACGTAAATTAACCCTTCAAGGAATTCGTTCTCAGCAAGAGCAACCTTTTAATATTGCTTTTAATCAATTACGCCAGCAAATGTATCCCCAACATCCCTATGGTGTTTCTATTTTGGGAACAGAAACTAGTGTCGCAAATCTTACCAGAGAGGATTTACAAGATTATCATCAGACTTATTTTCGTCCTGATAATTTGGTAATTAGTTTATCTGGGCGTATTACTCTGGAAAATGCAGTAGCTTTAATTACTGAATTGTTTGGTGACTGGCAAAATCCTTCTACTCCTTGTGCTAATTTGCTATTAAATTCACCCATTTCTGAACCTGAGTTTGGAGAGATTATTCAGGATACTCAACAATCTATTGTGATGCTGGGTTATTTGGGTACTAATGTCAGTCATGAGGATTATCCTGTTTTAAAATTATTGAGTACTTATTTGGGTAATGGGCTTTCTAGTCGCTTATTTGTGGAATTGCGGGAAAAACGCGGACTAGCTTACGATGTCTCGGCATTCTTCCCTACTCGTCTTGAAATTGCTCCTTTTGTTACCTATATGGGAACTGCTCCCAGTAATACTGAAATTGCCATTGAGGGTTTGAGTTCGGAAGTCGCACGTTTAAGCGAGCAAAGTTTAAGTGATGAGGAATTACAAGGGGCGAAAAACAAACTTTTGGGACAGTATGCTTTAGGTAAACAAACCAATGGGGAAATTGCTCAAACTTTTGGTTGGTACGAAACACTAGGTTTAGGAGTGGAGTTTGATCAGACTTTTCAAGCAGCCATTCCTCCTATTACACCAGCGATCGCTCAAGAAGTTGCTAATCGTTATTTGACTAAGCCTTATATTTCTATTCTTAAGTCTAGTCTTTAAATTTGATTCTTTGACACGGACAATTTAAACTTTTCTAGCAGATGACAGCCAAGGTTAAGACAATTGATATTAGGCTCACGCAAAGACGTTTCACGATATGTCTAGATCTATCATGATTGTTGCTATCAATAAGTTTTAAAAGCCGTGTCACAAGTTTTTGTGTAATGCTTTAAATTTAAAATAAAGTCTGGAGTCTGGAAATAGTGAAAAGTTGAAAGTTAAAAACTAAACCCGTCCTAAGTCTCTCTTTATTTTTGCGTCTTTAGTATCAGATATAGATCCTAAATTCTGCTTATTTAGCTTCCATCCAGTTTTTACCTGCATTGATATCCACAACCAAAGGAATAGTTAATTCAACAGCATTTTCCATAGTGGATTTAATAATTGGCTGTAATTCTGACCATTCTTCGGGAGGAACTTCTAAGATTAATTCATCATGTACTTGTAATAGTAATCTTGCTTGATAATTTTGTAAGATTTGATGCAGTTTGATCATGGCAATTTTGATAATATCGGCACTCGAACCTTGGATGGGTGAATTGGCTGCTGCTCTTAAGGTTTGAGCATCAAGATAACTGTATTTAAGCTCTTCTAAATTAATTGTTTCTGGATCAGCACCACGTAACTGTTGCAGACTATCGCTAACTAGATTTATATAACGTCTTCTACCTAAAATTGTATTAACATATCCTAGGGCGATCGCTTGTTTTTTAACTCCCTCTAGGTAATCGAATACTTTGGCATAGGTTTGACGATATTTGTTAATGAATTCTTGACCTATTTCTATTTTAAAACCTGATTCTCTTGAGAATCTATGCGCTCCCATTCCATAGATTACTCCAAAATTAATTATCTTTCCTAAACGTCTTTCTTCTGAAGTTATATCATCTTTTTCAAAGAGTAATTTTGCGGTAACGTTATGTACATCTAAATCGTGACGATAAGCATTAATTAGAACTGGTTCTTGACTTAAATGGGCTAAAATTCTAAGTTCAATTTGTGAATAGTCTGCTGCAACTAATAACCATTCTGATTGAGGAATGAAAGCTTGTCTTATTTGACGAGAAAATTCTGTACGAATGGGAATATTTTGTAAATTAGGATTAGAAGAAGATAATCTACCAGTCGCTACAACTGTCTGGTTTAGATCTGTATGTAATCTATAGGTATTGTCCCTAACTAAGGCTGGTAAGGCATCAACATAAGTTGATTTTAGTTTTGCTAAAGTGCGATATTCCAGCATTGAATCTATTACAGGATGATCTCCTTTGAGTTTTTCTAATACTTGTTGATTTGTGGAGTAACCTGTTTTAGTTTTACGGGTTTTTTGACGATCTAAACCTAATTTTTCAAATAAAATTACACTCAATTGTTTAGGAGAACCTAAGTTAAATTTTTCTCCCGCAGCTTCATAGGTTGCTTGTTCTATTGCTTGAAGATCTTTGTCTAATTTTAAGGAAAATTGTTTGAGATATTCAGTATTTAAATTAATCCCTGTCTGTTCCATTGCTGCTAGAACAGGTTCTAAAGGTAATTCTACTTCTAATAGTAGTTTTTCTAATTGCGGAAATTTTGCTAATTCGGCTTTTAATTTCTCTACCAAATAATAGGTGGCGTAAGCATCTAACCCACAGTAGTCTGCTACAATTGCTATGTCTAAGTCGGCAATAGTTTTACCTTTAGGAATACCTAAATCTGTATAACTTTTTGCTTTTATTTTTAATCCATAGCGTTCTGATAAGTCTCCTAAATTATGAGTTAGTTCAGGATTTAGTACATAGCTTGCCAGCATTGTATCAAAAACTACCCCTTTTAACTCAATTCCTTGATTAGCTAAAACTAATCGATCAAATTTGGTATTTTGAAATGCTTTAGGATAAGTTTCACTCTCTAAAATAGGTTTTAAAGTCTCAAGAATGACTTGTTGTTCTAACTGTTCACCTTCTGTATGAGCTATGGGAATATAAGCGATATCTGTATCTTTATTTCCCCAGCAACACCCAATTCCTACTAACTTGGCTACATGGGTTTCTAAAGAAGTGGTTTCTGTATCCCAGGCTATAGGTTTTTGAGGATCTTTGTGTTGTTTTAAGGTTTTAACTAGCTGTTTGAGTTTTGCCTCTGTATCAATTATTTGGGTTTGAAGTTGAGGGAGATATTTCTCTGTATTCTTATTGTTTTTGCTGGGTTTTTGCTGCTTTTGGTCAATATTATGATCGCTAAATAAAGATAATTGATCTTGTTGTTCTAATTTATTATTATTATTTTTAGTATCAGTATCGGTTTCTGATTTTCCTCCAAGTTTTAACTGTAATTGAGGTAAATTACTAATTATTTTTTTTAGTTCTAATCTTTTTAATAAAGGTAAGACTGTATCCTCTTCAAATCCTACCAATTGGCAATTAGCTAAATCTATATTTAGGGGAACATTAATATCTATTTGTGCTAAAAACTGTGAATGTTTTGCCTCAGCTTCCCCAGTTTCTAATTTATTTTTAGTTGCACCTGTAATCTTGTCTAAATTTTGATAAATATCTTCTAAAGTTTGGTAGTCATTTAAAAGTTTTACGGCTGTCTTATCACCAATCCCTTTAACTCCAGGAATACAATCAGATTTATCACCACACAGGGCTTTATAATCAACAATTTGTGTCGGAGTTATTCCCATTTTACTAGTTACCCCAGCTTGATCAAATTCTGTATAACTTTGGGCTGTTTTCCTATACATTTGATTGTGTAAATATAAAACACTAATCCCCTTTTGATCGTCTACTAATTGAAACAAATCACGATCGCCAGTGATAATTTTAACGCGATAACCTGCTGCAACTGCTTGGGTGGCTAAAGTACCTAAAACATCATCCGCTTCATACCCTGCTTGAGTTGCGATCGTTAAATTAAATGCTTGTAATAATTGCTGCAAATTCTGCATATCAATTATAAAATCGTCAGGAGTTTTTGCGCGATCGCTCTTATAGTTTACATCAGCTTGATGACGGAAAGTAGGCTCACCTAAATCAAATGCGATCGCCATAAATTGAGGTGATTCTGTTGCTAATACTTGTAACAGTGAATTGATAAATCCTAAACAAATACTTGTAGGAATTCCTGTAGAAGTCATTAATGGACTTTGACGAGTACCATTTAAAGCATGATAAGCACGAAAGGCTAAAGAATGACCATCAACTAAAATTAATAAGGGTTTGGAATGATTAGTATTAACTGAATTAGAGACTATAGTTGAGGACATAAACTTTTTTGAGAAATTTTAAATAGTATATCTAAATGAAGCTAATATTACAGTTTATGGATATCTGTAAACATTAGTAAACACATCTTGATCTATAAAAAACAATAGTGTTATTTTATTTATCAGGTACTAAAGAAGCACACCAATCTTCTTCCAAAGCAGATTCTAGCCAGTACCTTCTGCTAGGAATCTACACAACGGCTTGTTAATAAACAAAGGTAAAAGAAACAAGGTGAGTTATTCTTTGTTATTATGCAATAGTTCCGAAGCAAATAGCATTAAGAATCATCATAATTTTAGCCAATATTGGTTTATTACTGCGTTTAAATAGTAATTTAAGTTGTTGTGCCATATTAAGTTAACACATTAGTAAGAAACTTCTTGAACACTTTAATATCGAATTCAACTTTACAAGAAACTTCATTGGGAAGTCTTATTAGATTTGCAAAAGACACGGGAGAGGTATTCGTATATTAGACTAGTTTTTTTAAGATTATGTCTCTAGAATCCTAAAGGAGGTTTGTTTTATACTAGTCCTAACCTCTCCACCCAATAATCTCCATAATAGTTAAACTAATTAAAAAGCGTGCTGGCGATTTATGACTTATTGCAGTCATAGTCGTTTTTTAGTATTTAAAATACTCCTTACTTATTTTAATTAACTATCTTGTGCTGGTTCTAAAAAATTCAATTGCAATAGTTTACTTGCGGATTCTGCTTGTAGAGGATTAGAAAACCAAGCCCCTTGCATATGTTGACAGTTTAAACGACGTAAAATCTCAAATTGTTCTTGAGTCTCTACTCCTTCTGCTACCACTCTTAAATTAAATCCTTTACCTAATTGAATTAAAGCCGTAACAATGGCTATATTTTGAGGATCATCAGTTAGCTGTGCAATTAAAGAATGATCTATCTTTAAAGTATCTAAAGAAAATTGTTTAAGATATTCCAAACTAGAAAATCCAGCCGTAAAACCATCAATAGCAATACATACTCCTAATTCCTTTAATTGTTCTAACAAATGTCTGCTATAGTCTATATTTTCCATTAAACTAGTGGCACTAATTTCTAGTTCCAACAAGTGAGCATCGATATCAATCTCAGTTAAAATTGCTGCAATTGTCTGAACTATATTTGCTTGTCGAAATTGTACCGAAGACAAACTTATAATAATCTTTAATGATGGAAGTTCATCAGATTGCCATACTTTAATTTGATTGCAGGCTTGACGAATTAACCACTCGCCGATGGGCAAAATCAATTTAGATTGTTCAGCCGACTTAATAAAGTTTTTGAAAGTAACTACACCTAATTCTGGATGTTGCCAGTGTAATATAGCTTCTATGGCTTCTGGCTTACCACTATCTATGTTAATTTGAGGTTGATAATAAAGTTTAAATTCCTGTTGATCTATAGCTTTTTGTAACAGACTCTCCATTTCCAAAGCAACGAGAGATTGAGCATTCATCGATTCATCATAGAATTGATAACTAGTTTTATTTTGAGATGCTCTTATAGATGCAGTATTAGCACTAGCGAGTAGAATTGCCTCCTCATCTCCATCTTGAGGATAAATAGCAATGCCAATAGTACTACTAATAGTAACTTGAGTATCGCCAATTTTGAAAGATTGCTCAATAGACTTTTGAATTCTTTGATTAATCTTGGCTACTTCTTCTGCACCGCTAATTTGAGGTAATAATAGGGCAAATTTATCTTCCTCCCAAGGAATTATAGTATCTCCACCCCGTAAACAAGTGCTTAATCTTTCCCCAAGAGCTAAGAGTAATTTTTTACTTTTATCAGTGCCAATGGTAAGGCGAATATCAGGTAAAAAACCAAGCTGACAAAACATAACTGCCAGCAATTTCTGACTTCTTTTAGCATTAGCGATCGCTGTTATTAATTGTTGCTTAAATATTTTTCTTTGACTGAGATAATCTACTGCTTTTGAAGAGTTTGTGGGCGATTCTTGTTCTTCTAGAACATTATGAATAACTAGACAAATTCTTTCTTGATGAGGCAAATTAATTAAATCAATTTTTATTTTAGCATTAACTATATTGCCGTTTTTATGACTTAAAGGATATTCTCCCCAAAAACTATTTTTCTCTGTAACTATTTTGCGTAAAATTGCAGCGAACCTTTGTGATTCACTTAATAGCTCATAAATATTCATCTGAAGCATTTCATCACCAGAATATCCGAGCCAGTGGGTACAAGAAGAATTGACTTCAACTATTTGTTTAGTTGCCAATTCAAAGATAATAATACCCTCAGAAATTTGTTGAGTAATTTGATTATATAAAAATATCTGCCGTTCGAGTTGAGTAGCAATTGTTTTTTGTTGAGTAATATCAATAATATAATTTCTAATTACTATTTTTTCTGGTAAATAATGAGCCGTTTGTTGAAAAGTTTTATCTTCAATTGTTACTTCGCGCTCTACTATTTTATCGCTACCTTGATGATATTGAGCAATCAAATTATCCAATAAAGGATGATTAAGCTTTTGATATTGTATATCTTTAAAACTTGCTAAACCAGCAGAATTTATATATGTTACATTGCCATAGAAATCTATTTCAATAATTGGGTGTGGACTTAAATCTGCTAAAGAATTATATTGCCCACTTTCTTGATATTTACTACGATTATTAACAACAATTTCTGAATTGGGAGTAATGATTGTTTCTTTATCAATTGTTTTTACCCCTAGATTCGATGGTGATTCATTAGAATTGAGAATAGGCGATTTATTAACTGCCTTATCTACACCATAATGATTTTTATATTTTGCATGGGCATCACCACTAAATTGAATAACGTCTCCTGCTTTTAATTCATGTACTAAACTTTTTTTACCATTAATAAAAATTCCATTACGACTTCTATTTCCCTGTAGATCACCATCTAATATCCAATAGGAACATTTATTAGTCTTAACGTCAGTTCTTCTTAAAAGTGTGGCGTGATTACGGGAAGTTTTTTGACAGGAAAGAACAATATCATTACTAGAATGACGACCAATAGAATAAGTGGCAGCATCAAGTGGTATCTCTCTTTCAAAGGAGGGATCATCAATTACTAGTACATGGTAAACTGATTCGGAATTATCCATCGTCTTGTCGTATTTGTCTTAGGTATTTAGTTAAACTTTCTTCATAATTAGCAACTAACTTCTCTATCAAAATGTTATCGGATAATTAAACATTTAAGCATCAACTAATTATCTTTTAAATTGTTACAACATATTCAAACACCATCAACTAAAACCAAAGAAGCTGATCAATCAACGCCAATAACCTTAACATTAGATTATTAGATTATTGTCATATTGTTCCCGAAAGCCACAAGAAAATATCAACTGATAATTAAAAGCCTTTGACACAACTACAGATAATACTATTACTTGTGTAGTTTTTATTTATATATGTCAGTAGTAAATACCAGTAAATTTGCGGTTAGCTAATTAGCTCGTTCAAGAATAGGCTAGGGAAGAAAATAAATAGTGAATTAATATTAATTCATGTTAGCAAGGGTTTGGAGTGCTGCGATCGCTGGCATTGATGCTATTAAAGTAGGGGTTGAAGTTGATGTATCTGGAGGTTTGCCGAAAATTACTATTGTCGGTTTACCCGATATGGCAATACAAGAATCAAAAGAAAGGGTGAAGGCTGCACTAAAGAATGCTGGTTTTGCTTTTCCTGTGCGTAAAATTGTGATAAATCTTACCCCCGCAGATCTACGTAAAGAAGGGCCTTGTTTTGATTTACCCATTAGCGTAGGAATCTTAGCAGCCTCAGAGCAAGTAGATCCGCAGTTGTTGGGAGATTATTTATTCTATGGTGAAGTTTCCCTTGACGGATCTTTAAGATCTGTATCAGGAGTGTTACCTATTGCTGCTGCTGCTGAAAAAATGGGAATTGCAGGTTTAATTGTCCCCGTGGGTAATGCCCAAGAAGCTGCGGTAGTCAAAAATTTAGCAGTATATGGATTTGGTAGTTTAAAACAAGTTGCGGACTTTCTCAATTGCCCAAATAAATATCAACCTGTAGAGGCAGAAGCAGAGAATAATAATATACAAGATTGGCAACAGATACCTAATCTTCGGGATGTAAAAGGACAAGTTCAAGCTCGCCGAGCCTTAGAAATAGCAGCAGCAGGAGGACATAACTTGATCTTCGTCGGACCTCCAGGGAGTGGCAAAACTATGCTAGCCAAGCGTTTACCAGGGATATTACCCAGTCTCTCTTTTCCTGAAGCTTTAGAGGTTTCACAAATTCATTCGGTAGCAGGGTTATTAAAAGATCAGGGTAGATTAATTAGATCTAGACCCTTTCGTAGCCCTCATCATTCTGCCTCTGGCCCATCATTGGTTGGTGGGGGTAGTTATCCTCGTCCAGGAGAGATTTCCTTGGCTCATAAAGGTGTGCTGTTTCTCGACGAATTGACTGAGTTTAAGCGGACTGTTTTAGAATATTTACGGCAGCCTTTAGAAGATGGTCTGGTCACAATTTCTCGCACCCGACAATCCGTAGTATTTCCTGCTCAGTTTACTTTAATAGCTAGTACTAATCCTTGCCCCTGTGGTTATTTTGGTGATTCCATTCAACATTGTAGTTGTTCCCCTAGGCAGAGGGAAAGCTATTTTTCCAAACTATCTGGCCCATTAATGGATCGTATTGACCTGCAAGTGGCAGTTAACCGCCTCAAACCAGAAGAAATGACAAGACAGACTACAGGTGAAGAATCTGCCATAGTTCGAGCCAGGGTGATCGCTGCACGTCAATTAGCACAAGCACGTTTTCAAGGAGTAGCAAACGTTAGCTGCAATGCCCAAATGCGATCGCTTCATTTACGAGAGTTTTGTATTTTAGATGATGGTAGTCGAAACCTATTAGAAACAGCTATTCGTAAACTTGGTTTGTCTGCTAGAGCGATGGATAGGGTATTAAAGGTATCTCGAACTATTGCCGATTTGGCAGGCGATCGCCATTTACAAAGTCACCATCTGGCAGAAGCTATTCAATATCGTACTATTGATCGAATGCAATAGAAGTTATGCAGCACAACGCCAAATTTCTAGTTTTAATGAGTTTAATTGTTAGACTATCTATCACTGAGTAAAAGTTTTCTTCTCAAAGCTCTAACATAAAGAAAAATTGGAAACTGATAATATTCAATTATTAGCCAAATGACGCAAAATAAATGAGTACAAAAAGTTAGGATAGTCCAAGCTACAGGAAACCAAGATAAGAAGCTACCACTTATGGGAGGGAAAAAGTATGTTCCTAAACCGATAATGGATGTAGGAATACAGATAAACCCTATGGCAAATAGCAAATAAGCCCAACCTACTTCTGCTCCCTCTCGTTGAATTCCTTTCCAAGTTTTACCATTCCAGTACCAAGTTAATGGTAGTTGACTATCTGCCATTTTTAATAATTGCTTTTCAAAATTTGCCGTAAAAATATGCTGGCAAAAATTACAAGCAAAGGTTTCCATCATCAGCATTTCGGAAACTTTACCATGACGGCAAACAGGACAAGGATATTCTCCGTCAACATCAAAGCGATTAAATTGTGTCCATTCTTGCTGTAAAAGATCTACTCCAGAATCTTGGGAAAAATTGTGTAAATTACGAGCGTTAGACATATATCTTACAATGTCGCGATACTGTTTATATCTGGCTTAAAATCTCAATGCTTAATCGGTATTGAGGGTAGCTCTGTTCAAAGTGTCATTATAACGAGCTATAGATGAATCAGTGACTAATAGATCTAGTTTCGATATAAATATCAATATTAATTTGCAAACAAAGCTTATAACTTCAATAAAAAGTACCAATTAATTTAAGCAAGATTATTGGGAGGGGAATTTAATTGTTGGAGTTGCTGAGAAATTGCTTCGACGAGATAACTGCGTTTTACCTCACTGGCTTGATTAAGGTTTTGGGAATTCTCTAAAAAAATGATGCTATCGACTTGCTCAAAAGAAAACAATTGAAACAAAAGCTGCACAATAGAAATTGGCACAGCAATCAAATCTGGATTAGTTTTTCTTTGAAAAGTAGCAGCATCCTGCACCGATACAAAAGCGTAAATTACTTGCTTTTCTTGTTGTAGTTGGGAATTACTAATAGTAGTTAATACCCAGTCTGATTCTAAATTTTGTAGGACATAATATTCTAAATGCTTTAGTTGTTGGGCAAATAACTTGATAATTGGAGCGATCGCTTGTTCAATTATTACAGGTGGTATACCATTATCTGCTGCTTCACTAATTAATACTGCTAGTTGTTGCTCCAATTCCATATATAAAATTAAGCGTTTGCTTATTTAGATTTAGATTTACTTTTCTTCTTTTCTGCTTGTTTAGCTCTTTTAGCAGCTTGTTTGGCTTCTTTAAGCTCTAGTTCGGCTTTTTGTCGCGCTTTTTCCGCTTCTTCGGCAATTTTATCTAAATAGTAGTGATAATCTCCACTGTAAGCAATTAATTCTCCATCGCGAATTTCGACAATTTTGTTGGCAACTTGAGAAATAAAATAGCGATCGTGAGAGACAATTACTACTGTACCATCGTAATCTTTTAAGGCGGATTCCAGCATTTCCTTAGCAGGGATATCTAAGTGATTAGTCGGCTCATCTAAAATCAAAAGGTTAGCAGGTGTTAGTAGCATTTTGGCTAAAGCTAAACGGGCTTTCTCCCCACCACTGAGGGCTGCAACTTGTTTAAAAACTGTCTCACCACTGAAAAGAAATTGCCCTAATAAAGTCCGAACCTCTTCATTTTTCCACTCTGGAACTTCATCATGGATAGTATCAATCACAGTTTTATCTAGGTTTAAAGCTTCTGCTTGATTTTGCTCAAAATAACCAGGGATAACATTATGATTACCTAATTCTACCTTCCCCTCGTCAAATTGTTCCATCCCCATAATCATCCGTAGAAGAGTAGATTTTCCTGCGCCGTTTGGGCCTAAAATAGCAATGCGATCGCCTCTTTCTATGGTTAAATTTGCTCCTAAAAACAGGATGTCGTTATTGAAAGTGTGAACTAGATCTTCAATCTTAACTACTTCTCTACCACTTCTAGGAGATGGGGGGAAACGGAATTTTAGGGTTCTTAAGCTAGCAATTGGTGCTTCGACTAATTCTACTTTATCTAATTGTTTTTCTCGGCTTTTTGCTTGAGTACTACGAGTTGCACTAGCTCTGAATTTTTCAATAAATTCTTGCTGCTTGGCTATTTCCTTCTGCTGTCTCTCGTAAGTCGCTCCTTGAGCTAAACGAATTTCGGCTTTTTGTTGAAGATAAGCGGAATAATTACCTAGATAAGTTGTGGCAACACCCCTTTCTGTTTCTACTATTTTGGTACACAGACGATCTAAAAATTCGCGATCGTGGGAGATAATCACCATAGGAGTATTAATACCCCGTAAATAGTTTTCTAACCATTCAATCGTTGCTAAATCTAAATGGTTTGTCGGCTCATCTAATAGTAGTAAGTCAGGTGCTTGTAACAATATTTTTCCCAAACTCATCCGCATCTGCCAACCACCACTAAAAGAACTAACAAGGCGATCGCCATCCTCACTAGTAAACCCCATCTCTGGTAGGATTTTTTCTATTTGAGCATCTAAACTGTAACCATCTATGGCTTCAAATTTACGTTGTAGTTTATCTAGTTTGTCAATTAACCTCTCTAATTCTTCAGGTTGGGCTGTTTCCATCGATTGCTGTATTTGCCCCATCTGCTGTTGAATCAAGTTCGCTTCTGTAAAAACCGTCCAAAACTCTTCATAAACTGTTCTTGTGGGTTCTACTTCAAATTCTTGAGTTAAATAGGCGATTTTTAAATTAGCAGGGCGAATTATTTCTCCTGATGTTGCTTCTATTTCGCCATTGATAATTCTTAATTGTGTAGATTTTCCAGCCCCATTTACCCCAACTAAACCTACTCTTTCTCCTGATTTAACTTCCCAGGTTACATCTTTGAGAACTTCCCCTGTAGCGTAAATTTTACTAATATGTTCTAGTCTTAACATTAACTTTCTCCTATATTTTTTTTCTGTACCTGGGTAAGTATTTTGTTTTGTTGATTTTTGTTACATTTTTTGTCTGACTTCTATTATATGGTTCGTGATTAAGATTACAAGCAGTAATTTTTATAATTTTTTCTATTATTTGGCGATTTGTTTTATTTTGATCTGGAAATCATTGTGAGCTTTTACTAAATTAGGTGGTTGTCAAAAGTCGATTAATATTGTTTTGCATAGTGCTAAATAAGTTATATAGCTGTGAGGCGCAGATCGGTATTTTACATCTCGTGGCTTCCCTCACCCTATACGGGTCAAATTTGAGTGAGGGATATTTAGTTATTGTTGATTTATTTTTTATATATGTTGTTTTACTTGGGTATATACTGCCTCGTATTTGTTAATTGATCTATAATTTTGTCTTACTTACATCCTAAGTTTTACCCTAAAATTACTGTCTATATTGTTTTGTTTTAAGCTTATTTAATTGTGATCATTTGGATATTATATTAAGCCCAAGGATTAAAAACACGTTGATCTGTATTTGGTAATTTAAAATTTTATATTAAATAACGAAGCAAAAATATTATGTTGTCTTGATCAAATAAATTATGTAATCTTATTCGCTTGCTGGCTATAATTTCATAAATTGCCTTATTTTATGTTTGGGATTGGTTTCAAGCTATTGTAAATAATAGTTAGACCAGAAGCTGATGCCGTTGATAACTTTTAAAATTAATCTATTTATTATATTTAATGATATTTTCTAGATCAATTAAACTCTATTTGTAGTTCTAGGTTTTATATTACATACTAAAAAATCAATTATAACTAGAGAAATAAACTTGATTATTATCAACTATGACACAACTGTAAAAATCCATTGTGTCTATTATAATCAGCAACCAAAATAAGAGGATGGATACAAAACTTTAACAGATAGTTAAGATAAAAATAAATTAAAAATATTAGGGGAAGAAAATTATTAATTAAAACCTCTTTCAGCTTCTTCTAAAACTGAATCTGAGACAACAGTTTCCCCGATAGAATTAAATTCTTGAGCGTCAAAAATCACTACTGGATTACTGTAATATTTAAATTCCAACAAATTATCAAAAGGATCAGCAAGAAAAAAACTGTAATGTTCCAAAACTTGCTGAGGAAAACGTAACTTAGGTTGCTGAAAAAAAGTAAGCTGTTGTTCGATAGCGCGATCGCATATTGCTTGCCAATCAGATTGAGTAGGTAAAATTAAGCCAAAGTGTCTAGGATAAATTCCTGCTTGCTTAACCAAAGGTTCATTGGTAAGATGACCAACTAGCTGAACACCATAGAAATCAAAGATTACTGCTACCTTGTTTTGTCTTCCTACTTGACAACCAAGGCTATCAGCATAAAACTCTTTTGCAAGAACTATATCGTTAATGGGAATGGCTAAATGGAAAATAGCTGAGCGGTTCATTATTGCTTTACCATAACAGTAACTTTTATTGTAGCCATAATTTATTTATTGATATTCTGTTATAAAAATTAAAAAAATAAATTAAGCAAGTAAAATACTGAGAGGCATAAAAAAACATTAAGGAATATTAACGAAATATGAATCAACGTGGAGTTGCTGTTTGGTTTACAGGATTTAGTGGTGCAGGCAAAAGTACTATTGCTGAAGCACTGACAGAAAAGTTAAAATCCCACGGATATCAAATAGAGGTTTTAGATGGAGACGAAATCAGGGAAAATTTAACTAAAGACTTAGGGTTTTCTAAAGAAGACAGAGATACAAATATACGTCGTATTGGCTTTGTCGCTAAATTACTGGTACGCAATGGTATAATTGTTTTAGTCCCTGTCATTAGTCCATACCGCTCTATTCGAGAGGAAATGCGAGCCAATATATCAGAATTTGTAGAAGTTTTTGTCAATGCTCCTATATCTGTATGTGAAGAAAGGGATGTTAAAGGATTATATAAAAAAGTAAGAGCAGGAGAAATCAAACAGTTTACTGGTATTGATGATCCTTATGAGCCACCTACTAATCCTGAAGTTGAATGTCGTACTGATGTTGAAGAATTAGACGAAAGTGTTGCTAAAATATATAGTAAATTAGAAGAATTGGGATATATTTCTTAGTCAGCCTCGCATCACATTGGGTCATGACGAAAGTTTTAAAATAAGGAATTAGAAATATAGAACTTAATTGTCTGTTAACTATTCCTTGAGAAACTGTGTATGGATAAAATTGTTTCCAGTAAATCAGATTTACACTTTGAGGTGAATCAAATTCTTTGTTTGGCACATCAAGATACTTGCCTTTACGGTGAAGTAATTCAATTGCTTCCTCAAAGAAAATTATGTTGGTTTAGACCCGTATGTATAGTCACAACAAATTATGAGAATAATCAGTCTCAAGATTCTCGACAAGTAATCAATGTCAGTTCGGGTTCTGATTTGTTGTGGCCAATTAGCTTGTTTAGACCCGCTTTAGATATGGAAGTAGTTGAATTTTTGGCTGAATTTAATAATGCGCATGAATTATCTACTTCTAAAATACCTACTCAAAAATATTTAAGTGAATTTATTCAACAAGTTTGGCAAGCAAATCTAGATAAGTTTTAAATATATGAATACTATAGTTATATTACAATAAAGAATTGTAAAATTTACTTAAATTAATGATTTGGCTTATAGTTATAATTTTCCTCTAGTTTTTTACTTTTATGTAATAGCCTTATTTACTATAAAATTTAAAGATAAGCAAGTAACTATTTTAAAATTCAGTAAATTATAATACCAACTATTTACGAAACTTAAACCATAATAAATCGATGTTAAAGACAACCAATAACCAGATTTATACGGATGTTTTATTTAAAGATCAGTAATCTCCCTGATATAGAAGAGCTAAAAATTGATTATAAAAGTATAGTGTTGATTATCGGTAATAATTAACAAATGGTTTTAGGTGTAGAAGACAAATTAAGAGAAGTGTGTTTTCTCATTAAATCTAGTTAATTTTAAACACCATTAGGAACAAAATTTAGCAATACTTCATCTTCTTATCAAGATTTTGTAAAGTTAGGTCTGTAATAGTAGATAATCGTGAATTTACCGATTATTCTGGGGACATAAAAGTAAATTTTTTAAGTAATATCTAGAGTGAGAAACAATAAAAATGAGTAGCACAAAACTACGTACCGAGTTTAAGACTTTCCGACCTGAAGGATTTGTTAGTGCAGCTAATGCCTCGGAATTTCTAGAAAGTTTAAGTACTGAAGTAAAATCTTCTGTAGATTCCGCTTTATTAGTCGATATGGAAGCGGTGGAATTTATGGATAGTGCAGGCTTAATGGCTTTGATTAAAGCTTTTCGTTTATCAGAAAGTTTGGGACGCAGATTTGGTATTTGCTCTTTAGCTCCTTCTGTACGTATTATGTTTGAATTAACGCAGTTAGATAAAGCGTTTGAGATTTTTGAAAATAAGGATGCTTTTCAAGCAGAAATTAAAGGATAATTGTCATGTTTGGCTACATTAAATAATGTTTTAGTCTTAGAGTCTTAATACCCATGAAGGTAGGATCGAGACTAAGACATTAATATTGAAGCGAGAAATTGAAAAAACCAAGACAGCGCGATCGCTCTTGGAAAGAATTTAAATCAATTAGGTTAAGTTTTACAGTTTATCTTGCCACAAAAGTAATCTGATCAATTACCCTTTATGATGCGAAATAGACTTTGGAATCATCTTACTGGGCAATGAGTAGTAGCAAGAATTTTTTTCACCTAGGGCAACAATTACGCCAAATAAGTAAATATATCATCCTATTTTTAGTTTGTTTTACTTTAGTTGTAGGATGTAATAGCAATCAAACTCAACCAAAAACTACTAATACTACAGATAATCATCGAATTTCCGTAGGAACTACCCTCAAACCTCGCACCCTCGATCCTGCGGATAATTATGAATTAGCAGGTTTAAACATTGTTTATAACGTCGGGGAAAGTCTTTATACCTATGCAGTTGGAACAACCGAAATTAAACCCTTGCTGGCAACAGCAATGCCTAAAATTAGCGCAGATGGCTTAATCTATACTATTCCTGTACGGCAGGGGGTAGTATTTCATGATGGGACTGCTTTTAATGCTAAAGCTATGGTCTTTTCCTTACAACGCTTTATAGAAAATGGTGGGAAACCTTCTTTTTTACTAGCAGATGTAATTAATAAGATCGAAGCCACAGGAGAATATGAATTAAAAATTACTCTCTCTCAACCATTTGCAGCCTTGGAGGCTTTACTTGCTTTTCCTGGTGCTTGTGCTGTTTCTCCCCAGGCTTATACCTTGGGGGCTGGACAATTTAACCCTAATATTTTAGTAGGTACTGGTAAATATAAGTTAGCGCAGTTTAAGAGTGATTCTATTAGTTTAGATATTAATGATCAATACTGGGGGGAGAAGCCAGCTAATAAAGGTATTAACATCCAGGTTTATACAGGTAATTCTGCTAACTTATTTAATAGTTTTAAGACAGGAGAAATAGAAGTAGCTTATCAGTCCCTTGATCCACAGCAAATTGAGACTTTAATCAATAATGCAGGGGATAAATGGCAGGTAATAGAAGGATCAGGAACAGTAGTTAATTATCTAGTGCTTAATTTACAGCAAGAACCCCTAAATCAACTAGAGGTACGTCAGGCGGTAGCTTCAATTATTAATCGAGCTTTAATTAATGAAAGAGTATTAAAAGGTCAAGCAGAACCACTTTATAGTCTTATTCCTACCGCTTTTAGTAGCTATAAACCCACTTTTGAAGAATTGTATGGTGACGCTAATACAGATAGAGCTAAAGAATTATTAACCAAAGCTGGGTATTCAGTTGAAAATCCCGCTATTATCGAAATTTGGCATCCTTCAGGTTCAATTACCCGTGGTATTGTAGCTGATACGATCAAAGCCTATGCTGAACAAGCATTAGGAGGAATGATTCAATTTATTCCTAATAGCGTTGAATCTGCTTCCTTTTTTGGTAATTTAAGTCAGGGAATATATCCTGCTGCATTGGCAGATTGGTATCCTGATTTTCTTGATGCAGATAACTATATTCAACCCTTTTTAAGTTGTGCTAAAGGTTCATCTAGTCTTGGTTGTGAAGAAGGTGTTGCTCAAAGTCGAGGTTCTTTTTACTATAGCGATCGCGCTAATCAATTAATCGAACAATCACGACGAGAACAAGATGCTAGTAAACGTCAATCTATCTTTACTCAATTACAAGAACTAGTAGCTCAAGATGTCCCCTATGTCCCTTTATGGCAAACTAAAGATTATGCTTTTGCTCAAAATACGATTAACGGTGTTGTAATTAATCCTAGTCAAAATTTTCCTTTTTGGACTATTAAAAAACAATCATCCACTAGCTAATACCAATTGCCAAGCATTAGCTGGAAAGATCAAAAAAAATATTTATTAAGTTTAATGAAAAGGCTTAAATATCTATATAGGCGCGAAACTAAAAGATATTCTAAGTCTTTCGTTATTTTCCCACCCTTAGTATTAGATATTAAATCGAGACTGGTCTGCTAAAAAAAAGACAATTACCTTGATATCTGATGGTGTAAGTCCCATTAATTTATGTAGCGATGCTCTCTGAGTTTCCAGTCGGCTAACTGTTGTACTTTTTCAGATTCAAATACTTGAACGTGCCAAGGGTTTTATATGGTAGAAATTATTATCGAAATTATTTATCTGTTTCACAATGGCATCTAAATTAAACTGAGCTTGTCTGAGGTTGACTAGTTCTGTTTGAAACTTAGGTACTGGGACGGGTTTTAATTCCCCCAGGGATAATTTAGCTTTGTTGATCGAGTCTACTAATCGCTGTTTTTTAGCTTCTAGGTTGGCTTTTTCGGAGGTGCGATCTCATTTGATATTGCCGACATTAATTCTAGTACCTTCTTATACCTTAAGATCTGATAATTCATTGAGAGTAGGAATAATGGTGTGACCATTTGGGCTAGGTTGGTTCTTCAGTGACTATAACATTGGTATTGCTGGCATTGACAAAAGCATAAGCAGCGATGCCAAGAAGAAGGGAGCATGAGAGATTGTAAAATAAACAACAATTAGATCGACAATAGAGAACTATTCAATCTATGAGCTACGCCACTAAACCACTTTCCAATCGTATTGCAGTTGTTTTCGATTTTGATGAGACTTTAATTTCAGAAGATAGCTTTAAAATTTTATTAGAAGATTGTCAGCTTGATGTTCAAGTTTTTGAGCGAGAGAGGGTTGATCCTTTAGTAGAACAAGGTTGGCACAAGTATTTAGCTAGAACTTATTGTTTAATTCAAGAGTCTTTAAATAGAGAGGAAAAAGACAAAATTACTTATGAAAGATTAGCTAATTTAGGTAAAAAATTGCACATGATTGAAGGAGTAACTTCTATGTTTGAGTGCTTGAGAAAACGAGCGGTAGAAATAGTTCCAGAAGTAGAAGTGGAGTTCTATTTAATTAGCGGTGGCTTTGTCGATATTGCTCGTAATACTTCTATTGCCAAATACTTTACTCGAATGTGGGGTTGCGAATTGGCTTATGATGAGAAAGGAGAAATTCAATTTCTCAAACAGCTAATGAGCCATACAGAAAAAACTCATTATTTATATTATCTTTCTATTGGTATCGATAAAAATAATCAGCAAGATTTGATGTACAACTACCGCGATATTCCAATTAAAGAATTGCACGTTCCTATTAACCAAGTGATTTATGTCGGTGATGGTACATCGGATATTCCCTGTTTTACAGTAATCAATCAATATGGCGGTATCGCTCTCGGTATCTTTAAAGATGACTCGACTGCAAAAGAGTGGGATCATCGCGACGAGATAACTAATAGTCAGCAAATAACTAATTTAGTACCAGCTAACTATCATCAAGATTCCGAACTGATGCGATCGCTAATTTTAGGAATCGAATGTATTAGTAAGCAAATTGCTCTATTACAGCTAAGTGTAAGAGAATAATTTTTTCTACTGTACTAACCTCTTCCTCCCTTCTCTAACATTCCCTAACTATTTCAATGCCATCGCACACACCAAACAAACACCGCCAGTAATGTAATATAAAGCCCTTTACTCCTTATACCCATCCCCATAAACCTAACTACAGCAAAACTAAATAATGCAGCGATGATAATTGGCACAATCACCACGTCCTTAGTCCGAGGGCTTCGTTTTTGATAATTTTTTTAGCTAACATCGGATTTCTACCTGCTAAAGGTTGTAGTTCTGCTAGTTTAGATTTACTAATTTCTAACCCCTGGCGTTGAGCTTCAGATTCCATAGGAGATAACTCAAGGGATATTTTTTAGCTCACAGCAATTATAAGTTAAATAGTCAACAGAAGATATATCTCGATTAAATACCTACGGTTTCCTTCTGCTTGTGCTTTTCCTCTTGTCTTTGTCTTCGTTCTAAGTCAGCTTGCTTATCAGGTATAAGACGGGTTAAGATCCGCGCTACGGCAGGTAAAAAACCAATTACTAAAACAACACCCAAAATATTAAATAGCATTTGAGCATTGGCAACTTGTCGTCCCACTCCTCCATCCCCCGAAATTGCTTGAGCTAATTGGACTAATTGAGGAGCAAAGACAATTCCTAAAGCAGCACTGATTAAGTTAAATAAGAGGTGAAAAACACCTGTGCGTAAAGCTGCACTACCTCGACCAATAGTAGCCAATAGGGTATCGGCGCAAGTACCCACTTCTGCACCCAACATTATGGCAATACCCGCAGGTAAAGCAATTAAACCAGAACTTGCTAAGGTAATTACGATCGCCACAGTCGCCGAAGATGATTGAATGATAATGGTAAAAATCGCTCCTACTAATGCCCCTAGCACTGGATTATCACCTAATCGTTTCATTAAGCTAATGAAGGGTTGATAGTCTCTAAAGGGCTTCATCGCTTCGTCAATGGCTTCTAGCCCATAAAACATCAAGCCAAATCCCAGAAGAATGATCCCAAGGGTTTTTTGCCTCTTGGTTTTACCTAAAAATAACATTAATAGTCCAGCAAACATTAACAGGGGAACATATAATTCAATATTGAGGGAAATTATTTGCGCCCCAACTGCTGTACCAATATTTGAGCCTAAGACAACGCCGAGGGACTGTACGAAAGTTAAAACCCCTGCACTAACCATAGCGATAACCATAATAATGGTGACGGAGGAAGATTCTAAGAAAGTTGTGGCAACTGCTCCCGTTAGAATTCCAGCCAAACGGTTAGTAGTACATTTGCTTAAAAAACTCTTCATTCTCTCTGTCCCCAAGTCTTCTAAACCTTCAGACAGACGAGTAACTCCAAAGATAAAGAGTACTAACCCAGCTAAAGCACCCATTGCCATTTGAAAAAAATCAATCACTTTTTCTTCTTGTTGTGTTGATTGGCTGCTTTTTGCAGTTGCACTGGCTTGGGCAATGTTTAATTGAGTAAATTGCTCTGATTTCTGAGCTATATTAATCTCTGATGCAATTATTTTTAATGTTGAGTTTGGATGTAAAAGAGCAGGATAAAAGACAAAAGTCAGTACAAAAAAGGCAATACTCAGAAATGTTAGTGTTTTTTTTCTAAGTTTTTTTAACAATAACATAACCACCCCTAGATAAGTTTAATAGGATTTATTTTATTGAGATATCTATAGTTTTACTGGGTTTTGATTACCCCAAGCTGACTATATACTTATCTAAGTATGGATAAATTAAATGTTAATTAAGTTAGGATTAACGCTTTAGTAATTTTCTTTTATGCCAGATAATTGTTGTGATTGATTAGATATTTTATTAGTTAGACTAGCTTAAATATTAAAATCACTGGAATTAATAACAGAAGATAAATTTCTCTAGCAAATAATTCCACCTTTGACAGCATTATTTCATACCAGTACTTAATTGATGTCCTTCAATTTTTACTTCATGTTCCCTCAAACAACGCAACCAACCGTGCAAACGACGAATAGCTTCTTGATTTTCCAATAAACCTGATTTTTGTTCTATTTGAGTAAGACGAACAAACTTTTCATAACTCGGATAATCAGGAGCAACTAAAGCATCTTTTTGATGCAAAATTAAAGGATTAGTCTCATCAGAAATATCGTGATAGGTAACAGATAAATTATGTAAATCAACCTCTAAAGTTGCTTGTAAAGTGGGGTGAGCTTGGGTGTCAAATTCAGGATAAACTAAATAGGTTATTTTGGGCTTATTATAATAAAGCTTAATAATATTGGCATTTTCTAAACGATAAAAATTACGACTAGCACAACCCTCATATAATCTTAATAAGGGAGGTAGTTTTTCTAACGCACTAATATGAACAGCTAGGGCATCATTAAGTTGTTTACCGATTTTACTAGCTTTGCAGAGATTAGCAATTTTATCAAGATCGCCAACATTTACTAATAACATATCTGCAATCATACAAGCTTGTTTATAATTACCAAACAAAGCCTTAACATCTGCTTTAACTTCAGGGGCGAGTTTTCTAACAGTAGGACGACCACTAAATTTACCTAAAGCCAAATAAACTAAAAGATCTTGACGACGTTTTTCGGCGATCGCTTCCCACTCATTAGCATCCGTAGCTAGTTGAACTAATTTAAACGCCCTTTGATAGCTGCGAAATTCCTCTTTAATAGCATTTTCTGATTTTAATTCGCCTTTAACTGGTAAACGCCCCCTTTGTGTATAAAAATCCATCAACGGAGTTAGTAATTGACGATAATCTTCAAAATTCCTAACTTTGGTTTGAATTCTGGGTGTACTTAAACGAGAATATAAACGAGAAGCGCGGAAAGATTCTGCTGCTACTTCATCCCGAAAGATTAGATATATTCCTAACCCCGCAGGAATCGATTCATTACCAAGTACCTGTTCGATATATAACTTTAACTCTTCTTGCTCATAATATTTTTGAAACGTATTACGATTGGTTACAATTCCATCTCCATAGGCAATTAAACCACGACGGCGATCGTCTACTAATACTTGTGCAGAGACAATTAATACTTTACGAGTTAATTCCCAAGCCTTAATTAAAGCCTCTCGACGTTCAACTATATCTTCAATAACGTTAATAATATAACCAAGATTAACGATATCGGCAGCTACCAAGGGTGCATCAGCACGATAAAAAGGATCCCAACCATAACAAGTGTACCCAAGTTCTTCTAGGCGTTCTAGATCTTCTCCATGACCGCATCCATAATCAAAAAATGTTGTACCTTCCTCAAATAAATTCGCATCAATAGCAACTTTAATCGGACGAGATAATTCAAGGCGTTTAATTGCTGCTCGGTGTCTTTCTATCACAATATTTTGTTTAAGTGCCATAGGAGAATCTAGGGGACAAACTAGGTGGTGATCTACTAAAGATATACCCTGTTGTGATAACCAGCGTGTCCATTCTTGTAGTGTACCTATATGGCGAGAGTTATCTAATAATCCTAATGCTACTTCAACTGTTGTTAATTGAGCGAAGGTTTCATAGAGAGGATAATCTTTAGTGACAAAGGTTTCTTTGCGATGGAGAATAGGGGGGTTTTGAGAATTATAATAATGTCTGACAGAAACTTGCTGATCTATTAAATCAACCACGATACTTTGATGTAACTGCGGATGAGGGTCGCGATCAAAATCAGGGTAATATAAATATGAAACTTTTGGTTGATCAGTGGCAAATTTAACAATTGTTGCAGGCTCATTACTATTAACCAAACTTCTAGCCAGACGCTCATAGTCTTGCAGCAGAGGCTCAAGATGAGATAAAGCAGCAGTATGAACGTACAGCGCGGTTGGTAAATGTTTGCCGACTGTACTATTTTTACAACTGGAGATAATTGCGGAAAATTTTTCGAGAGTTACCATCGTTCAGTATCAGTCAATAGTAATGGGTGAGGGATAAATAAGTGCTAATCTAACATTTGTCTACTTTATTTATTAGTACCTAATAGTCTTAAGTTTAAAATCAGATTTTCAAGATGAAACTTCATCATATTGGGTTTAGCCAGTCAGATCTCGGAGTTGGTGCGCCCCAAACCGTACTATTATCTGGAGAGCCAGAGCGATCGCACTATATCGCCCATACTTATTTAAACAATGTCCAACTGCTTTCAGAATATCGAGGACTTCATAGTTATTTAGGTTTTCTAGCTACTGGCAAACCTATTTTAGTCGCTACTAGTGGCATGGGCGCGTCTTCTTTAAGTATTGTAGTAAATGAGTTGGTGCAGGTAGGAATTAAGCAGTTTATTCGGATCGGTACTTGTGGTTCAATTCAGCCTACGGTGCTTGTAGGTAGTATTGTTGTCTCTCAAGCAGCCCTATGTCGTCAAGGAGCAGCTTTAGATATAGCTCCAGTGGAATATCCTGCGGTGGCTGATCCCTATCTAACGGTGGCTTTGATGGAAACTGCTCGTCGTTTGGATATTCCTTGCCATTTGGGTATTACTGCTTCGGTAGATACCTTTTATGAAGGACAAGAAAGAACCGAATCTTCTGCCAATTCTCATCTACAACCCTGGCTATTAGGGATTACTGATAGTTATCGTCAGCTTAATATTTTAAACTACGAAATGGAAACAGGCACGCTTTTTAAGATGGCGGGAGTTTATGGTTTTACTGCTGCTGCTTTGAGTGCAGTTATAGCACAACGCACTGAATCTGAGAATATATTAGTCGCTGATAAAGATACGGCGGTAAAAAGAGCTATTCAGGTGGCTATTGAAACTATAAACAGCAATTAAAGTAATTAGTATCGTAGTTTAAAGATACTGCGGTTATTTTGCCGACTGAGAATTAGGATTTTCAATAGTAGTGCGGGTAGATAAAGTTTTCATTTGGGAATTGTCCCCAAGAGATCTTTTAGCAACTACTTCTATTTCTACCTCTAAGTCTGGCTGGAGATATTCGGGGGGAATAGGTAACTTACCTAGTTGCAAAGTAAATAAGTTGCCGTTTCTGGCGATCGCTTCGGGGGGAATTGCTCCTTCATATTTGGTTTTATAGATAGTTTTACTACCACCAAAAATATTTTTTTCTTCCGACTTTTCACCTACTCGATAATCGATTGAAAAGTTGGTAGCAATTAAATTAGACTTCTCCGCTTCATCAAAGATATCTAATTGTAAACCTGCTCCTTGTCCAAATAAACCATCGATCACTAAATCATCTACCTCTTTTTTAGGAACAGCATTAAAGACAAATAATTGGGTTAATTTACCTTGTTTTACTGTTTTACTTTCCAACCATAGATCATCAGGTAAGAACACATTGGCATCATTTTCGCCTTTTAAACTTAAGGTGATTTGTTGATCATTAAAATTCTCTACTGGCTGGGGTGCTTCCCAAACTACCAAGACAGTATGTTCGTGACGTGCTACCAATTCCTTATATTGATTAGCAATAACTGAGCCTGGAGCAAATAAAGCTGAAGCATTGTTTTTACTCTGCCAAATATTTCTTGATAAAGTAAAACCTCGACCTTGTAACTCACTAATAGGAGCAGTAACTTCAGGAGAATCAGGCTCTAATGACTTATCCAAATTAATCAAAGTCAGATTACCCAGCTTACCATCTCTCCCTTTTCTGCCACTGCGCCCCTTCCTACCTACATATCCATCACTGCACTGAAATTCTTCGGTGGTACAGCTATAATTAGAACTTCCAGGTTCGCCAAAGCAAGTTTTTTCATTCCAGTAAGGGCGATCGCATTTGCAACCTTCTCCTCCCTCTCCTCCTTTGCCTGGCATCCCACCTTCACCGCCAGCAGCAATTACATAAATTTGTTTGAGGTCTTCCTTGTTGGTAGTATAAACGGTTAAAGCTCCACCGTTGCCACCAATACCACCATCACCACCATCACCGCCGTTACCACCGTCAGCACCTTTAAGATTGTTGTTAACTGGTTCTGAAGGTTGATCACAAAGAGCATCATAACCTTTAACTCCCTGTTGCCCTGGGCTACCATTGCCCCCAGTCAAGTCTAAAGTCATGGGTGAGCCATCGGCAAATATGGTCAAATTGTCACTATTACGACCATTGTTGCCTTTTACTCCTTCTTCACCACTATCTCCTGCATCCCCTAAAGTACTGGTATCTGCTGCAAGAACGCTAGAACAGAGAAATGCTTGAGGGGTTGAGGTTGTGGTCATTAATTGTGGTAAGGCGAAAATTGTAATAAACAATGACAGCTTACCTAAAAAAGGTACTTGCATAGTCGATAAAAACGGTAAAGTTGCGCGTTTTGGTTATAGTCGTTTTTCGGGTATCGCATAATTTATTTTATTTGTCATGATTTTGGACATCTTGATTTACAAAAATTATTACCCAGACTATATTGGAACGTTTAACTATAACTAGTGCAAGTATTTAAATTTATCTTTGTGTCATAGGAATATAAGTAGCATTGCGCTCCCCTGTATAAATCTGCGTGGGACGGAAGATACGATTAACAGCGATTTGTTCTTTCCAATGGGCTAACCAACCTGCCACACGAGCGATCGCAAAAATGGGAGTGAATAAATCACTCGGAATACCTAATTTGCGATATACTAATCCAGAGTAAAAATCGACATTGGGATAAATCCCCTTATGTCCTAATTTTGCTTCTATGACTTTTTCTAATTCCAAAGCGACATCATAATAAAGGTCATGTCCTGTTTCATTAAATAATTGTTCTGCCAACTGCTGTAAGATAGTGGCTCTAGGATCTTTAACTTTATAAACTCGATGCCCAAAACCCATAATTTTTTGTTTATTGGCAATAAGATTATCTACATAGGACTGAACATTACCAACAGAACCAATTTCCTCAAGCATAGTTAACACTTCTTCGTTTGCGCCTCCGTGAAGGGGTCCTGCTAAAGTTCCCACCGCCGAAGCTACTACTGCATAAGGATCGGTTAAAGTTGAAGCTGTTACCATTGCCGAGAAAGTTGAGGCATTAATGGTGTGTTCTGCATGAAGAGTTAAACATACATCAAAGATTTGAGCTTCTAGGGGATGGGGTTTTCTCTCCGTCAGCATATACAAAAAATTTGCAGCATAATCTAGATTATCGTTGGGTTTTACTGCATCATTACCCCGACGCATTTGATGAAAGGCAGCTACCATAGTAGGTATTTTCGCTAAAATTCTTACTACTGCTTTTCTAATATATTCTGGGTCATCTAAGGCACGACGGGAGTAAAATAACCCTAACGCTGCTGCGGATGTTTGAAGAGCATCCATAGGATGTCCAGTTTCAGGACAACATTTCATCATGTCCCGAATACGATATTTAATTCGACGATGATTTATAATATCTGTTTCAAATTCTAGTAATTGTTGCTCGTTAGGCAACTCTCCCCAGATAAGTAAATATGCAGTTTCTAGAAAGCTACCGTGTTTTGCTAATTCTTCTATGGCAATTCCGCGATATTCTAAAATACCTTGTTGACCGTCAACAAAACTAATACTAGATTTTGTAACAGGTATACCTTCTAGTCCTGCCTTATATTCACAAAATGTTGCTGTCATAAATTTTCCTAGATTAATTTTAAAGATAATATATTTTGAAACTAGCTTAAATCAAGCCTCCTGATGGTCATTAACGTTACCAAAACCAGGGTAGGGGTTTAGATCTCATGCTTATTATCTTATTTTATCCGTAAGAAATTAATTTATAGTCTTTTCGACTTGCTTAATTATGGACTTTTAATCATTTTGTCTGATTTTTGTATCTTTTGTAGCAATTAGCATCTGGGCAATTGTATTTAAATGCGAATACAATACAGTTGAAAATAAATTAAAAGTTACTGTGGTGAATATATGCAAAATCTTACAATATTAAATCTCAAGGACTTAATTATGGAGCTTGAGAAAGTTGCTACAAAGGATCTTAAATTAACTCAATTACAAGACTGGGTAGCGAGACTAGATTTAAGAGATCTGGCAATTGAGGATTATATTTGCTTTAGATGCGAAAATTATCAACGTCAAATTCTCTATCGTGATTCTAACTGTGAGATTATTGTAGTTTGTTGGCAGCCAGGACAATCAAGTCCAATTCATGATCATGGTGATTGTTTGAATGTAACGCGTGTATATCGAGGGACGCTTACTTCTAGAACTTATATTCTCAACAATAAATTTTTTCCCCTACTGGAGGAAGAAAAAGATCTACAAGCAAATGAATTAGTGGGAGTAGATTACGCTCAAATTCATCAACTTGCTAATACTTCTAACCAAAATCTCATTACTCTTAATGTCTATGTAAAACCATTACAACAGATGAAAGTCTATGATTTAACCCAGAAACAATGGCAATTTTCTAATGTTACAGCCAACAATCAAAAAAGACTAATTGATAACCCCGCTCAAAGTAAGGGATTTCCCTCAAAGAAAAAAACCATTGCAATTATAGGTGGAGGTTTTAGTGGGTCGATGGTGGCGGTACATCTACTTAAAAACGCCGTCTCTAATCTTCAAATTAAGTTAATCGAAAGTCGTCCTTTAGTTGGGGAGGGAATTGCTTACAGTACTAATTGGGATGGTCATCTGCTAAATGTTCCCACTGGTAAGATGAGTGCTTTTGCCAAAGAGCAAGATCATTTTTGGGATTGGTTGCAAACGCGAGAATCAGGTATCAGCAAAGATGATTTTGTATCTAGAAAAGTTTACGGTGAGTATATTCGTTCAATTTTAGCCAAAGCAGAAGCAGGGGCGATAGGTGTTAATTTAGAGAGATTAACTTGTAATGCGATCGCTCTAAAAACAGATGCCCAACAGGCTACTATTTACTTTAATAATGGTAAAAGTATTGAAGCTGACCAAGTTGTCTTGGCTTGGGGAAATTTTCCACCAGCAGATCCTCAAGTCGCCGATCCTGCTTTTTATCAAAGTAATCGTTACTTTCGCTTTTGGTCTACACCATCTCGATTAGCTGCCATACCTGCTGATCAAGGGATTTTGATTATTGGTTCGGGATTAAGTGCTATAG
Organism: Chondrocystis sp. NIES-4102; assembly: GCA_002368355.1. NCBI lineage: Bacteria > Bacillati > Cyanobacteriota > Cyanophyceae > Chroococcales > Chroococcaceae > Chondrocystis > Chondrocystis sp. NIES-4102. Next base: position 1,439,433 of record AP018281.1, on the reverse strand, counting down.
ATGCGATCTTGGCATTAGAAGAACAAAAACATCGAGGTCAAATTTATGTTGTTTCGCGTCATGGTTTATTTCCTCAAGCCCATACCTCAACAACTCCTTATCCATTTTTGTTCGAGTCCCAAGCCTTACCGACAAAAATTAGTTCTCTAATGCGTCAAATTAGACAAGAAATAGCTACTGCCCAAATAGAAGGAAGCAACTGGCAATCTGTAATCAATTCACTTCGTCCCCATACTCAAGTAATCTGGCAATCTCTAGCGATCGCTGAAAAACAAAGATTTTTACGTCATCTTCGATCTTATTGGGAAATTCATCGTCATCGAGTCTCTAGTGTTATTCATCAACGTCTTGATCTTAAAATGGCAGCAGGACAATTACATTTAATAGCAGGGCGTATTCAAGCCTATAACGAGAATAGTCAGGGGGTAAATGTCTCAATTCGCCAGCGATGTAGTAAAGATATTTTGAATTTACCAGTAGGAGTAGTTATTAATTGTGCAGGTTCACAATCCAATTATCGGCAACTAGAGCATCCTTTAGTTAACAATTTACTCAATTCAGGTCTAATTAAACCAGATCCTCTTAATCTCGGTTTAGAAGTAGCTGCCAATGGCGCACTCATTAATAGTGCAGGTGAAATATCCAATTTACTCTTTACTTTAGGTTCACCTCTAAAAGGTTGCCTGTGGGAAACCACTGCAGTAGCTGAGATTCGTCAACAGGCTCAAACATTAGCACAGCAATTGCTTACCCTGCAATCAAAGGAAAGGATTGAAATATAAACCTGCTTGAGATTCCAAGCCAACTTCAAACGTACAAGAGGAGCGGGCTTTGGCAATACACAGTAAAACATATCCAGCTTTGATTTGTTCTGGTTTCAGACAAATGGCTTGGGATTGATCTACCTTGCCTTTAATTAATTTGGCAGCACAGGTAATACAAGCTCCATAACGGCAGCCTACAGGTAAGGATAATCCAGCCTGTTCAATCCCTTCTAAAATATATTTATCTGCTGTTATCTCTAGGGTAAAATTATCTCGATTGATTAATTCAATGCGATAAGTTTTCATATTTCATCTGTTTTCAAGATTAGAGCCAAATATCGGATGTGCAATCTCCGCCTGGATAGCGCATCTCATGGGCGCGGGCTGCTCCGTTAGGTTCTTTCCCAAAGTCTATATAAAAATCTTGATTAATTTCCAGTCCTCCCTCCTCAAGATTACAATCAATTTGCAGCATATAAGAACCTTTGGAAGCTAAATCTGGATAAAACTGATTATCCCAAGTGCTAAAAAGTGAATTGGTAACATATAGACGTTTGCCATCTAGACTTAGTTGCAGCATTTGTGGACCTCCATATAGCTGCTGTCCCTTAACCTCAATTGTTTTGCCTAATAATCCTCCACACCAAACCTGTCCTGTCAGCTTAGGTTGAGCAGGATCGCTAATGTCATACTGACGTATATCACCGTGTAACCAATTAGAAAAATAAAGATAGCGATCGTCAAGGGAGATAAGTATGTCTGTAATTAAAGAGGGAACAGGAAAAGACCAGCCTTCAAGTTCAACCGCAGGCACATCAATAACTTTTTCTACTTGCCATTGTGTATCATTTTTGTACCAGTGCCAAATATTACTAGCCAAAGCAGCACCAACATATCCGTGCATACTATCAGGATTATGATGGAAACGAACTTCTAGGGGGATTAGACCTTCTTCTCCTAAATCAGTAGTTTGAATAATTTTCTGTTGTTGCCAATCCCAAAAATGTAATCGTTGACCATAATTACCAGCTTGAACATCATTTAAATCAAAGCCTGGATAAAAGGTTTTAGGCGCAGCCCACTCACTGCTTACCATAACGTTGTGACGAGGCTGATACCAAAAATCATAGTTAAATTTTAGGTCGTTATTTTCTTCCCATCTACCGATAATTTCAAAATTATCATTTAGAAGCAAAAAGCCTCCTGGGGCATTACCCTGACTATCTCCCAACATAGAAATCATAATTTCACTATTGGCTAAACAATGAACAGTGTGGGGCGCACTGAGATTAGTCTTAGATTTGATAGTTTCTGGCTCAATTATTTTATGAATTTTAGGGGCTTTGGGGTCTGCTGTGTCCAAAATATAGATGCGACTAGAACGAATTCCTGGTATAACTAAAAATCTACGAGATTTACTGCTATCTCCATGACAAGAACTACAGGCATTCCAACCAAAATGATGTAATTCATCCCCAATATAAGGCATAGGGAGACGATGGATTATCTGAGAATAAGTAGAGGAATTTGGATCAACATCTATAGTAGCTAAATAATCGGGTTGTTCGATTCCTGTTCCAGTATAAAGTGCGATCGCGTATAGAATTTTCTCTGGTTCTGCTTGCATTGCTATTTGAGGAGACGCATAGCCAGGACCACAACATGAATGTGCCATATTTTTATTTCCTTTAAAAGTTTTTTTGTCTATATTTAATATGATTTAAAATCACCGAAAACCTGAAATACAATTAAATTTTGTTTCAAATCCTCAAGTAACCCCATTTGGAAATGTGTAATTCTGGTTGTGATTTTACATAGCAATATCAATATCCTGATAAATTGCAGGATACACCCTATGTGCTGGTTAATACCCTGATGGGATGATGATATTAGCTTTGACCTTTCTACTGTTGAGTAATAACTACTATATATTGAGTCTATCACTCCTATAACTTTTATTGTCCTCTATATAATCCAATGGTAATCATTATTAGATCATTTCCTGATTAGCTTTTTCCCAGGATGGTGCAAAAGGTGGTAAAGCTAAACGGCAGGAATGCCAATGACCATAAACGCCAACATTTAGTTGACCACAATTACCTCTGCCTTGACCTCCATTAAACTGGTAAAACTGACAGAAACGGCAAGTTGAGGGGAATAAAAAATCTTTTTTAATCATAGTTTTTCCCGATTATTTTTTTGATTAGAATGAATATCTATTTGACTCAAAGTTGACATTTTCTTAAATTGATTTTTCCGCAGTAAGTGGGAACGTCTCATCCGCTCTTTCGCCACTCAAGGTTATTAAAGTGATGCGACCACGGGATGTGAAATCCCGTGGCTTCCGTCACTGCGACCGCAGTTAAAAAAGCCCCGTATAAGCCTATTTGCCATAAACCACAGCCCATTGCTGCCCCTAATGCAGCAGCTACCCAAATCGATGCTGCAGTGGTCAAACCCTTAATTTTTGGTATTTTGGATTTTGGAGAAGATTCCTGTAAGATTAGTCCCGCTCCCAGAAAACCAACTCCTGTTGTCACTCCTTGAATAGTCCGACTTAAGGCATTGGTTGTTGCATAAGGACTTTCTCCTTCTACTAATAAAGGAATCATCACAAACAAAGCAGATCCCATAGAGACTAACATGAATGTTCTCATCCCTGCAGGTCTACCTCCTTGCTGACGATTAATACCGATCACACACCCAATTATTAGTGCTAACGTCAGTCTAAATATAATTTGTTTCCAATCAGAAGCAGCAATAAACATGAGCTACGAAGACATTTTTTTATTTCGCTTAATTTATCTAAAACACTGACAATTAATCTGGATACAAGTTTTATTAGCAATTGTGCTTAGTTACTTAAATTCCAGCACCTTCTAAAAATTCTTCAATCAGATCATCCGATTCAGAGTGGAGATTAGCTTGAACATCTACTATGCAGGCATCTGACAAACAATTAGATTTTGATTTCCAATTTTCCACTTGATTTTCAAGTAGCTTAATTCGTTTGAATAAATTTTGGATAATTTGAGCTTGCCGATCTATTTTTAATTCTTGCTCAGATTGAGAATTAAGATTCCAGTCTGAATAGATTATTCTTCCAGGTACACCCGCAACTACACTATTATCTGGAACATTTCGCAGTACAACTGCACCTGCGCAGATACGAACATTATCACCAATTTTAATGTTGCCTAAAACTTTAGCCCCAGGCTCAACTATCACATTTTTCCCAAGAGTTGGATGACGTTTGCCTGCCTCTTTACCAGTTCCGCCCAAAGTAACATCTTGATAGATAAGACTTCCATCGCCAATAATCGCTGTTTCACCGATTACAACTCCAGAACCATGACAAATCAAAACACCCTTACCTATTTTAGCCCCAGGATGAATTTCAATTCCTGTCATAAAACGTTTTAAGGCAGAAATGAACCGAGGCAGAAGCGGAATTTTTAAACCCTCAAGCCAATTAGCTCCCCGATGCAGAAATAATGCTTGCAATCCAGGTGAGCAAAATAATAATTCTAAAAGGTTTTGGTTTGAGAGTTTTTTAGTCGTGAGGAGATCTGATTTTAACAGTTGAAAAATGCTAGTAGTCTGGACAACATTATCTTCTTGAGGATTGGTTGGAAGTGGACTAAGGTTCATAATTTAGAAGGAGCTTATTATATAAATGCAACTATCAGGTTTTAGTAATACCAACTATCGCGATCGCTATTGGCTTTACCAATAATTTTGAGGTCGAGAGATTCTAAATAAGCAAGTCCACAACAAATTTGTGGAATCGTACCTCGCAGTTCAAGATCTAATTGCCCCCTAAATTCATAATCGCTGTCTAGTCTCGATTTAGTAACGTTAAAAGCTACAGCGCAATTACTAGTTAAGAGTGATAACAGAGGTTGCTGGTAGTAATTAGGAAAGAAAATCTGTAGTCGTACCTGAGTAAAGTCATTTTGATTAGGAGAATCGTTAGAGATCTTGGCTAAGTTCGCTTTGCTCATAAATTCATATTGCTTTGACTTTTAACTTTTTTGAATTATATTTCGATCTTGTGTGATTTGTAAATGAAATAAAATACATTTTTGATTAATTTGTGTTTTAATATAAAACAGTCTACTTCCACTCTCCAAATAAAAGAGGGTTAAATCGTGGTTTTTCGCTCAACATTATTTTTCAAAAATATTTCAAGTTATTTCCCTACGTTTTGCTTCTATCTTCGACCTAGTTCGCTTCTACTTATAATAGGTTTGGGATTAAGTACGACTTTAACAGCCTGTATTCCTAGCGATTCTGTCAACTCAACTAATGCCATTTCCCCAGTTACTTCTTCTGTGGGTACAAGTAATTCTGGTGACGAAGTTGAAAATCGAGTTATTCGGATTGGATATCAGAAGTTTGGAACACTATCAATCCTTAAAGCCAGAGAAAATTTAGAACAACGTTTCAAAAGTCAAGGTATTACGGTACAGTGGGTTCTCTTTCCTGCAGGACCTCAACTATTAGAAGCTATTAATGCAGGTAGTATCGACTTTGGACACACGGGAGAAGCACCTCCTTTATTTGCTCAAGCTGCTGGAGTACCCTTAAAATATATTGCCAATCAAACACCCAACCCCAAAGCTGAAGGCATCTTAGTCCATCAAGACTCAACCATCAAAACAGTAAAGGATCTTAAAGGTAAAAAAATTGCTTTAAATAAGGGTTCTAATGTACATTACCTGCTAGTCAAGGCTTTAGAAGCAGCAAATATTAAATATGAAGAGGTGGAAACAGTGTTTTTGCCTCCTGCCGATGCCAGGGCTGCCTTCGAGCAAGGTAGTGTAGATGCTTGGGCGATTTGGGATCCTTTCTATACAGCAGCAAAACAGGCGACAAATGCCCGCATATTGGAAGATGGAGAGGGATTAGTCGCAAATCGAGAGTTTTATTTAGCAGATCAATCTTTCGCCGATCGCCATTGGGAAAGAATCCAAATAATTTTAGAAGAAACGGAAAAAGCGGATATCTGGGCAAATACCCATGTTACAGAAGCAGCACAGCTTTTATCACCTGAATTAGGTATTGACGTAGCGGTATTAGAAGAAGTCTTACAACGTCGTCCTAGTGGTATTGAAACTATCAAACCAGAGGTAATTAAGGAGCAACAGCAAATAGCGGATACATTTTATCAACTAAAACTATTACCCAAACCAGTTCAAGTTCAAGAAGTAGCTCAAACAAACAACTAAAATGTAGGGAGATACATATTATGCAAGTTCTTTGGTTTATTCCCACTCATGGAGATGGTCATTATTTAGGTACGACAATTGGTGGACGAGCAACCGATATCACTTATCTGACACAAATTGCTCAAGCTGTCGATCGCTTGGGGTATACGGGAGCGTTACTACCGACAGGAAGATCCTGTGAAGATGCCTGGATAGTCGCTGCAACCCTGATGGCACATACCCAACGGATGCGCTTTCTGGTAGCGGTGCGTCCTGGATTAGTTTCACCCGCAGTTGCTGCACGTATGGCTGCTACTTTTGATCGCTTGTCTGGGGGACGCTTGTTAATTAACGTTGTTACGGGTGGCGATCCGATTGAATTAGCAGGAGATGGATTGCATTTAAATCATACAGAACGTTATCAACTAACAGATGAATTTTTAACTGCATGGCGATCGCTAAATTGTGAAGCAGAAACTCATTTTCAAGGTGAACATCTAAACATTCGTGGTGGAAAATTAATGTTTTCTTCTCTACAAAAACCCTACCCTCCTTTATGGTTTGGTGGTTCTTCAGCGATCGCTCAAGAAGTTGCAGCTAAACATATAGATGTCTATTTAACTTGGGGAGAAACCCCAGATCAAGTAGCTCAAAAAATTGCTCAAGTTCGTCATTTAGCGGAACAACAGGGACGGAAATTACGCTTTGGAATTCGTTTACACGTAATTGTGCGAGAAACAGCAAGCCAAGCCTGGGATGCAGCTAATCAACTAATTAGATATGTGGATGAGCAAGCGATCGCCACGGCTCAAAAGGCATATGCTCGTATGGATTCGGAAGGACAAAGGCGTATGAGTTCACTACATCAAGGTAAGCGTGAGACGCTAGAAATAAGTCCTAATTTATGGGCTGGGATTGGTTTAGTTAGAGGCGGGGCTGGAACTGCTTTAGTTGGCGATCCTGATACTGTAGCAGCCAGGATGTTAGAGTATGCAAATTTAGGAATAGAGAATTTTATTTTATCTGGTTATCCTCATTTAGAAGAAGCCTACCGTGTAGCAGAATTATTATTTCCCCGTTTACCCTTGGAAAACTTGCCAGCACTTCCAGAGCAAGTGATGTTTAGTCCTTTTGGCGAAATAATAGCTAATCATCATTTTCCTCAACAGGAATTTAAAGATCAAATAGCTACCTTTGTAGATTGAAGAAAAGTTGATTTGTAATTATAGGGAAATAAGCTATGAGTTTATATAAGCAAATCGAGCATAAGCTTGAAGAAAGACGTAATTGGTCGCTGCGCAGACAATTGGGCATTCCAAACAATAAACGTTTATGGGTTTTAGCCTGTATGGATGAACGATTACCTGTAGAAAAAGCGTTAGGAATTGAACTAGGAGATGCTCATATTTTTCGTAATGCTGGCGGACTAGTGACAGATGATGCAATTCGTTCAGCTATGCTGACAACACAGTTTTTTGGAACTCAAGAAATTATTGTTCTCAATCATACTGAGTGCGGTATGATGACGGCTTCTGGGGATTTGATCACCCAAGTTTTGAAAGATAGAGGTATTAATGTTGATCAAGTCGATTTAGACCCATCTCTACCAGATTTGAAGCTAAATCAAGGAGTTTTTTCCAATTGGATTAAAACCTTTACTAATGTAGATGCGATCGCGCTCAAACAAGTGGAATTGTTGAAAAAATCACCTTTAATTCCAGATAAGGTAAAAATTCATAGTTATATATGGGAAGTAGAAACACAAAGTTTGCGCCGTCCTTTTGAACGCTTAAGTGAGCAAGTTAATACAGCAGAAGCCATGAAAATAAGGCAAGAGAAATCAGTTTTGGCATCTTTAACTAATTCTGCTGATGAATAAGATCTTAAACAAAAAACAATTAAGACTAGTTGCCCCTTGGATACTACCCATTTTACTGTTGCTTATTTGGCAAGTATTGGCACAGGTAGGTTTAATTTCTACTAAAGTTTTACCGACACCTATTGCTGTAGTCAGGGCAGGTATTCATTTAGCTAGCACAGGTGAATTATACAAACATATTTATATTAGTGCTGTTCGGGCGATATGGGGATTCATTATCGGTGGTGCGATAGGCTTCATTTTAGGTCTGTTAAACGGTGTCTTTCGATGGTCAGAACTTCTTTTAGATACTTCCGTCCAGATGTTGCGAAACATTCCCCATCTAGCCATGATACCTCTAGTAATCCTTTGGTTTGGTATTGGCGATAGTGGCAGAATTTTCTTAGTTGCGATCGGGGTTTTATTTCCCATTTATATAAATACTTATTTGGGAATTCGTACTATTGATCGAGGTCTACTAGAAATGGGCAAAATTTATGGACTTTCATTTTGGGATCTATTTTGGCAAATCATTCTTCCAGGCGCATTACCATCAATCTTAGTTGGAGTACGTTATGCGTTAGGAATTATGTGGCTGACCTTAATTGTAGCCGAAACGATCGCAGCCAACTCAGGAATCGGCTATCTGGCAATGAATGCTCGTGAGTTTATGCAAACGGATGTGGTGGTGTTTGCTATCTTACTGTACGCCCTATTAGGAAAATTTGCAGATGTCATCGCCCGTCAACTGGAAACAAAGTTGCTTCAGTGGCATCCCAGTTATCAACTTTAATTAACCTACTTAAAGGTTAGGAGCAGAAAATTTATAATGCAAGCAGCAGACCTAAAAATTTTAGAGTTAAGCAAATCCTATAATCAACAACAGGTTTTAGAAAAATTAGATTTAGAAATTGCCAGTGGCGAATTTGTGGCAATTGTTGGACGTAGTGGGTGTGGTAAAAGCACCCTATTAAGACTAATTGCTGGGCTGGAAATTCCCAGTAGTGGTGGCATCTTGATTGACGGTAAACCCTTAAAGAAGCTGAATCAATCCGCCCGTATGATGTTTCAGGATGAGCGGTTATTACTATGGAAACGAGTTTTAGAAAACGTCGGTATAGGACAAAAAGGTAATTGGGTATCCCAAGCTATGTGGGCATTAGAACAGGTCGGCTTACGAGATCGCTCTAATGATTGGATTACCTCACTTTCTGGTGGACAACGTCAACGAGTTGCTCTAGCTAGAGCTTTAGTTAGTCAACCGCGTTTACTACTATTGGATGAACCTTTAGGGGCGTTAGATGCTTTAACCCGTATCGAAATGCAACGATTGATCGAGCATCTTTGGCAAAAACAACGATTTACAACTTTGTTAATCACCCATGATGTTGAAGAAGCAGTAATTTTAGCCGATCGCGTCATCTTATTAGAAGCAGGTCGAGTGCAGTTAGATATACCTGTGCCTTTACCTCGCCCTCGTCAACGCGGTAATGCTATGTTTGCAGCTTTAGTAGAACGTATTTTAGAGCGAGTACTGATTAGTCCAACTACTTCTAAAAAACTAACTTCAAACAAACAATTAACTTCCTCAAAGATTAAATAAAGGAGATTTATCTATGGTTTATGTAGTGGCGATCGCTGGAAGTCCTTCTTATCCATCTAAAAGTTACGCTATTTTAGAGTATGCTACTAAAATTTTACAGCAACAAAAAATTCAAACCGAAATTATTTCTATTCGGGATTTAACGCCTGAAGATTTGATTTTTGGGCAATATGATAGTCCTACCTTTGAACCGACAAAAGCTATAGTTGCTAATGCCAATGCTTTAATTATTGCTACCCCCATATATAAAGCTGCCTATACAGGGCTATTAAAGGCGTTCTTAGACTTGCTCCCTCAAAAAGCCTTTTCTGGCAAAGTTATTCTGCCTTTAGCTACAGGCGGATCGCTGGCGCATTTGTTATCAGTTGATTACGCTCTTAAACCAGTTTTGTCTGAGTTAGGAGCAAGATATATTTTAGGGACGATTTATTTAGTAGACAAACAAATTCAACTCCAGGCAAATGGCGAGGTTCAACTCAACGAAGATAGCGATCAACGCCTTAAAGCAGCCTTACAAGAGTTGGTGGCAGTTAGCAACGGTTTGCCAGCAATTTCTCAAGAATTAGTTAAAACAACTTAAAAAGTTTAGATCTATAACAGTTTTTTGCCAATTTACATTCATCATTAAGGAGTAACTATGGTAGATATCAAGTTTGCTTACTGGATTCCTAATGTAAGCGGTGGTTTGGTCGTAAGCAAGATCCCTCAACATACTAATTGGACTTACGATTACAATGCCAAAATAGTTAGAATTGCCGAAAATGTAGGCTTCGACTATGCCCTAGCACAAGCTAGATTTATTGCAAGTTATGGTGCTGAATATCAACTAGAAGCATTAACTACAGTAGCAGCCTTAGCTCCTGTGACTAAAAAACTCAAATTAATTGCAGCAGTGCATCCAGGGTTATGGCATCCAGGGGTGGTTGCCAAGATGGGTGCGACAATTGACTTTCTCTCCAAAGGTCGTTTTTGCCTCAATGTAGTGAGCGGTTGGTTCAAGAATGAATTTACTATTTATGGCGAACCTTGGCTAGATCATGATAAGATCCTGCACCGTCTTGTGCTATACTCTCTATATAAGGATTAGAGCCTTATACAAACATACTACAGTTATAGTTTTAAGGAACGAATAAGGAATGGTTAGACTAGTATCAGAACAGTTGCCTAATGATGGCGGTTATCACGTCAAACGCTTAGTAGACGAGGCTAACAGCCGTTTAGAACAAATAGGGAGACGAGGTAAGAGAGCAAAGATAGTAGCTAAACGTAATTCATTAACGTTACAGTTTAATTTTAATGATGGTAACGGTAGCCCTCAGAAGAATGTCGGTTTAGGTGGTATCGTTTTAAACCCTAAAGGAATAGATGAAGCTGAAAGAATAGCTTCACTAGTTACTGGTCAATTAGCAGCTAATCAATTCACTTGGGATTGGTATAACGCCTTAATAGGTAAAGACACTACTGAAAGAGCTAAAGTACTTACCTGTAAAGAGATGTTGGAGCAATATAAGGCTCATTACTTTAAGCAAAGGAAGGGTAATAAGAACCCACAAAAAACTTGGTATGATACCTGTAGACAAATTGAAACGGTTCTGACTGAACTAGATAAACCCATATCTTTATCTGTAGTCAGGCAGGTTGTAGATTTAACCCAAAATAATAGTGATGCTAGAAAACGCTGTCTTAACGGACTAGTAGCGTTCCTCAAGTATTTTGACAACAGTGATTATAAAACGGTCATTAAAGAATACAAGGCTAATAATAAACCTAAGCGCGAAGATAAAAACGTACCTAGCGATAAACGTATAGCCGAGGTTTATAGAACTGGGTTTATTCCTAGTCGTCTATGCGACAGAAGGTATCTTCATAGATACTCTCAATGGCAGTTTCTTTACGGTCTGTTGGCTACTTATGGACTACGAATACATGAAGCGTGGAATATAGCCAATTGGGATAAACCAGTGACTCTTAAGAGTGGGGATTGGGTGATAGTAGACGATGGTGACGACGATGAAACGGCTACTCAGCATACATTAGGTGACGTGGTAATCCCTGCGATACTAGACCCAGAAAACAAAGACCGTATACTTTGTATTAAGCACACTACTAAAACTGGCTATAGGATGGCTATGCCTCTTTCTCCAGAGGGTTCGGATTGGGTACAAGAATTTAATCTTTTACAGTCTTTTAATCTGCCTGATATCGAGAATCCTTTGAAGACATTAGGTAACAGTCAGGGAACTTACAGTTGCACTGGTAAGTCCTGCCACTGGTTCATTAGACGCGGTTACGGATTCACACCTCACGCTTTGCGTCATGCCTATAATCACAGAGGACATCTACTAGGCTACAAGCCTAAAGTTTTAGCTGACAGCTTAGGTCATTCGCTACAGATGAACAGTAACAACTACCTGCGACACATGAGTACCGAAGTAAAGCTACAGGGAATGCTAGATTCGATTTCTAAGGACAAAGAAAGCCGTTCTGAACTAGATAAAGCCAACATAGAAATCAAAGCCTTAAAAGACAAAATAAGTCATCTTGAAAATGAAAACGAAATGCTCAAGACTAAGCTCAAAATGTATGAAGCGATAGAAGATAGCAGGAAACAGAAATAAGAACTAATAGCCGTTTGCTGTCAGATAGCTTACACGAGAACGATAGAGATATATCAAAACGAATATAAACAAATAAAGTAATCAAATCTTAAATACAAGTAACCAAGCTAATCAAAGATTCCTTATAAGAGTCTTTGATTTTTTTCTGACAATAGTAAACATTACACTAATAGCTACTATAAACATAAAGCACAACTAATAATTTTAAATTAGCTACCCTCGGCAGGATATATATACTAGGGCTGCGTCAACAGCAAAGCTTGAGTAATAGAGAGTTATTTTTATAAGATTATTTACGAGCATTACCCATTACCTAAATAGTTGCACAAAAACGTGCAACTATTTTAGATACGCCTACCAACTCACCCAAAACAGTACTAAGTTCTTTTTTAGTTTCAATTATTAGTTGCTCAATCATCTCAAGCTAGTAACAAACGATAATACTAAAATACATCAGATAATCAATAATCATTATACTGATGCTAATAGTTGTGACTGCTAAAGTACGTTCTAATCAAATTACGTCCTATAGGTCGCATATATAATGAGTGATAATATTCCTTGAGGGCTGCCTAAATAAAAAAATAGTCTAAGCGATAGTTAGTCAAGTACTAGCTCGTAGAGTCGAGGTGAAACGGAGATACTGGACGAACGAGAGCGAAGACGTAAAATAACCAATAACAAGCCCCTAAAGAATGTTATCTGAAATACCTACAGTCTGTAACCTAACAAAAAGCTTAAATTCATCTCAAGTCAATGTAAGGGGGCATATATAAAATAGTGTCACTTTAAAGTGTCACTATTTAGGTAACGGGTACACTAGTGGTTAATCTACAAAGTAAATAAGTATTTTTTTATACATACCCAAGAGAATCTAACTAAGGTAATTAGTGAGTAAGGGAGGGTATCTAAAAACGTAATACGTTTTTATATTACGTTTTAGGTAACGGGTATAGGGTAACTGTAAGTAAAGCTTAGTTCCAATTTCTACGAGTACTTGTATCCTAATTCGACAGCTTAAAGTTAAGCAGCTATAACAGTACAGGAATACTAGGTTAGGGTAAACAGACAAAAAAAAATAAGCCCTGTCAAGAGAACTCACTTTTAATCACTAAGCATCATGATAAAACCAAATATCCAAAGCAGCAACAAGCAGTTATTAGTTGTAGAAAATTGTTCTAGTAATACCACGCTATCCCTTCATAATACTCTTTCTCTTACTACTAATAGCTTTAACTATCTTTTACCTACTAAAACTTACTCCCAATTTAAATTTCTCAAGAATTTTATTCACTTAGATTATCTACGTTTAAGTAGTAATAATTTAACTAAGAAATCTTTTGACTCACTAGTAGATTTTGTGTTTGATAAGCAGGAAACAAAAACAATAAACAAGCCTTGGCATCCTGACCCTAAGATGCCCCAAAGTAAGAAATATCAAAACATAATTACATCAAGTTCAGGAATAACTTTAGGTTATACAAAGAAAGCCAAAAATCGAGGTAAAAACATTAGACACGTCTATGACATAATGCTTGACCTATCAGGGGCTTATTTTGCCAAATTAAGCCTACTAAAACAGCAAAAGGTTATTAGCTACCTAAACATTAATTGGACGTTTAAATGCCATCGGATTGATGTAGCCATAGATGATTATTCACATAAGCTTATACCTGTTATTGAGATGAAAAAAGCTTTTAAGCTTGGTTACAATTTTGGGTTTTCGGTAATAGATGATAGCTATTTCAAAATCACTGATAATCAGTTTGAAGGTACTTTAGCCATAGGTTCTAGACGTTCAAGTTTATTTATCAGAATCTACACCAAGGGTAAAGATTTTGTCAGATATGAAGCTGAATTGAAAAGGCAAAAAGCCCAAGGGTTATTTAATCAAATAGCTAACTTAGAAGTGGATAAGACTCTAGCTAATGATTTAATTGTAAGTTTTGCTATAGTCTTAGCTGAAGCTGCTTTATCTAGCATAGACTTTAGGAATAAAGATAATATTAGCAGTCAGAAGAATATGACCAAGAAAAGAACTGATAGGTTATTTTTCTGGCAAGATTTTATAGATAAGGTATTAGTAACTATTGATAATCAGCTACTTGATAATAATTAATTTATCTTGAGGGTTAAAGATGACTATAAGGATACATTAAGCATTGTTTGAAGGGTATACAGGTATTAAGTACTGGCAACTTGAATAAACATTATTGCCAGTCTTTATCTAGCTGTAATTTATCTTGATTAGGGTGAATATAACCTACAGTCTGTAAGGTTAATTAAGTACTATTGAGCTTACATTAAGCATCTAGATGCTCGTTAATTGACCAGCTATGAATTCATAGTAAGTGTACTTAGAGATATTGCTTTTGTTGGTTTTATTGGTAGCTGACTAATATATCTATGAGTAGGTTCAGATTACGGGTTAGTTGTAATAAACTAACCTTCTTTTAAAACAATTGGAACATGGGACTATTTTGTATCTGTTGGATATTAAGCCATGCGGTTATTTATTCTATCTGTTTTGGTTGGTTGAGGGTTTGAGCTTTATTTGTATATCTTCTGAGTCTATGGTTATTTCGTTAAGAGTAAGGGTTAGTTTTATTGCTTTTGTAAGTAATGGACGTTAATTAGAAATGACTAAATGTAGGGGTATATAACATCTATCGTCTTTACTAATTGTCGATAGATACATAGCAGTAGTATTTAATTGGTTTTTGGTAGGATGTGTTTTAGTCAATAACAGATGTGAAAAATAAGCGTCTAACCTTTTTGTTTATTTGAAGAGTCATAAAAGATATTAGACTGTCTCTACTAGCGATATAAAGCTCATTCTAGATTACTTCTTTTTAATGAACAGTAGAAAGACTTACATGAGTATTTACGTTCTCAACCTATAGTACTTGAGATACCTACTTATATATCTACTCGTTATCTTCAACGTTATTTCTTAATCATCTCTGGCTAATTTAGACAACACCTATATCTTGTCCGCCTGTGAGCAATACCAAAAAAATAACGACCTACAGATAAAGATGGTTTCAATGATTGCTGACCCTGGCGATAAGGACGAAAGGCTAGCATTACTGACAGAGCGTCAGCATGAAATCAAAAAGATTGAATTAGCCCTAAAAGCTCTAGCTAACTGAACCTAACAGATAGTTAAGTAGGGGTTATCGGGTGGCATTCCCTGGTAGCCCCTAGGGCTGGGGAGGGGGTAGTGGAAATAGCTTATATAAAGACCGCCGAATTTAGGCGATATGAACCCCTGGGGGCTGGTGAGGAATTAATAGAGCTACTTAGTAATTTGTATATACCAATTCGTCTAGACGGAAATATGTACAGAAGTAGGGGACGTTACCTAAAACGTTATACGTTAATGTATAACGTTTTTATATATGCCTACTAAGACTAAACAAATAAACAGAATATAGGTACTAGTGAGTATGAATGAACAGGGAAAAAACAAGCTAATCAAGATAACTGTTACCCCTCAAATGCACCAAGCTTTAAGGCTTTTAGCAGCCTACAGGAATAAAAGCTTACAGGACTGTCTTATAGGGCTTGACCAAGTAGAACTTTACTTTTATCCAAGAAGAAAAAAAGCAAGAATAGATTTTACTGCAAAATTTGTTAGAGACCCAGAAAATGAAGACTACACAGAATAAGGAATGACTAAGGACTAAAAGCCCCTATTAAAGCGGTTAATTAGCCTGGTACTTATGAACTAATAAGGAATGTTCAAGGAAAATAACCCTTCCTTAATATTCCTTAAAGCTGTAAAACCCTTGGTGTATGGGCTTCGTACTGTAGTCGCATTTTCATGATAAACGCTATCGACGTTCGGAAGAATTTATCCGCGTCTTAAAAGGTATGTGGAGTGATGAAGAGTTCCACTTTCGAGGCGATTTTTACCGCATCAATGGCGGTTGGGTTAAACCAAAACCCGTTGCACATCCCTATCCAGAAATATTCCAAGGCGGTAATTCCAAAGCTGCTCGCATTATGGCATCTCGTGTATCTGATTGGTATTTTATGAATGGCAACACTGTTGAGGGGGTGAAAGAGCAGATCCAGGAAGTATCTACTTTAGCCCGTAAAGAAGGACGCAAAATTAAGTTTGGTTTGAATGCTTTTATTTTGGTTCGAGATTCGCAAAAAGAGGCTCATGCTGTCTTGCAAGAAATTATAGCTAAAGCAGATAAAGAAGCTGTTAAAGGATTTGGGGATGCCGTAAAACAAGCAGGTGCTTCTACTAGCGAAAAAGTGGGGATGTGGGCAAATTCCAATTTTGAAGATTTAGTGCAGTATAACGACGGTTTCCGCTCTGGCTTAATTGGGACTAAAGAACAAGTAGCAGAAAAGATTCAAAAGTTCCATGAAGTAGGGGTAGACCTTATTCTTGGGGGCTTTTTACACTATAGCGATGATTTGCCTGCCTTTGGTCGTAATGTAATTCCTCTAGTGCATAAGCTTGAAAGCCTTCGTACAACTGAAGAATTAGTAAATGTTTGAGGAATATTAGGATTAACTATGACAATATTAGTAAATGTTGAAACCGAGCCAAAAGCTCATGTAATTAAAAGCGATGAACAAGCGATCGCTCAGATTATTCAAGCTGCTGTAGATGTAGGTATTGCTAAAGCTGCAGTAAGAGATACGATTGATTTTGTACGCCACCGTACAAGACCTTGGATTGATAGCAATGTGGAACACGGTTATCAAGATCCTTTGCTTATTTATAACTTTGGTCAGGTGCAAATTCAGGTTCATGGGGCTGAAGCACTGCTGAGTCGCGCTGGGGAATATATAGACAAAGCGATCGCCTCTAATTTATCTGAATCTACTGTGGCAGAAGCATCCATTGCTGTAGCAGAAGCTAAAGCCTTAGCTGCCGAGGCATCTTTACTAGCAACTAATAAACTGTTTGAACTAGCAGGTACTAAGTCTACCCTAGAGGAGTTTAACTACAATCGCCACTGGCGCAATGCTCGTACCCATATGCACGATCCAGTGCGATGGAAATATTATGCCGTGGGCAATTATTTTCTCAATAATCTTAACCCACCCCGCCATCCTTGGCTTTAACTATACCAGTGATGCTCAATTCGATTTTTTAACTAAGGAGGACAAATTGTTGTTTGAAAATATCGAACCAGAGTTAGCTGATGGAGCGATTGAACTAACCAGTCACCGCTATCTCAACATTAGTGATTACTGGAGAATCAGAGCAAAAAGACAACTTAAATTAAGCTATAAACTTTTGATAAATTTTAAACCTATTCCCTCGTCGCGCTCTTTTGGCAAATTGTAAAAGTTATCCTGAAAAACTATGAAATTCTACTACGTGACTGTGACGCGACCCCTGGATTTCACATCCAGGGGCTTCCGTCACTGCGACCGCAGTAGATACCTGGGACAAAGGTAGTCAAATTTTGCGATCGCTGCTTGAAAAAGAACTGGCAGTTTGTGTTAATTGGTTTCCTCTTCCCTTCATCTACGGTTGGCAACAGGAAATTACTCAACACCCAAAAATAGCTTTGATTATTAAAACTCAAGATGATTACCAAGATGCAATCGAACAAACTATTCGACAGCATTTAGGCAATACTAATTTGACTGAAATTTCTCTGACTAATGTTGATCAGGATTTTTTGGATTGGTTAATTGTACAGATTTCTCCCCAGTTTCTATCAACAACTTAAGGAGGTTTTTCAATGGAATTACTCGAACGTAATAAATTCAAATATTATTCAACTGTAGCAGATTCTCTAGTTCTCGAATTGGCACAAACTGCGGTGGAACGAGATGTAAAAGCAGGTCTTCCCACTGATGAGATAGAGAAATTACGCGATCGCGGTTTACTGCCTTTAATAGTACCCAAAGAATATGGCGGTATTGGTCTTAGCTGGGTAGAAGCGTTAAAAATTGTTCAAAAACTTTCTCAAGTAGATGGTTCGCTCGGTCAATTATATGGTAACCATCTCAATTTAACTGCTTTGGGTCATGTTGCAGGAACGTCAAAACAAAAAGAATTATTTTATCGAGAAACTGCTCAACAAGATTTATTTTGGGCAAATGCCATTAACACTAGGGATACCAGATTAAAAATTAGTCCTAACGGAGATCACTTTCTAGTTAATGGTATTAAAGGTTTTGGTACTGGAGTCGAGAGCGCAGATCGGCGCGTGTTTACTGCTATACAAGATGGGCTTGAATTGCCTGTGATGTTTGTAATTCCAAAAGATCGTCCTGGATTAATTTCCAATCAAGATTGGGACAATTTTGGACAACGACGAACAGATAGTAGTAGTTTTACTTTTGAGAAAGTGATCGTTAGCAAAGATGAGATTTTTGGCTATCCTAATCCTGCGGATCACGCTTTTTCCTCTTTCCTAGGCATCATTGCTCAGTTGACTAAAACTTATATTTATCTTGGTATAGCTGAGGGAGCTTTTGTTACAGCCCAAAATTACACCAGAACCATTACTAAACCTTGGATCACTTCAGGAGTAAAGGAAGCTACAGAAGATCCTTATATTTTGCATCATTATGGTGAGTTATGGGTTGAAATTCAAGCAGCGATCTCTTTAGCGGATAAAGTCGCTCAACAGGTACAAATAGCCTGGGAAAAAGATGTAAATTTAACTTTTAAGGAAAGGGGAGAAGTAGCAATCGCAGTTTTTGCAGCTAAAATTCTAGCAACTCGCGTGGGCTTAAATCTTAGTAGTCGTATATTTGAGGTATTAGGGAGTCGTGCTACTGCTAATAAATATGGTTTTGATCGCTATTGGCGAGATTTAAGAACCTTTACTCTTCATGATCCAGTTGATTATAAACTCAAGGAAATTGGTAACTGGGTACTTAATGAGCAATTACCCTTAGTAACTCAATATTCATAAAGGCAAAGATTAATTCTGTAAAAAACACTCATGGAAAGTTAGTTTCATGCTCAATAAATTCTGGCTTAGTATTTTAAACCTCAAACCAACAACTAAAGCAAATAAGCAGTTAGAACTTAAAATGTTTATTAGTCTTGATAGTTTTGGGTGGTACGCTTTTGGTCACCATGATCCTAAGCATTTTATTAAAATTGTTGCTCAAAAAGAACCAAATAATCAACTTTCTGCCGAGCGTGTTCGCTGGTCATGGGCAATAGTTAATAATAATGAAATTCAAGAAGTTAGTAATTTGGTTTCTCGAGCCAAAGCAATTACTGTAATTGAAATATATGGAGTTTTTGGTAATCAGCAAATAAATTATGAATTTGCAGATTAGTATTTTAAGCTATTAATTAAAACCTAGTAACAAACACTGTACTAACCCTATTGATTTACTGACTACCGATGGCTTGGGGAAACTAAACTTTGCTGTTGATTAGCGATCGCCACAAAATTTGCCAGTATCTGTAATCCATAATCTGCTGACTTTTCTGGATGAAACTGTACTGCCATGACATTATTACACGCGATCGCTGCTGTGACTGTTTGGCTTCCGTGGGTTACTGTTGCTGCTTTTACCCTCGGATCATGAGGTTCTACATAAAAAGAGTGATCAAAATAAACATAAGGATCTGCTGGTAATTTTGACCATAAAGACAGTTTTGCTTGAACAAGGTTTATCTGATTCCAACCCATTTGCGGAATAGTAATTCCAGGTTCACTTTGGAAACGATGTACATATCCTGGAATTATACCTAACCCTTTCTCATTTCCTTCATCTGAACCTTCAAACAAAATTTGTAGCCCTAAACAAATCCCTAAAAAAGGTTTTCCCTGGGCGATCGCTTTTTTTATTGGTGCTTCTAAAGCTCTTTCTCTGATATGTTGCATCGCAGGATCAAAAGCCCCCACCCCAGGTAACACCAAGGCATCTGCTTCTAGAATATCTGAAGGTGAATTAGTTATTTTTGTTTCCCCACCTGCTTTTTCTATTCCTTTACAAGCAGAATGAAGATTGCCCATATCGTAGTCAATAACAGCTACGTTAACCATGAATTAACCCCCCCAGATTTTACGCTCTTTTCTCAATAATAAATCTTACTAAAAAAAAGGCTGACTTAATATATCTATAAATTATTATCCTAGATACATCAGTTCTCTCCAAAAGAAGCGCAAGCACGATTATTAGCTGCATCCTTGCTCTTTTACTCAATATTTTTATTTCACCAACCTGAGACGATTTAAATAATTTCTTTTTCTGCTGATCTCTATTACTAAGTGCTAATATAGCTGATTTTGCTTACTAGTATTAACACTTAGCTGATTCTATATAATCATTTAACATAAGATCTCATATCAAAGATAGCCATCAATAGCATTCAATGATAAGATTTGGTACATTACAGGAGATCATTCGGACTATCCTGTATGAGTACCAAGCTTTTGGTACATTACAGTTCGTGGGACTCCAGAGGTATCAGTAGTAGTTGCTGATGCCTTTTTCTTTTGCTTGGCTATATTTCAAGCTTACCTACAATAACAAACTTAGGTTGATCCTCTTTCACCTATTATCTTACGAAAAATAGTTAATAAAATCTTCAGTAATTTAACGCAATGTTTTAAGTAATTAAGCTGATGTAACAAATTGAAAAAAGTTTGTCATTTTAGGCGTAATGATTTATCACTACTAATGTTACCGCTATAATTAGATATTCTGTGTTTAATCCTCAAAATGATTATCAGTCCTTGAAAAAATCGCACATAACCCCAATTCTTGGTTGGCGAGAAATCATTACCTTGCCGAAATTAGGCATTGAACAAATTAAAGTAAAAATAGATACAGGTGCAAGATCCTCTGCACTGCACGCTTTCGCGATTAAAGAATTACAAAAAGACGGTAAATCAATTATTCGGTTTCAAGTGCATCCAATACAACGTAATAATCATTACACTGTTACCGCCGAAGCTGAACTTTTGGAGTATAGAAAAATACGTAACTCAGGTGGCACAACACAGCTAAGACCTGTAGTTAAAACATGGGTAAAATTGGGAGAATACCAGTGGTCTATTGAGCTTACCCTAACTAACCGAGATGTGATGGGGTTTCGGATGCTATTGGGTAGACAAGCGGTGCGTAATCGATTTTTGATTGATGCTGGCAAATCTTTCTTGCAAAGCCATCATTAACAGTGATCTAGGAGCAAGCTGTAAGTCGTAAGCGAAATTGCCTAGACTTTACAGCCTTAAGTATATAGGTGATTGATTCAGTTACTTTGCAACTTCTAATTGGTCTAAACGCAACCAGACATTAGGAGTGGGGACATAGAATTGAACCAAAGCATATTCATCATTAAGTTCTACCACTGCTCCTTTACTCTCAAGCAAATAAGAGGGAAAACGCAGATCACTCGCTTGTGATTCAAGACTACCTTGCAATTTTTCCTTAACCACCCGAACTAGTGATCCCTTTTTAATAGCTGCCATAATTAATTAAAGGTTATCTTTAAAACTTTGATTATTAACGATTATATAGATTTGAGCCACTCTAATAAAAGAGAATTGAATAGATCAGGATATTCATCATGGGGACAATGACCTGCTTCTAATTCTACAAGTTTGATGCGCGCATTCAAAGAGGCGATCGCTTTTGCTTGTAAAGGTGGCACCATTCTATCTTGCAATCCCCAAATTAGTAGCATTGGGATGGTTACTTGAGGTAATAAATCTCTAACTGAAAGAGCAAAATCAACTGTTCTAACGCTTCTCGATAAACGCAATAAAGTTTTTTCTGAACCCTCATCATACGCAGGAGTAGATAATATTTCTATCAGTTCATCTGTTAATGCTTCTTTATTAGGATAGGCTATTGCTGCCCAACGCCGAATAATATTTGGCTTTCTGACTATTTTTAAAATATTTTTGATCAGTATAGGTGAAGCGACTAGATTTTCTAAATTTGTTACTAAAGGACGTACCAACGGCGGTAGAATATCTTCTCTTACTGATACATCTGGTAAACTTAACATTACTAAACCTTGAACCATCTCTGGATAAGTTGTAGTGGCAGTTAAACAAATCAGAGAGCCGATAGAATTACCAACCAAAATTACAGGTGTGCCAATAAAAGTCTGCCAAAAATCATGTAACTGCTCTGTCCATAATGCTGCACTATATTCAACATCTGCTTTTCTCGATGCACCAAAACCAAGCAAATCGAGAGCATAAACTGTATAGTGTTGAGAAATAACAGGTAGATTGTAACGCCAGTGTTCAATACTCGCCCCAAATCCATGAATAAAAATTATTGGTGGATTAGATACTGAAGTTGGTTTTTGTTTGGCTCTTAAGAAACTATAGCGAGTTTGCCATCCCCTCCACACCCAGTCTCTTTGATTTCCTACCCGTTCGTGCCAAGATTGCTTGATTTCCAAGTTTTTAGTAAAAAATATATAAATACTATACTATTGTTACTAAAAGTATATCTAAAGTATATCTATTGTTAGGATAGGAAAATAAGTTAAGTTAAAAGATAAAGTTAATTTAACCTCTATTAACAATAAGCTCGGTAAAATAGTTAGTAATTAATCTAGCTATTAATCATCTTACATTTTAGTTAACAATCATATCTAATTTAAAAGGAAAGAAACAATACGCCTGTGAGAGAAAGAAAACGCAGTACCACTAGTCGCGATCTAACCAAAACTAACGAAAGAATTCGCTTCCCTAATATTCGTGTTATCGACTCTGAAGGTGAGCAGTTGGGGATCATCACCCCAAAAGAAGCTCTCGCTATAGCTGTAGAAAAAGGCTTGGATTTGGTCTTAGTCAGCGAAACCGCCGATCCCCCTGTCTGTAAGATTATGGACTATGGGAAATATAAATATGAGCAAGATAAAAAACTTAAGGAAGCTAAGAAAAAACAGCATAACGCTGACGTTAAAGAAGTCAAGATGCGCTATAAAATTGAAGAGCATGACTATAATGTGCGGGTTAAAAATGCTCAACGTTTTCTAAAGTCTGGAGATAAGGTAAAAGCTACTATTAGTTTTCGTGGTCGAGAAATTCAACACTCAAAATTAGCGGAAGATTTATTGCACCGTATGGCGAAAGATTTGGAAGAGTATGCCGAAGTGCAGCAATATCCGAAACGAGAAGGTCGTAATATGATGATGATGTTATCTCCTAAGAAATAATTTATTTTTCTATTTAGGTAATAACTATCAATCAAGTGGGCAAGAGCATTCTTGAGACTGATCATCTTTAGGAATGTGATATTTAACTATAGTGTTGCCCACCCGATTTTAACTGGTAGCGATAATTAATGTTTTGCTGAAAAATACTGCATAGTTTTTTGCTCTTGTTAAACTTGCTGATAATTAGCAGTGATCTTTTTAATCTTATATATTTTTCATTTAATTAGAGTTACCAGTACCTTATCGACTCTTATACCATCCATATCCATAACTTCAAATCGCAATCCACCCCACTCAAAATATTCACCAGATTGAGGAACATGGGTTAAAGAGTGCATCACAAAGCCACCTAATGTATGGTAGGCGTAGGATTCCATTTGAGGGAGTGATTTGTCATTAAAAATCTCTTTAAATTCATCAATTCCTAGTAACCCATCCAATAACCAAGATCCATCCTCCCGAATTATCACCATAGGCTCTTCTTGAATTTCTACCAAAGGTAAATCCCCCACAATTGCTTCCATCAAGTCCGTCAGGGTTACTAAACCTTCGATTCCACCGTATTCATCCGTTACTAAGGCAATATGTATCCCAGTTTGTTTGAACTGTTCTAACACATTCAAGGCACGAGTGCTGTCAGCTACATATAGAGGTGGTTGTATCAAAGATTCTATTTGAGCATTCTTATTAAACAATTGAGTACCCAAAAGTTTGCTACCGCGAATAATTCCCACACATTGATCTATACTTCCACGTGCAACTGGGAAGCGAGAATAATTACTACCATTGATCTTTGGTAAAATTTCTGTCATGGGAGATTCAATATCTAACCAGACGATTTTTGTACGAGGAGTCATTATGGATTTGATAGAGCGATCGCCCAATCGAAATACTCGTTCTACCATTTCTTGTTCGGATTCTTCAAACATCCCCGACTCAGCCCCTTGACGAATCAGCACCTTAATTTCCTCTTCCGTCACAGATGGTTCTTCTGAATCTCTAATTCCCAATAGCTTAAGCAATAGCTCCGTTGATATACTCAGTAACTGAACTAAGGGTGCTGTCAGACGAGACAGAAATTGCATTGGTTTGGCAACCGAGCAAGCAATTTGTTCTGGATTATTAAGAGCGATGCGTTTTGGTAATAATTCTCCAATCACTAATGATAAATACGTAATAGTTCCGACTACTACTGCAACACTAAGTCCTTGACTATAGGGTTTTAAAATAGGATTTTGCTCTAAAAGTAGTTTTAATCTTTCTGCTATCGTTGCGCCTGCAACAGCACCACTAAGAATACCAATAAGAGTAATTCCTATTTGGACAGTTGAGAGAAAATTATTGGGAGCATTTGCTAATTTTAGTGCAATTCTTGCTTTGCGGTTGCCTTTATTAGCCATCTGTTCTAAACGAACTTTACGAGCAGAAATTACCGAAATCTCTGAACCTGAAAAGATACCATTAGCAATAATTAAAATCAAAACTAAAATAATTTCGGTGGCGATGGAAGACATTGATATACTTATGATTTCTTAATATGTATTCTACTTACCGTAATATTATTACTTTATTTTGGCGATGCTGGATTATATTGCAGCATTAATGATTACTGTACTATTTATTTAGTTACAACAGAGACATTGACACATCTGTTATTTTAAAAAAACCCAGCAATAAAAAATCAAAAGACTAAGAGTAAAGATAAGCTCACTTGATTCAAGACTAGACAAGACTTAATGCTTGATAGATAAAATAGTAAAGCTATTTAAATCCACTATATATGAGCAAAAAACTATTGTCTTGGTTGAGTTTGTCTTTAGTTACCTTATTGGCTACAGTTTTATTGTCGTTTGGCATCCATTTAACGGCGGTTGCAGATACACCAAAACACTATACACAATTGGAATTTGAACCCCTACCAGAGATAGAATTACCAGACTATCAACGTTATGAATTAGATAATGGGATGGTGGTTTATCTCTTAGAGGATAGGGATCTACCTTTAATTAGTGGTACAGCTTTAATTCGTACGGGTTCTCGTTTTGAACCTGCGGATAAGGTGGGATTAGCCGAATTGACAGGGATCGTAATGCGTAGTGGAGGAACACAAAATCATTCTGCCAACGAATTAAATTCAATTTTAGAAAAAAAGGCTGCTTCGGTAGAAACTAATATTGATATCGCTTCAGGTACTGCAAGCTTTGAAACTTTGACGGAAGATTTAAATACAGTATTCCCTTTGTTTACTGAAGTTTTACGTCAGCCAGCGTTTGCAGCCGAACAACTAGCGATCGCTCTTAAACAACAACAGGGTGCAATTGCTCGTCGTAATGATAATCCTAATGATATTGTCAGCAGAGAATTTAATAAAGTAATTTATGGCGCACCTAGCCCCTATGCCCGTACGATTGAGTATAAAACTTTAGATAATATTTCTCGTCAGGATGTTGTAAATTTTTATCAAAGTTATGTTCGTCCAGAAAATATAATTTTGGGTTTAGTAGGGGATTTTGATACGGACACTATGATTAAGCAGGTGCAGGACTCTTTGGGTGACTGGCAAAATAATCAACCTTTACCCAATTTAGAAATACCCACTACTAATCAAGAAAATATTCAAGGTCTTTTTGTTATTGATCGTCCTCAATTAACTCAAAGTAATATTCTTATGGGTCATTTGGGAGGTCAATTTAAAAGTCCAGATTATCCCACTCTTAGTGTTTTAAATGGGGTTTTAAACGGTTTTGGTGGACGTTTATTTAATGAAGTGCGATCGCGCCAAGGTTTGGCTTACAGTGTCTATGGTGCTTGGAGTCCTAGTTATGACTTTGATGGTTTATTTATTGCTGGTGGACAAACTCAAACTAATAACACTGTTCCTTTTATTAAATCAATTGTTGCTGAAATTAATAAGTTGCGTACAGACACTATCACCCAGCAAGAATTAGTTAATGCTAAAGAATCTATTCTCAATTCTTTTGTGTTTAACTTTCAAACTCCTAGTCAGACTATATCGCGTTTGATGCGTTATGAATATTTTGATTATCCCGAAGACTTTATTTTTCAATATCAAAATCAAGTGCAAAACACGACTGAGGCGGATATTTTAAAAGTTGCCAAACAATATCTTCAACCCGAGCAATTGGTAACTTTGGTTGTTGGTAATACTCAAGCAATGAATCCCTCACTCAGTAGTTTAGGGAAGGATATCAAAGTTGTGGATATTGGTGTTGATCCAATAACTAAAAGCTAAATTCTAAATCTTTTCAACCAGGGGTAAACTAACATTTAGTCTTGCTCCTGAGTTTTTTTAAGAGCGGGTGGCGGGAATCGAACCCGCGTCATTAGCTTGGAAGGCTAAGGTCTTACCATTACACAACACCCGCACAAGGCAATGCTTTATTTGCCTAAATTATATTAGCATAATTATTTTGGATTATGTCAAGAAATTAACCAAAGGGCATTTCTATAATCTGTGACTGTATAAATTCAGTGCCGTGTAAAAAAAAGCTTTAACATTTTTATTTATTTTGTGAAGTGCGATCGTAGTAAGCTTGTTAAATCACTGGAGATTAGATGTTGTCCAAATCATCTGTGAAGATTAATGAGGCTATAAGTTGAAATTTAAAAGTGATTGAATTGTCCAAGTCAACAATGATGGTTTATTTAAATACTTTGTTGCATGAATCACCCTTAGCTAATATGACTGTACGATAAAGACACTCATGAATAATTGTTCATCCTACCGACTATTAAGAAGAATATCTTTGATATCTGTAGTGGTCGCAAGCTTAATGATTGCCCAAGCAAGTAAAGTTAAGGCTAATACTAAAAGCTTTTATTTAGCGCAGACACCTCAGTTACCGCGAGATACTAATATTGATAGATTACCCCAAACTCCCTTACCTGATCGGGAAAAAAAACCCAGAATTAAACCATTACCCCCAATAGAAGAATTATTAGATATTCCTGCTACTGATCCATCACCCTCAACAGTACCATCCGAAGCAGCATTTAAAGTAAAATTTAAGCTAGAAGGGAATACAGTTTTAGAAGCAGCAGAAGTAGAAGAGATTTTGAAAGATTATCGCGATCGCTCTGTAACTTTTGCGGATCTTTTGGAATTGGAAACGAAATTTACTAAGTTATATACCAGTAAAGGTTATGTTAATTCGGCGGTAGTTGTTCCTTCACAAAATGTAGATCGAGGAGTGGTAACTCTGCAAGCCATAGAAGGAAGCATAGATGAAATTAAAATTAATGTTGATGGTCGTTTAAAGGAAGGTTATATCCGCTCTCGTTTAGGTAGAGGTACGAAATCTCCTTTTAATATTAATGAATTACAGTCGGCGTTACAAATTCTACAACTTAACCCTCTAATTGAAAGTATTAATACAGAATTATCCGTAGGTTCAAGTCGCGATCGCTGGAAATTGAATGTAGATGTTAAGCAAGCTAAAGCATTTGACCCTGTTTTATTTGTAGATAATAATCGTAATCCTAGTGTAGGCAGTATCCAACGAGGTTTGGAATTAAATCATAATAATGTTTTGGGTTATGCGGATAAATTTAGTTTTATTTTTAAAAATACTGAAGGTAGTAATGACTTTGACACAAGTTATACTATTCCTATAAATTCCCTAGATGGCACGGTAGGATTACGTTATCGTCATGTAGATAGTGACATTATCGAAGGTAATTTTGAGAGTTTGGATATCGAATCTCAAACCGATGAATGGCAATTAACTGTAAGACAACCCCTATTAGTGCGTGCTAATTCTGAATCTACTCAAGAGTTTGCTTTAGGTTTAGAATTTTCCCGTCAATCTAATGATGTTTCTTTAGAAAATAGACCTTTTCCATCCTTATCCCCTGGTGCTGATGCTGATGGTGAAACCAAAATTTCTGCTTTGCGTTTCTTTCAAGATTGGACAAGAAGAACTCGCAAAGATGTATTAGCAGCGCGATCGCAATTGAGTACGGGTTTAGATGTTTTTGATGCTACGGTAGGAGTACAAGAACCTGATAGTAAATTTGTTTCCTGGCGTGGACAAGTGCAATGGTTACGACAATTAAAGTCTGATTCCAATATTAATTTATTTCTGCGTTCCGATTTGCAACTTTCAAGTGACGATCTTGTTCCTTTAGAAAGATTTAGTCTTGGCGGTGCGGAAAGTGTTAGAGGATATCGTCAGGATGTTTTACTGGGTGATAATGGGCTTTTAATGTCTGGTGAAGTCCGCATTCCTGTTTATCGCTGGAATCAACAGCAAAGTAGTCTTACAGCCATTCCTTTTCTTGATTTTGGTACTAGTTGGAGTAATTCCGATAATCCAAATCAGCCAGAAGATACCGTAGCATCATTAGGGATTGGAGTACAGCTAGATCTTAGTAATTCCCTAACTGCGCGCTTAGATTACGGTATTCCCTTAATTGAGGTTAAAGATACCAACGATACTTTACAAGAAAATGGATTGTATTTTTCCCTAGAATATTTTCCTTTTTAAACCCATATTAAATTTTTAGGACAACTATGAATTTGAAGTTAATCACCAAATTATTAGGAAATAAAATTAGCTGGTTGACAACTTTTAAATGGAGTAAAACTACCGTTGGTTTTATCGTGTTAGTTAGTCTGGGGATGACTACCGCTTTATCCCTACCAGTGCGATCGCAAACTCCACCAGAGGCAGAATCACCAACACCTGTACAATTAACCCTCAAGGGGCAAAAGTACTATGAATCTGGCAAATTAGATCAAGCAAT
The DNA here is from genome assembly GCA_002368355.1 of Chondrocystis sp. NIES-4102. Taxonomy (NCBI): domain Bacteria; kingdom Bacillati; phylum Cyanobacteriota; class Cyanophyceae; order Chroococcales; family Chroococcaceae; genus Chondrocystis; species Chondrocystis sp. NIES-4102. The sequence goes on along the minus strand of AP018281.1, from coordinate 1,410,477 downwards.
TCAAGTTTGGCAACAGGCGACGGTAGCCTATATAGCAGCAGGGGATGTTCAAGGTGCAAGGGAAACTAATTTAAATACCGCTACCGCTCAACAAGCATTAGGTTTATATCCCCAATCATGTCAAAGCTTATTAACCGCATTTAACCTCAATGATCAGACTAGTTGTAGTGAAATTTTGGAAAAAGCTCAAATTGTTGAACCACAGTTACAAGGAATTGTACCTTTAACTGAGGAAGCAGATGAAAAACTTTTTCCTGCTGTCTCGGCAATTAAACAACATCCAGATAGCAATGATAAAGTTACAGGATTACTACGTTTAGGGGATTATATTCGTGCGAGTGGGTATCCCAGAGTTGCAGTCAAGGCATTAGAATTAAGCTTAGAAAGCACAGAAAAACTAGAGGAATCTACGCAGAAAACAGCCGTATTACTCAGTTTAGGCAATGCAGAAAGAGCGATCGCCATTGAAAATCAAAATAAGTTTCCCCCACAAACCGTAGTCTTAGATGCAATTGCTAACTATGGTGGATCAGCAGAATCTGTATTATCTAGCTATGAATTAGCTTTATCATATTATCAGCAAGCATCTCAACTTGCTGTTGATCAATTAGATGGACTTAAGGCTCAACTAAATACCCTCAGTTATTTACTAGATATTCAGGAATTTTGGCAAAGTGCGATCCTTGAACTCAATCAAAATATTTCTCTATTAGAAATTACCGATCCTGAATTTTTAGAACAGATTAAAGGCGGTGCAGTTAGGCTAGAACAAGAATTAAACCAACAATTGCAACCTCAAATTGCAGCTACCACTAAGATTCTTGAACCTAAAATAGCTAAGTTACCTGCTACCCGTGCAGGAATTTACGGTAGGATTAATTTTGCCAAAAGTCTGATTCGTCAAGGTAACATTGAGTCCGATACCGCTCAAATTTTAGCAACGGCTATTAAGCATTCACATAAAATTAATAATCTTGTCGCTGAAGCCGAAGCAATGGGGTATTTAGGTAGTCTTTATGAACAAAAAGGACAATATTCTTCAGCCCGTCAATTGACTCAACAAGCTTTACAATTAGCCCCAACTGCCGAATACCCAGAAATCGCCTATCGTTGGAATGCTCAATTAGGTAAAATCCTAGCAGCCGAAAATAAACGAGATAATGCTTTAAATGCCTATGAAGCTGCTTTTAATACTATTAAAGCCCTAAGAAGTGATCTTGCTACTACGCCTGTAGAACCAATCTTCCGTGAGTACATTAGCCTCTTACTCCAAGATAAACCTTCCCCAGCGCAGTTAATTCAAGCTCGCGATGTCTTGGAATCATTACAACTTGTTAAGCTTGATAACTTTTTCCGCGATCCTTGCTCTCAAGTGTCTGAAAAGCCTGTGATCATTGATGATGTGGATGCTCAAGCTGCGGTAATTTATCCTATCCTCTTAAAAGATCGCTTAGAAGTTATTCTAACCATACCTGGTAAACCCGTTCGTCATTATACAACTGCTAATTTAACTCAGGCAAAAGTTAATAACGTTATTAAGCAATTGCGTCGTCGTTCATTAACTAATCCTGGCTTTGCTGAAGCTATTCGAGGTATGCGCGGTACTCCCGAGGCAAAAGTAGAGATAGCTAGAATTAAAAAAACGCAGCAGGAATCTTTGCGTACCGATATCTTACCTCTGGCTACTGAAATTTATAATTGGCTAATTGAGCCTGTGGAAAAAGACCTACAAGCGAGTGAAGTTAAAACTTTGGTATTTGTTTTAGATGGTTCTCTGCGTAATATACCCATGTCTCTACTCTATGATGCAAAGGAACAAAAATACCTAATTGAGAAAGGCTACAATATTGCTTTGAGTTCTGGATTACAATTAACTTCTCCTCAACCTTTAAATAGAAAGCCCATTAAGGTTTTGGCTGCTGGAGTTACAAAAGATTTCCCAGCCTATCGTTTCCCGCCTATTCCTAAAGTAGAAGATGAATTAAATACCATTAAAAGTATTTTCCAAGATTCTGAGATTCTGCTCAATCAAGAATTTACTGAAACCAAACTGCAAGAAAAACTACAACAATCAGACTTTCCTGTGGTTCATTTAGCTACCCACGGTCAATTTGGCTCAACTTCTGATCAAACCTTTATTCTTAGTGGCGCAGAGCAAGGTAGCCCTCTAATTAATGTTAACCGCTTCGATAGATTATTACGTGCAGGTAATCTAAAACGTTCTCAACCTATCGAATTGCTAGTTTTAAGTGCCTGTAACACTGCTGAAGGAGATAATCAGGCAATCTTAGGTTTAGCAGGTGTAGCAGTTAGGGCAGGAGCGCGTAGCACCATTGCAACTTTATGGGGAGCAAATGACGAAGCCACAGCCCACTTGATGGGTAAGTTTTATAAGAACTTGGCTAGTAATACTCAAATTAGTAAAGCTAAGGCTCTACGTGAAGCACAACTAGATCTCATCTTGGATCCTGATTCTTTATATCGTCATCCTTATTATTGGGCCCCTTTTGTTTTAATAGGAAATTGGCTTTAAATTCCTAATAGCTAGAAATAGTTACTTGTAAGCGCAAAGCATTACCTATCAGTTTTTGATCTTGGGATAATGCTTTTTTTTATTATTTTTTATTAGGGCGATCGCTCTTTATTTAGTACTACTAGTTTATCTAATATTTTTTTGGCGATTATTTATAGTCTTTAATTATTTTATGCTCGTTGGATATGTAAAAAGTTATAACTATTCAGCATATTTCTATTATTTATTTTCTAATTAAATCTTCAGCTAACTATTACATATAAATTATTTAACATCTTGCTAATACTAAAATCGTCAATTATATTAACTAACAATATAGTAATCTTATTTCTAATGAAGATTAGTAACTAAGCTCAACATATTTTAAAATTAATCTTACCATTACACTTTTGTGAGCTATCTATATTCGTAATTTATCATAAATAGAAATTTGTTTTTCAGCTTTGTAGCAAGATACATTATTATATAAACTAAATCATTATATGTTAATCAACCCATAAGCAAATTACTTATAATCTTAGGGATTAATCTAATATTTTTGACTACATCAACTATATATCCCAAGTTAGTTAATTCAAATGAAAATAAAGGAGCAGCAGAGAATATATTTAAAAATGCTTATAATAATCGCTACACCTGGAATCAAGATTTTCCTGGCTATACTGCTAAAGTTGTGGCAACTTATGAGGGTAAAGAAGATATAGGCAATGTCGTAGTGACTCCCACATTAGAGATAAAAGTAGAAAATATCGAAGATCCGATGATTCTAGATTTAATTAATAATCAACTAATGATGGAAATAAATCATAGGCAAAATATACCTTTTAAACAATTACATGAATCTAGCCAGTTTATAGTTAAGGAAATCGATTCTGGTGTTGCGAATATCGAAAAGCAAGGAGAAGAATTAGCCTCTTATAAGGTACAAAATGACAAGATTATTCAGGTAAATCGTTTAATGAAGAATAATGTATCAGTAACCGTTGATACTCTTAAAACTATAGATACCCCTTCAGGTTACTTAGCTTCGGAATATCTTTCTACTATAAAAGATGCTCAAAAGAATCAACTAATTCAAGAAGTATATTCAATTGATGAACATCAAAAAGTTGGAGGATTTTATATATTAAATTCTCGTAAGCTCTACTTCTCAAAAGATCCAGATAGAAATGCTGAACCTGAAATTAATATTGAATTTAAAGATATTAGTTTGCAATAATAATTCAATGTATTTCTGACCATTAGCAATCAATTATCCAGCTTTAAATAGCTTATAAAGGATTAGCTGGAAAGATGAAGAAATTATATCTTGAAATATCTATAAAAGCTAAGAGCTAATAAACCAAACCCGTCATAATCCCCTTATTATTTTCACGCCTTTGATATTATTAAATAATTAACCGCTTGTTCCTGAGTCTTATTACTCCCTTGAAACAAACGGTTAGTATTATAATTAATCCCAATCTCTTATTTATGGAGATTAAGCTATCAATTGTTCAGATTTTTCTTGCTGATATTGCTGTGGTAGTTTAGCTTGATCTAGAAAAGATTGTAATCTATCTCCTTCAATAACTTCCACTTCTAGAATTTCTTGAGTAATTGTTTCTAATAACTCGCGGTTATGATTAAGAATATCTAGGGCTTGCTGATGAGCGGTTTCGACAATCTCTTTAACCTCTTCATCGATCGCTTTAGCTGTTTGTTCACTAACCATTCGGCGAGGATTTCCCATACCTTGACCTAAAAAGTTATTTTGCTGTCCTTTCTCGTAGGCTAATGGGCCCAAAACTTTACTCATACCATAGGTTGTAACCATTCTTTCTGCAAGGTCGGTTGCTCTTTGTAAGTCGTTGGATGCACCAGTAGTAATACTATTAAAGACAACTTCCTCAGCAGAGCGTCCACCCAGCATGGTTGCAATCTGATCTCTTAATTCTGATTCTGACATTAAAAAGCGGTCTTCAGTCGGAGTTTGAAGAGTATATCCTAAAGCTGCCATCCCACGAGGTACGATAGAGATTTTAGCAACTTTACCCCCTCCTGGCATAACTGCACCAACTAAAGCATGACCAACTTCATGATAAGCGACGATTTTCTTCTCCTTATCTGCAAGGACACGGCTTTTCTTCTCTAAACCAGCTATAACTCTTTCTATAGCTTCGTTAAAGTCTGCTTGGGTAACTTTATCTCTTTGGTTTCTAGCAGCAAGTAAAGCAGATTCATTGACTAAATTAGATAAGTCTGCGCCTGCAAAACCAGGAGTGCGAGTAGCAATTTGTTTAAGATCTACATCAGCATCTAGTTTGACTTTTGCTGCATAGATTTCAAGAATCTTTTGACGACCAGCTAAATCTGGACGATCTACTAACACTTGACGGTCAAATCTACCAGGACGCAATAGGGCAGGATCTAAGGTTTCTGGGCGGTTAGTAGCAGCTAAAACAATCACTGTAGCATCGCCAGCAGCAAAACCATCCATTTCTGTAAGTAACTGATTAAGAGTCTGCTCTCGCTCATCATTGCCACCAACAAATCCAGATCCACCAGCACGAGATTTACCAATGGCATCTAATTCATCGATAAAAACAATACAGGGGGCTTTTTGTTTTGCTTGTTCAAATAAGTCTCTAACTCTAGCTGCACCAGCACCAACGAATAATTCGACAAATTCTGAACCAGAAATACTAAAAAAGGCAACACCAGCTTCTCCAGCTACAGCTTTTGCCATTAGGGTTTTACCAGTCCCAGGAGGGCCGACTAATAAAACTCCTTTAGGAATTCTCGCACCAATTGCTTTATATCTTTCGGGGGTTTTTAGAAACTCAACAATCTCGGTTAATTCCGCTTTGGCTTCTTCCACACCAGCTACATCATCGAAAGTAACTTTAGTTGAATCTCCCTCAACATATACTTTAGCTCGGCTTTTGGTTAGAGATAATGCTCCCTGCGCTCCACCTGCACTGCGACTAATAAAGAATTGCCAGATAGCTACAAAAATTAGCGGGGGAATAACCCAACTCAAAATATTACCTACCCAACCATTTTTAGGGGGTGGTGCAGCAGCAAATTCTACTCCATTAGCCTCTAAACGCTTTGGTAATTCTAAATCGAAGATAGGATTAGTTCTAAGGATTTGGGGCTGTTGTTCGGCTACTGTTTTTAATTCATAAAGAATCTCGTTTTGACCGACCGAGGCTCTGGCTACATTACCATCTTCCACTTGGTCGATAAACATACTATAGGGTACTTGAGGAATGGGAGTACCAAATAATTGGGGGAAAAGTAAATTAGTAAATAAAAATAATCCTGCAATTAAAAATAATATATTGGAAATTAAGCGAGGTCTTGACCCTGGCGGTTGATTTTTAACACTCATTGTAATTGAATTTGTATATTCGTTGTTAATACTTATTTCATCTTTTCACAGTTATAAATTCCGTTGGTATAACCTGAGATGTACTTTAAGAGCTTAATTTAATAATGCCTGGAGAACTCTAATTATTGCAGGATTAAGGAATAGAGAAATTTTTGAGGTTATAATTTTTGTCAGGGTGAATAGTCTCTTAAATCAACCTTGTCATAAATGAAGGGACGCGAAAATTGTCACCCCTTTTTTTTATGATTTTTTTATGATTATTGAGATTTTTCCGACCAAATTACAGGAAAGATTGCAGGATCGCTATAGTCGGGAAGTCCGTTAGCTTGCTTACGACAAAAATTATCTAAAAAGTGATGAATTTGTTTACCATTATTCCAATAGGGTTGATGGCGGTTTTCTCCGTCTTGGACATTCATTACTACTGCTCTACGCATAATGTTACTACGATTTTCATAGCTACCGTGAACTATAGAAGAACTATGGAAACTGATTTGTCCTTTTTTAAGTGTGATGGGGACTTTACGTAATGTTTGTCCTTGTTGTTGGTATTTTTGTTCTATCTCTTGGTGGTTATTATGATTGAAACCTCGCATATGATCTGTTTGCGACCATTTATGACTGCCATCAATCATTACCAAGGGTCCATGTTCTTCGCTAACATCATGGAGGGGAATCCAAACAGTTAGTAATTTATGGGATGTGCAATTGGAATGGTAGGATCTATCTGTATGCCAACCAATTTTAGTAGTATTGGGCTGATTTGGTTCTTTACTGATTAGTTGATCTTGGAAATATCTAACTGTATCGGTATTCATTAATTTCGCTGCGATCGCACCTATAATTGGTTGTAAAGCAAGTTGCCTAAATGCTAACTTTTGAAAGGAAATATATTCGTTATTACGTACTGCGCTAGAATCGCCTGGCTGCCAATTACTACAACCTCCACTCGGTATTTCTGCATCTTTTTTGCCCATATATAATTCTTCGCTCGCAATAAATAGGGCATCAATTAAGTCTTCATCGATTACTTTTGGGGCTATAAACCAACCATGTTCTTGAAAGAATTGTATATCTTTTGAACTTGGTAACAGTTGTGTTTGTGCATCTGTTAGATGGAATCTTGATTGTCTATTTTCAGTAGTAAATGATAGTAGGGAATTTAAAGTTTTATTAGACATTATTTTAAGATTTGGTTATATATAAAAATTTCTTTTTGTTTTTGATATTCTGTTTAGTTCAGATAGATATGAGAATTTAGCTCCTGCAAATTAAGTAGCTTGCAACAGTTAGATCCAGATTGATCATCTTTCTTGGTGATGAGATAAAAGCTAAATTATTGTTTTTTTAGAAGTTAATAGTTGCTAGATATTTATTTATACTTGGCACGAGTTGAGAACAGCTAGAGCTATAAATAATTTTATTAATGTAAATTACTGTCAATAATATCAAATATTTTTGGGTTGTGTATAATTGATGTAGTAAATATATTATTTAGACACACAATCGAAACAATTAGCTAAAACTATACTGATAAGCCACTTTAACCCCTTATTTAAATTGCAGACAGTTATCAAACTTACACACAACTACTACAAATTCAAAAAAATCTATAATAAATACTTAAATTACTATTGACAATCAGATGCAAGTAACACTTTTGAAAGCTTGTTGAGGAATTAGCTTTTAAAAAAAACAATTAATTAGACACACGCAAACTTGAGCCTGTTTGATCTTTATATACCTCAATTCTAGTTTGGAAAGCCTCTTTAAATTGGGGCATATGGGTAACAGTAAGAATACAAGCAAAATCTGAAGCGATCGCATTAATTGCAGCTACTAAACGATTACAACCTTCGGCATCTTGTGTACCAAAACCTTCATCGACAATTAACATTTGTAGTGATGTTCCTGAACGTTGAGCGAGAAGTTTAGCTAAAGCTAGGCGCACTGAGAAATTAATCCGAAATGCTTCCCCACCTGAATAGGTTTCGTAGGGGCGAGTACCACTAGCATCAGCAATAACAATATCTAAAGTGTCAATTAATTTAGTTTTCTTTTTAGTGGCTGCTTTGGTTGCTTTTTGAGTTAAAAACTGAACATGAAATTGATTACCTGTAAGTCTTGCTAATATATGATTGGTTTCGGCTTCTAATTGAGGCAGAATATTTTCTATAGTTAATGCTTGAATACCATTTTTACCGAAAGCCAAAGTTAACTCGTGATAGATCCGATATTGCTTTTCATATATTTGTAATTGTTTTTCTGCTTCTTGATGTTGTAGTTCTAAATTATCTATCTGAGAAAGAGTTTGTTGCAGTCTGCCACTAAGAGAAAGTAAATCATCCAACTGTTGACGACGTTGATAAATTTGTGATTCTAAAGTTTGAATTTCCTGACGATTATCAGCAATATTTTCTCGTTGGGCGAGGTGATCTTGAATTTGGATTTGTAAGTTATTTCTGGCTTGAATTTTTTGTTGTAATAATTCTTGTAGCTCAAATAATTTAGCTTGAATTTGGGGAAAATCCTGTTGAGCTTTTTGTAATTGCTGATATTTAAATTCCCATACTTGCAACTGTTGAAGATTAGCTAAAAGATTTTGATGGGTATGGCTATCGTATCCCAACTCCTTAATTTCTTGGTTTAGGGTATCAATTTTTTGCTGTAGGGGGGAATTAATATGTAACTTTTCTAAATTAGTTTGTAACTCGGCGAGTTCTTGGAGTAATTGAGGTTTTTGGGTATCTAATTTCGCCTGTCGCTTCTTAGCATCTTCAATTTTAGCTTGTTTAATTTCTGCCCAGCGTAAATTAAGAACTTCTCCTCTTAATAATCCGTGGGTTTCCTCATCATAATTAAGGGTTTGTAATTCCCCTTCAAGTTGTTTAATTTCTGTTTTTAATTCTAGGGCATAATGACCAGATTGCAGAGCTAATTCCAACTGTTGTTTTTCCGCTTGGGTAACTTGTAACTGCTCATAAATATCCTCTGTAGCTTCCAATTGAGCTTCCAATTGTCCAAATTGCTGCTGAAGAGAATTATAGGGAGAAATTGCTTGACTAATCTCTTGATATTCTTGACGTAATAATTGTAATTCGCGATCGCAAGTTGATAATTGTTCACGGATAACCCAAATTTGTTCTTGAATATCCTGCTGTTGTTGTTGGGTTTTACTTACCACCTGATGACGATGATGAGCATCTAATTCACGCTCGCACAGAGGACAAATAGCATCTGGGTTAGATAGCATTTCCAGTTTATGAGCAAGTTCATGTAACTGTTTTTCATACAGCCTTTGATTTTCTTGTAGTTTAGACTGAAATTCTTTTCTTTCTGTCCCTTTTTCCTCTACTCTTTTTTGATAGATGCGTTTTTTATCTAAAGCTTCTATTTGAGCATCGACGGTTAATAGTTGCTGGCGTTTTTCGGGAACTTTTTCGATATCTAAGGCTAATTTTTGTACAGAATCATGCAATTGTTCCAATTTTGCCGTTAATTGAGCTTCTTCACGATTTATTCTGATCTGTAGGTCATTTTTACGTTGAGTTAGAGGAGAAATATATTGTTGTAGCCGATCAAATTCTGCTAACTTTTTACGACAGGCTTCTAACTTAATTACACCTGCTTCCACATCTTCGGTTTTAGTTAAAACTTTAGCAATTTCTTCTTCCTGTTGCTCCAGCCCTTCTAAACGAGTTTGACTTTGACTAATTTGCAGACTTAACTCATTTTTTTGTTGTCCTAACTGCTTTTCTAACTGTTGTTTTTGCTGCTGGGCTGCTTGATCTTGAGTAAACTTTTGGGCTAATTCGTTTGCCTGTGCTTGTCCTGCCAATAACTGATTATAGCCTGTAACTATGGCTGCTTGTTGTGCAATTAAAGCGGTTAAAGATTGCAATTGTTCCTCTAAAACTTTAATATCCTTAGTAGCGCGATCGCAATCCTGAGTTAAATTTTGATGTTGGGTTTGTTGAATAGTTAATTGTTTTTCCCAATTCTGACGTTGATAATCTATGGCTTGTAATTGCCCAAGTCGATGACGTGCTTGCTCTTGTAATGCTTGTGATTCGGTTAATTGCTGCTGTAATTGGGCTAATTGTGCAGAAATCTCTTGTCTTTTTGCCACTTCTTCCAATAATGGCTCTAGATTTTGTTGCAGTTGTTCTAGCTTTACTTTATATTCCTTGGCTGTATCCTTAGCTTTTCCCGCCAACTCTTCATAACGATCCAACTTCAATAAATCTGCTAAAATTTGCTTGCGTTCACTAGGACGACGTAACATAAACTCATCCGCCCTTCCCTGACGTAGATAGGCAGAATTAGTAAAAGTATCGTAATCTAACTTTAAACAAGAAATAACATCATCCTGGGTAGCCCGTAAATTTTTAGCGGTAATAGAGCGAAAGTTACCTGTCTTAGTTGCCACCTGAAACTCCAAAGAGCTAGTTTTACCCCTAGTACGAGAACGAATTACACGATAGGTTTGATTATTACAGCTAAAATCAAAATCCACACGGACACTATTTGCTCCCCCATTAATTACATCATCCTCCGTAACCGCCCGACATTTACCCCATATAACCCAGGTAATAGCTTCTAATAGGGATGATTTACCTGCACCATTCGCCCCACAAATACAAGCAGTATGTAGTCCACAAAAATTTAGGCTAGCATCTTGATAACTCAAAAAGTTTTTTAAAGTTAGCTGCAACGGAATCATGCTTTATATTCAAGTACGGCGATTATTCTTAGTCTAAAGTCGCATTTTTAGAGATTCTAGCTTTTTTTTCTAGTCTTTACAAAAATTAATTACTTCAGGAGACAGGAGTCAGGAAGGGGGAGTCAGGAGTCAGGAAGGGGGAGACAGGAGACAGGAAGGGGGAGACAGGAGTCAGGAAGGGGGAGACAGGAGTCAGGAAGGGGGAGTAAAGCTAAAAGCTAATAGCTACCTATCACGGGTTAGCTGCGCGTCATAGCTAAAAACTAAAAACCAATTAATTAACAACCAAGTTTATTTAACGCTAAAAGTTAAAAAGCTCAATTATAAATTTCCCATTAAGTTAATCCTTCCCTAGATAAATATTCTTATCTGAAACTTTACCTATTTGACAAATTACCATAATACAATCGGAAATATCTTAAACATTTACACTATTAAGTTGAGATTTAATCTTAATTGTCTCGTTTTTATTTTTAGTTTTTAGTCATCTATTTTAATTACTAAATAGAACGATGGTGAATGTAAGCTCTAGGGTAAAAAGCCTAGTATTTTGTGCTGGAAATTTTATTTAAACTACTTTTAATATATATATAAACATGGCAACTTTTAACGTAATTAATTCTAATGATTCTGGTGCAGGTTCTCTACGTCAAGCTATTATCGATGCTAATTCCACTCCAGGACTAGATACTATTAATTTATCTGGCAATGTTACCCTAACTACTGGAATTAATATTACTGATTCGTTAATCATTACAGGCACTAATTCCGTAATCACTCAAACAGGATTAGACCGTCTATTCAAAATCGATAATGCTGCAACTAGTTTAATTGATGTTACTTTCAATAACCTAACTTTAACAGGCGGAAGACCAGTTGAAATTGGTGGTGCAGTATATACCGTTGAAAATTTAACTCTTAATAATGTTGTAGTCCAAAACAACGCTACTACTAAACGTGGCGGTGGAGTATATTCAGAAGGCGCAACTTTAGTTATCAATGACAGCATATTTCGTAATAATACCATTGCCGATGGAGCTACTTCTGCTGGCGGTGCTATCTATAACATGAATGGCACGCTAACCATTGATGATAGTGTGATTGAAAGTAATAAATCTTTAATTGGAGTAATTACATCTAAAGCTGGCAAAAATACTATTACTGATACCATAATTAATAATAATAGTGGCTCAGGAATCTATTTAACTAGTACCTCTGAGATAATAATCGATAACACTCAAATTACTAATAATACTATTAATATTGACCAAGGTATAGGCGGAGGAATTGGAATCGCAGTAAATTCTAAAGCTGTCATATCCAACAGTGTTATTAGTGGAAACAAAGCAACCTATGGTGGTGGAATATTTATTGGGGACACAGATTCAACAGCAGAAATTATCGACACAAAAATTACTAATAACGTTGCTACTACTGGTGCTGGGGGAATAGGAGTGTCTGATAACGCTGCTATAACCATTAAAGACACTCTAATCTCTGGCAATACTGCACCTAGCGGTAGTGGATTAGAAACTTTTACCAATGGTACTGCATTACTAACCAACGTAGATATCAATAACAACACTGGCAGTCAAAATCAATTAGAAGGAGATAACATCACAGTTCGTACATCTAACAACAAAGGACTACAACTAGGACATATCCACCGCTTCTATCAACAGGAGAAAGGATTCCATTTATATACCTCTGACAATAATGAAGTAAATACCATCAAAGGCAAAAGTCTAACTGGTGAACTCAAGTATAAGTATGAATCTGAGAAATTTAGCGTTTTAACTAGCAATAAAGATATCACAGGAGCAACAATAGCAGGAGCAGAAGAGGTGTATCGCTTCTTTAACAAAGATACTGGCGCACATATCTACACTATGGATGAAGCTGAAAGACAAAATATCTACGATAACCTCAAGAACTATCAGTACGAAGGCATTAAGTTCTATGCTTTTGAAACAGCACAAGCAGATCTAGGTACTATCCCAGTTTACAGAATGTACAACTCTGAATCAAAATCACACTTATTTACAAGTGATGCAAACGAAATTAACTACATCCAAAACAACCTACCCAATTTCTCAATGGAAGGCAATAATGGTGTAGCTTTCCATGTAATGGAATTGTAGTTAGTTTGGCTATTAGCTATTAGCTATTAGCTTTGACGCGCAGCTAACCCGTGATAGGTAGCTTTTAGTTACTTTTTACTCTCATTGTCCCCTTGTGGGATTACTCAACCCCTCCTCCCTCCTGACTCCTGACTCCTGACTCCTGACTCCTGACTCCTCAACTTCTAAGACGATGAAGATAATAATGCCACAATAACTGAGTAGCAATAGAGCGATAGGGTTTCCAGGGTTGAGCAATTAATTCTAATTCTGAGATAGTAGGACGAGTGGGTAAATTTTTTATTTCCCAAACTGCGATCGCGACTGCTAAATCCTTACTGGGAAAGATATCTAAGCGTTGTAAAGCCATCATCAGATACATATCGACAGTCCAGTCACCGATACCTTTAATAGCAATTAATTTTTTTCTAATAGTTGAGTCTTCTAAATTGGCTAATTCTTCTAAATTTAACACTCCATCGATAATAGTTTGAGCTAATTGACGACCATATATAGTTTTTTGCCGACTAAAACCTATCTGCTTCAACTCAAGATCATCTAAAGCCAAAAAAGAAGCTGGAGTTAAAACCTTAACAACATTATTAAGACGTTCAAAAGTTGCCTTTGCCGAAGAACCAGAAACCTGTTGTTCTAAAATAATGTGAATTAGAGTAGCAAATCCTGGCTTTCTTTGCCATTGAGGGGGATAGCCCCAATTTTCCACAATTTTAGTCAAAGTGCGGTCGCGATCGATAAGTTCCTCAATAATTTTAATAAAAACTGCTTGCTCCATATCTCCCATCCAAACTTAGTTAAAATCTTAAGTGTAATTACCTTCTTGCACTGATTATGATGCAAACTCAAATTAATATTGCCGATATCAAAGTAGAAACTCCTACCCTAGAACAAGTTACGGCAGAATACGCAAGTATTAATCAAGCTTTAGATCAAGCCTTAAGCACCGAAGCCTACTCTAAAGCCTTGCAGCAGTGGGAAGATTTACGTCGTCGCTTAGATAGTTGGTCTGCTTTAACCTCCTTACATTTTAGTCAAGACACAACCAACCCTGAGTATAAACAAGCACAACAATATGCCGATGAACTCCAGCCCAAATTAACTGCCTTGGCGATCGCTTTGAAAAAACGCTTATTAAACAGTCCTAATAAATCCGACTTGGAAACTATTTTAGGTCAACAGGCTTTTAGTTTATGGTCAGCAGATATTACAGCCTTCGAGCCTGTTATTGAGGAAGATTTAGTACAGGAATCTAAATTAGTCAATCAATATGTCGAGTTATTAGCCTCAGCCAAAATAGAATTTCAGGGTGAAACTCTCAACCTTTCAGGTATTCGTAAATATTCCCAGGAGCGCGATCGCACCATACGTTATCAAGCAGAAAAAGCACGCTGGGATTTTTTTACACAAAGTAAATCACAATTAGATAGTATTTATGACCAACTAGTTAAACTCCGTCACTCAATGGCAGTCAAACTAGGTTATGAAAACTATATAGGCTTGGGGTATAAGCGTATGCAACGGATTGATTATACTCAAGCTGATGTTGCCAATTACCGCCAAGAAGTAGTTAACCAAGTAGTCCCCCTGGCGGAAAAAATCATTGCCAGAAAAGCCCAAAAACTAGACCTAGAGCAAGTAAACTTTTGGGATGAATCTGTCTTTGATCTTCAAGGAAACCCCAAACCCCAAGGCGATCACGACTGGATGTTACAACAAGCCCAAACAATGTTCGATACCATGCACCCAGAGTTAGGTAGTTTCTTTCAAATGATGGTGCAGGGGGACTTATTAGATCTTAAAACCCGTGCAGGTAAAGCTGGTGGTGGATTTTGTACAAGTTTTCCTACTGCGGGTGTCCCCTATATCTTTGCAAATTTTAATGGCACAAAAGGCGATGTGGAAGTATTTACCCACGAAATGGGTCATGCTTTTCAGGCTTGGCAAAGTCGTAAACAACCGATAATTGATTATCTTTGGCCGACTTTAGAATCTTGTGAAATTCATTCTATGAGTTTAGAATTTCTTACCTGGCTACAAATGGATAAGTTTTTTGGTGAGGATGCTGCTCGTTTTCGGGAAATTCACTTAGCAGAATCAATTTTATTTCTACCCTATGGCTGTGCTGTAGACCATTTCCAACATTTAGTCTATGCTAACCCTGATGCCACTCCTCAAGAAAGAAACCAGATGTGGCAACAAATGGAAGCTCTTTATCTTCCTTGGCGTAATTACGCAGATTTAACCCATCCTGCTCAAGGTGGCTTGTGGCAAGAAAAACAACATATTTATTGTTCTCCCTTCTACTATATTGATTACACATTGGCTTTGTGTTGTGCCATGCAGTTTTGGGTAAAAGCCCAGTCTGATTTTACTTCCACATTAGAAGAATATATTGCTCTATGTCAACGAGGCGGACAAGCACCATTCCAAAGCTTAGTAGCTTCCGCTAATCTTGTATCACCTTTTAAATCTGGATCATTGGCAACAGTGGTAAAAGTCGCCCAGAAATTTTTGAATTTGTAGTCAGGGTTTGGGTAGTAGGTAATCCCACAAGGGGACAATGTAAGTCAGGAGGGGGGAGTAGTGAAAAGCTAAGAAGCTAAAATCAACTACCCTACCTTCCACCATCAAGCTAACAGCTAGAAAAATCGGCATAACTTCTTAAAGAACAAAATTACCAGCTAACAAATTTTCCCTAATAGGATATAAATAAGCTATTAATTTCATATAAAAATTGTTATATGTCTTCTAAACCTTCTCCTCGTCAGATAATTCAAACCCTACTACCTCATTTAAAAGTGGCTGCCAATTATGCCCTAGAAATTCAAACTAAAATTGCTTCTCTACCAGCTAAAGATGCAGAAGATAATATTTTATCAGCAGCCTTAACAGACGCAGATCTTTCAATTCAAACTTTAGTTGAAGTTGCTTTACTTGGAACTTTTCCCCAACTTAGTTTTTATGGCGAAGAATATGAAAAGTCCCGTAATACTAAGTATTTTTTAAGTACAAAATTAGAAGCTGAGGATAATTATTTAATTAGTTTAGATCCGATTGATGGGACACAATATTATTTAGATGGTTTTGATAATTATCAAATCATTTTGACTATTTGGAGTCGAGATAATTGTGAAGCTGCGATCGCTCTTTCTCCTGCCCAAAATTGTTATTATTATATGTTAAGAAATCAGGGGGTTTATTACGGGAATTTATATCAAGATTTAGATCAATGTATACCACTCAAGGTAATTAATCCTAGTCCAACTATTTTGTTAGGTTGGGGCATGGCATATTTAAAACCTGCATTAATTAATAAATATCAAGTTATTGATCTGGAAAATTGTTATTCAGGCAAGAAAAAATTACCTAATTATAATGGCATCTTTTCAGGGGATTTAATTGGGTGGATAACTAAAAGAGGTAAATTTATTGATAGTGCAGCTTTAGCTTTTATGGCAGCAGAAAATGGTTGTTTGGTAACGGATTTGAATGGTTTACCTTTGCCACCTCCATTTACCTGTGAAAATTATAGTTATAATGGCGCGATCGTTGCTAATTCTCAGGCTGTTTATCAGGATTTACTCGCAGCTTGTCAACAATTGAATAATATTAATTAGCGATTTAGTTTTTGTTTGATTTTTGTTAGGAATCTTTTTATTTTTAAACTATTTAAACGTCGCTTATCTAAAGGCGGAATATTATTTAAATTCTGCTGCGATCGCCAGGTAAAAAAGTCATTAATCTCTCTCAGTATTTCCCTAAATCTAATTAATAACTGCTCACGACGATACTCAGCTAGCAATGATTCTGGAGTTTTATTACCTGATGTCTGTTGCAATACCTGACTAATTCTAATTAGATCATATTCTAAGCTATAAACTGCGATTTTATGACAGTTAAATCCAGGATCTAAATAATCCGCTAATCCATGATTTAAACTAGAAAACACCTGACAACCGCAAGCCAAAGCCTCTAAGGGAGGTAACCCAAATCCTTCGGTAACACCACTAACTGCCCAATATTCTGCTGAATCATAAAGATATATTTTACTACGATTAAATAAGCCTGCTAAATCTTCAACGTAGCGATCTATTATTTCCACTCGAAACTGTGACTGTAGGGCAGGAATTAACTGCTGTAATAAATATTCCGAAGACTTACGTGTTTGTACTAAAATATCAATATCCCTAGGCTGATGCAAATTACGAAACTCATCGCCAATTTGATTAGGTAAATAGTAAATTAAGCCATTGGCTGCCTGTTGTCCCCAATAACCCATCGTGTTACGGCTAACAGTAATAATTGGAATATCTGAAGGGATGTTAAACCCATAATTGCTACTATGAGCATGATAAATAATATTTTGCCCTCGAAGTTGATTAATAATTTTAGGAACATCAAAACCCCAACCAATTATAAAAATAAACTCATCTGTTTTATTAATTGGTAACAAATCAGCTAAGAAAAGATGCCCCGCTTCCTTTTGTCGATAAGTTACTATTTCAGTTTGACAAATTTCTTGTGCTAAAGCATG
Organism: Chondrocystis sp. NIES-4102; assembly: GCA_002368355.1. Taxonomy (NCBI): domain Bacteria; kingdom Bacillati; phylum Cyanobacteriota; class Cyanophyceae; order Chroococcales; family Chroococcaceae; genus Chondrocystis; species Chondrocystis sp. NIES-4102. Next base: position 1,393,173 of record AP018281.1, on the reverse strand, counting down.
GGTATTTAATTCTGCCCATAACCCTCCTCCTGCAAATTTTCCCTTTGTACCTGGAAGCAAAAAATATAATTTCCGCATTAATCAATACTTGTCAATTATGAGTTGAAAGGGGTAGCCAAACTATAAATGTTGTTCCTGGGCTATCTGGAGATAAACTATTAGGACTAATTAATTCAATTTCTCCCTGCATCCTGGTAACCAATTCATGAGCGATCGCCAGCCCCAAACCTGTACCTGGAATATTGCTCTGAGCCTGCATACCTCGATAATGTCGTTCAAAAATGCGACTTTGATATCCCAGAGGAATGCCATAACCAGTATCCCTAATTGCAATTCCCAACATATTGGCTTTAGTCACTAAATCAAGCTGTATCCTACCACCTAAAGGAGTATATTTTAAGGCATTATCAATTAAATTAGTAAAAATTTCCCGTAAAGCCGAAGCGTCTCCCTGTATTTGGGGAAGATCTGGCGCAATATTACTTTTAAGCTCAATCTTTCTATCTTCGGCGATCGCTCTTGCCGTATCTAATAAAGGTTCAAGCAGCAAGTTTAAATCTACTGGGTTTAACATATCCTCAGCACTTGGTAATAAAAAATTACTTGGAGCTACAGTGTTTTCACTACCTGGTAATCTGGGGATAGTAGCACTAACGTCTTTATCTTTGACAGCATCTGCCTCAAATTGTTCTAATAATTCTTGAAAGCGATCGCTTTGTTTTAAAAGACTTTGGGCTAGTTGATGTTTTGGATCTTCTGGTAAAAGACGTTTTAATAGTAGTTTACTAAATGTGCGTAAAGCAGTTAAAGGATTACGTAATTGATGGAGTAAATTATCTAAACGATCTTGTTCTACCCGTCTAAGATTCTTTTGTTCAATTAATTCCTCTTTTGTCCAATGATATTGTAATTCCAAATAGCGAGCGATCGCTAATGTTCGCGCAACTTCTTCTACTTGTTCTAATTCCGCAGGTTGCCATTGACGATCTTCACGCCCAGTTACCAATAAACCAATAAAAGTTTCTTGATGAATCAAAGGTACAATCAGTTGTTTAGTTTTGGCATAATTAGACTCTGCGGATGAGACATGATTAGAAGCCGTAACAAAATTAGCTGGAAGTAATTGAGTTGATAATTGCGACTGCAATTGTTGCCAACTTTCACTCAAGCGCACTACAGGAAGCTCAAATAAACTTTTATCTTCGGTTTGAGGATAAATCGTAAACGGAAAAAGTTGTGCTGATTTACCTTCATTTACTTCTTCGGCTAAATATACAACACTCCAAACCGCCCCCAGACTATTTGATAATAATGTTATCTGAGACTGACAAATGGTTGCAAATTCATTACTTGAAAGATGATTATTTGACATTAATGCTCCAGAGATCAAGATTTATATAGACTTATAAAAAGTTATATGGCAACTAAAAATAAGCAACCATTAACTTAAGAAAGTATCTATATATCCTTTTTAAGACCTAATCTTTTTTCCATCATAATTTATTAAATAAAAGGTTTTTAATAAATATTGCCTGGCAATTTCTTCAGATATTTTTTTATTAGAGGTGTTGACTTTTTTTTGTTCATTACGATACAATCGATAACAAATTAGTAACCAGTAACACAGTCTTTTCTAAGTAAATATTAGGAGGTAAAGGGGTTGGCAAGGAAACGTAAACGTAAAAGCCGTCGTCGCCAAGAAGGTCGTAAAATATTAGAACTCGTTCCTCAACATCACATTGAAAGCGGTGATGATAAGCCAGTTACCGCAGCACGCAACTATATAGCCTCCCTAGGTATTGAACCTCCTGCGGTTTTAGTAGTAAAAAGGAACGAACATACTACAGACCGCTATTTTTGGGCAGAAAAAGGGTTATTTGGAGCGCAATATGTAGAAGAGAATCATTTTCTTTTCCCAAGTTTACAGTCGATCGAGCTTCAAGAATGGGATAATGATAAAACCGTGGCGATCGCTGCTACACATTGAAAGCTAAATTACTTAATAGTAAACACTGGCAAATTAAATAAAATAGATTTTAAAAATAACAAGGGGATGGTTAAAAGCTGTCCCCTTTAGTATACAAATAAATTTTAATCTACTGTTTGTAGTGGCAAATTTGCTTGTAATTGAATTAATTCATCGCGATGAGCAATAACACCAACCAAGTTAGGGCTATCTTTTTTAGTAATAACTTTGAGTAATATTTCTTCCCAACGTCCAGCTTGTCGCCAATAAAAAATACCAGCTAAGGGAGCAAATAATAATAATAACCAAAAGATACCAGAATTATTAGGAAATAACAGTAGCAAAACTAAAGTTAAACAAGATAAACCAACGATTGCCAAAATAGTTAATAATATAGCTAAAAAGAGGCTAGGTTGTACAAATCCTCTAAAAGTAATTTGTTTATTGGCTGCATCAATAGCAGTTAATTGATAAGATCTAGACTCAAAATACTCTTGTAAGGTTTTGAGTAGCACATCCTCAGATTCATTAGGTAAAAGTTTAATTTCTTTAGTGCGATCTTTAACTGAAGCACGAATAAAGAAAAATAACCCAATCATCATCAACAGGGTTAAGAAAAAAGTTGAAGAAATTATTGGTAAGTTCATTATCAAAAACGGTAGATATTAATATCATACATAATATCTATTTTCGTTCAGCATAATAATGACTATAGTAGTGATTGGAATTGGCATTAGAATTAGCATGATTTGCCACTATGCCTAATATAGGGATGTTAGACATTTTTATGTTGTCAATATTTTCTTTTACCAAACCGCGATCGGTTTGACCAATTTTTACCACTAAAACTATCCCATCCGTATGACTTGATAGAATTCGACCATCAGCAAAGCCCAGTATAGGCGGAGTGTCGTAAATAATTAAATCATACTTACCACTGCTTCTAAGATACTCCATCAACCTAGACATCTTTTGAGAAGAAAGTAGTCTTGTAGGATCGGGCGGAATATCACCTGCGGTAATCACCCACAGGTTTTCCCATTCAGGAACTTGAATAATTGCATCTTGAACATCTAAGCCTGTAGCCAAAATATTACTCAAACCTTGTTGATTCTCAACTCCAAGCCATAAATGAGCTTGCGGACGACGTAAATCTGCATCTAGCAGTAACACCCTTTGCCCCATAGCAGCAGCAGCTTGAGCCAGATTAGCAGCAATAGTAGATTTACCCTCAGAGGGAATCGAAGAACTAATAATTAAAGACAAACTAGTATTATCAGAACCTAGTAGCTTTAAATTAGTATTGAGGGAACGAAAAGATTCCAAAAAAGGAGATGCTATATAGCGTTGTGAACCAATTTTAGAAGTTACTATCGAAGTATTGTTGAAATTTAAAGGAACATCCCCAACTTTTAACTGAGGTAAACCCATTTTTTCTTTTTTGGGCTGAAGTTGCAACTGATGTAAGGGTTGGAGATCTTTTTGAACAGGAATTATACCTAATATTGGTAAATTAACACTTTCTTTTAATTCCTCAAAGGAGTGATAAACTGGGTCTAAACGCTCTGCCAGTAATGCAGCACTAATACCTAATAACAATCCAGAAAATAAGCTTAAAGCTAAATTACGTACAGGATTAGGGGAAATAGGTTGTTCTAATACTTTAGGTTCAAAGATAGTTTGCCAAGGTAAAGCATTTTGCGCTCCTTGTAGTTCTAATTCTTCTTGAGCGGTTAAAAAGCGAGTTAGGGTTTGTGTGGCTACCTTCAATTCCCGCGTTAAATCCGTATACTGACGGGCAATAACAGGCATTTGTTCTGTCCATTGGTTAATTTGGGCTAACCCCACGTTTAAAGCTTTCTCTCTAATTTGCAAAATTTCCAGTTCATTAGCAGCCTCAATATACTTTTGATTTAGTTCTAAACGTAAGGAACTAGGAGAAGTCAAATTAGGGGTATTATCGACAGTATTGGCTAAATTACCACCTAAAACTCCCTTAGCTTCCTGCTGCAAAAGTGTACTTAACTTTTCTCTTTTTTCCTCTAAAGTTTTAACAATCGGGTTATCAGGTAAAAAGCGAGTCGATTCTTTGGCTAACTCTACTTCCACTTGCTGTAATTCGTTTAATAAGTTTTGATAGCGTGGTGATTCACTTAAATAACTAGCTGCAAGTGCTTGATTTGGCTGTAATCCTAATTGCTGCTGTAGTAACGTGTATAAAGACTTGGTTTCTTTGATTTTAGCTTGAGTATCAAATAACTTTTGTTCAAAATCTACCTGTTGTGTGGCTAATATTCCTGCTTGTTGTTGCGGATCTAGTAGATTATGTTGTTGACGAAATTTTTGTACCTTACTTTGCAAATCATCTACTTGTTTTCTTTGATCTGGCAATTGACTTTGAACAAAATCAATACCTTGTTTAGCTTTAGCTCTTTTTTCTTCTAGGGAATATCTTAGATAAGCTGCGTTTAAATTATTTAAAACAAATTGGATTTTTTCGGGATCTGGATCTATATAAGATATTTCTAAGATTTTAGTTTCATCTAACTGTTTTATCTTAAGCGGAGATTTTTTAGGTTTAATTAACGTTTGATATTCAATTTCAGGATATTTTTGTCTAAGTTTGGCGATAACAGGGTTAAGTACCCTAGGGCTGCTTAATACTTCTACTTGGGTTTGGTAATCTAAGCCATTTAAATCCTGTTGCAACAAGGCTAAAGGACTTTCCTGTTCTTCAGCCACAGGTTCTACTAAAAGCTGGAAACTACCTTGATATTTAGGTTTTTGTAAAAAAGTAAAAATTGCTGTAGCTGCGGTTAAGCCTAAAGTTATTGTACTGATTAGGCGGATACGGTGTTTAATGACGCTGGTAAGTAGGCGCAGATCGAGATTATCCTCATTAGCTTCCTTATTTGGCTGATTAATACCAGGTAGAGAATAAACATAATTCTCATTACCGTTTCTATTAATACCATTGCCGTTTTTAGTTTTGAAAGGTAGATAGGTAAAATGATCTGAACTTCTATCGGGCATTATTTTATCAATCCTCACAACAGGGATTATATCTTATTGGTACAAAAGCCAAAGCAACAAGTAAACAAACAAGTAAAAACCTATATATATTGCTGTACTAAAGTTTTTTAACAGAGATATAGCCTTCATTATGCCTTAAAAGCCGATATCTAAAAAATTGCTTTCATAACGCCGCCTTATTCTTTTAACTTGTAAGTAATAAACGTATGTTAACCCATTGCTACTTAGACTTTGACTATATAGGTGAGCAATGGGCTAATTTTGAGGTTGAATTTAATTAGAAGATAAGGTTAAACAAACCAAAGAGTCCGCCAAGAGGACTAGTGACTTTACCGACGCTATCTAAAGCAGAAGTAGAGCCAGAACGACCAACAACAACCACATCGTTTTGTCCTAGGATAGGGTTAGTCTCATCGTTAACCTCTGCTCCAAAATCCACTTCGATTTTGCGTTTTTCCACAGTTCCATCGGGTTGTAGGCTAACTAATTCTACCTCTTTAGTGTTGGCACGTTGGGTATTAAAACCACCAGCAGCTAAAATTGCATTGTTAAGAGGAGTATTAGGTTCAACCTCTTGGGGTCCTGGGGTAACGACTTCCCCTACAACATTGACTGTTATTTTTTCTGGGGAAATTGTACCAGAAGCGATCGCGCGACTTCTTTCTTTACTGATTTTATCTGCTCTGGGGATAATAATTTTATCTCCTTCTTGCAAGATTAGATCTTGACTAGTATCTCCCGACTGTATTAATTCCCATAGGTTGACTGCGATAATTTTCTCCGATCCATCCCAGGTGCTACGTCTTACTTCCACTGCTTCGACATTAGCTAGAGGTTTAATTCCTTTAGCAATACCTATGGCTTGAGTAAGTCTTGGGGGAATAGATTCTTGTCTTTCCTGGCTACCTACGTTGTTTCTACTCAATAATTCTGGTTGTACAAAGTGAGTACCAGGTCTATATACCTCACCAACTACAGCCACTTGAATAGGTTTATCGGTTTGTAAACCATAACTTGTTTTGGCTAATCTATTTAATTCGGCAATATTAATTGCTTCTGCTGTTGGTACAAAAATAGTATCGCCGTCTCGCAACGAAATATCTTGATTGATTTGGCGTTTATTTAGCAGATCCCAAAGATTGGAATTATATACTACTTCCTTGCCTTTAATGGTTCGAGTTACCCTAACATTACGTACATCCGCAATAGTGGTAATTCCACCCGCCTGTTGTAGCATACTAGTTACAGTAGGAAATTGAGGATTTTCAGCAGTTAGAGGAACTTCATAAGATCCTGGATTATCAACCTCTCCTGCAATACTGATTTTCAAAGGACGAGGCGCAACTAAGCCTACAGTAATAATTGGACGCTTAAGATAGGTTGCGTACTTTTTAGCTACTGTATCGGAAGTTTCTTTTAAACTTAGTCCACGCACATCAACATTACCAACCAAAGGTAAACTAATAGTGCCATCAACTAACACGGGATATTCCCCACTATATTCTTCTACTTGGAAGATATTGAGGTTGATTCTATCCCCTGCACCAAGAGTGTAGTTAGTTTCTTGAGTGGCAAATTGAACGTTTTCTGGAGGGGGTAAAGGAGCGAGGGTGTTTGGTGTGGTGGGCGTAGTTTGATTTTCTAGGGGGGGTAATGTCTGATAATTTATTTCACCTGGCTTTTTAGTAGGTGATACGCTATTACTAGATGATTGACTAGAATCAGCATCACGTAGCTGTATAGTGTTGTCTTGAGCGATAACTGGGGTAGTTACAGCCAAACATAATGATAAAGTGAGTAACTTGGGTAAATTAAGAGCGATCGCGTTGTAGCTATTAACTCGTTTTAAAAATAATTGATACCAAACAGATTTATTTTTCATAAAAATATCACAATCAAAAAAATATAGATTATTGCGACCAGATTAACATTATTATCTTTGGAAGTTAAAATGTCGAAAAAACAAAAACAAAAGTTCCCTTATTTAATTGGTTCTAAATGGACTGCTAAACAAAAAAACTGGGGTTGGCGACATTTTCAAGTGGTTAACCGTAAGAACCAAGGCAAATGGATTTTTGCTGAAATGGTTGCATCTTGTGATCCACAGACGCGCTTTTGGTTAAATGCTAGCCAACTTAGAGATGATTCTCTTTGGATAGCTGGATGGAAAACTCTTCAAGAGATAGAACAATTAGAAAATAGTAATGATGACAATTATTATAGCTATTAAGATTGTTTATATGTTGAAATAATCGGGAGAGTTTATAGTAATAAGTTTTTCATAAATTCCCCTAACAAAATAATAACATTATCAAAGATAATTAGTTTTTAGTTTTCATGTTAAATATCCCTTTAAATATAAAGTAGAGATGAACGATACCTCGGTCTTAATATCAAATGTCTGCAAAATATACAATCAGGTTTCTGTAGTTGATCATCTTTCTTTAGCTATAGATTACGGAGAAATCTTTGGTTTATTAGGGCCAAACGGTGCTGGAAAATCTACCACTATTCGGATGCTAATAACCTTAGCTAAACCAGATCAAGGAACAATTAAAATTGCAGGTTATGATGTACTGCGTCATCCCAATTTAGTTAAGCGTAGTATAGGCGTAGTGCTGCAACAAATTAGCGTAGATGGGGAATTATCGGTGTGGGAAAACTTAGAATTTCATGGCAGAATGCACCACATTCCTAACCCACAAAGACAGACAAGGATTAAACGTTGGTTAGAATACGTCAACTTAAGCGATCGCCGTGATTCTTTGGTAAAAACCCTTTCTGGTGGTATGAAACGTCGGCTTCAGATTGCTAGAGCCTTATTACATGAACCCAAAATCTTATTTTTAGATGAACCTACGGTAGGTTTAGATCCTCAAACCCGTCGCCGTCTGTGGGAAATTATTCAGGATTTAAATAGCAAGGGGATGACTATTGTAATTACCAGTCATTATATGGAAGAAGTGGAGTTTCTATGTCAACGTTCAGGAAATGGCAAACCAGGGCGTATTGGCATTATGGATGCAGGGAAGTTAATCAAACTCGGCACATTAGAAGAATTAAGACAGCAATATGGTAAAGCGATCGCCCTTAAACAAACGGAGGAGGGATTAGAAAGTAAGTTTTTTGCAGATAGCCAGGCAGCTAATAATTATTTAGACTCTCTAAATGATAAAACAGGCATAATGATCCGTGATTCTAATTTAGAAGATATATTTGTTGAACTGACAGGACGTCAATTAAATTAGTCACGAGTCAGGAGTCAGGAAGGGGGAGTCAGGAGACAGGAGTTAGGAGTTAGGAGTTAGGAGTCAAGAGTCAGGAGTCAGGAGTTAGGAGAAGCCCAAAGCTAATAATAAAAACAAATATTGTCCAGTATTGCTATAGCGTATTTAAAATCAATATAATTACGGATTTAATGATTCAAGCACTTAGAGGAACAAGAGATATATTGCCAGAGGAAGTTGGTTACTGGCAATTAATAGAAGATACAGCCAGAGATATATTAGGTCGTGCGGTATACCAAGAGATTCGTCCCCCCATCTTTGAACAAACAGCTTTATTTGAGCGTGGTATTGGAGAAGCTACAGATGTAGTGGGCAAAGAAATGTATACCTTTAAAGATAGAGGCGATCGCTCATTAACTTTGCGTCCAGAAGGTACAGCAGGAGTAGTCAGGGCATATATAAGTAATAAACTCCATGCACAAGGGGGAGTACAGCGTCTTTGGTATACAGGGGCAATGTTTCGTTATGAACGTCCTCAAGCAGGTCGTCAAAGACAGTTTCATCAGCTAGGTTTAGAGTTATTAGGAACTCATACACCCCGTGCAGATGTAGAAGTTATTGCCTTGGCGGTAGATATTTTAAGATCTCTAGGTTTAAAAAATTTAGAGTTGGAAATTAATTCTGTCGGTAATGGTAGCGATCGCGCTTTATATCGTGAGAGATTAATTAGTTATCTTGAACCTTATAAGGATGATTTGGATCAAGATAGCAAAGACCGTTTAACTCGTAACCCGTTGAGGATTTTAGATAGTAAAGACCCAAAAACTCAGGAAATTGCCCAAAATGCCCCCAAAATTTACGAGAGCTTGAGTTTAGAATCGAAAAGAAACTTTGATACCGTATTGCAGCTATTAACGGATTTGGATATTCCCTATCTACTTAATCACTGTTTAGTTAGAGGTTTAGATTACTATACCCATACCGCCTTTGAAATTAAATCTAACGATCTAGGCGCACAAGCAACGGTTTGTGGTGGTGGACGCTATGATGGCTTAGTAGCCCAATTAGGAGGTGCAGAGACTCCCGCAGTCGGTTGGGCAATAGGTCTGGAAAGGTTGGTATTATTATTGCAGAAGTTGCAGGCTAATCCTGTAATTACCCCCGATCTCTATCTGGTGTCGCGCGGAGAAATCGCAGAAGCCCAAGGATTATTACTCGCACAAAAATTACGCAATGCTGGTATTGGTGTTGAACTAGATTTAAGCAGTGGTGCTTTTGGTAAACAATTTAAACGTGCCGATCGCAGTGGGGCAGTAGCCTGTTTAGTTATTGGGGAGGCAGAGGCAGACAATAAAACCGTTAATTTAAAATGGTTAATTTCAGGGGAGCAACAAGCGATCGCCCAAGCTGATTTATTGGCAATGACGGCAGAATTGAAAAGCAAAATTCTTAATTTAAAGAAAAATTAGCCTACGGTAGTCTAGTAAGGTATTAACACCCAGTTTAAATGCAGCGTATCCTAGTCGATATCTAGCATTTGGCTGGGTAAAACAATCAAGGTATTCCCTTGTCTACGAACTATATATAGAGGCTCATTAGGAGCAATATCTCTGGTTTCATCAGCACATTTAGCTTGCCAAGAATTGCCCTCATATAAAACTCGCCCCACACTACCTGCGGGAATACCACTAACTGCTATAGCCTGTGTATCATCCCCCGTTAAAACTTTTGAACGTTTGGGAGTAAAAAAACGCCTTGATGTGAGAGTTAATCCAGTTGCTAAAATTAACCACAAACCCATTAATAAACTATGGTTAGGAAAAACAAGAGAAATTATCGCCACTATAAAAGCAGCAACTCCCATCATAAAACTAACAAAGGCAGTGGGAAAAACTAGTTCTAAACAACAGAAAATCCCGCCTGCAATTAACCATAAAACTGTGGGATTAACCATAAACAATTAATAAATTATTCTAAAAAAAATTAAAATTTTAAATATGTATCTTGGTTGTTAATTATGCCAATAATTGTTTACCTTAATTTTAGCTGAAGTCTAAATAATCGAATAATTGCCCAAAAAAAATACGGAAAACAGGATAAATGAGCATTTTAACGCTACAAAACATTAAAAAAGACTTTGGTATTAAAGAAGTACTTAGAGATGCCAGCTTTAGTATCGATCCCAACGATAAAGTAGGGTTAATTGGGGTTAATGGCTCTGGTAAATCCACACTGTTAAAAATGATTGCTGGAATTGAGCCTATCGACGGCGGTCAACGTTTGGTTACATCTGGGGCTAAAATCATCTATCTTCCCCAACAGCCAGTAATTGATGAAAATTTAACCGTGATTGATCAAGTGTTTGCCGATAGTGGTGAGCAAATGAAATTAGTACGGGAGTATGAAGAGTTATCCCTAAAAATTTCTCACTCAACAGGAGCATCTTTAGAAGCTTTGATGTCACGCCTGGCTACGGTATCAGAAAAAATAGAAATTCTAGGCGCATGGGAATTAGAAACCAAAGCAAAAATAATTTTAACCAAGTTAGGTATTGTAGATTTTGATGCCAAGGTAGGAGATCTTTCAGGTGGTTATCGTAAGCGCATTGCTCTGGCTACTGCCTTATTGAATGAACCAGATTTATTACTAATGGATGAGCCGACTAACCATTTAGATGCCGAGTCTGTCGAATGGTTGCAGGACTATCTAGCGCGCTTTTCTGGTGCGATTTTATTAATTACCCACGATCGCTATTTTTTGGATCAAGTAACCAACCGAATCTTAGAAATAGATCGCGCTGATTTGTATACTTATACTGGTAACTATGCTTACTATCTAGAAAAGAAAGCAGCACAATCCGCTTCAGCCGATAGCAGTTTCCAAAAATATCAAGGTATCCTCAGACGGGAATTAGAATGGCTCAAAAAAGGGCCAAAAGCCCGTAGTACTAAACAAAAAGCTCGCATCGGTCGCATCAAAGATATGCAGGAGCAGGAGTTTAAACAGGCACAGCTTGAGGTTGATATTGATACCCCAGGTAGACGCATTGGTAAAAAGGTTATTGAACTGGAAAATATCAGCAAGGCTTATAATGATCGGGTTTTAATTCAGGATTTTAGTTATAAATTTACTCCAAAAGATCGCATTGGTATCATTGGGGGCAATGGTGCAGGTAAATCTACCCTGATGAATATTATTACAGGTAGAATTACTCCCGATCACGGTCAGGTAGACATAGGACAAACAATTCACATTGGTTATTTTGACCAGCATTCAGATACTTTGTTATCCGCTCTCAATCAAGAACAAAGAGTTATTGACTACATAAAAGAAGTGGCGGAGGTGGTTAGCACTGCCGATGGTAATAAAATTACAGCTTCTCAGATGTTAGAAAAGTTCTTATTCTCTCCCAATCAACAGTATGCACCAATTAATCAACTGTCTGGGGGAGAAAAACGCCGTTTATTTCTTTTACAAGTATTGATGGGGGCCCCCAATGTCTTGATTTTAGATGAACCAACTAATGATCTAGACGTGCAGACTCTGACAATTTTAGAAGACTATTTAGATAACTTTAATGGTTGTGTAATCGTAGTTTCCCACGATCGCTATTTTCTAGATCGGACTGTGGATTTTATTCTGGCGATCGAATCTGGCGGTAATGTCCGTAGTTATCCTGGTAATTATTCTGTTTATTTGGATCATCAAAAGCAAGCGGTGAAAACTGCTAAAACAGAATCAGCCCCCTCTAAGCCAAGATCAAGTAAACCTCAGAATACTAATAGTAATACTCAACTCAAGATTAAACCTCTATCTAATTTTGAGCGACGAGAATATGAAAAGTTAGAAGCCACAATTGACCAGATGGAGGCAGACAAAGCCAAACTAGAAGCGGATTTAGCCATTAATTGCAGTGATTTTACTTTGGTTCAAGAATTATCCCAAAAACTAGCCAGCTTAAATACAAAAATTGAAACAGCAACAGAGCGTTGGTTGGAATTGGCTGAAAGAGAAGGATAAGTTTATTTGAAGTTAGGAGTCAGGAGTCAGGAATCAGGAGTCAGGAGTCAGGAGTTAGGTAAAGAGTAATCCCACAAGGGGACAATGAGAGTAACGAGTAACTAAAAGTTAAGAGCTAAGAAGCTCAAAGCTAGAGGCTACTAAGAAATACAGAATCAATGGTTTACATTTGATAAGTAATTGTACCTAACTAATTAAGTAGCGATTTAAATTAAACTTGTTATAATCTAGCATCTATATTGCTATATCTTGGCGATCTCTTTCTTGGCGAGTACAACTAAAAATAACAGTTAATTATAATTATTACCCGTGGATTCTAGCTATTTAGTTCAAGCAATTATCGACTGTGAGCATTCAATCACAGCAGAATTAGATAATCGACATCAATGGCAAACAGCGTTTTATAACTTGGGTAATTTACTCCAGGGCATGGGTCAATTTGAGCGGGCTATTGTTTGGCATTCTCTAGCGTCGGAAACTCAAGCAAATGTGGGAGAAGTGTATTGTCAGCTAGGAGAGCTATATATTTTAGATGAAAATTGGACGGCAGCCCGTAATTGCTTTGAAAATGCCTTGAAGTATATACCCAATTCAGCTAGTCTGTATGCTTCTCTAGCTCAAATCAACGGTCAACTTCAACAACGAGAAGCGGAAATGGACTGTTGGTATAAAGCAACCCAAATTAATCCTAAATTGGTTAATCAGAGTGGTTACTATAAATTAGCCAAAGCTATGGAGTTGAGCGGTAAAATTCCAGAAGCGATCGCGCTGTATCAAAAGGCGAGTCTAGGGGATCATAAGTTTATTGCTCCTTTTTATGATTTGGGGGAAATATATCAACGTCAACATCAATTAGAGCAAGCTAGAGCTTGTTATGAACAAATTTTAGATCTAGAACCTACGGAAACACGGGCGCACTATAAATTAGGAACAATTTATCTTCAACAACAATGTTACCCTGAAGCGATCGCCTGTTTTCGTCAAACAATTCAAGATTCCCCTGATTTTCCTTGGGCTTACCGTGATTTGGTTAAGACTTTCTTACTGTTGCAAAAATGGGATGAAGCAATTTCTACCTGCTACGCTATCTTAAATTTAGTAGAGGAATATCCCTGGGTTTACGCCCATTTAGGTAATGCTTTACGGGAAAAAGGCAGATTATCAGAAGCAGCTATTAATTTTCAAAAGGTTTGTCAACATCGCGGTTGGCATCAATGTGTTACCCACGATTATTTTTTTACACAGGATGTTTTTAGTCATCGTATTACACTCTGGGAAGAATGTTTAAAGCCCTTAGTGACAACTTTTGCATCTATTAACGCGATCGAAGTTGGTTCTTATCAAGGGATGTCTTGTTGTTGGTTACTCGATACTATTTTAACCCGCTCCTGCGATCGCCTGACCTGTATTGATCAAGGTTTTCAGCCCCAATTACGAGAAAATATAGCTAAAACTGGTGCAAAATCGAAAGTAACTTTATTAGAAGGCAATATTCATCAACTTCTGGCGGATTGTCCCCCAAATAGTTTTAATTTAATTAATCTTCAAGATCGCTGTAAACTTATCGACTATAGTGAGAAAAATACGCGAATTGCTTGGCAACTTCTACAGCCAGGGGGATTAATTATTTTTAATTATTATGGATGGCGTAACCCCGCCGATAATCAACAAAATCCCCAAGTAGGAATTGATTTGTTCCTCAATTCAATTAAAGGACAATGGCAACAAGTATCTCGCTCTCCCCAAATGCATCAATTGATAATTCGCAAAATATAAATGGATTGGAAATTGATTATCATGGGTAAAAAATTAAAAATATAGCTATTTAAATCTGACATTTTTTTTTAATTGCTTTGATGCAGGGATTTAGCAATATTAATCGAGATCAAGATATTTAATTATTAGCTTTTAGCCTTCAATTAACATTACCTTCTAACTACCAACTCCTTACAAGTAATAAGTAGCGCGTTACTCTCATTGTCCCCTTGTGGGATTACTCCCCTCTCCCCTCTCCTGTCTCCTAATTATCAAGCACCGAATCATCCTTTTACCTAATATTAAATTTAAAAGTTTTTAAGTTAGTCAGCTTGACCTATGTAGCTTGAAATAACCAGATAAAATACATGAAACAAGTGCCATTATCTAAATCTTCATTTTTAACAGCCCAAATAGAGCAAGCGATCGCCGTTTGTCTAGAGGAAATATCGGTAAATCCCTCAATAGCATCAGCTTATTTAACTTTAGGTGATTTATACGTCCAACAACAAAGATGGCAACTAGCGAAAGAGGCTTATCGTCAAGCAATTACTATCGAACCTAATTTAGCAATAGCCTATCGTCAGCTTGCAGAAATTTTCGCAATTCAAGGTAATGAGAGTCAAGCTGCTGATCATTTATATCAAGCCTGGGAATTAGAACCATTATCTATTACGGCTCAAGAATATTATAAGTTAGGTCAAACTTTAGCCTCCCAAAACAAACCAGCTAAGGCGATCGCTTGTTATCAAAATGCTTTAAAGATGCAGCCTGACTATTGGCAAGCCTATCAAACCTTGGCTACTTTTCTCACTCAACAGGGGAAAAATGAACGGGCGATTGAAGTGTATCGTCAGGGAGTTAAACATAATCCCCAAAATGCTCAATATTATTTGGCTTTGGCTCAAGCTTTGGCAGCTAACCAACAGTGGGTAAGGGCAAGTAATAATTATCGTCATGCTGCACAATTATCTCCATCCGCCGAGATTTATTATCATTGGGCATTAACTTCATCTCAACTAAAGGAATATAACCAAGCAAGAGAATACTATCGTCATGCTGCGGAATTAGCCCCATCTGCCGAAATTTACTATCATTGGGGATTAACTTTATCTCAGATAAAAGAATATAACGAAGCACTGGGATGTTATCAAAAAGCGATCGCATTTAAAGCAGATTATTGGCAAGTTTATTATCAGTTAGGGTTAATTTGGCAACAACAACAGCAATGGGAGAAAGCATTACTGGCTTATCAAAAAGCGAGGCAAATACAACCGCAGGCGCACGAAATATTGTTGGAGATGGGTTTAATTTATCAACATTTGCAACAGTTTGATAGAGCGATCGCGCTTTATCACGAAGTAATCAAAAATAACCCCAACTCATCTGTAGAAAGTAAAGCTTTTGAGAGATATCAGCAGACAGTAGCCCAACATCCCCAACCGACGGTAATTTTATATTATCAACTAGCAAAATTACTCAGGGCAAAAAGCCACTTTGATCGAGCGATCGCTGTTTATCAAAAGTCAATTGAATTAGATCCCTATTTTAGAGATGCCTACATTGCCTTACAATACACCCCCATTGCCGAAGAGCAACTAGATAATATAATTGCTTTTTATCAACAAATAGTCGCCAAATATCCAGATATTACCCTTGCTTGGGGAAATTTAGGTGATGCCTTAACTCAAAAAGATAATTTAGCAGAAGCGATCAATTGTTACAATACCGCTTGTTATCAACGGGCAATTCAATCCTATCCCCATTTAGCTAAATATACGTGGAAAGAGGCTAAAAGTTCTGCTCCTGATTTTATTATTCCAGGGGCATCTAAAAGTGGCACATCTTCTCTTTTCTATTACTTAGATCGTCATCCCCAAATTTTGCTATCCCATATCAAAGAAATAGATTTCTATTGGAAAAATTATGACAAAGGAATTGATTGGTATCTAGCGCATTTCCCCAGCCTCACAGATCGAGAAGATTTTCTTACAGGAGAAGCCACCCCCAATTATCTACGCTTTCCTCTAGTAGCACAAAGAATTAAAGATACCTTCCCCCAAGTAAAAATCATTTTACTTTTAAGAAATCCTGCTGATCGAGCAATTTCATGGCATTATCATAAATTCAATACAGGCTTAACTAAGCAAAATTTGAAAACAGCGATCGCCACAGAAATAGAGCGGTTAGCAACAATTAGTGAAGCAGAAATTACTAATACGGGATTCTATAATCCAGATAATATTTTAAGTAGTCTTTATATCTATAAAATTAAACCTTGGATTGAAATATTAGGTCGAGATCAATTTTTAATTCTTAAAAGTGAAGACTTTTACAGCGATCCTCAGACAAGTATGAACGAAGTTTTTAACTTTTTAGGTGTTGCCAACTGTCCTTTAGATAGTTACCCTAAAGTTAATGCTGGTTCTTATAATCAGGTAGATGCAGAATTGAGAAAAACGTTAGTAGATTATTTTGCTCCTTATAATCAACAGTTAGAAGATTATTTAGGTATGCAATTTAATTGGGAATAAATATTTAGTTATTAGCTATTAGCAATACGCTTTTAGCTTCTAATTGCCAAGTAATCACTAATTATTATTACCTACTACAAGCGTGCAAGCGTGCCTACTACCTACTACCTACTACCCCTCTCCTGTCTTACTGATGACTACTCCAATTAATGGGCAATATAGTTTCAGAGGTTGCATCTGTAGGGGCGAAGGCTGCTGTTTCTCGATCTAATACAGCTTCGACGCGATCATATATATCTTGAGCCTCTGCCAAAGAATTACCAATACTAGTTAAGCCGAGTTTGCCGTATTCAGATAAAGTTCCCATTAAATGGAATACTGTGCCAGTTAGACTGATACTGTCGAAATGTAATTTTTCTTGAGCAATAATATCCATTAAATCATTGGGTAATAAACCCCGATATTGATCCTTTTGTAAATTATCCGTGGCGATATAATACTTTGGTTGTCCTTGTTGGGTGAGAAAATTCCCTGTATCGTAATCAAAAGTGCCGTTAGTTAATAATCTTAGGGTCATAAAAGGGTGAGTTGTGCCACCTTTACGTAAGTTTATTTCTATTGCTTGAAGATCCCATTGGTTAGTTTTAGGATCGAAAACCGCCATAAAGTCTACTCCATAACGCTCCATTGCGCCTTTAGCTGCTAGTGCTTCCCCAACCTTCAGCCCTAATTCTTGTATTTGGTAACGGTAAGCAGGATCGGCGGGAAAATAACATCCTTGATATACTTGCCCATCATCACCATCTAAAATTTGATCATGGGTAGAAACAATTTCTACTTCTCCTGAAGGTCGAATATAGCCCTGTACAGATGGCGATCGCTTGTGTTCTCCTTCGACAAAAGCTTCAACAATTGCCCCTAATTCGGGAATACGAGCAGAAAAACTTGCCCAGGTTTCTCCTTGCCCCTGAAAATTCATTTTTTCTAGTTGTTTTGCCAAAGCATTACTAGTTTTTGTAGGCTCGCATAGGTTTGGTGCGTATTCTTTTATAGGGGTAAGATCTAAAATCGCATTACCTTCACCTGAAAAACCTTCGTTGAGTTTAACTACAATACGTTTGAGATGTGGTTGTCTTTGCCATAAATTAAGTAATTCAAGAACTAGATCTTCTACATTATTAACGCCAAAACTACCATCAGGATAAGGAATACCAGCCTCGGCAAAGATTTCACGACTACCACTTTTTGAACCCCAATAAAGGAATTCAGGCGAAGCTGCTAAAAGAGGGATATCTAGTTTTAAAGATAGTTCTTGCTCAAGTTCAGTGGAATTATAACAAACCATATAAGATTTATTAGGACGCAATGCACGGCGAATTTTGTCTACTAGTCGAGGACGTTCTAAAATCTTTTGAGTTAGAGGTTTGAGTGAACCATCATAGGTACTAATTAATAGTAGACGCTCGCGAGCATGGGAAAAAGGAATTCCAGGTAGCAATTGCAGATAGTAATCAATGACTATTGGACAAAGGGGTAAAGCCGTAATGTAGATTACCCTAGTTAGAGGGTTACGTAGACGTATGAGGGAAAAGAGTAATCTTTCTTCGTAGTGTAAAAATCCTGCTACTTTATCTCCCACCTGCTGGTCTACACTAAAAGAAGGAATAACTAAGATATCGTAGTCATCCTCCTCAAATATATCGACACTTCGCCACAATTCACCCTCCACAGACGATTTCGTCCATTCTCTTAGTTGATTTTGTAACTCTCTAAAACGTGCTGCTGCTGAAGGATGAAAAGTTTTTATCATGTTCGGTGAAACTCAAGTTGATTCTGGATGCTAATGTATGAATTTTACATTTTTATTTTTAAGGTAATATTGTAGTTTTGTTTCCTTTCGGCAAAGCGATCGCTCTCTATAAGTTTCCTCGATTCTGAATTATATCTGAAACATATTTGATACATCGCGACTATTTAGGGGATAAGCAAAAAGATATCCTTGTCCATATTCACAACCCAAACCACGCAGTATTTCTAATTGAGCTTCAGTCTCTATGCCTTCTGCAACTACATCTAAACCTAAACTATGGGCTAAATTTATAATTGCTTTAATGATATCGTAATTGGTATTATTAATTTCAGGGCCGATAAAAGAACGATCTATCTTAACAGTATCAACAGGTAGATAACGTAAATAGTTTAAAGAAGAATATCCCGTACCAAAATCATCCAAACATAATTTTATTTCCCGCTCTTTTAATTGTTCTAAGACTTTAGTTACAGCCGAAGTATTTTCAATCAAAGTGCTTTCTGTAATTTCTAGTTTAAGATTTTTCCCAGCCAGATTTAAGGATTCTAAAAGTAAATCTATTTGAGGAATTAATTCTGGGTGATAAATTTGGATTCTGGATAAATTAATACTCATTATCAAAGAACAGTCAGCACCACAAGATTTTTGCCAAGATACTAATTGATAACAAGCTTCTGTTAATACCCATTGTCCAAGAGCAATAATTTGACCAGTTTCTTCGCATATTGGGATAAATTTATCTGGAGAAATTGTACCTAAAGAATCATGTCGCCAACGTACCAAAGCTTCCAGGGAGTTTATTTTACCTGTGGATAGAGAAACTATAGGTTGATAATTAAGATAAAGTTGTTTGTTATCAATAGCTTGTTGTAAATCACTTTCTAACCTAAGTTTTTCTACTGCCTTACTCTGCATTTTTTGATCAAACAAAACAGAGGTTTTGACAAAATTAACTTTGGCATAGTGCATAGCCGTATCTGCTGATTGCAATATTTTTTCTGGTTCTTGTTCTTCACCTTGATTTAAAACAATACCAATACTAACCGTTGAACAAATTGTACTATTATTAACTTCAAATGGTTTAATTAATTGACGATAAATATCTTCTGCTTGCTTAACAATTTGTTCATTGCTTAAAACATCTGTAAATAATAAAGCAAATTCATCTTCGCTAATTCTGGCTACTAAATTACAATTTTTTGCACTAACATATTGCTTCAAGCGATGGGCTACAGCGATTAATAATTCCTCACTTAAGCTATAGCCCAAACTGTGTTTTATACGGCGAAAACGATCAATACTAAGTAATAAAACAGCAAATAAGTTAGGTTTTATCTGAGCGAGCAAATTTGATTGTATTTTACTATTAAATTCTCGACAACGAACGATTTCCTCATTAAGACGCTCAATAAATAAAGTTCGATTTGGTAAATTAGTTAATTTATCGTAAAAAGCTAAATATCTCAGTCTTTTTTGAGCAGCACGATATTGTTTTCTTAATATAGCCTCTCGTAACTCTCTTTCTACCGCAGGGATTAAACGAGATAATTGGCCTTTAACTAAATAATCATGCGCTCCTGCTTTCATAGCAGCAACGGCGGTATCTTCGCCAATTTTTCCTGAAACAATTACAAAAGGTAAATCTAATTCAAATTCCTTAAGTAATTCTAAAGCTGCGATCGCGCTGAATCGGGGCATGGAATAATCTGCTAAAATGATATCCCACATGGGAGTAGACACTAAAGCAGTTTGCATATCCACTCTAGTTTCAACCCTTTTATGAACTATGTCGTACCCGCCACGTTGTAACTCAATAGCCAACAATTCGGCATCGTCTTCTGAATCTTCAATCATCAAGACTCGCAGAAGTTTACTCATTTAGGACTCCAAAAACAGGTGGAAGCTGATTAACAGTCAACCAATACGTACTTATTTCTTTAACAAAATTTTGTAGTTGTGTAAAGTGTAATGGTTTTCTAATATAACTGTTGCAACCATTAATATAACTGTCAATGATGTCTTGTGGCTCATTTGAAGAGCTTATTATAACTACAGGTAATAATTTAGTCTGAGGGTGGGCGCGAATTCTGCGTAAAACTTCTATACCGTTTATTTTAGGTAAATTGAGATCCAAGATAATTAAAGCAGGTAAGTAACTAAGCTCTGACTGATTTACGCTTGCTGAGTCCACTTGTCTTAATAGGTAATCTAAAGCCTCAATTCCATCAGATACTACAATCAGATTGTGAGGAGTTTCTGCTTGCTCAAAAGCTAATTTCATTAACTCGCGAGCATCAGGATTATCTTCTACTAATAAAATGTTTTTAATTGACATTATTGTAGTCTACATTTGTTTAAGTCCCTTGTTACCGCCAAGCAAGTTGACTAATAGCAAATATTAATAATTTTGATTTATCTAAAAGCCATATTACATTTTTAAAATCCTAATAAAGAATAGTAAATTTTAACCAAGATAACTGCTCTTTTGCTACTACTTTGTATTTTACAATACCTAAAAATTATCCTTTTGCTTATAAGTAAAAATTTTTATTTAATATAATAAACTTTATCGAAAGTGTAAAGATAATGTGAAATTTAATTTAAAATACTGGTTCAATATAATCTTCTAGTTTTAGAGACAATTAAATCTAAATTGATCTAAAAAAGATAATTATTTAGATAAATTAACTATTCAAGAGATTTTCCTATAATTATTACCAATCAGACTTAAAATGAACGATTATCCCGATTTAAGACATTACGGATATCAAATTGATACGGAGTTGGGGCGCAATCGAGAAGGAGGAAGAATTACTTGGAAAGGGGTAAGTCTCAATGATCATCAAACTGTAGTAATTAAACAATTTTGTTTTGCACAATTTGGATCTACATGGTCAGGATATCAAGCCTCACAGCAAGAAATTCAGGTTTTGCAACAATTAAATCATCCGAGTATTCCTAAATATATTGCACATTTGGAAACTGATTCGGGTTTTTGTTTAATTCAAGAATATATTCCAGCTTCTAAACTTAGTGAATATAGACAATTAACCCTTACTGAGGTTAAAAAAGTTGCTTTAGATCTTTTATCAGTTTTAATTTATCTACAGCAACAAAGTCCGCCTATATTACATCGTGATCTAAAACCAGATAATATTCTGTTAGATGAGGGTTTGAATGTTTATTTAGTTGATTTTGGATTTGCCAGTTTCGGCAGTCGAGAGGTAGCTGGTAGTAGTGTTTTTAAAGGTACACCAGGATTTATCGCCCCAGAACAAATTATCCAGCCAATTCTGGCTTCAGATATTTATAGTCTGGGAGTTACTATTGTCTGTCTTTTAACCCATAAAGACATAAATCAAATACTTGAAAAGACATCGGCGGACACCCCCTATCAATTAGATTTAAAATCATTGCTACCTGAATTAGAAGCAGAATTATTGGCTTGGTTAGAAAAGATGATTGAGCCTCAAGTAAGTAAGCGGTTTGCCACTGCGGTAGTTGCAAGAAACGCTTTAATAGCTATTGAGGAAATTGATTCGACTCGAGATCAAAACATTCAAATTACCCAGATAAATAGCTCCCCATTAGATTTAATCGAGCAACCTAAAATTGCCATAGGTGGAACAAGTATATTTATTTTAAGTAGCGTAGCAGTTTGGGGAATTAAATTTGCCTACACCCAAACACAACCAACTTTCACTAATATTACCATTGCTATAATTGCTGCTGCTGCTATTACCATAACTCAATTAGGTGCAGTGGCAATTACTCAAGCGGATCAGGAGGCAAAAACTGGAGCGACGATTCTCGCTATAATAATTCCTGCTTTCTTAACCATTACTAGTGGTTGGTTATGGGGAAGAGGAGAAGCGGTGATTATAGCCTGCGCTGTTGCTGTGGCAGAAGTTATAACTGTTGCCTATTTTTGGCTACAAATTCCAACAAAAGAGTTTATCAGTCTAAAATTAAAGTTAGGCTGGGTATTAAGTGCGATCGCTTTAGGTATAACTTTTGGGATCAAATTATTTTGATTCAGCTATAAATAAAACAATCAAGTTTTGTTACGTTATCATTCATTTTGAACTCCTTTTACAGATTCAAAATAGGATAATGCAGGTACAACCATCTGAGATAAAACGGTGTTGTGGAGGGGACGACATTGGATGAATTAAGAACAGGACTGGCTTTAGCCACGGAAGAAGAACTACAGCAAATTACTCAAATACTATTTCGTCGTCGCTTTAATCCTCTTGATTATTGGCAAACGCCAGAACCTTTATATATTCAAAGTCAAGATTGGAATGGATGGTTAGATTCTCTAGATCAGCGATTTCGCTATTTAGCAGCAGATGGGCTAACTGTATTACGAGGACGTACTCAAGAAGTAACTTATCGAGAAGTACTAATTAAGGTTTGTCATTATCTTAAGATTCCTTATTCAAAGAACATGATCACTACAGATATTGAAGCAGAAATCTTTCTACATTTAGTAACTCAAGCCTGGGATAAATTACCCTCCCAAGAAAAAAACTATTTACAGGCACAAATAGGTAGCTCTTTGGCAATGGCGCATCCTCCAGAGCCTTTACCCGTACAATTACAACATAGCCCTATAAAAATCCTATTAAAAGGTAGTGGCATTGTAGCCGTAAGCGCACTTTTAAAATCCTGGTTACTTAAACATATCGCTAAACAATTTGCTATCCACTTTGCTACTTATCAAGCAGCTAAAACAGTCTTGATTAAAGGGGGAACAACAGCAGCAGCAGGTTTAGGTAATCAATTCGCCTTACAAGCAGCAAAAAAAGGTATGGCAGTTAATGCAGCCCGTTACGGAGCAACTAGAGGAGTTTTTAGTCTGTTAGGGCCAATACTTTGGGGATATTTTGTAGCTGATGTCGGTTGGCGAGCGATCGCAACTAACTATGGTCGTGTGATCCCCATAATTTTCACTTTGGCACAAATTCGTCTCATTCGTGGAGATTATCTAGCGATCGCCTAAATAACCAATAATTGATCACTGATAACTGGTTAATAAAGAAAGCAAAGCTATAAACAATTCATTAAGAAAGTCCAGGGTTGGATGAAATAGCTAAGAACATATAAAAGAAGAAAGGAAATATATATAGATATCTCATAAGATTTTTGCTCTTTCAGCATATGACACACTTTCCTTGGTTAACTATTTCGATTCTATTTCCCATTGTCGCTGCGCTTTTTTTGCCTTTAATTCCCGACAAAGAAGGTAAAACCGTGCGTTGGTATGCTCTAATCATTGGGTTAATAGACTTTGTACTAATTGTCTATGGTTTTTATCAAGATTATGACTTTAGAAACCCCGATCTACAGATGGTTGAAAGCTATAGCTGGATACCTCAACTAGATTTAAATTGGTCGGTGGGTGCTGATGGGCTATCAATGCCTCTTATCCTATTGACAGGTTTTATTACGACTTTGGCAATTATGGCAGCTTGGCCTGTCACCTATAAGCCCAAGTTATTTTATTTTCTGATGCTGGCAATGTATGGCGGACAGATCGCTGTTTTTGCTGTACAAGATATGTTGCTATTTTTCCTAGTTTGGGAATTAGAGCTTGTACCTGTCTATCTTATTTTGTCAATTTGGGGTGGCAAAAAGCGTCTTTATGCAGCGACTAAATTTATTTTATATACCGCAGGAGGTTCGCTGTTTATCCTAATTGCTGGCTTAACTATGGCGTTTTATGGCGATGTTGTGACCTTCGATATGAGAGCGATCGCAGCCAAAGATTATGCCTTTAATCTGCAATTATTTTTATATGCTGGCTTTTTAATTGCCTACGGTGTCAAATTACCTATCTTTCCTCTTCATACCTGGTTACCCGATGCTCATGGTGAAGCAACCGCCCCTGCCCATATGTTACTCGCAGGTATTCTCTTAAAAATGGGAGGTTATGCCTTACTGCGAATGAATGCTGGTATGTTGCCTGATGCTCATGCCTTCTTCGCACCTGTATTAGTAATTTTGGGGGTAGTTAATATTGTCTATGCAGCCCTAACCTCTTTTGCTCAACGCAACCTCAAACGGAAAATTGCCTATTCATCGATTTCTCACATGGGTTTCGTCTTAATTGGTATTGCTTCTTTTACAGATTTAGGTACAAGCGGTGCTATGCTACAGATGATTTCTCATGGTCTCATTGGGGCAAGTCTATTCTTTATGGTTGGTGCTACCTATGACCGTAGTCATACACTAATGTTGGATGAAATGGGTGGCGTTGGTCAAAAAATGAAGAAAATCTTCGCCATGTGGACTACTTGTTCTTTTGCCTCTCTAGCATTACCAGGAATGAGCGGTTTCGTTGCTGAATTAATGGTATTTGTAGGCTTTGCTACGAGTGACGCTTATAATTCTACTTTCAAGGTTTTAGTAATCTTCCTTGCTGCTGTAGGTGTAATCTTGACTCCTATCTACTTACTATCTATGTTGCGAGAAATGCTTTATGGCCCTGAAAATAAAGAGTTGGTAGATCATACTAATTTAGTAGATGCTGAACCTAGAGAAGTATTTATTATCGCTTGTCTACTAATTCCTATTATTGGTATTGGTTTATATCCTAAGCTAGTAACTCAAATTTATGACTCTAGTCTTGGTCAATTGACCGCTAGACTTCGTAACTCCGTACCTAGTTTAGTACAGCAAGCAAAAGCACCAGCTAATATTTATTCAATGGTATCTTTAACTGCTCCTGAGATTGAAGGGATAAATAGAAAATAATTCTATATTATTGTGCAGAATATGATTAACGGGTTGAAATTTAGTTATTAGTCTTTATTTTGTGATTTAAGAATATTTTATTTTGAATCAAAAACAAACTTTAATTTATTCAACCATTACTCTGGGTTTGGCTCTGCTAAACCCTTTTTTCTTGGCTATTTGATATAAACCTACCTTATGTTTAGGATACTCAGGTTATTATCGATTATACGTAGGAGTCAGGAGAGGGGAGGTAGTAACGGTTGAGTAATCCCACAAGGGGACAATGAGAGTAACGAGTAATCCCACAAGGGGACAATGAGAGTAATCCCACAAGGGGACAATGAGAGTAATCCCACAAGGGGACAATGAGAGAAAGGCTAAAAGCTACCTAGCACGGAATAGGGTCGCGTCAAAGCTAATAGCTAATAGCTAATATATAAAAGTAATCACTTAGATGTTTTAAGGTCTACGAGCTACAAATGGCATAAAGCTAAAAAATGTTCCTTAACTGTCTAGCATTGCTATATACACCTTCAAATTACCAACCAACTCGTCTTACTTACTAACTACATCTTGATTTGGAGGCAAGAAAGAATTATTAGATTTAACTTGAGAAAATAAAAGATAACTCGAAACAGTTAGAGCGACTACTGTAAGTACACTACTGCCAATTAACCAATTACGTATTGTTTTTAATTGCTTGTCTACATCTCGAAAAGAAGCTTTAATAGGATTAACTACAGACATCAATTCCTGACGGTTTTTCAACTCATATTCTTCCATTGAAGGGCGCATTTCATCCCGTTGTACAGCCCATTCTTGTAACGCTGCTCTTTGACGAGACCAATCATCTAAAGCACTTGATAATCTATTATCTAAATCCTGCCTAAGACCATCAAGTTGCTGATTAAATTGTGAAGTTAAATTACGATTTGCTTGATTAAATTGACCGTTAACACTAATAATCTCTTTGCGAATCGATTCCCAACTAGATTGATTCTGCTTTTCAATTTTACTAATTTTACTCGCCTGATTAGCTACAAATTTTTGTTCAATTTCTTGGAGACGTTGATTAAATTTTTCTTCTAATTCTGCCATCAAATAAGAGTCTGTAAAAGAATTCCTATATTCTGCTATCTCAGTCTCAAATTGTTGGCGATAATTATTTAATAATCCTTCTAATTGATTTTTAATAGAATCTAATAACTGTTCTTCATTATCAGAATCCATCAAATTAATATTATTGTAAACTGAGCGAATTTTTAATACCAACTCTTCAGCAGTAGTATTTTTTAGTAAGTATCCCTTTGCACCAGCCCTCAAAGATTTTCCTAAATAGGTATCGTCATCATAACCGCTCAAAAAGATGACTTTTACGTGGGGAAAGCGTTGAGAAATAATTTTAGTTGCATTTAAACCATCCATTTGTGGCATATCAATGTCCATCAATACAATGTCAGGTTGCAATTTCTCCACTTTTTCAATTGCTTCTTGACCATTATGAGCAACTCCCACCACTTGCAGACCTTGTTCGACATCAAGCCAAGTTTTTAAAACCTCACACAACAGAGCTTGATCGTCTACTAACAATATATTAATCATTAAATATACCTAAATAACTTAAATTACTGCTACAACAAAATTTAAATTTATATGTGAAATTATCTTAATCGATAATCTGAGTAAAAAATTATTACATATCAACTCTTCAAATGATTATAAAGAAGCGTTTGACAAGATGTAAGTAAGTATACTCTCGTATTAATTGTTTGTGGCTGACTAAATAATTATACCTTTTCTCAATGTGGTTAGATATACCTAAAACACTTATAGATGATTATTGGATCATGGCATTTTTGTATTGTAGTTGAGGTCTTAAACTTTCAATACTTTGTATTTACAGGAGATCTTATTTAAACTAAACGAGGGTATGTGATTATTTATACATACTATTTTTAAACTACTAAATTTAAATTCAACAAAAACTACTATCTAGAGTGAAATCTATTAGATAGTGAAAAAAGTAATAATCAAAGCTTTATTATCCTGACTTTATGGAAGCAATCTTTTTTTCTGTCAAACCAAGCATAACCGATGTTTCTATCGAAGAAAATCTAGAGCAATTTTTAATAGTACTTTCAGTATCATTTAGTGTTGCAACTATATCACAGATTTTTACTTGGTTTCGGCAAATTCCTTATACTTTATTATTAGTTATTGTGGGGCTGGGGTTAGCATTTGTTGATATTCGCTTAATTAACTTATCTCCAGAATTAATTTTAGAGATTTTCTTACCGCCCTTATTATTTGAAGCTGCTTGGAATGTTCGTTGGCGCAACCTTAAAGCTAGTTTTTTACCAGTTGGTTTATTCGCAGTTTTCGGGGTATTAATCGCTGTTGTGGGGGTGGCATTCCCTTTAAGTTATTTTACAGATTTAACTTTGTTAACTGCTTTGCTAGTTGGTGCAAGCCTATCTCCCACTGATCCTGTGTCGGTAATGGCACTATTTCGGGAATTGGGAGCAAGTAAACGTTTAACAATTGTCATGGAAGGAGAAAGCCTTTTTAATGACGGGGTAGCAGTAGTAGCATTTTTACTATTAATTAAAAGTCCTGCGAGTAATGGTGAAATTAGTTTGCCAAGTATTATCTTGAGCTTTCTAACTTTTGTTGGGCTTGGTTTTGCTATCGGTTGTCTTATTGGTTATGGTATTTCCTACCTAACTCAGAGATTAGATTTACCTTTAGTAGAGCAATCTTTAACCTTAGTCTCCGCTTATGGCACATATTTAATTGCCGAAGAATTAGGTGGGTCGGGGGTAATTGCTGTAGTGACCGCAGGAATCATTTTAGGTAATTTTGGATCGCGTATTGGTATGAGTCCCCGTACTCGATTATTTTTAAGCGAATTCTGGGAATTTTTGGCATTTTTTGTCAATTCAATTGTATTTTTATTAATAGGTGACCAAGTAAACTTTATTAGTTTGCAAAGAAACTCAGATTTAATTATAGTTGCGATCGCTGCTGTGATTTTAACTAGAGCAGCCGTTATTTTTGGTTTAGGCAGCATCAGTAATTTATTTAGCCAAATTAAGCTTAATTTTAAAGAATTGACTGTACTTTGGTGGGGAGGTTTAAGGGGGTCTGTTTCCATTGCCGTAGCCTTAAGTGTTCCTGTTATGTTTACAGGTAGACAGGAAATTATAGATACAGTTTTTGGAGTGGTTTTATTTACGCTTTTAGTCAAAGGATTAACTATTAAATGGTTACTTAAAAGTTTAGATTTAATTGGTGATCAGCCATTGCGTCAGGAATATTCCGAATTACTCGCCCGTAAAGTGGCTTTAAACAGGATAATTAAGTACTTGGATAACAATGAATTGGCTTTGGAGATTGATCCTGAATATTATCGCTATCAACAAGAATTAGTAAAACAAGAGCTTGAAAATATCGAAGGCAAAATTGTTTCGATGCAACAAGAATATGAGTCCTTGCGCTCATTAACCATAGAGCAACTACAAGAACAACTTTTTGATATTGAAGCTAACACCTATGCAGAATTTATTCGCGCTGGTAAATTAGATGAAAATATTTCACCAATGCTACAGGAAATTATGACAAAGGCAGAAGGGGGAAATATACATGATTCTTGATAAGTATAAAAAATTTTTAAATAAATTAAGCTATTATCCCTAGATGATCTGCCAATTACCTTAATCTTTCCCAGCAACTTGGCTACAATACAATTTAACTAACGATTTATTCCATAGATATGCACAATTAAAGTATGACATCAACTAAAAACGTTTTGGGAGGAGAGTTAAAGATCTGCTGTCAATCACCCATGACAGGATTTTATCGCACGGGTAAATGTGAAACTGGTCCTCAAGATCAAGGAGTACATATTGTTTGTGCGGAAGTTACTGCAAAATTTCTAGCTTTTAGTAAAGAAAGGGGTAATGATCTAACTACACCGATGCCTATGTATAATTTTCCTGGGCTAAAACCAGGAGACTGTTGGTGTTTGTGTGCCGAGCGTTGGCGAGAAGCCCTAGAGGCAGGTTTAGCACCACCAATTAATCTTGAAGCTACCCATGAATCAATGCTTGATTACTTTCCTCTAGAAGTACTAAAAGAACACTCTTGGGATTAAACTGATACCCCTAGTTGCTGAGATATAAGAATATTTCTCCCTTATACTTGTTGAAAAAATATTACACAATGATTTATGCAATGCTGTCTAATATAAATTGCGTTGCGGATCACCTAAATAGAAGTGATCTTTTTGAGTTAAATTAACATTCTGGGGTATTAGTTCTAACTTGGCAACTAATTCATTTAATAATTTATCTTGCTGCTGTCGAAAATAGTCCACTTGACGACCATAATTAATAATAGTGAAATAAACTTGCCCGCCCCTGCGATCGCGCATTACACCAGCTAAAGCACTCACATTGTCCAGTGTGCCTGTTTTAATAGTTGTACCCACAGGTAAGGCTCGATCTTTTAATGTTCCAACTACATCTTTACCCGCAGTAGGAAATAAATCACTCAAATTTAAGGAATCTTGCTCAAGTGATTTCTCAATTGCCATTAGCATCTGACAGACAGCATAAGGCGAAATACGATTATCTTCCCCCAACCCAGATCCATTAACCAATTGAATTTCTCTAATTGGAAAGTTGGCGGACAACGCACTAGTTTTAGCCACCTCCTCTGCACCACCGAGTAGATCAGCTAGCATTTGTGCCATCTTATTATTACTATAAATATTCATCTGTCTAAGGATTTCCGCCAAGGGTAGGGATTGATGACGGATCACAAGTTTAGCAGTGGCGGGTATTTGGTCGATGATTTTAGTTTCAAGAGCGATCGCTATTTCTGGTTTAGCTGTACCTGTAGGCATTTGGAGATATTGTTGTGTTACTTCTGATTGCCATAATTGCCGATTTATCGCTTCTTTAAATAATTTCCCTACAACTGCTTGCTCCTGATAATTCATATAAAACTGTCTATTAATTAGCAGATTTCCCTGTATCTTTTTAATTCCAAGACTCTCTAGACTATTACCTAAAGCGATCGCTTCCTCCCAAACAAAAAAAGGATCTCCACTACCTAAAATTATTAAATCCCCCTCAACTATGCCATCTTTAATTGTGCCTGTAATGTATATCTCTGTAATAAATTGATGTTTCGCCCCCCATTTCTTGATCGCAGCTAGAGTCGTCGCTATTTTGGTTAATGAGGCTGCTGGTAAAGCTATTCTACCTTGATTATTAACTGGGGTTAGCCAGTCAGATTGCATCCATATTCCTTGTAAATTAGAATTAATTCCTTGTGAACTCCAAGTTTTTAGATAAGTTTTCACCAGATCTTCGCCCCTGCGATCGCTCTCTATCTGCATCGGTAAGCTAAAAATAGCTGCATTCTCCCACAATAAAGGTTCTAGAGGCTGTAAATTAGGATTTGATGCTCTAAATATATTTAACCAAGCAAAAAGACTCGTAGCAATTATATCTAGCATCACTTAATTATTTCTCCTATAAATATGAAAACATATTGCAGTTGACGGTTAAAATGGCATTTATAGCAATCATTAAAGTCATCGATGCTTCAATTAACTATTTAATTAAATTGAAAATTGCTACATCCCTCAAGACTTATAAAAACTGCTATGTCAACATCATTTATAACTCTTTTGTTTTGAGTGTATAAAGATAAACTGGAGATAAATAGATTGCAGGACAATCTACCTATTTCTCATATTTGGTTAAGTTCTTTAGCTATTTCTCGCAGATACTAGAGATCTGTAACCACAGACTGTTAAAATTTGTAAGGCTTTTATAAAATTGGCTACATGGGATTAACTCGCGCAAGAATTGCAGTGGACGCTAT
The DNA here is from genome assembly GCA_002368355.1 of Chondrocystis sp. NIES-4102. Taxonomy (NCBI): domain Bacteria; kingdom Bacillati; phylum Cyanobacteriota; class Cyanophyceae; order Chroococcales; family Chroococcaceae; genus Chondrocystis; species Chondrocystis sp. NIES-4102. The sequence goes on along the minus strand of AP018281.1, from coordinate 1,362,252 downwards.
GGGGGGAGACTTTGCCCCAAAGGAAATTGTCGCCGGGGCAATTCAAGCGTCGACGGAATTGAATTTAGATATTTTATTAGTAGGAGATCAACAACAAATCGCTCCTCTAGTTAAAAAGTACGATAGCAACGGTACGGCACACATCGAAATTGTTCATGCTGAAGATGTCATTACGATGAAAGAAGAACCCCTAACAGGCATTCGTCGTAAGCCCAAAGCTTCAATTAATGTGGCGATGGATTTAGTTAAACAAAAAAATGCTGATGCGGTTGTTTCCGCAGGTCATTCAGGGGCAGCTATGGCATCTGCTCTCTTGAAATTAGGTCGTTTAAAAGGTATCGAACGCCCTGCTATTGGTGCAGTTTTGCCAACTATTATTCCTAATAAATCAGTCATTGTTTTAGATGTGGGGGCGAATGTCGATAGTAAGCCTAAGTATTTAGAACAATTTGCCCTGATGGGAACAATTTATAGTAAATATGTTCTGGGTAATGAAACTCCCAAAGTCGGTTTACTAAATATTGGTGAGGAATCTTCTAAAGGAAATGAATTAGCTTTGCAAACTCATCAATTATTAACCGCTAACCCTCAAGTACCTTTTATTGGTAATGCAGAAGGTCGAGATGTGCTGTCTGGGGAATTTGATATTATTGTCTGCGATGGTTTTGTAGGTAATATAGTCTTAAAATTTGCCGAAGCAATTGGGGAAGTTATGCTGCAAATTATGAAAGAAGAGTTGCCCAAAGGCTGGCGTGGTAAATTGGGAACAGCCCTTCTAAAACCTAATTTGGGTGATATTAAACGTCGTATTGATCGCGCAGAACATGGCGGTGCATTATTGTTTGGGGTGGCAGGAATATGTATCATTAGTCACGGTAGTTCAAGACGTGGATCAATGTTTAATGCTATTAGAGCAGCCAAGGAAGCGATCGATAATCAAGTGTTAGACAAAATCCAAGCTTATAATGAGCAACGGTTTGAAGATGCTAAACAAGAAGAAACAGCTTCTGCTAGTTAATTTCAGTGGTGGAAGGATAGTTTAAATCAGCAAGGGAGAGAGATCTTGAATAATATGGGTGTAGGTGTTGCAATTACAGGCTGTGGTTCGGCTGCCCCAGAAGCAATTTTAACTAATGAGCGTCTTGCGCAGATAGTAGATACTTCTGATGAATGGATTAATACCCGAACAGGTATGAAGAACCGTCATGTCGCCTCCCCCAGTGAATCCTTAAGTGAATTATCGGCACAAGCAGCTAAACGAGCGATCGCCATGGCTGGAATTTCGGCATTGGAGATAGATTTAATTATCCTGGCAACTTCTACTGCTGATGATCTCTTTGGTAGTGCTTGTAAAATTCAAGGATTAATTGGAGCGGATAAGGCTGTAGCTTTTGATTTAACAGCAGCTTGCTCTGGGTTTATTTTTGCTCTAATTACTGCTGCTCAGTTTATCCGTACTGGTGTACATCAAAATGTCTTGATTATTGGTGCAGATGTTTTGTCTCGTTGGGTAGATTGGTCAGATAGATCCACCTGTGTCTTGTTTGGAGATGGAGCGGGGGCGGTTGTTTGTCAAGCAATTACAGAAGGCGATCGCTTATTGAGTTTTGAAATGTATAGTAAGGGGAGTCAGAATGATTGCCTAAATTTAAGTTATCAATCTCTTACTAAACCATTAGTTGAAGATATTAATGTGCAATATGGTACATATCAACCAGTAACCATGAATGGACGGGAAGTATACCGCTTTGCAGTAGATAAAGTTCCAGAAGCGATCGGCAAAGCTATGTTTCGTGCTAATCTAACTGCTGATGATATTGATTGGTTATTATTGCATCAGGCAAATCAAAGAATTATGGATGCAGTGGCAAAACGTCTTAAGATACCTACAGATAAGATATTAAGTAACATTGCTGAATATGGTAATACTTCTGCTGCTTCTATTCCCCTCGCCTTAGACGCTGCGGTTAGAGAAGGTAAGGTAAAGGTAGGAGATACAATTGCAGCTTCGGGTTTTGGAGCAGGTTTAACTTGGGGTTCGGCTATATTTAAATGGGGATAAATCGGCAATAAGTATTATTGGGAAATAAAATTAAATAATAGGTTATTTTACGAGTTTTCAACTACCTATACCCAGGTTATAACAGAGATAATTAGACGATTAAGCAGATATTTCGCCAAAAATAAATTAATAATGAATGAGCATTACTCAATAGTTATTCAGTGGTCAGAAAAGCATAGCTGTTTTGTGGCTAGTCTTCCCGAATGGGGTAATTATAATACCCAAGGTCGTTCTTATGAACAAGCACTGGCAAAAGCTCAGGAAGTTTTAGCCACTTTAACTAAACTATATATATCTCAAGGAAAATCTTTACCTGTCGCCAAAACCTTTCAAACTTCCACAACTTAATTAAATTCTGGGTCATTATAGCTTCTACCTCGCCAGTTAGTCGGCTTTCTTAGGGATGATAAGAAGATACGTAACACTGCCAATTGATCCGCCAAGGGAGATAACCAAAAATATAATGAAGAACCAGAATAAGAAGGTGCGATCGCATGGGACATTCCAAAGCGTAACAGGCACAAGAAAGCATTTAAACTAAATAATGTCATTATAATTGGGTAATTAATGCCTAAACTTAGCAAATACCCATTAAATAACACCATTGGTAAAGGCAAAGCTTGTACACAGAAAAGGAATAAAACATCACCCCAGATCTGAGCGGTTGTTGCAGCATCCTTAAGATCAAGCGATCGCCCCCACTCTTGCCAAGTTTCCTTTGCTCCTTGATACATTCGTACTTTAATTACCTTAGATCCATCAAAGAAGCCAACCTTATATCCAGCAGCAGCAATATTTCTTGCCAAAGTAACATCATCACAAAAAGACTTTGCTGCACTACTATAGCCATCCAACTTTGATAAAACTTCACGACGACATAAAAAGCACTGTCCATTTGCCATAACTCGGCTAGCAGCAACTGCATCAACGCCAGCAGAATCAAAACGATACAGCAAAGTAATCAGTAACGCAGGTTGTAAACACCATTCTCCTGGATATTGCAAAATAAATTGTGGAGCTAAAGATATTAAATCATAAGATTCTGCCTCTGCTACCATCACCAAACTTGCAATTAGACCAGGTTGGGGTTCTGTGTCCGCATCTATACCCAAAAACCACTCGCTATACTGAGAAATATTTAAATATCCATTATGTAACGCCCAAGGACGACCTACCCAACCAGAAGGCAAAGGCGGGTCATTCATGAGACGAAATCGAGGATCACTGGCACTAGCAGCTTTAATTAAATTGGGTGTACCATCTTGAGAATTGCTATCTACAACCAAAACTTCCCGTAATTCATAACTTTGTCTACTCAAACCTTGTAGGCAAGGGGTAATACGTTCTGCTTCGTTGAGGGTAGGTACAACTACACTCACTTTACCAATTAAATCGGGGGTAGCTGACTGGGGTGATAATGGCTCACGCCTGATTGCCCCTTTAAGTAAACGAGATAATAAAATTGCGGTTGCCACAATTTGGGATATCAAAACCCCAAAAGCGATTGGGTATAAAAGCTCTAAATTCACAGATTAATAATTAATTATTGGGTACAAATGCCTTCCCTTCAGTAGCATCTTCCTGATTAGTTGCCATCGAGTAAAGAATTATTATCGGTAAAACTCCTAAAGCAATTCCCAGTAAGACAGGCACATAAAAGCCTGCTGCCAAGCTTAAAACAGTTGCGAAAGCAAAATTAGCTAAATATATAGCCAAAGGCAATTTTAAATCATAGCTGGGTAAGATAAAAGGTTTTATTTTCCACAAAAAAGTTGCAACCGTCATAAAAATAATTCCTGTACCTAGCCAACCTGCAAAATTTTGATAAGGCATTCCATAAAATGCGCCAGGTTGATCCCATATCCAAAAAGGCACAGGTGCTTGACTCATGGCAGGATCAAGAACAAAATCCCAAGAAGTTAAACATAGAGATCCACAGATAATTGCCCCTAGTTGAGATAACCAATTGCTAATTTTTAATTTTTTTAAGCCAACTAAAGCAATGATATAAGCACTAAAACCTACATAAAACCAAGATAGGGGAATAGTAAATGGTACTAAGCCTGCAATTTTATAACCTAAACCACTTAAATAACGATAGTGACCAAAAGGAAAACCTGTACTCGTACCTAATAATTCACTCCCTAAAGATAAAACAATTGCTGGTATCATAAAGCTCAACCAGTGCCATATACCTAAAGTTCGATAAGCATATAAAGCTACAGCAGCAGTGGCTAATAGCATATATACTACCCCACCGCCAGCCATCGACCACCCAAAAATCGTAGGTCCCCAGGAAAACTGAGCGAGTAATGACTGAAAATCAGGATTAGGCAAGACTAGGATAATTCCAGCAAGACCAAAAGCCATCGCTAAAATATGACCAATTAGTAAATAATTTTCTGTATTTGATACTCGCTTCATAAGTTAAATGTTGTACAAAAGTTGGTTTCTTCAATCAGTTTACAAATATTGATTAAGAAATGTATAGCAAAACGAGAAATCAATTTTTATCTTGAAGTTGTTTCGGCTTTTAAATTGAGAAAACAGCCAGAGTGAGTAATATACCATTCAAGAGGGTATGACCTCACAATATATCTTGAAATTGACCTAATCTCGGTAAACAAAAGTTTTTTATTTATATTTGCTGCTGAGGAAGGCAAAATATCGGGCGTTACTAATTTAAATTATGAAATCGAAAAGTGACACGAGCATCTCGGTAGCACTTCTTGAGAACATACTTTTAGCTTTCTAATTAATCTGCAAATTTAGCGTTAAATTTTCCAGATTATACCTCGATTCAGCAACGCCAAAGGTGGTTTATTGAGCAAAAATAATAGATTACACCTATGGGCATCAAGAGAAAATCGCTCTTGGCGGGGAGTAAGTAAAATTATTTAACTATATACGCTTAAATTTTTTGACTTATTCAGGTGGATCGCGATCGCGAATTGTTATTCTGACACTAGATAAATCCTATACGGAGAGGGTGGGATTTGAACCCACGTTAGGTTTTACCCTAAAATAGTTTTCGAGACTACCGCATTCAACCGCTCTGCCACCTCTCCAAGTTAGCAATAAGCTACAGGGTTATTTTACAGCGAAAGCGCGCTCAATGACCAGCTTTATGATTAAGCATTTAGTAATTATTATTGCTAGTAGATTCAATTATGGATGTTTGGAAGCTGTATTGAGGTGTCCAAGCGATCGCGCCGTGTTGTTGAAGATTGTAAGATGTTACTGTATCTAGATTTCGTTTGAGGTAGGCTGGCAACGGTTTAGAGGTAATAATGGTTTTAGGTAAAAGTTGTAGCCAAGTTGCTGATATTTTAGAACCTAAGAGAATGAGAGGTTTTTTATTCCAGTTACTTTGTTGAATATATTGTGTAATTTCAAGCTCATCACGTTTGACATCATTTAGAATTAGCCATGTCGCTTCGGTAGTTTCTAATTGTAATACTGACAACTTACTATTGAAAGATAAGTTAAAGGATTTGGTATTAATAGGTTCATTGAAACTCTTACTTTTTATTCGACTGTTATTTAAGAGTAAGTGTGATTGATGTCCCAAAGAAACAAAATAATTGATAGGTAAATGCTCACTTATAGTTAACCAATTTGATTCAAAATTAAAATCAGAACTAAGATTGATGCCGTAATCTAAATAATTAATACCTTGCTGCCTTAAAAATGGTAGGACATTGTATCTAATAGATTCACCTTCACCACTATTAATTAAAAATACTTGACCTTGATCTTGGATAACTATAACTGGTTGTGGATTGGTTGCCAGAATAGTAATTTGAGTTAAACGCCAGTGATTATATCCTATAGGTATAACCAGTAATGTCAAAATAAAAACTAAAGCTATTCCCCAATGTTTACGCCACCATAAATTTAAATGCAATAAAATTATCAAACCATAAATAATTAATAAAACTCCTAAAGAAATTTGTCCAATTGCCCAAGAACTAGCTGGTAAACTAGTAAAAAAATTAGTAACAGCTAGCAATAATAAAGTGGGATAAAGTAACATAAAAGCGATCGCACTACCTAAAATTGGCATAACTAAAGCAGCGATCGCACTAAGCATTCCCCCCAAGCTAATAATAGTAATTAAGGGTGTAACTAAAATATTGACCAATAAACTATAATTCGCAACGGCATTAAATACATAGCCTAGTAATGGCAAAACCCAAATTGAAGCAGCAACAGGGACTGCAATTAAAGTAGCGATCGTTGGGGGAAGCCAATCTAATTTAGCCTGTAATGCTGGTAAAGTCACAATTAAACCCAAAGTTGCCAAAAAACTCAGTTGAAAACCCAAATCCCCAATTAATAGAGGGTTCAATAGCAAAATTATCGTGGCAGCTAACAATAATGACCCTAAAGGTTTAACTTTAGTATCCATAACCAGGGCGATTAACACTGCTATCCCCATTAAAAAAGCTCGGAAGATAGAAGCTTGAATCCCTGTTAAACTTAAATAAATAATTAAAGTGCCAACCCCCGTAACCAAACGCACTTGTTTAGATAAATTAGTAGTTAATTTTAAAACCAAACCAATAAGTAAAGAAACCTGAAACCCAGAAGCAGCCAAAACATGAGCTAAACCAACCTCAATAAAGCGATCGCGGATATCTTTGGGTAAATCTACTGCTTTTTGTCCCAAAACCATTGAACTTACCAACTGTCCAACAGGACTACCCAAACCCCGTAACTGACTTCTAACAATTCGCTGTCGCAACCTCCACCATCCCCAACTCGCTTGAGAATCTGAAGTAATTGTTACTTCTATCCCTTTTAAACCTGCAAATATCCCCTGACGCGCCAAATAGGATTTAAAATTAAAGCCACCAGGATTACTAGCAGCTTGAGGTTTATATAAAATTCCTTTAACTTCCAGATTTTGCCCAGGATAAATTCCAGTGCCCTGTAATAATGGGATAGTAACATACAACTTTCCCGAAACTTCTTCACTAGGCTTAATTGCTGCTGTTGCCAACGAAAATTTTAATCTCTGATTTTCATTCAACCTTGGTTCATTTAAAACTTTACCCACCACAGTTACTAACTTATCTTCACTACTAGTAACCTGGTAACTAATATCGTTAATACGAGGTTGGGGGATACGCCAATCAAAATAAATTACTCCCAAAATGCCGATGATAGTTGCACCTATCCATAACCTATAGGTTATTTTGCCTAAACGTAACTTAGATGTTGCCAAGCTTAAAATTACAGCTAAACCAATTAAACCCAAAACAACTAAGATTAACTGTTGCTTTGTCAACCCCTCACTACCCCAAATCACCAAATTAGTAGCTGATAAACCGACAATATACGCAAAACAAAGATATATCCAACTATTGTCAGTCATAGCTACTTCAAGTCAAAATAACGTCCTCTAGTTAAACACAGCGATTTCCAGAGTGACAACCAAGACTTAAACCGAGCAAATAACAGTTGCACGTTGTGATCCAAAACTTCGTCATTTTTTACAAAACTTAATATAATAAAAACACACTGGTTTAAGTATATGTGCCTAACAAAATGGAAAACATCCAAATTCCCTGGCTGACAGCCACTATTTTTCTCCCCCTAATAGCTTCTATAGCTATTCCCTTTATTCCCGACAAAGAAGGTAAAAGTGTTAGATGGTATGCCCTATACGTCGGGCTAGCTAACTTAAGTTTAATAGTTTATGGCTTTTGGTCAAATTACGACATAACTAAAACTCAATTACAGCTAGAAGAAACCTATCCTTGGATTCCACAACTAGGATTAAACTGGTCAGTTGCGGTTGATGGGTTATCCATGCCTTTAATTTTACTTTCAGGTTTAATTACTACCCTGGCAATCTTGGCTTCTTGGAGAGTCACCCACAAACCCAAACTATATTATTTCTTAGTTTTATTATTATACAGCGCGCAAATTGGGGTGTTTGCTGCCCAAGATCTATTACTTTTCTTCCTAATGTGGGAAATAGAATTAGTGCCTGTCTATCTTCTAATTTCCATATGGGGTGGCGAAAAACGTCTTTATGCAGCGACTAAATTTATTCTTTATACAGCTTTAGCCTCAATCTTCATTCTTATAGCTGGTTTAGCATTAGCCTTTTATGGCGACAATATCACCTTCAACATCGCACAATTAGGACTCAAAGAATATCCCCTATCCCTAGAACTTCTAGCCTATGTTGGCTTTTTAATCGCCTTTGGTGTCAAACTGCCAATTTTCCCCCTCCATACCTGGCTACCTGATGCCCATAGCCAAGCCTCCGCACCTATTTCCATGATTCTAGCTGGGGTATTGCTCAAGATGGGTGGTTATGGTCTAATTCGATTTAACATTGAAGTATTACCCCATGCTCATATTAAGTTTGCTCCTTTACTGATAATTTTAGGAGTGATTAATATCGTCTATGGTGCATTTACCGCCTTTGGACAGACCAACCTCAAACGTCGTCTAGCTTCTTCCTCCATCTCCCACATGGGCTTTGTCTTGATTGGTATTGCTTCCTTTACAGCTTTAGGTTTAAATGGCGCAATATTACAGATGCTTTCTCATGGTTTAATTGCTGCTGCCCTATTCTTCCTATCGGGTACAACCTATGATCGTACTCATACTCTAATGATGGATGAAATGGGGGGAATGGCAAAAACTATGCCCAAGACTTTTGCAATGTTTACCACCTCTGCAATGGCTTCCTTAGCTTTACCTGGAATGAGTGGGTTTGTAGGTGAATTAACCATCTTTCTAGGAATTGCTACCAGCGATGTATATAGTCAAACGTTTAAAGTTGGAATTATCTTTTTAACTGCCGTTGGTTTAATTCTGACACCGATTTATTTATTATCGATGTTGCGCCAGGTGTTTTATGGCGAAAGCAACCCTAGTTTAAAAATTCCTAGTTTCCAAGTTGATGCACAACCAAGAGAAATATTTATCGCTGTTTGTTTGTTGCTACCTATTATTGGCATCGGTTTATATCCAAAGTTAGCAACTAATACTTATGATCTAAAAACCTTAGAGATTGCTACTAAAACTCGCCAAGCATTACCTGTAATTGTGCAGCAGCAGACAACAAATAAATATAATTTTATTTCCTCTTCATCGTCAATAGACGCGCCATCAATTCTTTAAACATATAAATTGTTTTCCTTGCCTATTACTTGAATATTGGGCAAATTCACCTTAAACCGAAGATAAATATTGGCTACATCTAATTAGGTGTGGCTTTTTTTTGTATAAAGTTTTGTTAAGAAATTGCATAAAACAATCAATTTGCTCGTTAGTTAAATTACAGGCAGACTGAAACTAAAAATAAACTGATGCTACCTTTAACCAAAGAAAGAGCGATAAAATTTTTTCAGCTAGGGGACGAATTGCCAAAAGATACAAATAATTTGTGGTTAATTGAAGATGGAGTAGTTAAAACCTATACAATTAGTGAAACAAGAACATCAATAATATTAGGGTTTTGGGGAAAAGGAGATATTATTGGTCAATCTTTATGCGATGTAGATCCTTATATGATCAAATGTATGAGTAAAGTAAGTGCGATCGCTCTACCTCAAGAATATTGGCAAACACTATCTTTTCAGTTTTTAGACTATGCCAAACAAACCCAGCAATTAATGTATATTGTCCGTAATCATCGAATTGCTAAACGACTATGGTTATTACTTACATGGTTGGCGAATAAATTTGGTCGAGGGATAGAAGAAGGTAAATTAATAGATTTTAAAATAACCCATCAAGAATTAGCCGAGGCGATCGGCACAACTAGAATTACTGTAACTAAAATTTTAAATCAATTTGAGAAAGAAGGTTTAATCCTACGACCCAAAACTAAATGTATAGTTGTCCTAATGTAATCTTGCTAATTAATGATTTAAAGTCATAAAAATAGTTGAGTAAAATTATATTCTTCCCAGATATTCATTTAGCAATCTTGAAAATTCAGAGTATTAATTGAGTGTTATAACAATATTTAGCTTCTATATTTTAACTACTACCTACTACCTACTACCTACTACCTATTACCAAAACTCCCACTCTCGCCATTTTATATTTAATTACATCTTAGCTTTATACGACTATATTAAATAAGCGATAAAAAAAAGTACTAACCCCAAAGAGTTAATACTTATCTAATATTTAAAAGCTAATATCTAATAGCCACCTAAAATGGTTAGCTGCGCGTTAAAGCTTAAAAAAGATCATGGGCAATTTAGGTATTATCTATCTACTTAATAAATAACATTTCTTGATAGGAAGGTAGGGGCCATAAATCATTAGCAACTTCCGCTTCCAAAGCATCCGCATCTGCTCTAATATCAGCCATTAATGGGGAAATAGTACTAGAACAATACTTCATGTGTTCTTCAGTATTACTAAAATCAGATTTAGTTAGGACAGAACTCAATTTAGATACTTTAGACATCATGGAATTAGTTAATTCCGCAACTTGCTTGAGATTATCTTGATCTAAGCTAATACCCATTGATTCTAACCCAGCAATAGTTTGAGAAACACTATTTAAATGTTTAACAGCAGCAGGGTAAATCATGGTTTTTGCCATGTCAATTACTAATTTTGCTTCAACCTCAATAGAAAGAATATATTGCTCTGAATACACTTCATAGCGACTTTCCAATTCTATAGGAGAGAGTACGCCAGTTTTCTCAAATAACTCTTCAACATATTTTTCCTTAAGAACAGGTAGAGCATCAGCACTGGTAGGTAAATTAGCTAAACCTCTTTCCTCCACAGCCATTTTATGCCATTCGGCAGAATATCCATCACCACCAAAAATAACTGCACCATGTTTTTGCATTATTTCCTTGAGGGTAGTATGAATAGCCGTGTTAATTTCAATACCTTGATCTAATTGACTATCGAGGTTATCAGCCATCCAAGTCAAAGAATCAGCCAACATTGTATTTAAAACAATTAATGGGCCAGAAACAGACTGACTTGAACCTACAGCGCGAAATTCAAAACGATTACCAGTAAAAGCAAAAGGAGAAGTGCGGTTGCGATCGCCTGCATCTTTAGATAGAGGAGGTAAAGTATCTACTCCAATTCTCATCTCACCCTTGCGCCCGTAACTGTCATTGATTTCTCCTTGAGCAATTTGGTTAAATAGGGCTTCTAACTGTGAACCTAAATAAACAGACATAATTGCTGGTGGGGCTTCATTTGCACCCAATCTGTGATCGTTACTAGCATTAGCAACTACAGCGCGCATTAGAGGGCCATATAAATGAACTCCACGAATGACCGCAGCACAGAAAACTAAAAATTGCGCATTGTCATGGGGAGAGTCACCAGGGTCTAAGAGATTACCTTGAGTTTCATTACCCACAGACCAGTTAACGTGTTTCCCAGACCCATTAATACCTGCAAAAGGTTTTTCATGTAGTAGACAGACAAAGCCGTGCTTTTTCGCCGTCATACGTAATAAAGTCATCACCAACTGTTGATGGTCAGAAGCCACATTAGCTGCTTCAAAAATTGGTGCAATTTCAAATTGACCTGGGGCGACTTCGTTATGTCTAGTTTTAGCAGGTATACCTAAACGGTACATTCTCTTTTCCACATCCTGCATAAACACTTGAACCCGCTCAGGTATAGCCCCAAAATAATGGTCGTCAAACTGTTGACCTTTAGCAGGAGGCTTACCAAATAAAGTTCTGCCAGCGAGTAGTAAATCTGGGCGACTATTGGCAAAATGAGCATCAACTAAAAAGTACTCTTGTTCTGGCCCACAACTGGAATTGACCGCAGCAACATCAGTATGCCCTAATAATTTTAAGACTCTGGTTGCTGCCTTATTCATAGCTGCAATTGAGCGCAACAGGGGAGTTTTCTTATCTAAAGCTTCTCCTGTCCAAGAAACAAACACAGTTGGTATACAAAGAGTTACACCATTGTCTGTTTCCATTAAGTATGCAGGACTAGTTACATCCCAGGCTGTATACCCCCTAGCTTCAAAAGTAGAACGGATGCCACCATTGGGGAAAGATGAACCATCAGGCTCTCCTTGTACCAACAATTTACCTGCGAATTCCGAAATCGCACTGCCATCACTCTGAACAGAAACAAAACCATCATGCTTTTCTGCCGTCGCATTTGTCATAGGATAAAAGACGTGGGCATAATAAGATGCACCTTTAGCGATCGCCCAATCCTTCATTGCCGAAGCCACAATATCCGCGATCGAAATATCTAAAGGTTCTCCAGTTTGAATCGTTCTTTTTAATGACTTAACAACAGCTTTTGGTAAACACTGTTTCATTTTATTAAGACAAAAAACATCCGCAGCCCATAGATCTTCTAAACGGCTAGCAGGAGCAACTGGAATCGGTTGGCGATTAGTAATTTGATAAATCGCTTGTCTGCGAGTTTCGTATCCCATGACAATTTTATTAATTTGTAGATATACTAGTCCGTTTGATCCTACTTGGTAGTAATTTTAGAAAAAGTAAGATCGGTAACAGAATTATGTCATGTTTTCATGATTTTGAATTTTTCTTCTAAGATATAAAATAATTTAATCATGCTACTAAAAAGATATAAAAAAATGGAGACGCTAATCGACGCCACCATTTGATAGTTCTTATTTATCTAATAAACCTAACAATCATAGTAAAGAGCAAATTCATAAGGATGAGGACGCAAACGCAAAGGATTAACCTCTGCATCTAACTTATACTGAATCCAATTTTGAATAAAGTCTTCTGAAAATACACCAGTGCTAGTTAAAAACCCATGATCTTGTTCTAATGCTTCCAATGCACCTTCTAGAGAACCTGGAGTAGAGGGAATCTTACTTAATTCTTCAGGAGATAATTCATAAATATCTACGTCTAAAGGATCACCAGGAGCAATTTTATTTTTCACTCCATCAATTCCAGCCAGCAACATAGCAGAGAAACCCAGATAAGGATTAGCAGTAGGATCAGGACAGCGAAACTCAAACCGTTTAGCTTTAGGATTACTACCACTAAGAGGAATACGTATAGAAGCAGAACGATTACCTTGAGAATATGCTAGGTTAACGGGTGCTTCAAAACCTGGTACAAGACGTTTATAAGAATTAGCAGAGGGATTAGTAAACGCCAAAATAGCGGGAGCGTGCTTTAAAATACCACCAATAAAATGTAATGCTGTCTCACTTAAATCCGCATACCCATCGCCGAAAAATAAAGGCTGACCTTCTTTCCAAATAGACATATGAGTATGCATACCTGTACCATTATCGTTAAATAAAGGCTTGGGCATAAAAGTAGCAGTTTTACCATATTTCTTAGCTACATTTTTCACTACATATTTATAAGTCAAAACGTAGTCAGCAGCGTGAACCAAATTAGAGAATTTAATTCCCAATTCACATTGTCCTGCGGATGCAACCTCATGGTGATGTTTTTCTATAGGAACACCACACTTGCCCAAAATCAAGAGCATTTCGCTACGAATATCTTGCAGGGTGTCAGAAGGTGCAACAGGAAAATAACCGCGTTTATGGGGCGTTTTATAACCTAGATTACCACTCTCTTCATAAGCACCAGAATTCCAAATACCTTCGATCGAATCTATATGATAAAAACCTTCATATTCTGCCTGTCCAAAGCGAATATCATCAAAAATAAAAAATTCAGGTTCTGGGCCACAATATACAGTATCACCGATACCAGTGCTTTGAAGATAGTCTACGGCTTTTTGCGCCAGAGATCGAGGGTCGCGATCGTACCATTCTCCCGTACGAGGTTCTTTAATTGAACATACCATGCTCAAAGTGGGAATTTCCATGAAAGGATCAATCCAAGCAGTGGTAGGATCAGCAACCATTGCCATATCGGAAGCGTTAATGGCTTTCCAACCACGAATACTAGATCCATCAAACGCCACACCATCAGTAAAGGCATCAGCATCAATTAAACTTTTATGAAAAGTACAGTGCTGCCAAATACCAAATAAATCAACGAATTTAAGATCAATTAATTCAATGTTTTGATCTTCAATCATCTGTAAGATTTCTTGGGCGGTTTCAGCCATAAATATAGCTCCTTTAAGATTTACGTCTAACCTTAACAATCTTGTAAAAAATAGAGTGTCTTAGTTTGTTGTCGATGTTACAGAATTATCACGTTTTATCTGAATTTAAATCTGTAAACTTTACAAATATGTGACCAAATTAACCAAATTACCAGCTTTTGAGCAAAAATTAAGCTTTCTTTCAAGTTTGCCATAATCTAAGACCCGATCCCCACCATCTAACAAATATATGTCTGTAGTCAACTAAAATATAAATAAGATGTCAAAATTTGAAGCAATCATAGTCGTCGTCACGACTTGTGGGATTATAAATAGATGTAGCTTAAGATATAGCTAAAAAATCCAAGCTAAAATTACTAGCTAAATTAAATAAATTGCTGTTGGGAGAAATTTAATAAAATGCGTGACGCAGTTACCAACCTAATTAAAAATTACGATGTTTCAGGGCGTTACTTAGACCGTAATGCTATGGATAGTCTCCAAAATTATTTTACTTCTGGGGCAGCTAGAGTAGCTGTGGCGACGATGATCAGTGGGAATGCTGCTACCATTGTCAAAAATGCAGGTATTCGGCTGTTTGAAGAAGTTCCAGAACTAATTCGCCCAGGAGGCAACGCCTATACTACTCGCCGTTATTCCGCTTGTTTAAGGGATTTAGATTACTATCTCCGCTATACTAGTTACGCTTTGGTAGCTGGTAGTATGGATGTTTTAGATGAAAGAGTCTTACAAGGGTTACGTGAGACTTATAACTCTCTGGGTGTGCCAATTGGGCCTACTGTCGTAGGAATCCAAATCATGAAAGATATGGTTAAAGATATGGCAGCCAATCAAGGAATTAATAATACTAGTTTTATAGATGAGCCTTTTGAGTATATGACTCGCCAACTCAGCGATGTGTCTGTTTAATCTAAGTTCTCAATTATAAGCTTTTTAAAACATTTATATATATTGCCATATTGCAGTGTGTTAGGGATGTTAATCGCTTCAGATCTAAATGATGATCTGGGGCATTTTTTTTGATTAAAAGTTTTTAGGATTCGATTGTTTATTATTGCGATTGGCAAAAGCATTTAAATCAGGTTTTTCCTTTCTCCCTAAGACTTTTACCCTTTCCTTAACCTCAATTAACTAGTTACCTACGATTAACCTTATTATTCCCCTGCTTTGGCAATTTTGTATAGTTGATTTGTTTTCTTAAGTAGATTTAACCAGAATATTTACTTAAATTCCCAAAATTCATTGATTGTGATTTTCTTAATAAGTGATCTTTTGATCTTTTAGGGTTTCACAACATCCCAACTAGAATTAGGGAAAACACGGAGGTGTTTAAATAACAAATTGAACTTTTAAGATAAATTCTCAGAATTTTTGCTTAATTTAAAATATAAAACTTTTTTATTAATCAATTTTTAGATGAAATTACGTATATGAATCTCTTTTTATTTGATTAAATAAATTTAAGAGAAATTTCTCAGTATAAATACAGATGCCTAATTAAATAAATGATTTTTTTGATTTATAAATAATCAAATATCCTCTTATATTTACATAGATAATTAAAATAAGTTTTTCAGTATTAGCCGCAAACCTAAGTATTTATCGTTAATTTCAAGACTTATACTGTATTTTATCTACAGTTGACAATTATTGATCATTAAACAAAATAGATAAAGAGTATTATGGAATATTTTTATATTTTAAAAATTAGTATTCTGTCTTACTAGCAATTAAAAAAATATGATTTATCATAGTTTACGAGGGTTTTATTGCCTAATTATTTTAGGTATTTTCAGGTCAAATTAAAATTATAAATAGGGAGTAATTAATCATATGTCAAGTATTGTTTCACCAGATAATACGCCAGTTTTGGATCAGGTGGCTAGTCCAGATGGCGGACTTGCTATTGTTGGGCAGCAAGACAAACCAAACATTATTGAAGTTAAGGGCGATGCCCCAGTTGGTATTATTGGTGGTAATCTAGCGGATGTGATCACTACTGGTGCGGGAGATGGAATTATTTTTACTAGTGGAGGCGATGACATCATTAATGGTGGTGCTGGTGATGATATTTTAAGAGGTGGAGATGGCAATGACAATATCAAAGGCGGTCTAGGTAATGACTTTTTAAGCGGTGGTGCAGGGGATGACGTTCTAAGAGGTGGTTTTGGTAATGATACTCTAGTAGGTGGTGCTGGCAATGACATTTTTGAGTTTGCTTTCGGTAAAGATACTACTGAAGATGCGGGTTCGGTAGATAAAATTGATGACTTTGAAAAGGGTATGGACAGGATCAAAATATTTGGTGTTGCCGATAGCAGCCAGATCAGTTACGATCCTGAGACTGGTTTTGTCTCAATTGATGGTAAGGCAGCCATTGATATTGGTAAAGACTTAAATTTGGGTCCTGCTGTGAAGAACGATAATGATAGTTGGGAGTTATTTTAAGTGATCTAATTTGGCTATTAAGCTTTTATTTAATTTAAAGACTTCAGTTGTTAGTTATAAGACCCATGATTATGATGATTGTGGGTCTATTATTATGGGTATTTAATGAATAGCAACATTAGCGCAATCTAGTTGATCTCATCGCCATAGTTACCTATTAGGGATAAAAAATTATTATGTTTTCTGTAAGACGTAATGAGGGTGGAAAAATTGCTTGATGTAAGTATCTAAAATATAAGTGGAGTTTGGGTAAAAATTATCTGTTCGGCTTTTATTAAGTTGGTGGTTGCAATTAAATAAAAAATGATCGTGGCAAGAATGGGTAGTGGGGAAGTTTGAGCAGGGGGTAGTAGGGGTTGAGGTAGTGGGGAAGTTTTGCGGGGAGTAGGTAGTGGGAAAGTCAGGATTTGTAAATAAAGAGCCTGAAGTAACAAATCAGGAGTTTGGAATAGCTGAATCTAACAACTCAAAGCTATCAAACACGGATTAGCGAAGCAGCGCGGTCTTCGGTTACACGGATGCAAGCTCCCGAAGGGGCGATATTATGCACTACGGGTACGGCGGACCCGATCGAGGCAACCTCGAAATTCCGTGCGCCCGAGTACTGCGTTTGCGTAGCTGCCGTAGGCATAGACTTCGTCTTGGGGAGGGGCTGTCATCTGAGGTCTCCTCAGATGTTTATATGCCCTGTGGTTTCCCTCGTATTGGACTGCTTCAAGAAGCTGCGCGTCAAAGCAAAACATTCTTAATGGTTTTTATTTTATAGGTTATTGTGCAAAGCTAGTTATTTATTCCGATATAAGGCTTGTCAAAGATGTTTTTTCCGTAGGTATAATAACTTAAAATTGTAAGTTACATTAAATTGCGGAAGATATGGGCTAATCTAGGTAAGTTAAATCCCAGTGGGATTAGATATATAACTGTTAAATTGTCTAAATTATCTTGTAATTTAAGTTTGGGTTATTCCAATTACCGTCAATGATTAGAGGCGAATTCTCAAGCAACGATCTTAAAGCTTATCTAGCCGAAGGAGAGTGGGAAAAGGTGATCGATATATGTCAAAAAGCGATCGCTCTTGACCCGAATGCAATTAATTTTTATCCTTATTTAGCTAAAGCATATGCCGAACAAGGTCAATTAGCAGCAGCGATTACTACCTATAAGAAAACTTTGGGTACGAAAATCAATCAAGCAGAAGTATATGCGGAATTGGGTTTATTGTACAGTAGGCAAAAAAATCTTGAACAGGCTGCTTGGCACTATGAACAGGCTTTAAGTCTCAAGTCTGATTGGGGGGAATTATTTTACAATCTAGGCATAGTTTATCATCAATTAGGCAACTGGGATAAAGCAATTACTGCCTATACTCGATCTGGACAGATTAATCCTAATTATTCTGCTGCTTATTTTAATCTGGGGGTATTATATGAGCAAAAAGGAGAATCGGAAAAAGCGATCGCCTCCTATCAACAGGTAATTAAGATTGATCCTACCTTTATCCGTGCTTATAGTAATTTGGGTAGTGTTTACGCCAAACAACAAGAATATACAAAAGCGATCGCAACTTTTAAAGCAGGAATTAGACTTGATCCTACCTGGGCAACTTTACATAATAATTTGGGTCAGGTATATTGCTTTAATGAGCAACCTGGGGATGCCCTTAATAGTTTTGAGATGGCTATTACCCTAGACCCTACTATGGCATTAGCTCATCATAATTTAGGGAAATTATGGCAACAGCAGGGGAATTATCCTCAAGCAATTAAATGTATTGAACGGGTAATTGAATTAGAGCCTCATAATGTTTTAGCTTATAGTAACTGTGGGCAACTTCAACAGAAAATGGGCGATCTTGCTGCGGTTATGGCTCAGTGGCGTAAAATAATTGAGCAGGAGTCGGATTTTATCGATGCTTACTGTGAAAAACGTTTAAGTTGCAAACCTGAAGATTTATTAGAAACAGCAAAGGTTAATTGCGCTCTTTTCCTTCAAGCTTTAAAACACGAGGAAATTACCCAAGCATATAATTATCTATCCCTAGCTTATGCTTACATGGGTGATGTTTTGTTTGAGTTTGGCGGAATTTCTCAAGCCCAAATGTACTACCAAATGGCATTGGACATAAAACCCCAGGAGGTAGAATTATATTTAAAACTGGGTAATATCTTTGCCAAACAACAAAGACTAGATGCAGCGATCGCTACTTACCAAATCGGCTTAACTTTTGAACCTGAACATCCTCAGATTTGTTTTCAATTAGGAAAAGTTTTAGAACGTACTCAAAATGCCGAACAAGCCATTAATTATTACGAAGCCGTTTTAAACCAACAAATAGATCGTACTGGGCAATGGCAAAATTTACCCAATTTATTTACAGTAGAAGAGAATTTAGCACTATTACCCCAGAAAATTTATCACTATACTCAAGATTGGGCAAGGGATAGCCAATTAACAGACTTCAATTATACCCAGGTATTGTGGGACGATAATCATAATTCAACTATTACTGGCACAATTAAAGGTAGTAGAGAGGCGGAAATAATTCAGCCAAAAATTCCAGGGAAAAGTTCCTATCCTGAATGTGGAGGTGTCAATTGCGTTAGTTGCACGACTAAATTGCTCAAACATTTCCAACCACAGCAAATTGGCAAGAATGTTTATCAATGCAATCTACACACAACTCCACCAGTAAAAAGCAGATTACCCTTTGTGGCTACCATACCGAGGGGGAAAACATGGATTGCACCACAAAAAAATTCCTGGATTATCACTAATGCGATCGCTGTTATTACGCCTGATAATTATTTACTAGGGGATGTATCGCGTTATTATCCTTGGTTTCTACCAGGATGCCCTTATCAAGAAAAAACTGATCACAGAATTTATGAATTAGAAACTATTCCTCCACTGGAGAAAATAAAAGGGAGAGTAGCCTTACTATCTGGTTTAGCTGGTCATGTCTATTATCACTGGATGTTTGATATTCTACCTCGTTTAGAATTAATACAACGCAGTGGGATAAAACTAGAAGAAATTGATTGGTTCATAGTTAATAGTTTGAGTAAAAATTACCAAAAAGAAACCCTCGAACTTTTAAACATTCCCACAGCCAAAATCATAGAAAGCGATCGCACTAGTTATATTCAAGCAGAAGAGTTGATTGTACCTTCCTTTCCTGGTTATATGGACTGGATACCTCAAGGTACAATGAAATTTCTCAGACAAACTTTTTTAACTCAAATTAGTTTATCCCAACGAAATGATCTTAAGCGAATTTATATCAGTCGAGAGCGAGCTAAAAATAGACAATTAGTTAATGAATCGCAAGTAAACGAATTATTAACTAAACATGGATTTCAAACTATCTTTTTAGAAGAAATGTCGGTATTAGAACAAGTTGCTACCTTTGCTAATGCCGATGTGATAGTAGCCCCTCATGGATCTGGGTTAACTAATTTGGTTTTTTGTTCTCCCAATACTAAGGTAGTTGAATTATTTTCTCCTAATTATGTCAGAACTGATTATTTAATGATTAGTCAGCAATTAAACTTGCAACATTATTATTTAATCGGACGTAACTTTGACTGTTCTAGTTTGCGTAATTTAATGTATCAAAACCCTTTAACAGAAGATATTTGGGTCGATATAACTGCTTTGAAATTAGTTTTGCAGCACTTAGCACAAATACCAGCAACTTATTAGGATATTTACTATCTCAATCGGGGAACAATAGGTATGGCAAGTTAATAATTATATTTAGTTGATTTTTATGCCTGTGCTTCTTAACAATAAAGCCTATAAAATTATGGCTGGGGAAATAGCTAAAGCAGCGAATAAAGATCAATTTGCAGGGGAAGTGTCCCAAAAGATCGCCCTAAAACGTTTAAATAAATTAAATTCTCTCAAGGGTGAACCCTTAACAGAGAAAGAATTAACATATCTAATTAATGATGTATTTCCCGATTTTGATCCCAAAATAATTAGTAAAGCAATTCGTGCCAATCGTCCAGCTAGTAGTTTATGGCTAATTCCTAAAGTGCTGCTGGGATTAGGGGGTTTATCAGGTTTAATTTGGGTATTAAACTTACCATTCCCTATGATTCGTCGCCCTGTCGCCCGTACTGCACCTATTATACTTTTGCCAAGTTATATTAAGATGGATCGCCATTATAGAGCAGCGATCGCTCTTACCGAACAAGCAGATCAACTAGTTAATCAGGCTACAAGTTTAGCGGATCTAAAATTAGGAGAGGGAAAAGTTACTCAGGCGCAATACAATCTTGATGCTTTACCTGTCTGGTTTTTAGGTTATGAACCACAAATGTCTGGCGGTTGGTTTAATTTTGGCTGGAAATTCACTTTAGATGAATTTGAATCTGCAAGAAAAGCGATCGGTAGAATGGAAGCTAAAATATTTCAGGAAATTAATGCTCTCAATCAATTAGAACAAGCACAACAGGATATTACCCTAGCACAACAAAACTATCAACAAGCCCAAGATATTACGAGTAAAGAAATAGCAATTAAGGCTTGGCAAGCAGGTATTGATCAATTAAACCAATTACCTAATAATACCCTGGCTCAAGAACAAGCAAATCCTAAATATGAAGCTTATTTACGCGACTTTCGTCAGATATCAAACACTGTGGCTGAAAATAATCGCACAAGTAAAATTATAGCGGTAGCTCAACAGTTTTATACTCAAGCTACCAATAGTTGTACTAATACAGTTAATCCCAATAACTTGTGGCAAGAATGTATCAATTTACTAAATAAAGCGATCGCCATTTTAAATCAAGTATCCCTAGATGATTCTGGGTATCTAGAAACACAAACTCTACTGGCAAATTATGAGGCAAAATTAGGACAAATGCGGATTTTTCAGCAACAAGAGCAGGAGTCGCAACAAGCCTATGAATTAGCCCAATCTATGATCGCTAATTTACCCAATACTGTCGATTCCAGTCAAAGAAACACCACTACTCAAGCTATCTTAAATATTATCAATCAATTAGAAAAAGTACACCAACAGACGACGGTTTACCAGGATGCTTTAGCTCTGAAAAACTTGGCTGACAAAAAACTCCAACAATTAAAATAATCACTAATTAACTTTGGCGTTTCCAGTTCATAATATCCCAAGTTCGCATATCCCAAGCAGTGGCTTGATAACCTGTCAAACTACTACTAAAAGCTGTCACATCTGCTCGATGTACCAAAGGAATTACCGCAAAATCTTTAATCAATAGATCATTCATCTTAATAAATAATTCCCTGCGTTTTGTCTCATCTAATTCACGACTAGCTAATCGCCATAAACGATCATATTCAGGGTTACAATAGCGAGAATTATTATCCCCAGTCCAATTATTGGCTTTTTGGGGAATTTGCTCACAAGTCATAAAATTCATATAAGCAGTAGGATCGGGACTTGTGTTACCAGTAGTATACATTTGAATATCAGCATAAAAATGTTCTACCGTATCGTTATTACTAGCATCACTAGAAAAATAAACCCCAGGATCAATACTTTTAAGCTCCACCCCAACACCTAAAGATTGCCATCCCTGCTTAACCACGGCTTGAGTCTTTTGACGCAGGGGATTAACCGAGGTTTGAAACAACATCTGCATTTCAATGCCATTTTTATCGCGGATACCATTACCGTTAGTATCCTGCCAGCCAGCTTTATCTAATAATTGTTTAGCCTGAGCAAGATTATATTCATAACTAGTATTAGAAGAAACATATTGATCGGGAGCAACCAAAAAATTAGCTGTGGGTTTACCAGTAATACCATATAACTGCTGGGCGATGGTATCACGATCAACTGCCAAAGACAAAGCTTGACGCACAGTGCGATCGCTCAAGAAAGGATGGGGAAACTCTATACTAGAACGTTCTCCCGTGGGAGCAACTTGATTAGGATTGCTAAAATTAATTAAAATACGTTCTGCCAGCGCACCATAATTAGAAACGACCACCCCTGCGCCTGCTGCTTCCAATTCCTTTAAAACGGGAGCTTCTACTTGCAAGTTATAAGCAAAATCTGCATCTTTGGTTTGCAATACCGCCCTAGCTGCCGAAGTAGCATCACCACCGCCTTTTAATTCTATTTTGCTAAAGCCCAATTGTTTTGCTTGCCGAAATTCGGGGTTAGCCTCATAAATTACTGTATCTCCTGGTCGAAAATCTACCACACGATAAGGCCCTGTCCCAATTGGTTTAAGGTTGGCTGGGGCTTCCCTAGCGTTTGCACCGTTATAGGTTTGATAAATATGTTTGGGTAAGATCATTCCCTCTCCACCCACAAACACCAATGACCAAGCAGGATTTACTTGTTTAAAGTTAATTTTTACCGTATGGTTATCAATTGCTTCAACACTTTCGACTGCTTGATAAGTACCAGCAGAAACCGCGCCCACTTGAGAATTACTAATAAACTGGTAAGTAAAGACTACATCCTCAGCAGTAAAAGGTTGACCATCAGACCATTTAATATTTTGTTTTAATTTCCAAGTAACCGACTTACCATCAGCAGCCACACCACCGTTTTCTCTTGTTGGTATTTCCTCCGCTAGAAAGGGGACTAAATTACCTTCTTGATTAAAACTAGCTAAAGGTTCAAGAGTAATGCGACTTGCTTCGGTATCTTTAAAACCTGTAGATAGGTGAGGATTAAGGATCGTTGGTGCTTGCCAGTAGAGAAGTTTGAGCAGGGTTTGAGATTCTGGGTTATTAGAATTATTAGTTGGTGTAGGCTGACTACAAGCAGTAAGGGCAATTAATAAACCTAAAGATAAACAGAATCTAGAAAATAAACCTTGAGCGATCACTTAATTTATTCCTCAACCAGTATTATTGATGGATGTTATTTTAACCGTAGACAGATAAATTACCTTGAATCGGTATAATTATTAAACTACTAATTAAAACAAGCTTCAGCAATTTAATATTTATATAAAAATTAAGATGGGTTTATTTGATGATCTCAATCAATTTTTAGAAGAGCGACTCGACGAATTTATACGCAATAATCCTCATCTAGAATTACAAGCAATTGAAGAACAGTTAAGGGAACAAGAGCAGGATACAAAAAAACTAATTACTAAATTACAGTCGGAAGAAAAAAGTTTACAAGGGCAAATATTAGAAATAGCCAATAATATTCAGATTTGGCACAACAGAATTAGTAAAGCAGAAGCAGCCAAACGCCCAGATTTAGCAGATGCTGCTAAGGCTCGAGAAGCAGAATTACTCAGACAGGGGAATCAAGTTTGGGGACAAATGGAGGGAGTGAAACAACGTTTAGTTAAAGCACAAGAATTACTCCAACAAGTACAAGAAAAAAGTAAGGAAGTCAAAAAATCTACTCAAGTAAATACTAGCCAGACTAGTAATACAGTGGGTTGGGATCGTGGTACTAATTCTTCTTCGTCCTATAGTCGTAGTGCCGATCCTCTCGATGCAGAATTTCAAAAGTGGGAACTAGATGAGGAATTAGAACAAATTAGAAACAACCTTAATAAATAGTTGCAATTCAATTTAGTAGTAGAAATTGCTAGCTTGATTGTCGTTGACTCTTGGCATACGGTAGTATATCCAAAGTGGCGTAACAACATTAACTATCTGAATTTAAAATTGGCTAACATCTTATTTTAGAAAAATTTATGAAAATTTTAGTAGTAGAAGATGATGAGCGGATCTGCGACGCTGTAGTTGAATATCTTTCTGATTTACATTATGCCGTTGAGGCGGTTTACGATGGTCAAAGTGCTTGGGATTTATTGGATGTATTTACTTATGACTTAGTACTCTTAGATATAATGTTACCAGAGGTTGACGGTATTACTCTTTGTCAGAGACTACGTAAAAAAGGCTGTGATATTCCGATTTTAATGTTGACCGCTAAAGATACTTTAGATAATAAAATCGAAGGTTTAGACGCAGGGGCGGATGATTACTTGGTCAAACCATTTGAATTAGATGAGTTATCAGCAAGAATTAGAGCCTTGTTACGTAGAGGCACAAGTAGTTTACCTCCAGTCTTAACTTGGGAAAAACTAAGTTTAAATCCTAGCAGTTGCGAAGTTTTTTATGAAGATGAATTACTCCCCCTAAGTCCGAAAGAATATAAACTGTTAGAATTTTTCTTGCGTAATGGTCGTCGTGTTTTTAGTCGCGCTCAAATACTAGAACACCTTTGGTCATTTGAACAAGTCCCCGAAGAGGCAACGGTAAAAGCTCATATTCGAGGGTTGAGACAAAAATTAGAAGCAGCAGGCGCACCCCATGACTTAATTGAGACTGTCTACGGTTTAGGATATCGTCTCAAAGAAGAACCTCAACAGGTATAGGTTATGTATCAAGGTTTGCGATCGCGTTTATTGTTGTACTATTTAATCGTTATGGCAACGATTTTAAGTATTTTTGGTACAGGGGTTTATGTTGTGTTTCGACGCAATCTTTATAAACAACTCGATAAGAGATTAGTTACCCTCGCTCAGTCAGCTACCCCCTCTTTTTACGCTGTACGAGATAATGGTAGTCAATATCTTAATCAAGTTGAGGAAGTTCCCTGGCGTGACATTTTTAACCGCGATCAGCAAAGTTTGGAATGGTTCGACGATCAAGGCAAATTGCTGGGTAGGAAAGGGGTAATTAAGTTAGATGCTAATCCTGAAGTGGGAACGGTATTTGTCGAACAGCCAAATACAGGTAAGGTATTTCGCACCCATACTATCTCCATGTTTATTCGCAGGAATGATCAAGCAGTACCACCAACTTTAGTAGGGTTTATTCGGGCTAGTCAATCTAGTGAGGAAATAGAAGCAGCCGAAGAACAACTTTTTTGGATCTTGGTTTTTGGGGGAATGTTAACCTTAATCTTAATTGGGTTGGGGGGTTTTTGGCTGACTCAAAAGGCAATTGAACCAATAGAAGCTAGTTTTTTGCAGCTTAAACAATTTACTGCTGATGCTTCCCATGAGTTACGTAGCCCTTTAACCGCTATCAAAGCTTCGGTAGATGTGATGCGTAGTCATCCAGAGCGTGTTCATCCTAAAGATGTGAAAAAGTTACAGGCGATCGCAGGTGCTGCCGTACAAATGAACCAAACTTTGGAGGATTTATTATTTTTAGCTCGTACCGATGCTGATCCTAATATACCTCTAGAAGCTCGACAATTAGCCCCTGTCTATCTCAATCAAATTTTACAAAATTGTTTTGTACTCCTAGAACCTTTAGCTAACGACAAGCAGATAGTATTTCAGTCGAAATTTCGCGATGAAATTATCATTGCAGGTGACACCGCCCAACTTTCCCGTCTATTTTCTAATCTTTTGGAAAATGCCCTACAATATACTCCCGAAGAAGGAAGAGTGAGTTTAGATTTATATAAACATAATCGTGTTGCGGTAGTGAGTGTGCGCGATACAGGTATTGGCATTGCTGCTGATCAAATATCCAAGGTGTTTGATCGTTTTTGGCGTGCTAATAAAGCTCGTTCCTTTCGTCAAGGTGGTACTGGTTTGGGATTAGCTATATCTGCTGCGATCGCTAAACGTCACGGTGGTAAAATTTCCGTCACTAGTGAACCGAATATTGGTAGTTGCTTTATAGTACGTATTCCGATTTTAGAAACTAGAAAATCTACGCTAACCAAAGTTTAAATGGCTATTATTAATAAAAATTCATGAGGAATCAAATAAAATCCTTAACCCTCAACTATTATTTATTGCGCATCATTTTAATTGGGTTAATAACCTTTAGTTGGTGTTTACCAGCAATGGCAACATCAATTAGCGATCGCCTGAAACAATTTCCTCAGTGGCAAGGTAAACCAGATGTGCAACGTGCTACTGGTGATTTAGAATATCCTCAATGGATGGCTGGAACTTGGAACGTTGAAAGTACCCTTGTAGAACAAATAGCCCCCCTCGCCCCCAATTTAGTTACTCCAGGGTTTAGTAGTAATGCGAAATATCTAGATCAAGCGATCGCTTTTGAGGTAAGGTTCGGATCGCAATATTATTCTTCCCCTACGGGAATATTAGCCAAATGGCGATCATCTGAGCCGAAAGTTGTGGCAGATCGCGCTTTTAATGGTGAAAGAATCGCGATCGCCTATTTAGGTGCGGATCAGGTGGCTAAAGTTAAAGTAGATCCTCAAAATCCTAATTTGCAAATTACTCTTTTACGGGGTGAACGTCAATTGATTTCCAAAATTACAGGGCGCGCCACAGAAAAACCTCATCCGCAGCAATTTATTACCACAGAAGTTACGCAACAATTCTTTAAGTCGCCTGAAAGGATTTATCTTAACGAGGTGGAAACTACGGCTAATTACGAATTATTAAACTCCGATAAAATCACCGCCCAACAAATTACAGCTATTTATCTTTCTCCCCAAGATCCAGATTACTTTAAAGCCGAAAATCGCCCTGTGGCACTCTACCGTTATCATTTAGACTTGACTAAAGCAAATTAATAAGACAACCAATGAATACTAATATTGAAGCTATTTCAGTTATGCCTCAAACTGGTAAACCAACTCATTTACTAGTGATACTCCACGGGTGGGGGGCAAATTATCAAGATTTTGTTCCCTTTGTTAAATTTCTTAATCTGCCTGGGTTTGGTTATTTATTTCCTAATGCTCCTTTTGAACACTTCCAAGTACCTGGGGGGAGAGCTTGGTATGCTTTAGAAAACAGGCAATTTACAGGTATAGAGGAAAGTAGAACAATGCTTAGGGATTGGTTAATTTCCCTCGAAGCAGATACAGGTGTTCCTCTTAGTAAAACAGTACTAGCAGGGTTTTCTCAAGGAGGTGCAATGACTTTAGATATAGGTTTAACTCTGCCTTTTGCAGCTATATGTAGTTTTAGCGGTTATCTCCATTATCAACCTCAACCACAACCCGATCAATCCTATCCCCCTACTTTAATTATCCACGGGCAACAAGATATGACTGTACCAATAGAAGCTGCAATTCAAGCAAGGAATGAATTAACTAAAATAGGTGTAGCAGTTAAATATCAAGAATTTAGCATGGCGCATGAAGTACAAGAACCTGCGATCGCACTGTTTAAACAGTTTGTTTTAGAGCATCTTTAATCTACAACTTGTTCTAAACACACTTTTCCTATCTTAATTAAGTCATTGCGCCCTTGTTGATTATTTACCCCAGCACCCATTAATTGTTTAAATTCCGTCAAACTGTATTGCTCTTGAAACTTATTTAAGGTACAATTACAAAGTTTACGCGCTTGTATTTCATCTAATCCTTGCCCTTGTGATGTTTGCAGACATTCTAAATTATAGTTTTCAACAAAATCGGCTGGATATTGCTGGGCTTTTTGGGGAGTGCTTGCCATAGCTAAAGTTTTGCTCATTAAGAAAGATAAGATCAATAAAGATAAGTAAAAGGTGTGAGGAGTTTTTAACCCAAGGCTAGGGGTAATGGGGCGGAGGCGGTGAAAAAACATAATTGCGATCGCCATATACTGCTTATTCCATAGTGGAAGATTACTCATTTGAGTATATTTATAAATAGATTGCATTACCAATGTCTATCAATAGTTTTCAAGTAAAAACAGCAGCACAAGATATCGGCTTTCATTTAGTTGGAATTGCCAGAATCGATAATCACCAAGATCAAGCGGTAGATTATCTAAAAAATTGGTTGGCTTTAGGGTATCAAGCTGATATGAATTGGATGAGTAGCCCCAAAAGGGAAGATATCCGCGCCTGTATGCCAGAAGTGCGATCGCTGATTGCTGTAGCCTTGAATTACTATACTCCTCATCAACATTCTAACCAGCCTGGTATTGCTAAGATTTCTCGTTATGGTTGGGGAAGAGACTACCATAAGGTGATGGGTAGTAAGCTTAAAGCCCTCAGTAATTGGTTGCGCTCTCAAGATCCTACCATTGAGACTCGTTATTATGTCGATACTGCACCAATACAGGATAAAGTCTGGAGTCAAAGAGCAGGACTTGGGTGGATTGCTAAAAATGGTAATATGATTACGAGGAAGTATGGTAGTTGGGTGTTTTTGGGTGAGGTTTTGACAAATTTAGAATTAACTCCTGATGCTCCTCATACAAGTCATTGTGGAACTTGCACACGCTGTTTAGAGTCGTGTCCTACTAATGCTATAGTTAAACCTTACGTAGTGGATGCTAATCGTTGTATTGCCTACCATACTATTGAAAATCGCCAACCAGAATTACCCCAAGAAATTGCTAATAATTTATCGGGTTGGGTAGCAGGGTGTGATATCTGTCAGGATGTTTGCCCTTGGAATCAGCGTTTTGCTCAAGAAACTAATATTGAGGATTTTCAGCCTTATCCTGAAAATATTCAGCCTCAATTAACGGATCTTGCTAATCTTTCTCCTACAGCATGGGATCAACGATTTCGCGCTTCTGCTCTTAGAAGAATTAAGCCGAATATGTGGCGACGCAATGCTCAGGCAAATTTAAATTCAGAAAACTAAATATAGCAATACGAGATAATATTATGACATTTTTTAGCTTTTTAGGTGATAAGTATGTGCTTTATCTTAGCCTATAGCTTTTAGCTTTTAAGTAATACTGACTCCTACTACCTATTACGAGCCGATAATCACCCTAATTGTCTTAGACTAACCTTTTAGGCTATCTATATTTTCAAAGAGAGCATATATTACACTTCTGTTGAATGTTAACTAAATTATTAAAACCTCAATTTATAATGGTTAATTAATATATACAAGGCTGTATTTTAATTTCTACTTGCTAATTTCTATAATTTTATAAAAAAATCGATGATTGAGAAGGTGGTTTTATTCGACTTTGATGGTACTATTGCCGATACTTATCAGGCACTTGCTAATATTACCAATCAATTGTCTGGCGAGTTTGGTTACAAGGCTTTAGAACCTGAAGAGTTATTATTACTGAAAAATTTAAGTTCCCGTGAAATAGTAAAGCGATCAGAAATATCTCTCTTTAAATTGCCTTTTTTAGTGCGACGAGTTCGAGCCGAATTAAGTAAGGAAATTGCGGAGTTAATTACAATTCCTGGTATAGCTCAAGTTTTAATTGAATTAAAAAATCGTGGCTATATTTTGGGAATTGTTACATCTAATGTTAAGGAAAATGTAGAAGTATTTTTAGCAAAACATCAATTAAATAATCTTTTTACTTTTATATATTCTAGTACTGCCATCTTTGGTAAACATCGTGTAATTAATAGAGTAATTAAAGACAATCACTTAAATAAATCTGATGTTATTTATGTCGGAGATGAAACCAGAGATATTAGATCTGCTAGAAAAAGTGAGGTAGGAATTATTGGGGTAACTTGGGGTTTCAATTCTGCTACAATTTTACAGTTACACCAGCCAGATTATTTAATCGATCAACCTCATGAGTTATTAGAAGCAGTTAATAGTTATTATCTGCCAAATAAAAAAACAGTAATTCAGTCAACCTAACCTATAACCAGATGTAAATTGTTAGGCTGTGCCACTCATCTTACCTAGATATTTTTCTAGATAAGGGGAAAAAACTTCGTAGATTAAAGTCAGAGGTTGACCAGAGTGCCAAAATAAGTAATGACGACCCCAAAACGGGGCTTTTTGCTCAAATGCAGCCTCTAAAGCTGGCGAATATCCATAATAAATTCCGCGCACATCTCGATAAAGTTCCGTATGTAGGGTAGATAAACTGCGCCAAACGGGTAAAGAACGATTGGGTAAATAATCATCAACATTATTAATATTCCACCAAGAAGCAGCATAAGCTAATCTTTGACCTGAAGCAGTTTTCAACCATACTTGTCGTCTTAATCTTGGTTCAGAAATAGCTTCAATTTCTTCTGGTGCGCCATCAGGATGATCACCTATTAAGGACATATCTATTACATCAACTTCGGTTCTTTCCCCTGTTAATAACTGTAAAATATGGGTTGGCGATCCATCACCTAATAGTAGCATCTGCCAAGTTGGTGCTAGCTGGGCGTGGGGTAATCCCTGTTGAATAGTATCGTGTCCCCCCTGCCAAATAGTCTTTAAAGAGTTCCAGCTATTGGGTGTAGTCTGAATATTGTACGGTTGGCTTACTGTCATTTTTAGTTACAAAACTTTATGCTTATTAATAAAGTATGGTAACGTTGTTTGTAAAAAATTTCCTACTTTCTCACAAATAAGCCGTGGTGACTTCGTAGTTGATTAAAATTTATTTATGTTTTTATTAGTTTTATATCAATAATTTAAAATAATTTTGCGGAAAATACCTAGCCTCAAAGCAATAGTAATAGAGAATTGCTAATAATTTTATAAATCTTGCAAATTAAGGCTAAATTTGATTTATAAAGAGGTTATAAAGGAATAATTTAAATAGAAATAGTAAAATATTATATATAATTAATAATTAATATTAAAATTTACAACTACTGTATGAAGACTAATTTCGTACATCCGCTCTCAAATCAATCCCACGAATCCCAATTAAATAGTAATTCAATACTAATAGATAAGTCTAAAAGTAGATTGAATCTTGAGCAATTACCAATTATAGAATTGCCCACAGATAGATCGCGATCGCAGATTAAAACTTATAAAAAAGGTACTTATGACTTACTGTTAAATCAAGATTTAATTGAGTCATTAAAAGATGTAGAGAAATTTAACAAAATTGAGATATCCACTCAATTATTAGCTGCTTTATTAATTTTACTTAACCGCTACACAGAACAAAAGGATTTAGCGATTGCCACTCATATCAGTAATTATCAGGATATTCACGCAGGTATTTTATATCTACAAATACAAAATGAATTAGAATTTCAGCAGTTAGCCTCAGAACTTAAGGGTGCAATTAATTTAAATAGTAATTTAGATTTTGATAAGTCGGTAAATTTACCGATAATTTTTAAATATCAAAGTGTAAATAAGGCTAATTTTGATATTAAATATTTCGAGCAAGAGCAGACATTAGAGCCAGATTTAATTTTAGAAGTTATCGCCAATTCAGAAAATATTTCCTGTAGCTTTTACTATAATAAAAATCTGTTCAATCCCCAAACTATCGCGCGTCTAGCAGGTCATTGGCAAACAATATTACAAGCAATAGTTACAAATCCAGAAGAAAAATTATTAAATTTACCATTATTAACCCCTAAAGAACAACAACAACTATTAAATACTGAAAAAAACAGCGAAACTAACAGCTATGCTAGTGATTTATGCCTACATCAATTATTTGAAACTCAAGTAAAAAATAATCCCACAGCCATTGCATTAATCTTTGAGGATGAACAGTTAACCTATTCAGAATTAGATCATCGAGCCAACCAATTAGCCATTTATCTACAACAAATGGGGGTTAAGGGCGATGTTTTAGTAGGTATCTGTATAGAGCGGTCAATTAACATGATCGTGGCTATTTTAGCAGTATTAAAAGCAGGGGGTGCTTATGTACCTCTAGATCCCACTTATCCCATCGATCGCATTAACTATATGTTGCAAGATACTCAAGCTAGTATTTTGTTAACCCAAACAAGTTTAGAAATAGATTTATCCTCTGATCAACAGTCATTAAAAATCATCTGTATAGATCAGTTAAGCGATCATAATTTAACAAGCGATCGCCAAGTAGAATCAATAGTTAATAACTCCAATTTAGCTTATGTAATCTACACATCAGGGTCTACTGGTAAGCCTAAAGGAGTACAAATAGAACATCGTACTGCTGTTAGTCTGTTAAGGGCGATGGTTGATGATCAACCTGGTATTACCAGTGAGGATCGAGTTTTATCTGTAACCACTATTTGTTTTGATGTATCGGTGGCAGATATCTTTCTCCCCTTAAGCGTTGGCGCACAATTAATTATAGTTAGTCGTCGAGTAACTGTGGATGGTCATAAATTATCCCAAGCCATAGCCAAGTCAGATGTAACATTTATGCAGGCTACACCAGTCACTTGGCAATTATTACTCGCTGCGCTTTGGCAGGGTAGTCAAAAGTTAAAAATTATTTCTGGGGGAGAGCCATTATCGAAAGAATTGGCAGCACGTTTACTACCTAAATGCGCTCAATTGTGGAATTTATATGGGCCGACAGAAACTACTATCTGGTCTTCTGCTTATCAGGTTAATACCCTAAAAACCTCAATTTCTGTGGGTAAGCCTTTTAAACATATCAAATATCATATTTTAGATTCCCATCTACGACCATTACCAATTGGTGTACCTGGAGAACTATATATTGGTGGTCACTGTTTAGCTAGGGGTTATTTTAAGCGACCAGAATTAACCGCAGCTAAATTTATCTCAGATCCTTTTGCAAAAGATCCAAAAGCTCGTTTATATAAAACTGGTGATTTAGCCCGTTATCTAGAAGATGGGACGGTAGAATGCTTAGGTCGTCTAGATCGTCAGGTTAAAATTCGTGGTTTTAGACTAGAAATTGGTGAAATTGAAGCTGCTATTTTGCAATATCCAGGTATTAAAGAAGTAGTAGTAGTAGATGTGGATGATGTTTTAGGGATGAAGCGTTTAGTCGCCTATTTAGTTGTGAGTGATCAAGCCCCAGCATCGAAGGAATTACGGCGATTTCTCCAACAGCAGTTACCTGAATACATGATTCCCAGTGCTTTTATTCTGGTCGAGAATATACCTCAAACACTTAATGGCAAAATAGATCGTCTCGCTTTACCCCTAGTCGATTTAAGCAATTTAGCTGTAGATGATAATTACGTTGCGCCTCGTAATGATCTAGAAAGACAATTAGTTGAAATTTGGGAAAGGGTGCTAATGGTAAAACCAATTGGCATAACCACTAATTTTAGAGACTTAGGGGGAAATTCTATCTTAGCTGTGAATTTAATTGCTGAAATTGAAAAAACTCTAGAAAAAACCTTAACCCTTGAGGCTTTATCTTCCTTAACTACCATCAAACATTTAGTAGAAAGTTGGCAAAAAGAAGAAATTGAGGCTACTGCACCAATTATTTCTAGTATTACTGCTGCACAATCAAAACTATTATTAACCATTGTTGCTGGTCGTGGTGGTCTGCGTAATCGTCCTAATTCGTTGATGGTACAAATAAGTGATGGTATTAAAGCACCTTTATTTGTATGTGCCAATGCTTACGAAGAAATTGCGCTGTTGGCTAAACATTTAGATCCTCAAAGACCATTTTATTGTTTAGAATCAGGTTATTTTGCCCTAGAAGGTACTAACCGCCAAATTCAGGAACTAGCTACCTATCATCTTCAAGATATTTTAGCAGTACAACCAGAAGCACCTTATTTTCTCTGTGGGTATTCCTTCGGGGGTATTTTAGCTTGGGAAATTGCGAGGCAACTGTCAGCCTTGGGTAAACCAGCTAATATGGTAGTGATTTTAGATACACCAGGGCCTCAAGCAAGTTACCGTTTCTATCAACATTTAGATTTTACCTGTCGTACTAATTGGAATCGTTTGCTGAATTTATCTAAAATGGGCAACCCAAGTAAGAAACCAGTAAAAGTTAAATCTTCTCTTAATCCAGAGCGATCGCTTTTAACTGAACAAGCTCCTGATCCTTATATTTTCCAACCTTATCACCATCCTGTCTCTTTATTTGTCACTACCAAAACCAGTTACTATTCATTTTTTAGTCAGAAACTGGCATTAATGATGTTTCCCAGGCTTGGATGGCAATCAGATATTGCTTCACAACTGACGGTAACTAAAATTTCAGGTGATCATTTTTCTTTACTCAAAGAACCTCAAGTTCAATCTTTAGCCACTCAAGTAGATGAATGTTTGAAAAGGGTTGAATTAGAAATTTAGTAGAGGTAAGCAGGAGTCAGGAGTCAGGAGCGCGCAGAAAAAGAGGGTTAGGTGCTACCCTATCGAGGCGACAAAAGATCGGCTGCCCAGTTTCTCGCCTATTGGACTGCATCAAGAAGTCAGGAGACAGGAGGTAGGAGGGATTGAATTACTTAAAAGATAACAATGTCTAATATTGCCACACTATTACCACTGTGCTTATTTTATCGTTCCCTGACTTTCACACCTAATCCTATGATCATAGAGATTGATTAATATTAAAGTATCTCTATGTGAATTAAAATTTGCTCTTGAAGGGGAAAATGAATTTAGGTGCTAATCTTCGCTACGAATCAAAAACTCAAGCAATTGCTCAAGAATTAATCAAGAGTACCAGGGAAGGAAACAATATTTTTAGTCGGATGCGTGATCAGATGCGCTGGGATGACAAAGTTCTAGACTGGACAATGGCTAACCCAGGGTTAAGAGTACAGATGTTCCGCTTTATTGATACAATTCCTGCCCTACAAAGTAAAGCGGAGATTGCTAACCACTTTCAGCAATATATGAGTGCCGAAGCGGTAGAATTGCCAGGCGCGCTCAAAGGTATTTTGAATTTTAGCGATCCTGATTCATTTCCCGCCCAAACTGCTGCTGCTACTATTACTAAAGCAGTTGAAACTTTGGCATATAAATATATAGCGGGGGAAAATATCGCCTCGGTAATGAAAACGATCGCCCGTTTGCGTAAAGAGGGAATGACCTATACGATCGATTTATTGGGAGAAGCAGTAATTACCGAAACTGAGGCGGAAGAATATTTAAAAAGGTATTTAGATTTAATTGAACAGTTAACCCAACAAGCTAAGGGGTGGCAACGTGTTGAGGGAATAGATTTAGCTAGTGGTGAATTATTACCCCAGGTACAGGTATCTGTAAAATTAACCGCCTTT
Source organism: Chondrocystis sp. NIES-4102 (assembly GCA_002368355.1). NCBI lineage: Bacteria > Bacillati > Cyanobacteriota > Cyanophyceae > Chroococcales > Chroococcaceae > Chondrocystis > Chondrocystis sp. NIES-4102. The sequence continues at coordinate 1,326,917 of AP018281.1, read as the reverse complement.
TATTCCCAGTTTGATCCTTTAGATCCTGTAGGTAGTAAAGCCAAGGTATGCGATCGCCTGAGAATTTTATTACGTCAGGCAGAGGTATTGGGGGCAGCGATACATTTTGATATGGAACAATATCGCTATAAGGATCTAACTTTACAGATTCTTAAAGAGTTGTTGATGGAAGAGGAATTTCGTACTCGTAGTGATTTAGGTATTACTTTACAAGCCTATCTACGAGATTCTTATCAAGATCTGCAAGAAATAATTAGTTGGGTAAAGGAAAGGGGATATCCTTTAACCGTAAGATTGGTAAAAGGGGCATATTGGGATCAAGAAACGATAAAATCAGAACAAAATCATTGGCAACAGCCTGTATATAATCAAAAAGCAGCTACCGATGTCAATTATGAACGCATGACCCAATTATTGCTAGAAAACCATCAATATCTCTATGCTGCTATTGGTAGTCATAATGTCCGTTCTCAGGCTTTGGCTTGTGCGATCGCTGAAACTTTAAATATTCCTCCCCGTCGTTTTGAAATGCAGGTTTTGTACGGCATGGGGGATAAATTAGCGCAGGCGTTAGTTAAAAGGGGGCATCGGGTAAGGGTTTATTCTCCCTACGGTAAATTGTTACCAGGAATGGCTTATTTAATTCGCAGGTTATTGGAAAATACGGCAAATAGTTCTTTTTTAAGACAAAATCAGGAAAATAAGCCAGTGGCGGAATTAATTGCCCCTCCTGTTGTTAAGGAAGAGGATAACCATAGGCAGGTAAATCAAAAAAACACTTTCCAAAATGCCCCAGATACAGATTATGCAGATACAGCCAAGAGGCAGAAGGCACAACAAACATTAGAAGAGGTTAGGCAGAAATTGGGTAAAACCTATTTACCTTTAATTAATGGTGAATATCTCGAAACCTCCGACTATTTAGATTCAATTAATCCTGCTAGAAACAGTGAATTAATTGGTAAAATTGGACAAATTTCGCTAGAACAAGCGGAAATGGCGATCAATGCTGCAAAAGAGGCTTTTAAATCTTGGAAATTGACCCCAGCTAAAACTAGGGCGGATATCTTGCGTAAGGCTGCGGATCTCATGGAACAACGCAGACATGAATTAAACGCTTGGATCTGTCTGGAAGTGGGTAAAATAATTCCTCAAGCAGATGGAGAAGTTTCTGAGGCGATCGATTTTTGTCGTTATTATGCTTCTGAAATGGAAAGATTAGCTAGAGGTATTAATTATGACCTAGCAGGAGAAAATAATCGTTATTTCTATCAACCAAAAGGCATTGCAGTAGTAATTTCCCCGTGGAATTTTCCTTTTGCGATCGCAACTGGCATGACTGTCGCTGCTTTGGTAACAGGTAATTGTACTCTTTTAAAACCTGCTGCTACTTCTTCGGTAATTGCTGCTAAGTTAACTGAAATTTTAATTGAGGCTGGTATTCCCAAAGGAGTCTTTCAATATGTGCCTGGTAAAGGTTCACAAATAGGTACATATTTAGTTGAACACAAAGACACCCAGATGATCGCTTTTACAGGTTCGAGGGAAGTAGGTTGCCAAATATATGCAGCAGCAGCCAAACTACAACCAGGACAAAAACATCTTAAACGAGTCATTGCTGAAATGGGGGGTAAAAATGCAATTATCGTTGATGAAAGTGCTGATTTAGATCAAGCGGTAGTGGGAGTAGTACAATCGGCATTTGGCTATAGTGGTCAAAAATGTTCTGCCTGTTCTAGGGTGATAGTCTTAGCCCCTGTATACGAGTCTTTTCTGGCTAGATTAATTGCAGCCACTCAATCCCTTAATGTCGGTGTGGCGGATGATCCAGGTATGCAAATGAGCGCAGTTATTGATGCTCCAGCACGCGATCGCATTTTAGAATATATCGAACAAGGTAAGCAACAAAGTAAATTAGTTTTAGAAATGTCCGTACCTGAAGGTGGGTATTACATTTCCCCAACTATTTTTAGTCAAGTCCAACCTGATCATGTAATTGCTCAATCTGAGATTTTTGGCCCAGTTTTAGCTGTAATTCAAGCAGATAATTTTGATCAGGCTTTAACTATTGCTAACGGTACAGATTACGCCTTAACAGGTGGTTTATACTCCCGTACCCCAAAAAATATTGAGCAAGCCGAGGTTGAATTTGAAGTCGGCAATTTGTATATCAATCGCAATATTACTGGTGCGATCGTTGCTCGTCAACCTTTTGGGGGTTTTAAACTCTCTGGAGTTGGTTCAAAAGCAGGAGGCGCAGACTATCTCTTACAATTCTTAGATCCTCGTGTGGTAACAGAAAACATCCAGCGTCAAGGTTTTGCACCCATTGAAGGAGCAGAATAATTGAGATAAATAATATATGGGAGTTTTAAATTAATTTTACGCTCCCAACTTCTCTAAAGAAATCCTTGCTGCTGATTGTACTTGCGGATGAAGATCTTTTGCCAAAAATTTCAAAGCAGAAATACTTTTGTCAGTTTTTAAGTTACCCAAAGCTTCAGCTATTCTTTGACGAATTAACCAGTCTTCCGAACTTGCAAAATTAAGAATCTTATCTACGGCTTCAGTAGCTTTAATTTCACCTAAGGCTGCGATCGCTGCTTGTTGTAAAATTACTTCCTCACTATCTAAAGCTTTCATCAGCACTTCTTTTGCTCGAATATCCTGTAAATTACCCAAAGACACCGCAGCACTAAATCTCACCAGCCAATTGGTATCTTCATAAAATGCTCTAACTAGATACTCAAAAGCCCGAATATCATTTAAATATCCCAAAGCTCCAGCAGCATCAGCACGAATACCATAATCTGGATCACTTTCCAACAACTCAATTAAAATAGGGAAACATTCCGCCGTTGGCTTAACTCCCAAAGCAAAAACCGCCATAGAGCGTACGGGCAACATTTCATCATTCAAAACCTTTTTAATTAAAGGTACTGCATCTTCTGGATCTACTTCTCTTAAAGAAGTTAAAGCCAATAAACGATCCTTAGAGTTGGGACTTTCTAGCTGAGTTGCAATTTTTTCTAAATCTGGCATTTGATAGATAAACCAATGATTAAACAGCTTAATAAATAAGCCTCCACCATATACAGTAGAGGCTCACTTAATATTATGAATCGTTAATCAGATTAAAAGTAGTTTTACAACTAATTAATCTAAGTCAGGCATAAACAATGTAGGTTCTGTTTCACGATCAATACCTTTTTCAAAACCACCAGCAGCAGCCCTTGCTCTACCTGCGTGCCATAAGTGACCCACTAGGAAGAAGAAAGCCATAATGAACTGGAAGGCAGCTAACCATTGACGGATATTAACAAAGTTAAAGGAGTTAGACTCAGTGATAATACCACCTACAGAGTTGATGGAAGCATTAGGAGCATGAGTCATATACTCAGCAGCACGACGTAATTGCCAAGGCTGAATATCATTTCTAATTTTATCAAGGTCAATACCGTTAGGACCACGCATAGGCTCTAGCCAAGGACCACGGAAATCCCAAAAGCGCATGGTTTCACCACCAAGGATGATTTCGCCAGTTGGAGAACGCATCAAATATTTACCTAAACCAGTAGGACCTTGGGATGAACCAATATTTGCACCCATTTGTTGGTCACGAGCTAGGAAAGTAAAAGCTTGTGCTTGAGAAGCTTCGGCGTTAGTTGGGCCATAAAACTCACTAGGATAAGCAGTGTTATTGAACCAAATGTAGCAAGAAGCGATGAAGGACATTAAGGATACAGCACCGATACTGTAGGAAAGATAAGCTTCACCATTCCAAATTAATGCACGACGCGCCCAGGCAAAAGGTTTGGTCAAAATGTGGAAAATACCACCACCAATACAGATTAAACCAACCCAAATGTGACCACCAATGATGTCTTCCATGTTGTTAACACCAATGATCCAGCCTTCGCCACCAAAAGGAGCAGAAAGTAAATAGCCAAAGATTGTAGCTGGGTTAAGAGTGGGGTTAGTAATTACTCGAACATCACCACCACCAGGGGCCCAAGTGTCGTATACGCCACCAAAGAACATTGCCTTAAATACTAATAGGAATGCTCCTAGCCCTAAAAGAATTAGGTGATAACCAATGATGTTAGTCATTTGGTTTTTATCTTTCCAGTCTTGACTGAAGAAATTAGAATATTCTTCTAGTTTTTCTGGTCCACGCAGAGCGTGATAAATACCGCCTAAACCTAAAACAGCAGAAGAGATTAGGTGTAAAACACCGACTACAAAGTAAGGGTAGGTACTGATAACTTCACCACCAGGTCCTACACCCCAACCTAGGGTTGCTAGGTGAGGAATTAAAATCATGCCCTGTTCATACATGGGCTTTTCTGGAACATAGTGCGCAACTTCAAAAATAGTCATTGCACCAGTCCAAAATACGATTAAGCCAGCATGGGCAACGTGTGCGCCCAAAAGCTTACCTGAAAGATTGATTAAACGAGCATTACCCGCCCACCAGGCAAAACCTGTGGAGTTAATGTCGCGACCTGCGCCACCGGCAGAATTAGAGAGCGTTACCACGGGGAAGAACCTCCTCTGGGAATTCAAAGTTTTGATGTGGTTGGTCTTGAGTGGACATCCAAGCTCTTAGACCTTCGTTGAGTAGAATATTTTTAGTATAGAATGTTTCAAATTCAGGATCTTCTGCTGCTCTCAACTCTTGAGATACGAAGTCATATGCTCTCAAGTTTAAAGCAATCCCAATGATTCCAATACTTGCCATCCATAGACCTGTTACTGGTACGAATAGCATGAAGAAGTGTAACCAACGTTTGTTAGAAAACGCAATCCCGAATATCTGTGACCAGAAACGGTTTGCTGTTACCATACTGTAGGTTTCTTCTGCTTGTGTTGGTTCAAATGCACGGAATGTATCTGCTTCTCCACCATCGTCAAACAGTGTATTTTCCACTGTCGCTCCGTGAATTGCACATAGTAATGCTCCACCTAATACTCCTGCTACTCCCATCATGTGGAATGGATTGAGGGTAAAGTTATGGAATCCTTGTACAAATAGGATGAAACGGAAGATTCCAGCAACTCCTAAACTTGGTGCAAAGAACCAGCTATGTTGTCCTAAGGGATATAGTAAGAATACTGATACGAATACCGCTATTGGTGCTGAAAAGGCTATCGCATTATAAGGGCGAATTCCAACTAGACGGGAGATTTCAAACTGACGTAGCATGAACCCGATTAGTGCAAATGCTCCGTGTAGTGCGATAAATGCCCACAATCCACCTATTTGACACCAACGTGTAAAACTCCATGCTGCTTCAGGTCCCCACAGAAATAGTAGGGAATGTCCCATACTGTCTGCTGGCGTTGATGCTGCTACTGTTAAAAAGTTACATCCTTCTAGATAAGAACTTGCCAATCCATGGGTATACCATGATGTTACGAATGTTGTGCAAGTCAACCATCCACCAATTGATAAGTAGGCACAAGGAAATAATAATATCCCTGACCATCCTACGAATACGAAGCGATCGCGTTTTAACCAGTCATCAACCGCATCAAAGATGCCCTGTTGTGCTGGAGCGCGTCCTACTGCTATTGTCATATGTTTCTAATCCTCTTGCTTAAATAAATAGACTGCAAGATTTCTCAAAATATACTTTTCTAATCATGCCTTATCGGAAGACCTCAACCAAATGTTGAGAACTACCAAGTTTTATAAAACTTTACCAGATTTTTCGCTCAGATTCTCTGTTACTAGCTGAGATTTTCCTTAAGATCTTGTTACAATTATAGCACTGTAGAAATACTTAGGGAATAATACTCAAAAAACCTTAAAACTTTGTGTTTATTAGGTTTCAATAGATATATTTGATGTTCCAACATCACCTCAGACTAGTAGGAGGCATTAAATAATTATTAGCAAAATTTTTACAAAATGACATAAATTTGAGAATATTTAAGATAATTTTCTCAGTTGTTGCTTAAATGAAATAATTAACCAAACCTCGGAATCAGTGTTGATTAACTTCCTTAAATGAGAAAATAAAAATTTGGTTTCAGATTTTTTAAAACAAGCAAATATAAATTAAATTCCGAGAACTAGTAATGGCAATCGATCAAACTACCAAACAGATTCTGCGACAAGATGTATTAGGTTCTCGCAGATTTAGTAACTTTTTATGGGCAATTATCGTCACTATTGGGGGAATAGGGTTTCTTTTGGCTGGCTTATCCAGTTATTTTAAAACCAACTTGTTAATAGTCTCCGATCCTAGTGGGTTACAGTTCATTCCCCAGGGAGTCGCCTTGACTTTTTATGGGGTTGCAGGTTCGCTGTTAGCAACTTACCTCTGGTTATTAGTTACCTGGAATGTGGGCGGAGGTTACAACGAGTTTAATAAGGAAACAGGCAAAGCAACAATATATCGTTGGGGATATCCAGGTAAAAATCGTCGGGTAGAAGTAAATTTTCCACTCACCGAAGTTCAATCTGTCAGAGCCGAAATTAGAGATGGGTTAAGTCCTAAAAGAGCTTTATATTTACGCTCCCAAAAAAGACGAGATATTCCTCTTACTCGCGCTGGTGAACCTATTGCTTTAGCTACTTTGGAAAACCAAGGAGCAGAACTAGCTCGATTTCTAGAAGTACCTTTAGAAGGGTTATAAATAAAAATAGCGATCGCGATCGCGTAGCCTTGAGGCTAATCGCCAAACTTAGGTGGTACTTAATCAATATCTGAACAAGATTAGTAGAAACCTTAGGGCGATCGCTATAAATTACTATTTATCCTTTAACACATAACACCTGTTTAATTGTCGCCACAACTTCCACTAAATCTGATTGTTGTGCCATAACTTCCTCGATGGGTTTATAAGCTCCTGGGATCTCATCGATAATTTTGCTATCCTTACGGCATTCTACTCCTTGAGTTTGTTCAATTACGTCTTCGACCGTAAATTCTAGTTTGGCTTTGGTGCGAGACATCAATCTACCTGCGCCGTGGGAACAGCTACAGTAACTATCATGATTACCTTTTCCCTTAACGATATACGACTTAGTACCCATTGAACCTGGAATAATACCATAGTCATCGCTTTGCGCCCGTACTGCTCCTTTGCGAGTTACATAAACATCTTCGCCAAAGTGAACTTCTTTTTCGGCATAATTATGATGACAATTGACCGATAGCAAAGGTTGAATTGTTTTCCCGCCCGTAACAAGCTCTTCAACAATCTTCTTAAAACGCTTCATCATCACATCGCGATTAAAACGGGCATAATTCTGCGCCCACTGAAGATCTCGCCAATAGGCTTCAAATTCTGCTGTACCTGCTACGAAATAAGCTAAATCGGGGTCTGGTAAGTTAATACCCGCAAGTTTAGCCAATTTTTTACCTGTGGAAATATGACATTCAGCTAGCTTATTACCAATATGTCTTGATCCAGAATGAAGCATCAACCAGACATAATTTTCAGTATCTAAACAAAGCTCAATAAAATGATTTCCACCACCTAAAGAACCCATTTGATCCAAAGCTTTACGGCTTAAGTCCTGCACTCCTGGATGTAATTCCTTAAAATCTCGCCATCCTTGCCAATTAGTGACTGTACTACTAATATTTTTATTGCCCCATCTACCTACAGGAATAGAGCGTTCTATTTCACGGCGGATTTTTTTTAGTTTGCCTTCCAAGCGATCGCCAGTGAAAGGCATTTTTAAAGCAGCCATCCCACAATTATGAACAAATACTCCTGCATCAAGAGCAAAATTATTATATCCGGGAACACTTAGGCAGAATACATCTTCTTTTTCTGATAAATTAATTACTTTGATTACTTTGTGATTATAGTTGTGCTGATATTTACGATGATTGTGTAGTCCAATTGGACTTTTTATTTTTGCTCCACAAGTATCACAAGTATATATACGATTGGCAATCTCCTTACTTTTTACTCTTCCCCGTTCACTTTGATTATATGCTACTAAATATTTTTTCCCTCTTTCGCCATTCCCCGCAACGGATTGATGAAAATGTTCAGGATTGCTTAACATATAATTGACAATATTTGCTGTTCCTCTTTGAGCAAAGTATCTATGTCCCTCTTGAGTTTGAGCCTTAGCTGCTAAAGCTTTTAATCTTCTCTGTTCAAATTCTGGAGATTGCCAATAAGTGTTTCGTTCGACTAATGAACGATGATAGGCACAATGATCGACATTGCCCATAAATTGCAAATTTTTCGGTTCATTGTCAGCTTGATTGAAATTTTTATGATGAATTACAGTTTTTTGATTTTCAAATTTAGGAACTGCGCCCAGCATTTGTGATCGAGCCACAATCCAATGAGCTTTTTGCCATCTACCAGAGTAGTTTTGTTGAATTAATGTATACCCATCTTTATCTGTTTTAGAGTAGAAAGGCATTAAAGAATCATGGGGTTGAAGATCTTGGGCTTGTCGATAACTACCATCTCTGAGCATGAATTGATGATCTGGTGTACATCTAATTTCTTGCTCATTGTCAAGAATCACTTTAACTAATTGGGCATCAACGCGAGTTTTTCTAGCAATTGCCTCTGCACAAACGATTTTGCCACTGTTGGTACAAGCATAAACATAGATAGAATTCTGTTGTTGAGCTAATGTGGCGATCGCATATTTTTTTCCATCTACCAAAGGAATTTTAGTATCGCCAGTAAAACAACCAATATCTACCCCTACCGCAGCAGGAATTACCGCGTCTTTAGTCGCAATGACTGAACCTACTAACGCTCCTTTTCCTAGATGCACATCAGGCATCAGTGCTACGTGCTTAAATACAAAAGGTAGGGAGGCGACATTCTTTGCCATCTGGGCTTCTTTGATATCAAGCTCGTGATTTGCCCAGGACAATATTGGTTTGTTGCTTGATAAATCTAATGATTCGTGTGGCATAACCAGCTATTTAATTACTACATACATAGTACTTTAAAACTAAATTATTGTGGTTAAAGAAATAATTAAAAATAGCTTGGATTAGGAGAAATCAAATAAATATCCTAATCAAGGAAAAATTAAGCTAAAAATGTCAAGGTCATTAATCATCGTAATAGAAGTTAAAGTTTAAGATATGGCGACAAATAACCAATGGATAGTCAAGATAATAGTATTGCTGCTGATTAGCAGTTCGATGTTGGGAGGATGTGCCACATCAGCAAATGTTTCCCAATCATCGTCATCTTCTGATAATCTGACAAGTAACCAATCACAAGCGATCGCCGAAAATAACCAAATTATGAATCAGAATTTACCCCAATTACAAGGGATGGCGAAAGTCGAATTACAAGTAAACGGCTCTCCCATTATTATCGAAATCAATGGTACGGAAGCTCCTTTTACAGCAGGGAACTTTGTAGATTTAGTTAGCCAAGGTGTTTACGACGGCTTAGTATTCCATCGTGTTATTCCTGGATTTGTAGCCCAAGGTGGTGATCCTCAAGGAAAAGATCCAAATTTTAGAGGACAATTAGGTACGGGTGGCTTTGTCGATCCTCAAACAGGTTCAGAGCGTCGTATTCCTTTGGAAATTAAAGTAACAGGAAGTGATCAACCAACCTATAGTAAAGCTAAACTTGGTGGATCAGTGGTGCTAAAACACGATCGCGGAGTTATTGCGATGGCTCGCTCGGCTATGCCAGATTCTGCTTCTTCACAGTTTTATATTGCTTTAGAAGATTTGCCTTCTTTAGATGGTGATTATGCAGTTTTTGGTAAAGTTGTTGAAGGGATGGACGTAGTAGATAAAATCAAACAAGGCGATCGCATTACCTCGGCTAAAGTTACCGAAGGCATAGAAAACTTAAAACAACCCTAAACCTTAAGCTTTAAACTCCTTATATTTTAAAATGTAGGGAAACTAAATTAAGAATCGCGTAGATTGCCAAGCGGTTTAATCAAAGTTCAAAAAAGCATGGACGTTGTAGTTACTGGGATAGGCTTAATCTCCTGTCTCGGTTCACTTACTCAAACTTGGTCGAATATTTTGCAGGGAAAGTCAGGAATTAGCTTACATTCACCCTTTCGGGCAGTTGGGGCTTACCCTTTAGGATTAATTAAAACTCAACCAAGTAAAATAGAAGCTTTAACTCAAGCAATATTACTCGACACTTTAAAAGATGCTGGATTAAAACCACCTTTAGATCAATGTGGTGTAGTAATCGGCTCAAGTAGATCCAATCAAGCAACTTGGGAAGAATTAGCCACTCAAAAACCCTCAAATATTCCCACCTGGATAACAACATTACCTCATCAAAGCGCGATCGCCACCGCTCAGTACATACAAACTTCCGCCCCAGTTTTAGCCCCAATGGCAGCTTGTGCTACAGCAATTTGGGCATTAGCTAGAGGATACGAACTAATCAAAACAGGTCAATGTCAAAGGGTTATCGTAGGTGCAGTGGAAGCCCCCATTACCCCATTAACTTTAGCTGCTTTTGAACGCATGGGAGCTTTAGCAACTACAGGCTGTTATCCTTTTGATCTCAAGCGAGAAGGCTTAGTTTTGGGGGAGGGAGGAGCAATGTTTGTCCTAGAAACAGCAGCATTAGCTACCCGTCGCCAAGCAAAAATTTATGGCAGAATTCTAGGCTTTGGCTTAACCTGTGATGCTCATCATGTTAGTGCGCCTCAAACAGTTAATGGTAGTGCAGCTAGGGCAATTAAAGACTCCTTATTACGTAGTAATTTAGTACCATCAGACATAGATTATATTCATGTTCACGGTACGAGTACAATAATCAACGATCGCCATGAAGCTCAACTAATTAAACAAATATTTTCCCCACAAATCCCCATCAGTTCGACTAAAGGAGCAACAGGGCATACCTTGGGCGCATCAGCAGCTTTAGGTACAGCTTTAACCTTAATGGCACTTAAACAAGGATATCTACCCCCTACTATAGGGTTAACAAATTCAGAATTTAATTTAAATATCATTACCCACCCTCAAAAAGTAAAAATAAACCAGGCTTTATGTTTTAGTTTTGGCTTTGGGGGTCAAAATGCTGTAATTAGCTTAGGTAGTTCGAGAAAGAATAATTGATTTTTTAGTTAGTAATTTTAAAGAATCGTAATTTTGTAGTTAATATTCATTAACAAATCGCCATAACCCACCTCAACTATTAGAAAATACTATTTAAGAAACCTCCGAATTATGGCAAAGATTAAAGCCAGCTTGTTCAATAGAAAAGTTAAGTATTTAAAATAATGGTAGATAGCCTTAAAAAACCCCAGTTTGAGGAAGTACGTCCTGGAGTAAAAACTCCTGCACAAGAGACAATTCTCACCCCTCGCTTTTACACAACAGATTTTGATGAGATGGCTAAAATGGACATCTCGATAAATGAAGATGAATTAAGAGCAATTTTAGAAGAGTTTCGTATCGACTATAATCGCCATCATTTTGTCCGAGACGAACAATTCCAACAATCTTGGGATAATATTAGTGGTGAAACTCGTCAAGTATTTATAGAATTTCTTGAACGCTCTTGTACTGCTGAGTTTTCTGGGTTTCTGCTTTATAAAGAATTGGGTAGACGTTTAAAAGATAAAAGTCCTTTACTGGCTGAAATTTTCAACCTCATGTCACGAGATGAAGCACGTCATGCAGGATTTTTAAACAAAGCCCTATCTGACTTTAACCTTTCTTTAGACTTAGGATTTTTGACTAAAAGCCGTAAATATACCTTCTTTAAGCCAAAATTCATCTTTTATGCCACCTACCTATCAGAAAAGATTGGTTACTGGCGTTATATTACAATTTTCCGCCACTTAGAAAAGCATCCTGAAAACGAAATTTATCCTATTTTCCGTTTCTTTGAAAATTGGTGTCAGGATGAAAATCGTCATGGTGACTTCTTTGATGCGATTATGAAGTCACAACCCCAATTTCTTAACGATTGGAAAGCAAGACTATGGAGTCGTTTCTTTTTGCTCTCAGTATTTGCGACAATGTACCTCAATGATGTACAACGTTCTAGTTTTTACGCTTCTTTAGGTTTAGATGCTAGAGAATACGATAAATACGTAATTGAGAAAACCAATGAAACCGCAGGTAGAGTTTTCCCTGTAATTTTAGATGTAGAACATCCTAGTTTCTATCAGAGTCTAGAAAAATGTGTGGTTAATAACGAAAAATTAACGGCGATCGCTTCTTCTAACTCCCCTGCGCCAGTAAAATTACTACGCAAACTACCTCATTATGTTTCTAATGGTGTAGAACTTGTGAAAATGTACTTGATCAAACCAATTAGAGTAGATCAATTGGCTCAAACAGTTCGTTAGAGTTAAAACTGTAGATACTTTAATTTATTATTATCTGAGTCTTTAAGTCCTGTTACTTGACAGGGCTTTTTCTTATCTGTTTAATAGTCAAGATCGTATTTCCTGTAAGGGTAGACTAATATAATTTAAGGGTAAACGATAAAATATAAACAAAGAAAAAACTTTTAGATACTATATATCAAGGTTATGAATACTGTTATTGCGGTTGAGAAAAAAAAATTAGATAAACCACCATTAGATATTCACTATTTAGGCGATCGCGTTTTACGTCAACCAGCTAAAAGGGTAGCCAAAGTTGATGATGAGATCCGCAAAATCGTTAAAGAAATGCTACAAACCATGTATAGTGCCGATGGTATTGGTTTAGCAGCCCCTCAAGTAGGTATTCATAAGCAAATTATTGTAATAGATATTTATCTAGATAAGCCCGATAAAGCTCCTTTGGTTTTAATTAACCCTAAAATTATCAAATTTGGTAAAACCCTGTGCAATAGCGAAGAAGGGTGTCTTAGTATACCTGGGGTGTATTTAGATGTATCTCGCCCTGACGAAATTGAAGTATCTTATAAAAATGAACAGGGCAAACCAAGTACTATAAAAGCTACAGGTTTATTATCCCGTGCTATTCAACATGAAATGGATCATCTAAATGGTGTTATGTTTGTAGATCGGGTGGAAAATAGCCTGGCTCTTAATGAAGAGTTACACAAAAAAGGTTTTGCTGTTAGCGCAGTTAAGCCAGTTAAAAAATAATTTAAAAATAGTAAATAAATACCAGAGGAGATAACAAAATGATTTCAATGACCCCTAAAAGTGGTGTGTGTTTAATTTTATGCTGTATTACAGCGATCGCTGGAGTGGGGTCAATATTTGAACTCTCTTCTGGTAATCCTGAATTAGGTAATATGGTTACAGGGTTGATTCTTGCTGCTAGTATTCCTTTAACTGTCATATTATTCTGGGTTGCTGTACAAGATACTAGAGCTAATCAAGGTCAGTAATTAGTTAACCATTTTGTAAATTAACAAACCAATCAAGAGTTTTAGGTTTTACCCAGCCTTTTTGGGTAATAATTTCACCGAATTTACGATGGGTTAAAGATTGTTGATGCAAAATTTCGTTAATTTGTTCTTGTTGGAGTAATCCTGCATAATTTAGATAATCACCCAAGCGTAATTTATTGTCAGTTTGAACCAATCTAGGCAAATCATTAATAAAAAAATTAATAGTTTCGGCGGGTAAATATCCTTGTTGAATTAAAATTTCTCCAAAACGGTAATTGCGTTGTTGCTGTTGAATTTTTAAAACTTGTCTGATATTTTGGGGTGATAATAAACCCGCTTGTTGTAAAATTTCTCCCAAAGGTAAATATTGCGTTTGCAGATAGGGAGAAAACTTATAATTATTCAGCTTTTGTTGACCTACGAGCCAAAATAAAGGCAAACTATCAACTAAATAACGTTTCCAAAGTCTTGTAGGTTCAGAAGCCAGACGATATAACCATTCTAACCCCATATCGCTCATTACTTTAGGCGATCGCGCCACATTACCTGCTTCAAAATCAATAGTTGCTCCAATAGCTAGAAATATCTTAATTTTAGGCAATTGTGAGCAATATTTAGCTATCCACTTTTCTTGTTTTGGTGCGCCAACACCGACAGCTAAGACTGTAGCATCAGAATAATTAATCCTTTCAATAATTTCTTGACACTCACGCTCATTATTTTCAAATCCAAAAGAGGGAGAGTGGGCTGCAACGATAATCTCTCTGCCGACTTTTTGATTAATATTAGTTAATGCTTGTTGTGCCACACCTTCTTTAGCACCTAGAAGAAAAACTTTGACATCTTCATTATATTTATTATATTCATAAAAAGCAGGAAACAAATCAGAACCAGATATTTTTTCTTTAATAGGATTACCAAGAAAATACGAAATATACTGTAAGATTTTACTATCACAAACCCGATAATTTGAATGATAATAAGCCTTCAATAATTCGCGATCGCTTTGGATTTTTACTAGATGATCAACGTTGGGAGTAACCACTATTCCGCCATTTTGATTTAAATCTTCTAGTAATTCAACAGTAGTAGTATTGTGAATTGAAACATTTAGAAAATCGACGATATCCATATATTTACAGTTAACAGTGATTAGTGAATAGAAATTAGGTAAGAAGTAGGTGCAAAATTATTTTTAGTAGCTAAACATCTAAAAATTCATGTTGCCATTAGGCATAAAGCTACAAACAAAAATATTCTTAACGTTATCTTTAGTGAGCATTAAATACTAAAGACGAAAAAAGAAGCTAGTTTTACTAAATTAAGTAATTCTAACTTCTCGATTTAAATTAGTAATTGATTAAAATCACCGAAACCTAATAAAGATCAGGTTGATCAACTATCCAAAGAATTTGCTCCCTTGAGGTGACGCGACCGCAGTTAATAATTCCCCTACTTTCTATCTACAGATAACTAATTACCCGTTACTGTTGACTAATAAAAGCTTCCGTCATCTGATAAGCTTCCTCATCGGTAAATTGTTGAGGCGGATGTTTCATAAAGTAAGCAGAAGGAGCAGTTAAAATACCACCCATTCCACGATCTAATGCTAATTTACAACAACGAATAGCATCAATTACCACTCCTGCCGAATTAGGAGAGTCTTCAACAGAAAGCCTCATTTCCAAATTCATTGGCACATCGCCAAACAATTTACCTTCAATACGGATAAAAGCTACTTTATTATCTTTTTGCCAAGGCACATAGTCGCTAGGCCCTACATGAATATCTTCATATTCTAAACGTTTAGCAATGACTCCCTGTACTGCTTCAGTTTTAGACTCTTTCTTAGAATCTAAACGAGAGCGATCAAGCATATTACGAAAATCAGTATTACCGCCAGTATTCAATTGATAAGTTCGCTCAACCTTAACACCGCGCTTTTTACAAAGATCTACTAAAGTTCTATGGGTAATAGTCGCCCCAAATTGCGATTTAATATCATCGCCAATAATTGGAATATTATAACGCTTAAACTTATCTGCCCATAAAGGTTTGCTGGCAATAAAGACAGGAATACAATTGACAAAACCTACTCCTGCATCTAAAGCACATTCAGCATAAAACTCAACCGCTTCTTGTGAACCTACGGGTAAATAATTAATTAACACTTCTGCCTGTGATTGTTGCAGAATCTTGACAATTTCCGCCTTCGATTGCTCTGGGCGATCGCTGAGGATAAAAGTATATTTCTCATCAGCATCTTTCATATGAGGGGCAACCCCATCTAAAATTGCTCCCATTTCAACTTTTACCCCTGTAGCAGGGACGCGATCGCAAAAAACCGTTGTACAATTAGGAGGAGCAAAAATTGCCTCAGCAACATCTTTTCCTACCTTACGTTGGTCAATATCAAAAGCAGCCACTACTTGAAGATCGTAGGGTTTATAACCTCCGATATCCCAATGCATTAAGCCTATAGCGTCCGATGCTTGTTTGCCCTTATAATATTCAATTCCTTGGATGAGTGAACTGGCACAGTTACCCATACCTACAATTGCAATTTTTATGCTCCCCACGATTTAACCTTCCTCCATTATTGGACTACATTATAGGGAAATCTTACAGTCATTGTTTAAAGAATGGTAAACGAATGGTAATCAATTCCACCATAGTAGATGTTCTACTTGATAAATCGGTACACCACCCCAGTCAAATTGCCTATACTTTTTTAGCTGATGGTGAAAACGAGTCGTTTAGTTGCACTTATCAAGAATTAGATCTTCAAGCAAGAGCGATCGCCGTACAATTATTGACTAAAGTTAACCCTGGCGATCGCGCTTTACTAGTATATCCGTATACGGCAGGTTTAGAGTTTATCGCTGGTTTTTTGGGTTGTCTTTATGCTGGAGTTATTGCTGTTACCGATTATCCCCGACAACATCTTAAATCCTTAACTCAGTATCAAGATAGAATAGTTGATTGTCAAGCTGCGATCGCTCTAACTACCAAAGAATTTGCCGACAGGGTAAAAGGATTATTGATTAGTAATCCAAATTTAGCATTAAAACTTAATAATCTGTCTTGGCTCGAAAGCGATCGCGTTAATTTAGATTTGGCTTCTAGCTGGCAAAAACCAAAAATTGATAGTGATACCCTTGCCTATTTACAATATACTTCAGGTTCAACAGGACAGCCTAAAGGGGTAATGATTACCCACGGTAACGTTCTACATAATTCTGAGGTAATTTATCAGTCTTTCGGTCATCATTCTCAAACCAAAATTTTGATGTGGTTGCCAATGTTTCACGATATGGGCTTAATTGGTGGGGTAATGCAGCCTCTATATACAGGTTTACCTGCGGTGTTGATGTCTCCCATTGCTTTGGCACAAAAACCCTTTCTTTGGTTACAGGCAATATCTAAATATAAAATTACTACCAGTGGTGGGCCCAACTTCGCCTACGATCTTTTGTGTCAGAAGGTTACGGAGGAACAACGGGCAAGTATAGATTTAAGTCATTGGTCGGTGGCTTTTTCGGGTGCTGAACCTGTTAGAGCCGAAACCCTAGAGAGATTTGCCGAATTATATCAACCCTGTGGATTTAAAAAATCAGCCTTTTATCCCTGTTATGGTATGGCTGAGGCGACATTATTTATTACTGGGGGAAACGCCCAAAAATATCCAACTATCACCTATGTAGATAAAATTGCTTTAACTCAAGATCAAGTTGCAGTAGTAGGGTCAGATTCTCCCAATGCCAAAGCTGTAGTTAGTTGCGGTCATACTTGGTTGGGAGATGAAGTGATTATTGTTGATCCTCAAACTAAAACTCAATGTACAACTGACCAAGTTGGGGAAATTTGGACAGCAGGTAAGGGCATTGGTCTTGGATATTGGCAAAGGGAAGAACAAACTCAAGATACTTTCCAAGCTAAACTTGTGGATAATCCCCATAAAACCTATCTACGCACAGGGGATTTAGGATTTATGCGAGATGGCGAATTATATATTACAGGGCGCATCAAAGACATGATGATCCTTTGGGGACGTAATCATTATCCTCAACACATAGAAGAAACAGTAGTCAGTTGCCATCGGGCTTTGCGTCCTAATCATGGGGCTGCTTTTAGTATTGAAGTGGGGGGGGAAGAACAGTTAGTAATAGCCCACGAAATTAACCGTGAGGATTTGCGTAACTTCAATCCAGAAGAGGTTATTGGGGCAATTCGTTTAGCCGTGGGAGAACAAAACCTGGCTAATGTTTTTGCCGTAGCCCTACTAAAAACTGGTACTATTCCTAAAACTTCTAGTGGTAAAATACAACGTCGTGCCTGTCAAACTATGTTTCTCGATGGCAGTTTAACTACTGTGGCGCAGTGGCAACAGTCGGCAATACCTGATACAGATATTACTGATCTAGCAGGACAATTTTTTAGTGATTAAATTAATTAATGGTTGATGGTTGATCTATTACTAACTGTTGATTGGTTAGTGATATTCTTTCTTCAATAGCTTGTTGCCAAATATTAATTAAATTTTGTACACTCTTATCCCAACTATATTCTTGCACAGATAAACGAGCGCGATCGCCCATCTCCTTTCTTAAAGCTGGATTTTCAATAAGTTTTTTGAGTTTAATTGTAAAATCTAGGTCATCACCAGGGATATACAGTAACCCATTAGTATCAGGTTGTATATTCTCCACTACTCCGCCTGAATTGGGGGCAATTACGGGAATTCCTGCTGCAAATGCTTCTAATACCGTTAAGCCCCTAGTTTCTTTTTCTGATGTTGTAACGTGTAAATCACAATTTACTAATAAGGGTGGGACTTCTTGAGGATCAACTCTACCTAGAAAATAAACATTAGGCGCAACATTACCCAATTCCCTAGCTATCTGCGATCGCATTGGACCGTCCCCTGCAATTATAATTGCTACCTTGGTAAGATCTGTTTGCTGGGATACGGTTTTAAAGGCTTCGAGGGTAAAATTCCAACCTTTATCAGGATATAAACGACCTAAAAATACTATTTTTATTAATTGATCTACTTTGGCAAGTCCATATTTTGCTTGAAAAAAATCTGTCTGACGTACACTAGGTTGATAACCTGCACAACTATCAAACCCAACTAAATTACTGTGTTTAGCATTACGAATACCCATTTTGATAACTTCAGGGTAAGTAACTTTACTAGTGACTAAAGTTAAATCATAGGAGTTGTAAACCCAGACAATTAATTTTTGCACTAAAAACTTTATTGCTGCCAATATAGGTTGAGGTAAAGGAAAATAATCTTCTAAATAATCTAAAAAATTAGTACGAAAAAAACTAACACAGGGAATACCCGCTTGTTTGGCATAATCTAAGCCAGCAATACGCCAAAAACCCACAAAAAGCCGTTCAGGCTCATCTACATGAATAATATCAGGTTTAAATTCTTTTAATTGTTCTAAAACCGTGGAATACGACTGTATAGTCACATTTGGTTCATATTCTAAGCCGACAAAAGACCCACTAGCTAAATTTATTACTTTAACTCCAGGTAAAATATTGCCTGTATAATCTCGCCAATTAGGATAATCTGCTTGTAAACTACTGTAATCTGGACAAAAGAGTATAACTTGATGTCCTGCTTTGCTTAACTTGATTAATCTTTGTAGTCCACTGACGGTAACACCATCAATAATTGGTAAGAAGCCAGAAGTAATAATGGCAATTTTCATTGGCGAATTTTATACGCTTGGTTGTCATGGGATGAATTTATTTAATGTAAGTAATATAGATAAAATTAAGATTAACTTGAGGATATCAATAGGCTTAGTTATGGTAAACAAGTAGGGAAAGTTGGGATAGCTAATTACTAGAGGAATATGTTTTTATATGAGGAGGTTTTTTATTATTAGGGTTTAGCTTTTAGCTTTTAAATAGTAACTGGTAACTCAACTAATCTAATTGTTTAAAAATAATTTGCTAATGCCACAAAAGTAGTCACAAAAACATAACTTTGCTTTACAAGTTAGTGATAAATGCTATATATATAACTGCTATATAATTATTTAGATGAATTTATTTTTAATAGATACTTTAAATTTACTTTGGTTAGCTTTGGCTCTATTTATTGCTGGAGTGATTGAGGCTTTTTTATGGAAAACTCCAGTATTTCAATTATTAAATGTACCAATACAAGCGGAATGGTTTGGGGCAAATAAAAAATGGCGTGGTTTAATTAGTTTACCCCTAGCTATGCTCTTGAGTGTATATTTACTCCGTTGGCTGGAATCATTATTTATTGAACCTTCTACAGCAATTTTATTGTCTAATTTTAATTTGATAGAATTCGGTTTGTTAGTTGGTTTTGTGTTTAATCTATCTGAATTACCCAACTCTTTTATTAAACGTCGTTTAAATATTCCTCCAGGCGATGAAACCAATAAAATTTTCTATTTTATCGATCACATGGATTCCACCTACGGAGTTTTAATTCTTTGGTACTTTTATTTTCACTTTCCCCTACATTTTATTTTGACAGGTTTAGTAGTTACTCCTTTATTATTTATGGGGGCAACGGAATTAAGAAAAAAACTGGGATTAAAATAGTAAATAAGCTGTTAGGCATTTAAGTTACTGGTTGAGAAAGGAGTCAGGAGTCAGGAGTCAGGAGGGGGGAGTCAGAGTTAGGATAAGGGTTTTAAGCTGATTTTCTCAAACAGTAGTATACAATTTAAATACGCTCTTAGCTTAATTCGTATAAATGCAAGAATATCTAATAGCAACACCCATTATTAATTGGCAAGAACCAAATATCTTAAAACTAGCCCAACAGTTAGCAACACCACAAATAAATAATACTATTAAAAACTGTTTTGAATGGGTAAGAGATAATATAGATCATAGTAGTGACTATCAAAAAAATCCTGTTACTTGTGAAGCTTCAGAAGTATTAAAATATCGGACAGGATATTGTTATGCGAAAAGTCATCTTTTGGCTGCTTTATTACGGGCTAATTCTATTCCCACAGGTTTTTGTTACCAACGCTTAAGTGTATTTGATGATGGCGCGCCCTATTCATTACATAGTTTAAATGCCGTATATCTGCCTCAATATCAATGGTATCGCTTGGATGCACGGGGCAATAAGCCAGGAGTTAATGCACAGTTTAACCCTCCTCAAGAACAATTAGCCTATAAACTAAATTTTCCTGAAGAAATAGATAGCAAGCGTGTTTTTGATAAACCTTTGCCTATAGTAATTAAAGCATTGAAAACCTATAAAACCTGGGATGATTTATTACATAACTTGCCAGATATGGTGGATTTTAAGCAATTATGAATATATTGCCCAGATTAAAAGCATGGGTAACAATAAATATTTATTTTTTAATTTCTTTTTAGGGCGTTGGTAATTGAAAATATGATTTACTGAGTATTTTTGTTCTTCTTGATTAGGTTTTTTAATTTAATAATTAAGCTGACAATACTAAAAAATTATTATATTGAGCAACTTCTTTTTTATTATATATATTATCCACCAAGGTTTTTTAATTTATATCTAAGATTAGGGAAGTCTAGGAATAGTAATTACTTTTCTATTTATCTAGATAATATGAATTATATCCCTAATCAGTGTTCTCAATTGTTAGAAAATGTTAATAGCATTTTAAATTTAGTTAAAGAAACTAATATTAAGCAACAAGATATTTCAGCAGTAGAAACGTCACTACAAAAAGCTATTTCCCCTAAGTTTGAAATTGTTTTTGCTGGGGCGTTTAGTGCAGGTAAATCTATGTTAATTAATGCTTTACTTGAGAGGGAATTGCTTTATAGTGCTGAGGGACACGCTACAGGTATAGAATGTTACATTGAGTATGCCGAACCAGAGGCGGAGAAGGTTGTTTTAACTTTTTTGAGTGAGGCGGAAATTAAGCAGCAGGCTATGAGTTTGTGTCAGCAGTTGGGGTTATCGGCGCAGGATGATCTACGTCAAACTGAAATTACTGATTTATTATCTCAAGGTTGTATAGCCATTATCGAACAGGAAGGTGGTGCAAGCAAGTCTGAGAGGGCAAAAAAGGCGAATGCTTTAGCTTTATTATTACAAGGGTATCAAGATAATCGCGATCGCATTGCTACTAATGTAAATAATACTTACTCAATGGAGGCATTTAATTTTTCTAATTTGTCTCAAGCTGCAACTTATGCCAGACGGGGTAGTAATAGTGCGGTTTTAGCTAAAGTGGAATATTACTGTTATCATCCCCTGTTGCAAGATGGTAATGTGTTGGTGGATATGCCAGGTATTGATGCACCTGTTAAAAAGGATGCTGAACTTACTTATAGTAAAATTGAACATCCTGATACCTCGGCGGTAATTTGTGTACTTAAGGCTGCTTCTGCTGGAGAAATGACTTCGGAAGAAACTGAATTGTTGGAAAAGATGAAGTCGAATTTAGGTATACGCGATCGCATTTTTTATGTTTTTAATCGTATTGATCAAACTTGGTTTAATGGACAATTAAAACAGCGTTTGGATACTTTAATTACTACTCAGTTTCGGGATAATCAACGGGTATATAAAACTAGTGGTTTGTTGGGGTTTTATGGTAGTCAAATTAAAGCTACTAATAGTGGTAACCGCTTTGGTTTAGATTCTATTTTTGCCGATAGTGTTAAAGGAATTGGTGGGGTGGAAGAAACGCCCCAGTTTGTTAGTGAATTTAATAATTATTGTGCTAATTCTGGTAAACTTACTCGCACTAATTTTAGAGTTTCTGTTAATAGTTATGAAACCCAGAATGAAAACTATACTCGCATCCTTAATGAACATGGTACACCTTTAATTCAACAGTTAATTGCTGATAGTGGCATTGAAGAATTTCGTAATGCTATTAAACGTTATTTAACCGAAGAAAAACGCCCTCAATTATTTGCTAGCTTGGCGGAAGATTTGCAACCTCTGTGTAAGGAAATTAAACAACATTACCTTAAACAATTACAAGAAGTAATTCATCAACCCCAGGAAATTGAAGCGATGAAAACCCAGGAGTTGACGCTACTAAATCAAAAGTTGCAAACAATAGGTAAGGAGTTTTTACAACATATAGGAGAAGAAGTTAATAATATTGTTATTAATCAAGATGCCATTTTCGAGGAAGATTTTCTCAAATTGCGGGCGCAAATGGTCAGCCGTCTTGACGAATTGTTACAAACTTTTTCGGTACAAAATGCCTATAGTCGTGCTACCTTATCCCATCCTCGTAATGCAACCGCGCCTTTAATTGCTGTTTTGGTAGAGGCGTTATATCATTTGGCTAATGAACTTGAAGATACTTTAACTACAGCCTCAGAAATATTAGTTAAAAACTTTTGTCAGCGTTTACGCGATCGCTTACAACAACAAGAATATTATCGCGACTTAGATCGTTTATTGGGAGAAGATACAGGAATACTTTTACAAATAGACGAGTTAGAAACCCAATTAATTCATGCTTTAAATAGCGAAGCCAAAACCGAATGCGATCGCTATGTACGAGAAAGCCCACGTTTTTATGATGAGGGAACATTTTCTATTTATCAGTTTCGTCAAACTTTACAACAAACTTCTCAAGGATATGATTGTAGTAGCATGATAGAAGCCCAAGCAGCTATACGTCAGTTATTAAAACTTGATTTTGAACCGAAAGTTTCTGAGACAATTAGGCGTAATTTCCGTCAAACAATTAATAATACTATTAAGTCTCATTTATTACCTCAAGCTCAAGCACAAGCTAATAAAATATTACAATATTATCCCCAGGCTAGGGCATTTTTAGAGCAAACTTTGGAGAAGGAAGCTATTAGTAAAATTGCTCTCAATCAAAAATTACAGCAGGAAATAGAAGAAAAAATAAATCAATATAATCAAGCTGTAAATAGTATTAATAATTGTCTGCGATCGCTCTTTAATGATG
The DNA here is from genome assembly GCA_002368355.1 of Chondrocystis sp. NIES-4102. Taxonomy (NCBI): domain Bacteria; kingdom Bacillati; phylum Cyanobacteriota; class Cyanophyceae; order Chroococcales; family Chroococcaceae; genus Chondrocystis; species Chondrocystis sp. NIES-4102. The sequence goes on along the minus strand of AP018281.1, from coordinate 1,303,662 downwards.
CAGCTTCATCTTTTAATTTGTCTGAATATTATCTACCCTCTATTGAAGTTAAGGAGATAACTTTTAATTCTTCTGATTTTGAGGATTATTCTTTGAATATGGCAAGTACAAATTATAGTCATATTAATCCCTAGATGTTATCAATGAGGTAGGTAGTAGGTAGTTAGGAGTCAGGAGTCAGGAGTCAGGAGTTAGGAGTCAGGAGTAGTAGTTAATAGTTAAAGCTAAAAGCTAATAGCTAACAGCTACCCTAACTCTTTATCTGCGCGTTAAGAATAAAAGCTAAAAACTATTAATCTGATTTAGCACCACCTAACTATCTATTACCAATAAATTTATAAATGGGTAAATAAAATCTATGTCTTCTGATTTTGAATTGCAGTTTAATGAGTTTTTAGTTCAATGTGATGATAAGGATGTTATATCTTTTCAATCAGATAGGTTAGTTAGTATTAGTAAATTTAAAGGTGGTGTAAATAAAGTAATAAAGGATGACGCAATACCTGCAATTCATAGTTATATACATAGACAGCTAACTTTATCTAGTCAGACCTGGTTTACAGACGGGGAAGAATGCGAAATATTAAGGGCTGGATCTTCAGGATGGCAAAAAGGAAAAATAAAAGTCAATATTACCTTAGAATTTATTCCTGATACAGCAACAGAAAATTCATCACCTCTCGATGATCTGCGACAAGAAATAAATAATAGCAACACCTAAATATAATTGGTTGAATTAAAACTAGATAAGGATATGGAAATTTTATCTCACAATGATGTTATTGCTGTCTTGAAACATGATGAAGCTAGATTTACTTCTGGCGATACTTTCAAAGTGCAACAACTACTTAAAGAGTATGAAAATTATATAAGAGAAAGTGTTGAAAATAGTGACAATTCAGATATTTTTACCCAAGGTATCGAATGCGAAGTTATCAGACAAGATGGAACTACAAAAGGATGGCGCAAAGGAAAAATAAACTTGGTTATTAAGTTTGAGCCTGAAGAAACAAGCAATAATACTACTTCTTTAGATGATATTCGTAGTCGTATACATACTTCCGATTAGTGAGATATTATAGCCCCTAAAATTAACCTAGAAATTTTTATTGACAGCAATCTATTATGGATAATGCAGACAGAATAATTAATAACAACGAAGTAGTATCTATTTCTAATCATGAGGATAATGTTTTAATTAGTCATAATACCTATACATCAGAAGAATTTCTAGATAGATTAGGTGAGCATATTAATCGCCATAAAAAACATAAGTGGATAGTAGAAGGAGTACCATGTAAACTTTTATCTCCTAACCAAAGCTGGCAAAAAGGTAAAGTTAAAATTTGTCTACAATTTATTCCCGATAAAAAAGAATCAATTCTGGATGATATTCGGCTTAATAATCACTAGTTAGATTATTAGGTAGGTAAGCTGTTACGCATTTAATTTATTGGTTGAGAAAGGAGTCCTAAAGGATAAGCTATGTCTACGACAGCTACGCAACCGCAAATCAGGAGTCAGGAGTCAGGAGTCAGGAGTCAGTTTGGGGGATAAGGGTTTCAACCTAATGTTATAAAAGAATAGTATGTAATTTAAATACGCTCTTAGTTTAGGAATTAATAGGTATTAGGTAGTAGTTAAAAGCTTAAAGGGAGAAATTATAAATATATCTAGTATTTTTATAAAAATTATTTATCTTGTGTGTAAATATGAATTATCCAATTAACTTTAAACATCTGGAACATGAAGACTCTAATGCTGTTGTTTCTTTTGATAGGAGTAAGTAGTCAGGATAGGGTAGCTAAATAAGGATGAGATCAAGCCAATAGGTAGGAGGTAGTAGTTATTACTTAAAAACTTAAAGAGAGAATTTACAACTTATCTAATATAGCTATAAAAATTATTTATTTTATGTGTAAATATGAATTATCCAATTAACTTTAAACATCTGGAACATGAAGACTCTAATGCTGTTGTTTCTTTTGAAAATGGCACAACCTTTAGAATTAGTAATTTTATGGCACAGTTGAATAGATTTTTTACCCAGTCAGTAATATCTGATATATCTAATAAATTAAAAGAAGTAGGTTTAGGCACTGCACCACACTATGGTGATAAGTGGAATCAAAATGGTATTAATGCTGAAATATTAGAACCGAAATCTGCAACTTGGCAAAAAGGTAAAGTAAGAATACGAGTAATATTAGAATTTTGTCCTGATGAACCTGAAGATATAAAAAAAGATAATTCTCTCGATGATATACGCCAAGGTTTATCTTAAACTGCATTTTATAATTGCTTTTTTTGTTTTGTTGCCTATCCCCCACTTAGGGGAAAACGTAGAAGTTTTAAGATTATAAAATGTATTTTATATACGACTTTTTAAAATAAACCCATGTCTAAGACACCAAGAATTAATATTCCTAAATCCGTTAAAGACTATGTTTTGCAGCGCAATAATTATCAGTGCCAAAGTTGCGGGAAACAAACTACAGCAGCACAATTAAATATAGATCATATTATCCCCTTGGCAAAAGGTGGAACAAACGACATCAGTAATTTACAAGTTTTATGTAGTCGCTGTAATCAAAAGAAAAAACATCATTTTGATGCGCGTTTTCAGCGTTACTATAATTAATTTGTTTACTTTAGTTATAATTACCTATGTCTCATAAAAAGAGAAGGATTAGTTATTACTTATTTAGCAGTTTGACTATTTTATCGTTAGGTTTATCTTTAGCTGGATATTTAGGCAGGATAAATTTATATTTAGAATTTACATCAGGATATAAATTACAATTTTTGTTGTTAGGGTTGTGTTGTCTTATATATTTTGCCTTAACTCGTATAAAACTGTGGCTAGCTATTAGTTTGTTTGGCGTTTTGCTTAATTTGGCTGAGATTCTCCCTTGGTATATGAATCAACCGCAAATTAATAATAATAATGACTATCAACCATTAAAAGTAATTTCCTATAATGTCCTGTGGGATAATAAAAACTACGCACAAGCACTCTCTTTTATCAATAAAGAAAAACCTGATATTGCTATCTTTCAAGAAGCTATAGAACCTTGGGCAAAAAATTTATCTGTCTTAAAAGCTAACTATCCTTATCATATAGAAGCAAAAAAATTAGAGATTGAAGTTTATAGTAAATTACCTTTAATTAATACCGCAATAAAACTCTATGGAACTTACCGAGGATTAGTAATTTCTGATTTAAAAATTAATCAATATCGCCAAATAAAATTAATAGCAACTCATGCTTATCCTCAATTATATTACGGTAAAGAAGGTTGGCAAATACGTAATAAACATTTAGAAAAAGGTATCGGCGAATATGTCAAGAATTTAAAACAATCAGTAATAATTGCAGGAGATTTAAATGTGTCCATGTGGTCACCATTTTATCATTCCTTAATTAAACAATCTGGTTTACATAATGCTCGTCAAGGTTTTGGTATTCTACCTACCCAGTCGGGAATTAATCCTCAACTGGCGATTTTCTCCGCCCCTATAGATCACTGCTTAATAAGTTCTGATATTAAGGTGGAAAACTTTAGGTTAGGAAAACATTTAGGTTCAGATCATCTACCTATTATTGTTGAATTACTTGTTCCTATTTAATTAGAGTACGAGGATAATTTAATATCAAGTTAGATATCAAAGCCACGAATACTATTACTTTTATTTTCATATCTTTTGCATAGGTTTAAATTAGATCTATGCAGATAAGCTAGTTATATGAATTACTTAGATGTTGACTACAAAATAAAATGGTTTTAGGTAGTAGGTAGTAGGTAGTAGGTTTTTCATTTATATTTTCTCCCTAATGCTTAAGAATTGATCTTAAATATTCAAGTAATGTTACTGACACAAGCAATATATTAAAATCTTGTTGCTGCACTTCAAGTAAACCTTAACTAAACCTAATAAAAGGAACTAATAATCAGAATATCAAGTTTTGATAACCATATTACCTAAAAAACCCTGAAAAACTCAAAATAATCCTGAAATTTGCACGATAGATAAAGATTAGAAGTTTGTTTAACTAGATTGTTGAGTTGTATAGTTGTATAAAAGGATCTCCAGCATTAATTATTTTTATAAACTTTGACTACTTAAATGAATTTAAATCGTATTTCTACTGGGATTACAGGGTTAGACGAAATCTTATCAGGAGGTCTAATAAAAAATCAAACATATCTTATTAAAGGTCAACCTGGTAGTGGAAAAACAACTCTGGGGTTTCATTTTCTTAATGCTGGTATATCTCAAGGCGAAACTACATTATTTATCACTTTTTGCGAATTAGAAGCTAGAATTCGTCGCAACGCTCAACAAATTAATATTAATCTAGACCAAGTAGAATTTCTCGATCTTAGTACTACCGCCGATTTTTTTACTCAAGATCAAAGCTATGATGTTTTTTCGGCTGCTGAAGTAGAGAAAGCCCCTGTTATTCAGAATATCATTAATGCGATCGCTCGTTTAGAACCTCAACGTATTTTTTTAGATACCATAACCCAATTTCGCTTTTTATCCGCCGATTATTTTCAATTTCGCAAACAAATACAATCCTTTATACGTTTTTTGCTAGAAAAAGAAATAACACTTCTATTTACTTCTGAAGCTAGCCAACGTTATCCCGATGATGATCTAGAGTTTATGAGTGACGGAGTAATACAATTAGATATAGAAACAGAAAGACGTTCTATTCAAATCAATAAAATTCGAGGTTCTAATTTTGTCGGTGGTAAACATGATTTAGAATTAAGTGAGCAGGGTATACAAGTTTTTCCTCGTTTAGTTCCCGAAATATATCAGCGTCAGTTTAAATCTGAAATAATCTCATCTGGTATTCCCGAAATAGACGAATTATTACATGGTGGGATCGAACGGGGAACAACGACAATTATTAGTGGACCGAGTGGAGTAGGAAAATCTACTTTTGGTATCCAGTTTATGAAAGAAGCTGCGGGGAAAGGCGAGAGATCTGTACTGTATGCTTTTGAGGAAGGAATGGAAACTTTATTACAACGTTGTCAAGCAATTAATATTCCTGCTCAGATTATGATTGAGCGTGGTACTCTATCTGTAGTGCTAGTTGAACCGTTAAAATATACACCCAATCGCTTTTTTTATTTAGTGCGTAGGGAAGTAGAAGAAAACAACGCCAAAATTATTATGATTGATAGTACGTCAGGTTATCAACTATCAATGCAGGGTGAAGATTTAATCCGTCACCTACACTCTTTATGTCAATATTTAAAAAACATGGGAGTAACAGTTATTTTAGTTAACGAAGTTCATACAATAGCTGGCGATAATTTTAGCGTTACGGAAAATGGACTGTCTTATCTAGGTGATAATTTAGTTTTCTTGCGTTATTTAGAATTAAATGGTCAATTATCTAAAGCGATCGGTGTCCTGAAGAAAAGAGTATCAGATTTTGAACGTACATTACGGGAGTTTAGTATTACTAAATATGGTATTAAAGTAGGTGACCCATTAGATAAATTACGAGGAATTCTTAATGGTGTACCAGAGTGGATTGATCAAAAGTAAAAATTAGAATGGTAAATGAAACGTCTTCTTTTATTAATATATCATCACCAAAATCGTCATTTATTAGCTCAAAGCTTAAAGGATAAATATCGAATTTTATCACCCACCATAGACGGTGATTTTGTCATAGAAGGCGAGGAATTATTACATCAAAGTTTTGATCTGTGCTTTGTAGATCTAGGAACAATTCGTCAACTAAGAAAACAATTATTAGCCAGAAGGCAATTAGAAATACCTGCTTTTTTGCCTTTTATTCTCTTAACTACTCTCCAAGATATAGGCTTTTCCACAGATCATTTAGAATCTTTAATTGATGATATTATTTATACTCCGATTCAAAAAATAGAATTACAAACAAAGTTAAGGGTATTATTGCGATCGCGTTCTTATTCTCTACAATTACAAGCAACGCAAACGGAATTAAATCTAGCTTTAGTTAAAGAAAAAGAATTAAATAAACTTAAATCTCGCTTTCTCTCAATAGTTTCCCATGAGTTTCGTAATCCCCTCAATGGAATTTATGGCATGACCCAAATATTACAAACCTATGGCGATAAATTAGACCCAGAAAAGAAAGAAAATGTTTTAGCAGGTTTACAGCGTAATGTTAAAAAGATGACCGAGCTTTTAGATGATGTTTTAATTATTACTCAAAAAGATCTCGGAAAAGTTGCATTTAATCCTCAACAATTGCAACTAGAAACTTTCTGTCGTGGTTTAATTGGCGAGATTCAAATAATATTTAATAATAAGCAAAAAATCAACTTTATTTATCAAAGCGAACAAGAAACTTTTAATTTAGATAGCAAGTTGTTAGACCATATTTTGAGCAATTTACTATCTAATGCTTGTAAATATTCTCCCCAAAATAGTATTATTGACTTTGAAATATCCAATACAAATGCAGAAATAACATTTATAATTCGCGATCGCGGTATTGGTATTCCACCCCAAGATCTACCTAATTTATTCAATTCTTTTTATCGAGCGAGTAATTCCGAAGGATTTCCAGGAACTGGTTTAGGATTAGCAATTGTAAAGGAATATGTAGAATTACATCAAGGTACAATTTCAGTCGAAAGTGAGTTAAACGTAGGTACTATATTTAAGTTAACTATTCCTATTTTAATGTTGTGCGCTTAAATAGTACTCAGGAGTCGGGAATAATTAAAAGCCCAAAGCTATAGCAATACCAGATAAAGTTAGGACATTTTTTTACTGATATCTAGTACCTATTTGCGGTTGCGTAGCTGTCGCAGACATAGCTTATCCTTTATGACTACCCAAACCCCCACTACCTACTACATACTACCTACTACCTACGAGCCAATCACCCTAATTGTCATAATCTAATTTTGTACGGCTATAGTATCCAGTGAAACTATAATATCGTGTTGTATAGCAAAAAAAAAGATGCGATCGCTCGCACCTTAAACATTTAAGTCAATTAATAATTAATTACTAATCAATACCCTCAATCTTATCTTCCACTTCTTGATACAATTCACGCAGGCGATCGAGATTTTCTTCACTAGTTTCCCAATAACCACGCCCGTTAACTTCAAGTAAAGTACCAACAATTTTACGGAAGGAATTAGGGTTAAGATCCATCAAACGTTTGCACATTTCGGGGTCATCAATAAAGGTGGTATTAACATCCTCATATACCCAATTATCCACAGCATCAGCAGTAGCTGACCAACCCATAGTATTAACCAAACGCTTAGAAAGTTCTCGCACACCTTCATAACCGTTACTCAACATTCCTTCATACCATTTAGGGTTAAGTAGTTTAGTACGAGCATCTAAACGCACTGTTTCCGATAACGTACGAACTTGAGCATTAGCAGTAGTTGTATCAGCAATATAAGCAGTGGGTTTTTTCCCATCATCTCTTAAACTAGATACGATCTTAGTAGGATCGGAATCAAAGTAATGAGATACATCTGTTAACGAAATCTCAGAAGAGTCTAGATTTTGGAAAGTTACATCCGCTCTCTTTAAAGAAGACTCAAACAAACCGCGACTTTCATCCATTACCCCAGGGTTATCGGAGTTAAAAGCAAAGGATTTGCGGTTGAGGTACATATCCTGTAATTCCTTTTCCTCCTCCCAACTACTATTTTCCACTGCGAGGTTGATGTTAGAAGAATATGAACCAGAAGCATTAGAAAAAATACGAGTCGCTGCTTGACGCACATTAATACCCATTTCCTCTGCTTGTTCTAAGGCGTGTTTACGCACAAAGTTCATTTCTATAGGTTCATCCGCTTCTGCTGCCATTTTAACCCCTCGATCTAAGAGGTTCATTTGATTAATAAACAAGTCACGGAAAACCCCAGAACAGTTTACCACCACATCAATACGAGGGCGACCCAGTTCTTCTAGAGGAATCAATTCTAATTTATTAACACGACCTAAAGCATCGGGGACAGGACGAACCCCAATCATCCACATAATTTGTGCTAAAGATTCACCATAGGTCTTAATGTTATCTGTTCCCCAAAGAACACAAGCAATACTTTCAGGATATCTACCACCATTGTCTAACTTTTGACGGTCAATCAAGCGATCTACAACGATTTTTGCCGATTTAACCGCAGCTAAAGTAGGGATAGACTGAGGATCTAAAGCATGAATATTTTTACCTGTAGGTAAGACATTGGGGTTACGGATAGGATCACCACCTGGGCCTGGTAGTACATATTCTCCTTCTAAAGCCTGGAGTAAACCACCCAGTTCGTTATCAGCGCAGATTTGTTCTAAACAAAACTCTAGATATTCAACTAAAGGTTTGAGCGCGTCAGTGTCAATGTTTTTATACCCATGTTCATGTAAGGCTTGAATCCAAGGTGCTTTTTTGCCAATATTAAAGAAATTAAGCTTAGACACCATCGAAACTCTACCTTCAGAGTCTATTTGAGCTTGAACTAAAGCGGTAACAGCAGCACGAGTTGCTTGGGTAATATCTTGGAATAATTGTACATCTGCTAAAATTCCGCGATCGTTATTGGCATAAATTTCATCGATATCTCTACCGATACTATTAGCAATAATCCGAGGTAAGGAAATAATTTCTTCCTCCTCACGATCTAAATTAGCAATATTAACTAAAGTGGCGATCGCTTCTGAGGCGGTTGGGGGTTTACCAATAATATGTAATCCACAAGGAAGTAGACGTGATTCAATTTCCATCAGCTTTTTGTAGACTAAGCCGATAATGGTATCCCGTTCTTCCTGGGTCATATCCTTAGCAGAATAGTCGGGGAAAGTTATATCTTTATCCAAATTAACGATCCGTGCTTGATCCATAACGGTATCGACGATTTGTATCCCTCTACCACTATCTTTTAAGCTTTGATAAGAACCAATCAACTCACCCAATTCTTTTAAACCTTTATATAGTCCAGCATTTTCAGCAGGAGGGGTTAGGTAAGAAATAGTTGAAGCATAACTACGTCGTTTAGCAATAGTTGCTTCTGAGGGGTTATTGGCTGCATAGTAATAAATGTTAGGAATAGACCCAATTAAGCTATCTGGATAACAATCACCCGACATACCCATTTGTTTCCCTGGCATAAACTCCAGTGATCCATGAGTACCAAAGTGCAATACTGCATCCGCTTGCCAGATATGCTCTAAATAAGTGTAGTAAGCTGCAAAACCATGATGAGGAGAAGCAGAGCGAGAGAACAATAGGCGCATTGGATCTCCTTCGTAACCAAAGGTAGGTTGCACCCCAATAAAGATGTTGCCAAATTCCTTACCGTAGATCAATAAATTCTGACCATCACTGTTTAGATGTCCTGGAGGTGGGCCCCAATTTTCTTCTAGTTTGACAGAATAAGGCGTTAATCTCTCATACTGTTCCACCGACATCCGATGAGCAATATTAAGTTCAGGTGAGGCATATTGTGCTTGGGCATCATGAATCACTTCCTGCATCAAGGCTTCCGCAGAATCTGGCAAGTTTTGCACATCATACCCATTATCTCTTAACCCCTTCATTGCCTCATAAATTGAACCAAAAACATTCAAATAGGCAGCAGTTCCAACGTTACCTTTATCGGGGGGAAAACTAAAGACTGTAATTGCTACTTTTTTCTGTAGTTTGGGTTTTTTACGTAAATTACCCCATTTCATGGCTCTTCTAGCGATCGCTTCTACTCGATCTTGCAGGGCGATCGATTTTCCTGTTGCTCCATCTCTTCCAGAAGCAATAATAGGTTCAATTGCACCATCTAATTCAGGAATAGCAATCTGCAATGCTACTTGAACAGGGTGTAATCCTAATTCGCTTTCTTCCCATTCTTCAGTAGTTTGGAATACTAAAGGCAACGCTACCATATAGGGACGATTTAAACGTTTTAAAGACTCGATCGCTTTGGGATGATCTTGTCTAGCTGGGCCACCTACTAAGGCAAAACCAGTTAAGGAGACAACTACATCTACTATTGCCTGATTTTGATTTTCTTGCCAAAAATAAGCATCTACTGGTTTGGAAAAATCTAGACCACCAGCAAATACAGGAATTACTCTTGCCCCCATACATTCTAGTTCCTGCACCATTGCCACATAATGGGCGTTATCTTGAGTAACTAAATGAGTGCGTTGTAATACTAACCCAACACAAGGAGCTAAGGGATCTTTTAAATCATCATTAATATCAAGACGGTTATTAAACCAAGTCAAGTATTCCTCTACATCCTCAAACATTTTAGGGGCTAGAGGATGCCAAATACCCATATCAGGATAAACAATTGGTTCAGCGTATTTTAGATTGTTTTGCTGCTTATCTTTATAAACATATTTATCAGATAGCATTAACAAAAAATTCTCTAAGTTATCTGCATTGCCACCCAACCAATACTGAAAACTCAGCATAAAGTTACGGGCATCCTGAGCTTTTTCTACAGGTAGATATTTTAATACTTTTGGTAATGTCCGCAACAACTTAAGCATGGCATCTTGAAAAGAACTGCCAGACTTTTCCTTACGCTTACGCATGAACTGAGCGATCGCACTCTTTGATTGCCCTAGTTGAGCCATCGAGAAGCTACCAAGCTTATTGAGACGCATCACCTCTGGCATTGACGGAAACACCACCGCAGCATCCAGATTATCTCTATAGGGTGTAACTGCCTCGACTACCTTTTGGGCTAAGTCTTCGACAAATATTAAAGAAGCAATAAAAATGTTTGCCTGGGCTACATCATTTTTAAAATTATTATAATTTTCTTCGTCTCGTAACTCTTCAATTAAATAACCACTCAGTTCTACGGCTAAATTGGGATTATTACTATTAATCGATCTAGCTGCTTCAGTCAGGGTACTTTGATACTGAGGCTCTAGGACGACATAGACCACCCTGAGTAGATCGCGTCCGTTAACGGCATCTGGCTTAACGTGACGAACGGTGGACTTGACCTGGGTGAACATATAACTCGACTCTCCTTAAATTAATGGCGATTTTAATAGGGTATTAAGGGTAAGCTCGCTCTTTACCTACCCAGCCAATATTCTTATGTAAAGTACTTTTATCAAAAAAAGTTACTCAAAATCCGTCAAACAACTGATTTGACACAATTCGATAAAAATAATTAAACATTACGTCACAAAATTTTACAATTTCTGAGAGTAATTACTTAGGAATATCTTGATAAAACTTTACATAAACATTTGTAGCAATAAAGCATCTATCAAGAGCATTGGTTCAAAATTTTAGAGATTAATCCCTCTCAAGGACGAGGATAGACGACCAATTTCGTCGCTATTGTAAAAGAAAAGAAATAATTAACGCTTATCCTATCAAAATAATAATTGGGAGATAACAGCAATGGCTGATATGACAAACCTAGAGACAAAACTTGCCGATCTAAGGCTGATACAAAACGTTTTGATAGAATGCGCTCAAAAACTCATGAGCCAAACTCAAGATGAGACAATTCGCGAGCGACTAGAAAAAATGATAGCAAGCGATCGCGAAAACCTAAGCTCAATCGACAAAGTTATTGGAGATGTTGGTAGCACTGCTCAACCCCGCGATATTACCCAAAAGCACGCTGAAAAAATTGGGGAAATGATGGATGGTTCAGAGCTTACAGTTTATGATAAGTTCTTTCAGTTTGAGATGCTTAAGCATCAACAGAGCATGACTGGCTTAATAATCCATAAAGTTGCTCAATCTTTAGATGATAAACTTCAAGATGCGGTAGAGCCTCTTAATAAGGTTAACTTTGAAAATCGCGCTCATCAAGAAGTTCTAAAAGGCGTACTTTACTTTGTTGGTACAAGAGAAATTGCTGGCATAGAACCCGATATGGGGCTTTGGGCTAGTGTTGAACAAGCTGTTGCAGCCCTTAAAGGTGCAGTAAGTAGTATCGCTAGTTAAATGCGTTTAAGATATATTAGATAAAATTAAGATAAATAACAAACTGTAAAGCGATCTGTGTTTATTGGTTCTACATTACCCTATCGCCTTATAGTTTGATTTTTTTGTTTAATCCACCTCATTTAATTGGCTGATCTGCTTGACTTACAGGAACAGTTTCTAGTTCTCCAGTTATAGCTTCCTTATCATTAATAGGAACAGGTTTAAAGGATACTTGTGATTCTAACCAAGCACTTACTAAGTTAGGAAGATTTTTTTTTACCCACCGTAAAGCAATTGGGCGAGCAACTGGTTTAACATACCCCACTAGTATCTTCATCATCTTATTTAAAGTAGGGTTATTTAATTTATAATTGGCATAATTAATTGCACCAACATCAATTAAACAGTCAATAATAAGTTTTAAAGCTACTTCTTCTCTTTCTACCATTTGCTGTAATAACAAGGTGACATCCCTCATTCTCTCTTGTTTCTTTAGCTCTTCAGCAGCAATAGGTTTTAGTTCTAAAGGTTGTTCTTGATATGTCAGCATTTAAAATAAAAATTAATAAATATTTCTCTCCCTATCTTATGACTCTTTTCTTGGTCAGACTATAAGCAATTAGATGTAAGTATTTATGACCGCGGAATGCGGTTAAACGTTATCATTAATTTTTTAGTAAATCAAACGGTATCTTGATATAGCGATTGATCTGTTGAATGAATTGACTTAAGTTGCGGTTAGCTTTGGCTAGAACTTTGCTATTTATGTAAACTTCTTTAGTTGGATAATTTTCTAACAACTCCAGCAGCGAAACTAGATTATCATCACTCGTAGACGCAACGATCGCTCCTCTTAAGGCTTTAACATTAGCTCGCTCAGATTTAGAGTTTACTACCTGACTGGTTTGAGATAAAACATATTCTCCTGGCGCAGTATTTAATAAGTCGTAGATCAGAGTATTATTAGCAGGAAACTGTTGTGTTAATATCCAGCGAATTGCATAGGGATTTTGGTTACTTGCCTTTAAAAGAAAGTTTATACCCCCAGATGCTTCTCCTGTCTCGGCAAAAGTCTTTAATTCTTCAAGCTCAACCGACTGACTAATCACACCATAGTTGACAATCACTTTCTCAGCACTCATTACTTTCTGAGTATCTATACCCATAACTAAACTAGCAACTAATGTGGAAATTCCTGCTTCCCAAAACCTTCTTTCAATATTGCTAGCTAGCATTGTTTTATTTCCCTGAATACATATCTTTACTTAATTTTAAGATGTTTTTTTTAAACCTAGTGAATTTCTACTTGATTAATTAATCAACATTAGGTATAATAGTACTAATAATATCGAGGAAAGACCTATGAATAAACATTATATCCTTAGCTTAAATCCAGAAGCATATGCAGATTGGGAGCGTTGTATCCTAAGAAATCCGATTACAGGAGAACGCCCTGATTTAACAGCAGAAATAGCAGAGGCGGTAAATAATCAAGCTGGTTCTTATTTAATTAAAGTAAATCTACAGGTTGAAATTCTAGAACAAAACTTACCCAATTATAGTAATACTTTAGAATTATCAAGAGATAAAAATTCAATTATTAAACAGAACAGGCTTGCCAGTTAAAATCAGAGCTAAATAGTATCCTTGACTTATCAAAATAAATTAAGCAAAGTAAGTTCCAGTGTTACCGTGAGGAACATCTTGCCAACGTCCAT